>NZ_JALNUT010000030.1:0-716 GCF_026540945.1 Sphingomonas sp. GC_Shp_3
TGAGCCGAAAAGGCTCAACATAGAGGATGGGGCACTCGAACGGCACGAGCGGTCGTAGCCGTGATCCCAAGGTCCAGTCTCGGCCTCAGGCCAGCGCCCATCGTCAGCAGGCTGGAGCGCCGTGCTCCGACTTCTGTCACAGAAGTCAGGTTTTCGTGTCAAAGGAGAGTCCGTGTCCTTTGACACGAAAACTTGCCCTCTCAGGTCAGAACATATCGTGATCTGTCAAAAGCAGGTGACAGGTCTTTTGACCGATCAGCCAAGTTTTTGACAGCCATTTGTCCGGCGTGGTCGCGTTAGCCGATCGGCATATCGTATCGACATCAACGCTGATTGGCATGGTGTGTCGGCGGTAAGATTCACTCTGCGGTGTTCGGTCAGATCTTGGCCGGTGCGGTTCAGCCGATCCGGGCAAGCGTGCCGAGCAGGGTCGAGCGCGGCACCTTGAAGGTCCGACAGACGGACGCCTTGCTGGCCCCGCCATCGAGCGCCGCGGTGATCCGCTCAAGCGTTTCGGCGTCGATCATTGGCGGGCGGCCACCGTGGCGTCCCCGGCGTTTGGCCGCAGCTAGTCCCGCCATCACTCGTTCGCGCGTCAGCGCACGCTCATATTGCGCCAATGCGCCGAACAGCGAGAACAGCAGCTCGCCGTGGGGCGTCGTCGTATCCATCTGCTCGGTCAGCGACCGGAACGCGATGCCGCGTGCCTTCAGGTC
>NZ_JALNUT010000031.1:0-703 GCF_026540945.1 Sphingomonas sp. GC_Shp_3
TCCTTGCTCGCAGCGATCCCGCTCACGAGCCTGACCCAAGGCCTTCGCAGACGACCTGTCCTGCTCGCCACCATCATCTGCTTCGTCGTGGGCAACACGCTGACCGCATTGGCCGGATCGATCACGGTCGTGCTGGTCGCGCGGTTCGTCGCCGGATGCGCGGCGGGTCTCGCGTGGGGAATCCTTGCAGGTTACGCGCGCAGCATCGTGCGTGCCGATCAGACCGGCCCGGCAATGGCCCTCGCCATGGTCGGCGTGCCGCTGGCGCTTTCACTCGGTGTTCCCATAGGCACCTTCCTAGGCGGTTTGGTTGGGTGGCGCGGATCGTTCCTGATCCTCTCGGCACTGAGTGTCGTGCTGATCGGCTGGATTGTGCTCAAGGTGCCCGATGCCCCCGGGCGGACGGGTGACGATCGTCCTTCTCTGCGCCGGGTCGTCGCGACACCGGGTATCATACCGATCCTGCTCGTCATCCTTGCCTGGATGACGGGCCACAACATCCTCTACACCTACATCGCGCCGTTCGCGACCGCTGCGTCCGCGCGGGTCGATCTCGTCCTGCTGGCGTTCGGCATCAGCTCGCTTGTCGGCATCTGGATCGTCGGGCGACTGGTCGATCGGATGCTGCGCATGCTGGTATTGCTCGCGATCGGATCGTTTGCGGCCATTGCAGCTCTTCTGACGTTTGCCGGTGGCCAAGGCG
>NZ_JALNUT010000032.1:0-519 GCF_026540945.1 Sphingomonas sp. GC_Shp_3
AGACGACTATTCGGGGCGACCTGCTTGAACAACGGTCTCGCAGCTCGTCTTATTTAACGCGTGTAGACGACAGGGCCTTCGGCACCGCTCGCAGGCGGCCGATTGCCAGCTTCCAGACCGGTTGGTCGTTGTGCCTGCAAACTTAGGGACGTTGAACCGTGTGGGATGACAGAATGGCGGCGGTGAGTTCACCGCTGTCGACCTCACCGGCAATGTAGCGGGTGTTTAGATGCTCAATCTCATCCGGGAGCGTGCCGCCTTCGTACCGCACGCTACCTCGGGCAAAATCGACTTCGGCCTGACGACGCGCGCGTTCCTCGTCGGTGATAGCTGATTGAGGGCTCTGCCCTTGGGTGTCGAGCGGCATGATCGATCCTTCCGGCAGACAGCGTATCACCGAAGTACAAGTCGATCATCTATCATGTAGCTTCACACCGGCGGCGCAGCGCCCGGACCGGAGGCGACCGTTCGGCACCCTTCAGACGATGTCATCCTTTCCGGGACTGAAGAACCGTCTCG
>NZ_JALNUT010000033.1:0-470 GCF_026540945.1 Sphingomonas sp. GC_Shp_3
TTGCCGTCTATGCGGCAGCCATCGTCTGGGGCCTTGGCTTCGGTGGTGCCGGGGCGATGATGCAGACGGCGTCGGCGGACGCAGCAGGGGACGGCGTAGATCTGGCGCAGGCGATGGTGACCACGGCTTGGAACCTGGCGATCGCGGTTGGCGGGGCGCTGGGCGGGGTGCTCCTCACGACGGGAGGGACCACGCTGCTGCCGCCCGCTGTCGTCGCGCTGGCCATGATCGCCTTCCTTATCGCGCTGTCCGCACGCCGTTTCGCCTTTCCACCTGGTCACCGCTCAACGTCGGTCCGTTAACTCTAAAATAATCCTAGAATACAGTTTCCGTTGAGAAAGCCGCCCGGACATCGAGTTAAAATTGGTTCAGCACTCCTCCGCTACCAACATGAATGGACGGCAGAAGTTGGGGGGTGGTAAAGGGGGCGCGAATGTCCGGGATTGGGTCTTACCGGATGCGGGACGTGA
>NZ_JALNUT010000034.1:0-469 GCF_026540945.1 Sphingomonas sp. GC_Shp_3
AAATAGGCGAGTTCGATCGTCCCCATCGACGCAGTCTCGCGTGGGCCAGGCGGGGCTTCGATCGAGGTGCCGCCATTGGCTACCGCGGCATCGTGAAGCTGCTTCACTTGTTTAGATGAGTTGCATGAAAAGGCGACGGTACTGCCGTTCGCAACGGTCGCAGGTTCATCGTTGATCGGTTGGCTCACGATGAAGTTTGTTCCGTTCCCATTATTGTAGATAAGCCGGGTGTGGCCG
This sequence comes from Sphingomonas sp. GC_Shp_3, assembly GCF_026540945.1. NCBI lineage: Bacteria > Pseudomonadati > Pseudomonadota > Alphaproteobacteria > Sphingomonadales > Sphingomonadaceae > Sphingomonas > Sphingomonas sp. GC_Shp_3. The sequence continues at coordinate 238 of NZ_JALNUT010000034.1, forward strand.
CTCTCGGCGATATTTCGCAACGGTTCACCGACACCGATCATGCCAAGCACCGTATCGTAGAATTGCTTCGATCGCTCGATGTCGTTCGATCCGATCATGGTATGAAACAGCATGCTTGCTCTCCTGTTCAAGGCGTTATTAATAGATACGGGAGATGTGGACGCTACGGGCGGTCATCCAGTTCCGGAACACCGCTCTGTCCGTCGGCGTAGGCAGCCATGAAGGCCGGCCG
>NZ_JALNUT010000035.1:0-286 GCF_026540945.1 Sphingomonas sp. GC_Shp_3
AATCGTCACCGCCTTCCACGTCCTGCACCAGGGCCTCGGGCCCAAGCTGGAGCTGACGCACAATCCTGCATGGGGTGAGCATTCGCGCAAGGTGGCGCTTGCGCATGCAGCACTGGTCAACCGGCATTTTGCCGACGGGCGGGCGTGGCTGCTCGGCGGAGACCAACCGACCTTCTCGGACATCACGCTGGCCACTGCGATCGCGTTTTCCAAATACCCGGTGAACGCCACCCCGCTGGACGAGCGTTTTGAGCATATCGACGCGTTCTGGCGGCGGTGGCAGACT
>NZ_JALNUT010000036.1:0-286 GCF_026540945.1 Sphingomonas sp. GC_Shp_3
GATCGTCACCGCCTTCCACGTCCTTCACCAAGGTCTCGGGCCCAAGCTGGAACTGACGCACAACCCCTCATGGGGTGAGCATTCGCGCAAGGTGGCCCTTGCGCATGCTGCACTGGTCGACCGGCATTTTGCTGACGGGCGGGCGTGGCTGCTCGGCGGAGACCAACCGACCTTCTCGGACATCACGTTGGCCACCGCGATCGCGTTCTCTAAATACCCGGTAAACGCCACCCCGCTGGACGAGCGTTTTGAGCATATCGACGCTTTCTGGCAGCGGTGGCAGACC
>NZ_JALNUT010000004.1:0-234449 GCF_026540945.1 Sphingomonas sp. GC_Shp_3
GTCATGTCTCTAGCTCCGACCTATTCCAGTGCGGTCGTTGAGCAACTTAAACGAAGCCGTGGAATTGATGGGGCGGGTGATAGCCTCAACGGCAGGATTTCTCGAGAACGCGAAAGAGTACATCAGGGCATAGGTTCTGAACGATGAAATCGTCGCGCAGGCCCGGCGAGCTGATTCGCTCCGGCCACGAGTGAGCCATAAGTAAATCTCGGCACCAATCGCCAATCGATCATTGGACGTACGAGCGGCGCCGGTGACATCAAGTCTCCACTTGGCAGCAACGGCTGCAACGGGCTGCCGGCCGGTAACTACCGGTTAGTGGACCGGCCGAGAGCAATCGTTCTTGGCCCGCCGGCATGCATGACGACACCACAAGAAGACCGGCGAACGCCCGGCACGGAGAGCTTTGACTGTGGTAAGAAGATATGGGCGTTCCACACTACGTGTGCTCATGACCCCGGTAGGTTTGTCAGCGTTGGTTTTCGCCGCCCAGGTCGCGCAAGCGCAGAGCGTTCCCCCTAATTCGCCGCAGACGACCGAGTCAGGCGGACCGCTGGCGTCGCAGTCGATGACCGGGTTGCGGCCGCCAAAATCGCAGCCGCGTCCTGCCGAGGTCCTGCCGGGTGGGCGGCCAGGGCCTCAAGGTCTTCCGCAGTTCTATCGCTGGACCGAGGATTGGTCGGCGACACCCAAAGCAGACGCGCCGCTGGTAGAGAAGATCCGTCATATCCCGATCGCGGGAGGCGATGTGTATCTGTCGCTCGGCGGTGAGGCGCGGCTCTATTATACCAATTGGAACCACACCGTGCTTGGCGCGCGGGCAAAGGATGGCGAGGACCCGGTGCAGTCGCGCCTGCGGCTGCTCGCCGACCTTCACGTTGGGCCTTACGTTCGCGCGTTTGTCGAACTTGGCGACAACCGCGATCTCGGCGCCTCGTTTGTTACTCCTCCCAACAGCGACAAACTCGACATAGCTCAGGCGTTTGTCGATGTGACGCTTCCGCTGGGCTCCGCAGGCAAGATTACGCTACGACCCGGCCGGTTCGAGATGCCGCTCGGCAACGGCAAGCTCGTCGACACGCGCGAGGGATTGAATACCCGCTTCACCTTTCAGGGAGTTCGCGCCACCTACATCCTGCCGGGCAAGGTGTCGGTGGATGTATTCGGCTTGCGGCCTGTGGCGATCCAACCAGGCACGTTTGACGACAACCCCAATCACGCGTCCACCTTCACCGGCGTCTACGTCAGCGCCCCCAATCGCGTCGCCGGGTTCGGAGTCGATGGTTACTGGTATGAGGTCAATCGCGACAGTGCGACCTTGCGTGAAGGCGTTGGCCGCGATCACCGTGATAATTGGGGTGGCCGGCTGTGGCGTCGCGGACCCGCGTGGGACTTCGATCTCGAGGGCAATCACCAGAGCGGCAGCTTCAACGGCGGTAATATCGATGCTTACGCCATCCTGTTCGAAGGCGGCTATACGCTTGTAGCCAAGCCGCTCAAGCCACGGCTGGGCCTGCGCGCCAATCTGTTCAGCGGCGACAACAATCTGGCTGACGGCAAAGCCGGGACCTTCGTTGCAGCTTTCGGCCGATCGTCGCTGATCACAGAAGGTGCATTCTTCGGCCTGTCCAACCTGATGGACCTTTACCCCTCATTGACGCTCAAGCCGCGCGACAACATTACGGTACTGGTCGGCCCCGACTTCCTGTGGCGCAACAGCAAGGCTGACGGCGTATACCTCGGCCCGTCAGGGTCGTTCGCGCCTTACGCATCGAGCCGGGCGATCGGCACCGACCTCAACCTCGATGCCTCGTGGCAGTTCTCCAAGCGAATGCAGTTCCGATTGTTCGAAACCTACTTCGCGGCGACTGACTCCTTTCAGGCGCATGGCGGCCGTAATGGTAATTATTTCGGAGTGCTCGCCGACTACCGCTTCTGATCTGTTGAGGCGCGGTCGGTCGGCATACGGGCGGCCGCGTTGTCCGACAGCAGGCTGACGAGACGCTCGCCTAGCGCCGACAGCCGGCCCGAAGCACGAACCTTGTAGCCAATCGTCCGGCTGCCGGCGTCGGCGAGCGGGATCACGGTCAGCGCGCCATCGGCCTGCTTACGCTGAATTGGGGAGACGATCGTGACCCGGTCACTCGATGCGACCACCGTTTCCAGCAACTGGAGCGAGTTGGCGAGAATGCAGTTGCGCGGCCATGGCAAACCAGCGGTCATGAACAGTGCCTCGACATGGCTGCGATAGGTGCTGCCCGGCCGTGGTAGGATCCATGGCGCATCGGCGAGTTCGGCCAGCGTCACCGCGGTATGCTGGCGGAAGGGGCTAAGTAACCCCACCGCGACTGCGAACGGATCTTGCATCAGCACACGCTCGACCACGTCGTCGCTTGACATGAACATCTCACCCACGGGCCCGATGATCACGTCAATCGCGCCGGATCGCAGCATCGGCACCAGCGTCTGATCAAGGCCGTCGAGAATCTCGATATCAACTGGGTCGCCGTCACGGATCAGTTCGATCAGCGTGTCAGCGAGCAAGGTTGGAATGACGCTCGGTGTGGCGCCGATCCGCAACGGTCCGGCAACACCGTCGACCCGTCGGCGGACTTCCGTCTCCGCGTCCGTAAGCAAGGCCTGCAGTCCCTCGGCGCGGCGCACGAGGATCTCGCCATAGGGCGTAAGTTCGGAGCCGCGTCGGCTTCGCGTCAAAACTGGCACGCCGAGCCGGCGTTCCAGCAGTGCGATGCTGTTCGAAAGCGCCGGCTGCGACATGCCCTTTTCGGCAGCCGCGCGGGTGAAGGAGCCAGTGCGCGCGATCGCGAGCAGGTTTGCGATTTGCGTGGCATCGACAGCCATAGGGAAACCTTTGTACTCACAGTATTTCGATCATTTGACCGTGTATCAAAGGTTGTGTCAACGCCGCGCCATGTCGGAACACGGAAGCCCCTCAATATGACTGTCTCAACGTTGTCACTGAGCGCAGGACTCGCCTTCTCCGACCGGATCGAGGCGCTGCTCGATGGCCGTGTCGATGTCGACGGTGCGACGCTGGCGATCAGCTGCCGACAACCGCAGGCGCTGTTCCGTTCGGTGCTGCGCGACCAAACGTTCGACGTGTGCGAGTTCTCGCTTGGCAGCCATATCGCCGCGGTTGCGGCTGGCAATGGCGCGTATGTCGGCTTGCCGATCTTCGTGTCGCGCGCGTTCCGCCACGGGAATGTCTATGTACGCACTGATCGCGGCATCGCTTCGCCTCAGGATTTGGCCGGTCGTCGGATTGGGGTGATCGACTTTCACCAGACTGCCGCCTTGTGGGTTCGCGGGATCCTTGCCGATGGCTATGGCGTCGAACGCTCCAGCATTGAATGGATCACCGGCGGCCTGTCGACCCCAGTGCTCGAGGATCGCGCCACGCTCGATCTGCCGCCGTCAATCTCCGTACGGCGGTCGACGCAAACGCTCAATGCCCTGCTCGAGGAAGGCGCGATTGATGGCGTGATCAGCCCGACCGCCCCGGCGCTGTTCACCCGTGGCGACCCGCGCGTGGCGCGACTCTGGCCCGATCATCGCGCGGCTGAGCGCGCCTGGTTCGGCGACACCGGCATCTTTCCAATCATGCACCTGCTGGTGCTGAGGCGGCGCTGTGTCGAGACAGCACCGCGGCTTGCAAAGGCGCTGTTCGACGCGTTCGATCGGGCACGGCAGCTCGCGAGCAGCGATCTCACAGATCGCGATTATCCCAAGATAGCCTCACCCTGGCTAATGGCCGATCGCACACGAACGCTCGCCGAACTCGGCGGCGATCCGTGGAGCTATGGCGTTCCCGCCAATCGCGCCGCGCTGGAGGCAATCCTGCGCTACGCCGAAGCCGATGGACTTACCAAGCATCGGCTCGCGCCCGAGGCCTTGTTTGCCGATCTCGCTGGCGCCGACGATCTTCCCCCGAGCAGCGGACCACAATAATGACTTCTAACAACTTTTTGATCGAGAGCCTGCGCAGCGTCCAGTTCCAGGTACCTGATTTGGCGCGGGCCGAGGCCTTCTACACCGAAGTCTGGGGGCTCTCCGTCGCGGAGCGTGACGATGATCGGCTGTGGCTGCGCGGCACGGGTGACGATCCCTATCTGCTCGGCTTGCGAGCCGGTGGCGTCGCGGCAATCCGCGACATGACGTTTCGCGCCGCATCTGCGGAGGCGCTTGAGCGACTGGCAGCACGGATCAGGGAGGCGGGCCTCGCCATGGTCACGCCGCTCGGCCTTATAACCAACGAGTCTGCGGGAGGCACTGGCTTCGCCTTTGCCGATCCGCGCGGGCGCACCATCAGAATCGTCCACGGTGATCATCGGCCGGACGCGGCGCCGCTGCAGCGTGACCGGCCCGAGCGGCTGGCGCACGTCAACATCAACAGCACCGACGTCAACGCCGATGTCGCCTTTTTCGAGGAGCAGCTCGGCTTCCGCCTTACCGATCGATCGAAGATGATGGGTTTCGTGCGCACCAACAGCGATCACCACAGCGTGGTGATCGCGCAGGCGCCGGTCGACACGCTCAACCACGTCGCCTTCCTCCTCCCCAGTTGGGAAGGGGTGATGGTCGCTTCCGGCCGGCTGGTCGACAACGGCTTCCCGATCGCCTGGGGGGTGGGGCGCCACGGGCCGGGCGACAACGTGTTCGCCTATTTCGTCGATCCGTTCGGCTTCGTCGTCGAGCATACCGCCGAGGTGCTGCAGGTCGACGACGATTACCGGGTCGGCGGTCCGCAAGACTGGACGTGGGCGCCAGGCCGCACCGATCAATGGGGCATCGCGCCCCCCAAGTCAGACGCGTGCAAGGCTGCGCAACTCGCCATCCCTTTCACGCTGGCGATCTGAGCGACCCCGCCGGTGGCCCCAATTAGCCATCACCAATCGTGGGCACCATCTCATTTTCCATCATTTGACCGTAGTTAAGCCGGGGTGCACTCAAGGCTCAACTTCCGAGCGAGCACGCAGTGCGGAGAGGATCAACGTGCAGGACTTCGACATCGTGATCATCGGCTGCGGCCCGGTGGGTGGTGCAGCCGCCAACCTGCTCGGGCGCGCTGGTCTTAACGTGCTGGTGGTCGAGAAGCAGGCCGATCCTTATCCGCTGCCGCGCGCCGTCCACATCGACCATGAGGTCATGCGGATCTTCCAGTCGGCCGGGGTGGTTGATGGTTTCGAGCCGCTGGCGCGCGACACCCAGGGTCACCTCCACATCGGCGCCGACGGCGGCGTCCTGCGTTATCTCGGCACCGCAGGCCAGGCGCGCCGCTTCGGTTGGTCGAACGACTATTTCTTCTACCAGCCCGAACTCGAGGCGCTACTGCGCGAGCGGCTTGCGGCGATGCCCAACGTCACTTTTTGGACGGGCGCCAGCGCAATCGGCCTCAACCAGGACGCCGATGGCGTGACGATCGCGCTAGAGCGTGCCGATGGCGGTGTTCAGGTGCGGGCAGGGCACGTTATCGCCTGCGACGGCGCGTCGAGCCCGACCCGGGCAATGCTGGGCGTGTCGTTAGTTGACCTCGGGTTCGAGGAGCCATGGCTGGTGGTGGACGTCGAGATGGACGGGCCGGTCACCTTCCCGCCTTACGCCGGCTTGCCGATCGGGGCCGATCTCCAGCAGCTCTCGGTGATGATGTGCGACCCACGTCGACCGACGACGATCGTGCCGGGGCGTGGCAATCATCGCCGTTGGGAATTCATGCTGCTGCCGGGCGAGCAGGACGAGGCGATGCGCGCGCCCGAGCGCGTCGCCGCGTTGATCGCGCCATGGGTAGGCGATTTGCCGCATACGGTGGTCCGGGCGGCGACCTATCGCTTCCACGGACTGGTCGCGGATCGCTGGCAGGTCGGCCGTGTATTCCTCGCGGGCGATGCCGCGCATCAGACCCCGCCCTTCTTCGGGCAGGGGATGTGCCATGGGATGCGCGACGTCGCCAGCTTAGCCTGGAAGCTGGCATTGGTGCATCGTGACCTGGCTGGCGCACCGTTGCTCGACGGCTATCAAGGCGAACGCGAGCCGCAGGTGCGCGCGGTCATTTCTGCGGCGATCGAAGCCGGAAAGTATATATGCGAACTCGACCCCTTCGCTGCCGCGGCTCGCGACCGAATCATACGCGAGCGTGAGGCGACGCGAACTGTTCACACCGCGGCCGATCTGATCAACCCCATCACCGGGCTGGTGCTCGCCGCCAGCACCGGGGCAGGGGAGCGCTTCATCCAGCCGCGGCTAACGGATGCCGAGGGTCTTTCCTACCTGCTCGACGATGTCACCGGCGCGGGGCTGCGGCTGTTCGTTGCCGGTGATCCGGTGCTCGATGCCGCCAGCGCGGATGCCTTCAAGCGCCTTGGCGGGGGCGTCGTCTCGATCGAGGCGCTGCAATCGGACACTTTGGCAGCCTGGCTGGCGGCGCATGACGCCGTTGCCGTGCTCGTCCGCCCCGATTTCTATGTGTTCGGCACCGCCCGCACCGCGGCCGAAGTCGGTCCGCTGCTCGATGCGTTCCTGCGCGGCGTCGGTGCGCCCGTGATCGAGAGCGTGGCAGCTTGACCCGCCTAACCTTGGAGGTCGCGACGCGGATCGTCGATGCCGCGCTGGAACACGCAGCGTCGCGCGATGCCAAGCCGCTGGCGGTGGTGGTGCTCGATGCCGGCTCCCATCCGCTTGTGCTGAAGCGGAACGAAGCGGCCAGCCTGTTCCGCGCCGAGATCGCCACCGCCAAGGCGCATGGCGCACTCGGCATGGGAAGCGGCAGCCGGACGCTTGCCGAGCGCGCGGCGGCCTCACCCTGTTTCTTTACCGCACTGTCGGCGGTGACCGGGGGGCGCATCGTTCCCGCGCCTGGTGGCGTCCTGATCCGCGCCGACGACGGCGGGATCGTCGGTGCCGTCGGCATCAGCGGCGATCAGTCCGACATTGACGAGGCGTGTGCGATCGCCGGGATCGTCGCAGTCGGCTTCGTCCCCGATCCCGGCGGCTCGCACCATGGCTAAAACGGCCGACTTTTCCCTGTCGCTTATCGAAGGAACCAACCGATGAAGTTCATCAGCTATCGCATCGGCGATCGCGCCAGCTATGGCGCGGTGATTGACGACCAGATCGTCGATCTCGGCTGCCGACCCGATGCACCGGCCGATCTCAAGGCGGCAATCGCCGCCAGCTGGTTGCCCGGCTCAATCAAGGGGCTGGAGCCGACACTGGCGCTCGCCGAGGTGAGCCTGCTGCCGATTATCCCCAATCCTGGCAAGATCCTCTGCGTCGGCCACAATTACGAGGATCATCGCAAGGAGACCAACCGGGCCAAGACCGATCATCCGTCGATCTTCACGCGCTTCGCAGACACTCAGATCGCCGCAGGCGAGGCGATCCGCCGCCCGCCGGAATCGACCATGCTCGACTATGAGGGCGAGTTGTTGCTGATCGTGGGCAAGGGCGGTCGCCGGATCAGCCGCGAGGATGCAATGGATCATGTCGCCGGCTTCGCCTGCGCCAACGATGCTTCGGTCCGCGACTTCCAGTGGCACACCGGCCAGTTCACCCCCGGCAAGAACTTCCCCGGCACCTGCGCCTCCGGACCCTGGATGGTGACAACCGACGAGATCGGGCCGCTCGAAATGCTGTCGATCACTACCCGCCTAAACGGCGAAGTGATGCAGCAGGGGCGCTTTGACCAGTTGGTCTTCCCGATCCCCGAATTGGTTGCTTACTGCTCCACCTTCACCAACCTGTCGCCGGGAGACCTGATCCTGACCGGCACGCCGGGCGGCGTAGGCGCCAAGCGCCAGCCCCCGGTGTGGATGAAGGCCGGCGATACCGTCGAGATCACCATCGACGCCATCGGCACGCTGACCAACCCGGTCATCGACGAAGCCTGAACACAGGCCCGATCGACCGAGCGAGAGACAAATACAAGGAGAGCGACATGAACCTGATCGACGTAGAGAAAGAGATGGCAGAGGCTCCCTTGTCGGGGGCACATATCCGCTTTGCCGCGTTGATCGGGACCGTGTTGTTCATCGACGGCTATGATCTTTTTAACGCCGCGTATGTTGCTCCCTATGTGAAGGCGCAGTGGAGCCTTTCCAGCCAGCAGATCGGGCTGATGCTGTCGCTTGGCATCGCCGGACTGGCAATCGGCGCCCTGCTGCAAGGTCCGCTTGCCGATCGCTTCGGGCGCCGGCGGGTGATGCTCGCCGGGATTTGGCTGCTCGGGCTCGCCAGCCTCGCGCTTGCACTGCTGGCGCACAGCTTCGTCGTCTTCTGCGCTCTACGCGCCGGCCTGGGGATTGCGCTCGGCATGCTGTCGCCAATCGCGTTTGTCTACATCAATGAATGGGCGCCGGCGCGCTACGCGAACCGTTATGCGACCATCTCGTTCGTGCTGCCATTTTCGCTTGGCGGCATCTTCGCCGGCATCGCCGGGCTTACCCTGGCGCCAAACTTTGGCTGGCATTCGCTTTATTTCGTCGGCTCGGCCGCGCTGTTGATCGCGCTGCTGTGCCACGCGGTGCTGCCGGAATCTGTGCGTTTTCTCGCCGCGCGAGGCGACTGGACCCGAGTCGCGACGGTGCTAGCCAGGGCGCGGCCGGATCGTGCGTCGATCTATCGGCAGGCGAGCGGTTTCGAGACCGGCATAGTGGAGCGAGGCGGTGGCATCGCCACGCTGTTCGACCGCGATCACCGCGCGACGACGATCGCCATCTGGTTGGCAAGCGCGCTCAGCCTTTTTTGCCTGCACGGCCTGACCGCTTGGCTCCCCTCTATTCTGCTTCACGAGGGCGCTGCGGTGCAGACGGCCTTCGGGTATGGCACGTTGCTCATGACCATGCAGATCCTGGGCGGCGCCGTTGCCGGCTGGTCGGCCGATCGCGTCGACCGGGTTGCGGTCATGGCCGTCGGGTTCCTTGGTGCGGCGGCCTCGCTGATCTTGCTTGCATTCACTATTCACGGCAGCTTCGCATTCGCGGCAGTGGCGGGCGCGGGGTTCTTTGTATTCGGAACCCAAGCCGTCATGAACAATTTCACGGCGGCGAGTTACGAGACACGGCTGCGCGGAACTGGCGTCGGTACCGCAGTCGCGTTCAGCCGCGTTGGCGGGGTAGCAGGTCCGATCCTGATTGGCCGAATGCAAGGATCGCATGACGCCTTGTGGCTGACGTTGGCCATGCTAGCCGGCGCCCAAGTTTTCGCCGCGCTGGTTATCGCCACGCTCAGGAGGCGCAGTAATCGGAGCGGGTACGATATTCCCCATCGTGCTGGTCCGACGCCGCTCCAGACGGGGCACTGATCATCCTTCCACTGGGCAGTTGCGAGATATCCTGAAGGTGGTCGGTGATGCTTAGTGGCAGACGAACTCCTGATCCTTGGAAAGACTCTCGACCCGCCACCGGCGATCTTGCCAAGAGTTACTGACAAGCAATAGGACGTGAGGGCGGCTGATCTAGCTTTCCAAAAGGCAGCCGCCCGATATGAACAAATGATCGAAGTTTTGATCGCGGACAGCTCGGTTGGAACGTCCAATTCTGGGTCGAGTGTGCAGCGCGCGAGTAGGTGAAAGCAAGCCTCGGCATCGATTGCGGAGGTCCACGTCTCAACTCGTATGTCAATCTTCCGTGTTTGCGTGCCTCTCGGCATATCCGCAGCTAGGAAAAGATCGTGCCGCAGCGATCAAAAAAGTCTTTGTTGCCTGCGCGGCGCCAGCGCCCTCGAAAGCGGAGCGCCAAGCGCAACGGTGCGCCCGAACGCGGGCTGCTGCTGCTGCTCGCTGCGGCTGGCATCCTATTACTGGTAGTGGCCACGCTGCTGCCTACGCCGCACGAGTTGAATGTTGCTGAGCCAATGACGGTGGCGCAGGCCCGGGCCTCAAATGCATCGGTGTCAATTCAGACGGATCGACTCGTGAGCGCCGAGGCCTTCTATTTTCGCGGCGGCCGCGCTGCACGCGAACAGGCTGCCGAGTGTCTGGCGACAGCGGGGCTCTACGAAGCCGGCGACGATGGACGTGGACAGCGTGCGGTGATGCAAGTGATTCTCAATCGGCTGCGTGCGCCTGGCTTTCCAGCAACAATTTGCGGAGTCGTATATCAAGGCTCTGGCCGCCCGGCCGGGTGCCAGTTCTCCTTCACCTGCGATGGTTCACTCCAGCGCCGGCCGGTGCATGTCGGTTGGTCGCTGGCCAAGCGAGCTGCGCGTCGCGCGTTAGCCGGAGCGGTGTTCGTCGACGTTGGTAAAGCGACGCACTATCATGCTGATTGGATCGTTCCCTACTGGCGCAATTCAATGACGAAGGTCGCCCAAGTCGGTCCGCACCTCTTCTACATACGCAAAGTCGGCTAAAGAATGAGCCTGGAACATCCGGCGTAGCGTTCGGCCCGTGTTCTCACACAGATTCCACGACCTCAACCCGTTGCGCGGTCACTTTAGAACGCCTGATACTGAACGATTAGCCGGTGGTGAAGGCGATCAGGATAGCGCCGGCAATCAGGAAGGCGACGGAGACGCCGGCACCGCTTCCGCGCGCAATCGCGATCGGCAGGTTGCTGATCATGGACGCCACCGGTGCCGCTGCGGCAAACACTAGAAGACGATGGCACGGTCAGCAGCAGGTGACGCTGTTGCGCCGCCGATGGTATTGGGAGGTCCATGAGAAATCTTTCGGCTGATAGACCGAACGCCTCACTACGGGGAAAAACGAGAAACGCACCTGCGAGCTACGCAAAACGGACCGTTGTCTTCCTCAGGCTTTACGTAATGGTCGCGAGCGTTCGGCGCCATCGCGAGATGATGAAGCAGCTAGCCACTCGACTATCTAGGCTAGGCTGCCCCGATCTTTAGCTGAACAGATGGCCGAAAATGGGGATCTCAAGCCCAGCCATATGCCGCTTTGTAGGTCGTTGCGCCGAAGGGAAGGGATGGGCAGCGATCCCACCATCGCCGACCAGGACCGGACCTTCCGCGGTCGCCCAACTCCAGACGCTCCGATCACGTCGATACTCATAGAAGCGGCCGGTCGTCCCTCAGGCAGCCTAATTAGCCAGCTCCAAGTGTCACAAGGTTGCGATACGCGCCTTCTGCGAGGTACCCGCGCATTTGAAAGCGATCCGCTCTGAAACCTACGGTCGAGCATTTTGTCATCGGCTCTTTAAAAGCGGAGAACGCTAATGCCTCAGCCCTATTTTCGCCAGAAGTAATGAATAAGAGTCTGACTGCATCTGGGCTTTAACATGCAACGCTTTGTCCGAACAAATCACCACCTTGACTCTGTCGATGATGGGTAGCGTTCGAAATTGAACACGCCTCGCGCGCGTGCGCGGAAATGTGCGGCGGCAGTCCGTTCCAAGCTGCCATTTTGCGGGCTTGTCGTCCGATAGCAAGCCGGCGTCTGTCTGGAAGAAAAACAAACCGACGGCAGTCGCCCAGATGTCGTCGTTGCGCGAGCCTTCGACTGACTCCAAAAGGAGACGGTGGTGGCTGCGTGGAGCGACAAAGATAATGTGGCGACGACACATGACGATGGCTGCCTTGATCCTCGTGCCTTCCGCCCTGTACGCGGCAGAGCCCCGGACAACGACCACGCTTCAACTACGACCTGAAGGACCATCAATAAGCCCGGAAGAAGCGAAAGCGCTTCCGCCACAGGCCTTAGGCGACGCTTTACTCGCTCCCGGACACCTGCCTGTCTTGGAAGTTGTTGTAGGCGCACAGGGCATGGAGCCGCCACCGCCGCCTGGCGGAGTCGTCCCCACACGGGTTAAACTGTACCTCAAGCCCTTGTTGAGTGAGCAATCAGGCTTCTGCCAACGGACTATCGCTACCACTTACCTTCAGCCAGTTAGCCGCCCAGAAAATTCGAGTGCGTCTGGTGGACGTCCGATCAACCTGACAACCGAGGTAGCCTATCGTTGGATTGGGGAGGCGCGCGGAGCTTTGGCCTGCAATGCGCCAAAATATGCGTTCTTTATTCCAAGCCTCGAGGAAAAACAGAGCGCTCTCGAGGCAGTCCGCCTGCTAGCAGCGGCTAGCGAGGCTGCTAAAAAGGGCAGACCGTTGGGCTACTCGTTATCGCTCGTGGATAAAGAAGGTCCCGAGATGCTCGCATTTCAGCGAGAGCATCCCGAACTAACCCCAGTACCCGGCCTGCGCATCATAAACGACGCCAAGAAAGCTCTGGCATCGCTTCCAATCGGTGAAGCGACGTTCGCCGGTCCTTCAGAGACAGCATTTCCTAATATCCTTAAAGCTTCTGACCTTAAGACTACTAAAAGTCGTGTGGCCCGGGGCATGACAGTGTTCCTCGGCGGTGATTGGATCGCCGGCCTCGTGATAGTTGATGGACGGATCGTCAGAATGCGTTTGCAGCGCGCCATCCCACCACCATTCTAGGGGATTTTGTACGGGCGGACCCTGAGGCTGAAACGAGCCTTCGTCTGCTTCGAAGGTGTTTTTGTCTAAAAGCCGCCCTTCTGCAAACCACCACTTCAAGACGTTCCGACGCGATGGCGCGGGCCTGCGGCTCGTAAGCCGACCGTCTGCTTCGGGTAAGAAAAGCGGACCTTCCTCAAACGCCCACTGGCGGACAGTGGCGATGTCGCTGTAAGCAAGCGGCATGGCTGCATCAACAATCCACGCCTTCCTCAAGCAGCTTGACGCAAGCCGAACCCGCTACTCGCTCACTTCGATCCGCGAGGGCGCGGTGATGGTCCATGTGGTGCTGCCGGGAGAGCGTTGGGAAATGGAATTTTTTGAGGACCGGGGTCCAGAGGTCGAAGTTTTCCGTAGCGACGGGACAATCGGCGGCGTGGAAAAGGTCGAAGAGCTGCTGCGCTACGCGGCGGAGTGAACGTCCGCTCCCCACCACCTCAAGCCGTTCCGAAGCCTCCAACCCGTGCAAAGCGCCCGAAAGCTGACCGGCAGCTATTGAGACGAAAAGCGGCCGCTCCGCAGTCGCCCTAAATTGGGCATTCGCAAAGCGGGTATTAGGCCGCGACTGACCTATGTGCCTCGGTCAATCGATAGACCGCCGTTGCCCAGAGCGCAGCAGCCGCCCCCAGGCCCACAAAAAGTGGACGATCACCAGTCGGAACGAGCATTCCGACCGCCCCAATCAGCACCAAGCCGGCAGCCGTGAGGTCGTATAGCCGCACTGGGATGCTGCGCGCCAAGGGTAGGAAGTGAAGACCGACGATCGCCGCTACAACCGAAAACGTCGCATCCGGATAATGCATCCGGTGAAGTAGATTGACCGCAAGTACAATTGCCAGCCCTTCCACTAGGCTCCATCGCGCAAGCACCTTGCGCGTGTGAGAGCCAAGCTCACCCTCGGTTGAAGGTAAGCTGTATGCCCAGAGAAGAATGGCGCCTGAGATTGAAGCGGGCAGCAAACATGTAAGTGGCGAATACCCCACCGCGAGTAACCCGGCGTTGGCCCAGCCCGTCGCAAAGACCGCCACCACCCAATAGCCGCTGCGCATCGTCGCCCCTTTGTCTATTCGTCCCCACGCGACCTGTAACGTCGATAATTCGGGAGGCCAGATCTATTCCCGGTATCAGCGCCCCTCAGCGCTTAGCGCCGGGCGAGCGTCCGCTCCCCACCAGTTTTACGCGTTCAGGTCATGAAAGCTCAGCGGCTCCGCCCGGAAGCCGACCGGCTGTTGCTGGACAGGAAAGCGGCCCTTCCGCACCCGCCCAATCTCGGCCATTCCAGTGCGCTTTCCAAGCCATCTGCAAGCAGACGTAGGATGCGAGCAATGAACATTGCTCTACCGACACCTAAATACCACGTGTATTGCAAGAATATATTTATAAGATCCAGCAAAAATGAGATTACTCCATCGGTTGGTTGATAACCCGGATCGTCACATTAGTGATAAATGCCGACCGACAACATCTTCTGATAGTAACCTAGATCCATTCCGGCGTTTTTATGACGGTATCATCATGTAATAACATAGCAATCGACGGTTCTTGTTTTGTTAAATGAACAATCATGGCAGGGTCCAATTGTGAAAGCCACTCTCGGGGATCTTTGCAAGCCGAGCTTTGAGCACCACGATATTCTGAGCAGTCTAGGGTAAATGGCAAAGGCATCCGTGATCGGGCAGCAGCGATGACGGCATCGAAAAGAATCGCGCCATCGACCGCTATACTTCCTTCACCGGGGTTCCCACTGTTGACAGAGAACCAAGCTGCCGACGCTTTGCGTGATGCACAGGAAGTTTGCATCTTATTTTTCAAAAGTTCGTATTCTGAACTTTGATGCGGAGAAACAAGACTCCCGATAACCAAATACTCTGTCCATTCTCGCGGCGGCCTCATCGTGAACCGTTTTCTTTCACAGAGTCCAGGCCAACCAGAATACCTTGATGCTCCGAGATATTCCAGATCACCACCCCAACCTGTTCCTTTTTGATAAGTAGCTATAATGGTATCGATAGTGTGATTTGCGTCACTTTGCGCGATTTTTTTTGACAATTTTATTTGATCGAGGCCCATTTTATATTCGAAGTCTTGCAATTCAGCGTTGTCTGCTCGAGGATTTACAATTTCCCCCTGAGCTAACGTGGCAGGTAGATCAAACTTCAAGCCTGACAGTGCAACGCCAAGTTGTAGGCCGTACAAGATGAGGACGGTGAACGTGATTGCGCCAAGGCCGAGTATGAATGATCGAAACATCGCATCCGCCGCATGGATTAAAGCATCACGTTACGCGGTTCAGTACGACTTAGCGACGGGCGGGTGAGCTGATTTGCATAGGTCTGCCATCCGCGCTCCAAGGCCGCAACGTCCGCTATCACCACCTTTTGCCGTTCGTGATGCGAAATTCGCGACTTCCGCATCGGGTTGGGTAACGGCAAAATCTCGACGCTGACCGCGATGTAGAAATCTGATGCTTTTGTCGGTCACAAGGGATCAGTTTGGTGGTTAGTTGACTGGCAGCTACCGGCTCAGTGTTGACGAACGCGGCGCATAGCGGCCGCTGATGGCCCGGCGACGGGGGCGCCACACGGCGGTGCCGGTCAGCTTGCCTGCGACCGGCAAAGTGTCGTCAAGCGCTCCTAAAATGCACAACGATTATTTGCCTGGGTCGGAGATGCCAAACGGCGCGAGGCCACTACAACCTTACGGCATTTCGACAGTCACGGTCGGCGATTGCGCGCAATCATTTTGACTATTTGGCTGCGGTCTGCCGTCATCAGAACCGATGATCGTGAGAAGGAGGCGCGAATCCGACCCCTCAAGCCTCACATGCGAGATTGCGGCAGTGGGTGGCAGGGAAATAGGCCGCCGATCCCGGCATTCGTACCGTGCGCGGCCGGCGGGAACGTCCCAATCGGCATGGAACTCAAAGCCAGTGCCGACGAACTCACCTTTGCCGTCAACCGGTCGCCCAAGCCTGTCCACGACATACCGGGCAACTGCCCGCGTGTGCGTCAACATGTCAGCGGCGCTGATGAGCCTGTGCGGCGCTGGCGATTCCGGCGGCAGTGGAATTACTGTTAGCGGCGGCTGCTCGACGCCGAGAAGCTGAAACTCCAACACCCTCGCACGCCCGGCATTGTCTACTTCCAGAAAGGCGTACTTCCAGGGATTTGGCGGTTGAAGGACCACTTCGGTCAACTGGTTATTGAGTCGTGGCAGTTTAGGTCGAAGCGCGGCCGAAGGGGCTGAATTCACCCGAACGTTGTACCAGACCGCTATGTCAGGGCGAGGAACTGGTGTGGCTTGCTTTGGATTACGGTTTAGGACCGCGAGTGTTAAAGCGACAGCAAAGGCGATTAAACCGGAGCACGCGGAGATGATGGCGGCACGTCTCATTTCCCCCTCCGTAGGCGCCGAGAGCTAACAACGCGTGCAAGGTAATCTCCACCCTATTGCTAGGCGAGGCTGCCGGATGCCTTTGCCGCTGTAGCGAGGATCACAACCACCTAAACGTTGCACATTATTGAGACGTCGCTAGCATGATCAAGCGTCCGCAACTGAGACGCGCGAAACATCACCGGAGCGTCCGGGTTTAGGCGCCTTCGTTCGAGCGCCGGTGCGTGAAAGACCAACGCGTGAGTACTCTGAGTAGGAGCGACGCTTGGCTCCACTGTCGTCTTTCAACCCTTCGCGATGATAAACCCATAGAACGGGCGGCCGTCAGGGCGAGCGCCGCTGAAGAGGATGCCCGCCTCAGCCGACTGCGGTCCGTAAAGCGCGCCCTCGAATTTGCCGCTTCCTGTCGTTGATTGGTAAGAAACGGTGCCGCTAATCCGCCCGGTCGCGGGATCGAAGGTGCCGCTCATTGTGAAAGGTTCTGTGATTTGATTCGAGCCGGACCCTGCCGAGCCAGCTGCCGGAGGCTGATACGCAGACGTGACTGTCACCATATGGCTGGAATAATTCACGTTGATAGTCGCTGCTCTCCCCTCGGAAGCCACACCTCCGAAGGTTGAAGACAATCCTGTGAAACTCCTCACCCCCGCAGTAGGTAAATCATTCACAAGTGTTCTGCTGCCGAAGATCATTAAGCGATTTATTTGGCTACTTGGGTTATTTGACACAGCTGCGATGCTGTCCGTCCAAAGTACATATCCCACATAGCTGGCCCCGATAAACGACGGCGACCGAGTAAAAGAGGTCTGGCCTTGAGAATAGACATCATAAGTATAATTGCTTGGTGAATAGCTTTTGCGCTGTGTGGCAGCCAAAAGATTTTCACCGATATACCTCGCGCGGTATGTTTGCGTCGTAGCCGCAAAATCGAATCCCACAGATACACTCTCGGCGTCAATGCGGCTGTCCAAGGCTGCTTCTAAACCGGAAGGTGGCGTACTCGTTACGACTCGAAGACCGATCGCATTGAAGCTTCGATCGCGATCAAAGTCAGATGACTTGTCATAACTAGCCGATGGCGCACTCGGAGTAGGTGTGGGTGTCGGCGACGGGCTTGGAGAAGGAGTCGGGGTCGGGCCTGTAACGACGGGAACACTCGGGTTGTGAGATCCACCACAACTTGCGAGCGCGACAGCCAACGGCGCTGCAAGCACATAGAGGTAGCGGTGTTTCATTCGAGACCCTCCCTTGCCGCGCCATACACCTTCCTCCCTGGCTTAGTACATGCTTCTCGACTGTTGATGGCTGTCACCGGGAACGACCGCTATTGGGCGACTGCGGCCGGTCTGCTTTTGGTAACGGGCACAACGGCCTCCGAGACACACACAGCATGTGAAGCCCGTTTCCGCCTTGGCCATTTCGGCCGAGGAGAAAGCTTATGGGTACGTCAGAGTTCGATCCTTGGTCGGTGAGCGCCGGCCTTGGAATTTTGCGCACTAGGTCGGAGCCAAGCGCGCGCTCAAGCCGCGACAGGTTTGGGCTATTCGCTTCTTCCTCGATCAGCATCGCCGCTTGCGGGATCGAGCCTTGTTCGATCTCGCCATCGACAGCAAGCTGCGCGGTTGCGATGTGGTGAAGATTAGGATTGGCGATCTTGTCCTAGGCGGCCATGTGCGCACTCGAGCCATTGTCGTTCAGGCAAAGACGGGCAGGCCGGTACAGTTCGAGCTGATGGCGGACGCCCGGGCGAGCTTGCTTGCCTGGCTGGAACGGCGCGGCGGTACGCTGACCGACTATGTCTTCCCGAGCCGAACGGATCATGCTCGCCCACTCAGCACGCCCGACTTGTCGATGAGTGGGTCAATGGTATCGGCCTACGTCGAGAAGAGTATGGGACGCATTCACTTCGGCGAACCAAGGCGTCGATCATCTACAAGGCATCGGGGAACCTGCGAGCGGTGCAAATTCTGTTAGGGCATGGCAAGATTGAAAACACCGTTCGTTACCTTGGTGTCGATGTGGAAGATGCTCTCACTTTAGCAGAGGGCGTCGAGGTCTGATCCAACACCGGCTTCTCGCATCCGCGGGGAGCCGGATTGCTGTGACGTCGAAAAAGCAGACGGACGGCAGTCGCCCAACTCCGGACGCTCCGATCACGTCGATACTTATAGAAGCGGCCGGTCGTCCCTCAGGCAGCTCGGTTAGCCAGCTCCAAGTGTCACACGGTTGCGATATGCGCCTTCTGCAAGGTACCCGCGCATTTAAAAGCGATCCGCTCTGAACCTACGGTCGAGCATTTTGTCATCGGCTCTTTCAAAGCGGACAACGCTAATGTCTCAGCCCTACTTTCGCCAGAAGTACTGAATAAAAGTCTCACTGCATCTGGGCTCTCATATGCAACGCTTTGTCCGAACAAATCACCACCTTGACTCACGCAGTTGGGCAAGAGAGCCGATCCGAAATGAGAGCGATTTCGCTGCAAAGCGGATTGATGAACCGCTTTATTGTGGCCGCTGGCAGCCGGTAACGATCGGACGCCTCAAGAATGGTGTTCGCTACGCTATTCTTCCGCGGCAATATCGCGAGGCCGGCGTCGGGCTGCTGTTACGCAATGACGGCGGGTTTATGGCCGCACGACGACCGGGAGAGCGCGGCCTGACGCACCTGATCGAGCATGTCGCACTTCTCAGCCAAACAATCGGATCGCCGGCTGATAGGTATCACTTCCTCAATCAAGGCCGGTCACTTTCGTTGCCCGCACCGTATTGTCCATGGTGCGCATGCTAGCGAGGAGGGCGCGGGTTCGCGCCGAATTTCTCGCCGTGTCGGAAGTGTTTCAAGTCTCTCGGACTAGGTGGCGGAGCGGGAGGGATTCGAACCCTCGATACGCTTTTGACGTATACTCACTTTCCAGGCGAGCGCCTTCGACCACTCGGCCACCGCTCCGCATTCCCTGGGAGTGGCGGGCCCTAGAGGGTTCACGCGGGCCGCGCAAGTCGTCCCGTCGCATGTAGCGGGATTGCCTTACTACGCCGCGCCGTGTCACCTTGGCGACTATGCCTACAATCCTCCCTCTGTTGCTCGCGCTGCTGGCCACTCCGCAGGCGCCGGCGCCCAAACCGACCGCCGCGCAGATCGCAGATACCGCGCCAGCGTCTGCCTGGGCTACGATCGCGCCCGAGGATCTGCTGGTCATGGATTTCGTCGATGGCCAACGCGGGGTGATCTGGCTGGCCGCCGACTTTGCGCCTGCGCACGTCGCCAACATCCGTACGATCGCGCGGAGCGGATGGTGGCGTGATGCGACGATCTACCGCGTACAGGACGATTATGTCACGCAGTGGGGCGACGCGACCAGCAAGAAGCCTCCTGCCGCCGGCATCACGCTCCATCCGCCGGCCGAGTACGAGTGGCCGGCGACCGCGCACCGGATCGTCGCCAATCCGTACCGGGATGCCTACGCGCCCGTGACCGGATTTACCAACGATGGCTGGGCAGTCGCGGGCGACGGGCGCGAACAGTGGCTGCCGCATTGTTACGGCATGGTCGGCGTCGCGCGTGATCTGGCGCCGGATGTTGGCACCGGCGGCGATCTCTACACCGTGATCGGCCATGCACCGCGTCATCTGGATCGCAACATCGCGCTCGTCGGTCGTGTGATCGAGGGAATGCCGGCCTTCTCGGCGCGACCGCGCGGTACGGGCGGCGGGCTTGGCCTGTATGAGGATGCGCGCCAATACATCCCGATCCGCCGTGTCGCGATCGCAAGCGATCTGCCCGTGGGTGATCGGCCATCATATCAGTATCTCAAGCCAACCGCGCCGGAGTTCGGCAGGACGCTGGAGGCGCGCGCCAATCGTGGGCTGCCGTTCTTCACCGTGGCCGCCGGGGCAGCGGACCTCTGCAACCTGCCGGTGCCAGTGCGTAAAACGCCGGAGCAGTGAAGGCCCGCGCGCACGGAGCGCGGCCACGTCGCGCGAGGAAGGTGACGGGGCGTGCCGCGTCACCCGCCGCGACGCTGGCGCCCGCGCACGCAAGGCGCTAATCCGCCGCCCATGAACGCACCCCATCGTCTGCGGCTCGACAGCGCCGCGCTCGTCGCCAACTGGCGTGCCCTTGCGGCTCTCAGCGGAACCGCCTGCGGCGCCGCGATCAAGGCGAACGGCTACGGGCTCGGCGCAACCGAGGTCGCGCGGCGACTGGCGGAGGCGGGCTGCCGCGACTTCTTCGTCGCGACCTGGGCGGAGGCGGAGGCACTCGCGCCGCTGGGTCTGCCGGTGGCGGTGCTGCACGGCGTCCGCGCGGAGGATATGGCGCGCGCCCGTGGCGGCTTTGCATGGCCGGTGCTCAACACCGACCAGCAGGTCGCGCGCTGGCGCGATGCCGGCGGCGGGCGCTGCGACGTGATGGTCGATACCGGCATGAACCGGCTCGGCATCACGCCCGCAGCCGTTTCCGACGGGACGCTCGACGGGTTGGAGGTCGGCACGTTGATGAGCCACCTTGCCAGCGCAGACGAGGATTCACCGCTCAACACGCGCCAGCTCGCCGCCTTCGCCGCGCTCGCCGGCACCCATCCGGCGGAGCGGATGAGCCTCGCCAATTCCGCCGCAATCGGCATCGGACGCGCATATGCCTTTGACCTGACCCGCCCCGGCCTCGCGCTCTATGGCGGCGTGCCGCGCGCGGAACTCTCCGACGTACTGCGCCAGGTCGTCACGCCCGAGGCGCAGATTCTCCAGCGCCGCCGCCTCCAGTCTGGCGACGTGATCGGCTACAACGCGTTATTTACCGCCGAGCGTCCCACGGAGGTCGCGATTCTCAACCTCGGCTACGCCGACGGCTATTGGCGTGGCTTTTCGCAGCGCGGGAGCGCTTATGCCGGAGACGCGCGGTTGCCGGTGCTCGGCCGCGTGTCGATGGACCTTACCGCTATCTGCGTCGATGCCGCGCCGGATCTGGCGGAGGGCGACTGGGTCGCGATCGACTATGCGCTGCCGCAGGCGTCGGCGCTGTCGGGCATGTCGCAGTACGAACTGCTGACCGGCATGGGTGCCCGCTACGACCGGGTGTGGACGGCGTGACCTACCAACGCGTCGGCACGTCCGGGTAAAGATCGAGCACCGGCCCGAGCGCATCCCGAAGCGGCCCCAGATAAGCGGCGTAATGCTGCCACCGCTCGACACCGGCGCGGTAGATCGGCTGGCGTACCTGTTCCGCGCTTGGTGTGTGAACCGGGCGTGTGTTTTCGTAAAATGCCAGGCACGCCGGATCGAACGGCAGGCCCAGAGAGTCGAGCAGGCGACGTACTTCCGGCTCGAACCGGTCGACCAGGGTTTCGTAAAAGACGCGTTGGATGCGCCCGGGGGTTACCGCGTCGAAATGCGCCATGTGACGAACATAGTCGCTGTAGAACCGACCGATGTCGGCAAGATCGTAGGAGAAATCGATCCCCCAATTGAAATGCTGCGCGAAGTTGGCGAACCCGCAGCCGAGCGGGTGGCGGCGGATGTCGACGATCTTCGCGTTGGGCAGGATCAACTGGATCAGCCCGGTGAAGCGCCAATTGCTCGGCATCTTGTCGGTGAAATACGGGCGATCGGTGGTGCGGTGCTTGCGCGTGTTCT
This sequence comes from Sphingomonas sp. GC_Shp_3, assembly GCF_026540945.1. NCBI lineage: Bacteria > Pseudomonadati > Pseudomonadota > Alphaproteobacteria > Sphingomonadales > Sphingomonadaceae > Sphingomonas > Sphingomonas sp. GC_Shp_3. Next base: position 21,471 of record NZ_JALNUT010000004.1, read on the forward strand.
CGATATACTGCCGGCCAAGTGCGTGCAGCGTCGCGGGCGGCAGCTTGGCGATCTCCTCCAGCCACGCTGATGGCGCGACATTCCTGGTCAGGCTGCGCGCGATCGCCTCGATCTCGTACAATTCCTCGGTCCCCTCGACGAGCGGATGGCTGGCGAGGATCTGTTCGATCAGCGTCGACCCTGAACGCGGCAGGCTGACGATGAAGATCGGGTCGGGGTCCGGCGCACCGGCGCCGTTCCGTGCCGCGATCAGCGGTTGCGTAAACACACGCTCGACCGTGCTGACCTCGGCCGACACGATCTCTGCGTCGTACGGGGTACGCGCGCGGCGCAGCGCGTTGCCGGTGCGATACTGCCCGAACGCGGCGTCATAGTCGCGCTGATCGTCGTACGCTTTGCCGAGCGCGAAATGGAGGTGGAGCCGCTGTTCGTCGGTGGCGCCGGGGCGGGTGAGCGCGTCCTCCATCGCGGCGATGTCGGCCGCATCGAAGCGCACCGTCTTGAGATTGGCAAGGCCGAACCACGCGAGGCCATTCGCCTTGTCGAACGCGATCGCCTTGCGGTACGCGGCGATACTCTCCGCCGTGCGGTTAAGCGTCTTCAGCAGATAGGCGTAGTTAATCCATGCCACCGGGTCACGCGGGTGCGCGGCGACAAGCTTGCGGAACAGCCGGTCTGCTTCGTCGAGACGGCGGCCATGGCTGAGCAGGCCGGCCTTGACCGACAGCGCCTTGGCGTGGGTCGCCGCCCGCGCAAGCACGTGGTCGACGGCGGCGAACGCATCGGCCTCGCGGTTCGAGCGGCTGAACAGCAGCGCCAGCGCCAGCCGCGCCTCGTGATAGCCGGGTGCGAGCAGCAGCGCGCGCTTGTAAAAGGTTTCGCCCTCAGGGACCGCGCCGCAGCGCACCGCGATATCGGCGAGCAGCTTGGCCGCATAGGCGTCTTCCGGGTCGACGCGCAGGTGCTGGCGTACCAACACTTCCGCCTGTTCGAGCTGCCCGGCAGCGAGCGCATCGTGCACCGCCAGCATCGCCGGAGTGGCGCTCGACGCCTGCACCGCAGCCTCATCTGCCTCGTCCGCCTCCCGCGTGCGGTTCGCCTTGCGCAGCACGAACGCGAGCAGCCGCACCGCTGCCGGCACATCGGGACACGCCTTGACGAGCGCGCGGGCGCTGCGCAGCGCGGCGATCGGATTTTGCTCGCACGTGCGCAAGGTCGCCTGCGCGGCGCGACGGAACTCGAGGGGTGGAACGATGTGCGTGTCCGCCACGCTGGAAAACTCCTGTTGCCGTGCGATCCTAGCAGGTCGCGCCGAAATGAAAAACGGGCAGGGCATAGGCCCCGCCCGTCTTCAGAGACACTATCGATACGCAGTTCGGATCAGAACTTCCGAACGATCTCCATGAACAGCGATCGACCGATAAAATCATAGCCGCTGTAGTTGAAGTAGTTCGCCTGACGATAAATGTTGTCGGTCGAGCTGATCGTCTCCGGCTTGCGATCGGTGAAGTTCTTCATGCCGAAGGTGAACTGGCCGAGCTTCTGGATATCGACCTGCACCGAGATATCGTGCGTGAAGTACTTCGTCGTGGCAAGCTTGGAGATTGCCTGCACTCCGTTGACGATTGCCGGCGTGTCGATCTCGTTCTTCATCGGGCCAACGTACTTGACGCCGTAGAACACCGTCACGTTGTTCTTCTGGACCTGCAAGCGGGCGTTGCCGACCCACTTCGGGCCGCCCACGAAACCGGCGAGGCCGAGCGTGCCGACATAATCCTCCGCCGGCTCCTCCGCATAGGGCTGATACTTTTGGTGGATGATGCGCGTGGCGGTGACGTTCAGCACGTTGTTAAAGCCGCCGGCTTCGAACTGATAGCGCAGGTTCATATCGACTTCGGAAATCTTTTGCTGCGCAATGTTCAGGTAGATGTTCTGCAGCGTCGTCAGATTGCCCTGTTTGGTTTCACGCGGGCCGACCAAGGCGCAATACGGGTTGCCGTTACGGAAATCGGCGGAGTCGAAGCAGCGTGTGAAGATCGTGTCGCCAAGCTGATCGATTTCGCCGTTGACGGTGGTGTTGAGATAGTCGGCGGTGAACTGGAGCCGGCCATACGGCACCTTGGGATCGAGCACGAAGCCTGCGCCCCACGAAGTCGATTTCTCCGCCTTCAGGTTCCTGCCGCCGCCGCCGGTGAACACCTCGGGCGAACTGCTCGGGATGTACGCCAGCGCCTTGGTCGCGCCGATCGCGCCCGTCAGGTCGGACAGGCAGTTCTTGTAGCGGTTGCTGTCGGTCGCATAGATCGTGGTGAAATCCCGGCACGGATCGTTCGAGGTCGAGAAGCCCGACTGGTTGGCGACGAACTGCTCATACAGGTTCGGCGCGCGGAACGACGTGCCGTAATTGCCGCGAATGGTGAGGAACTTGGCCGGCGCCCAGTTGCCGCTGGCATGGTACGTCGTGCTGTTCCCGTAATTCTGGCTATGCGTATAGCGTGCCGAACCGCTGATATCGAGCCGGTGCGCGAACGGCAGGTCCTTCAGCAGCGGCAGCTTCACCTCGCCGAATGCTTCGTACACGTCAGAAGTGCCCTTGGTGCGGCCCGACGACGAGTAGTTGTAGAGGTTGCCGCTCTGCGAGGCTTCCGATGGAACATCGTCGATCGAATCGGAACGCCATTCGCCACCCACCGCGAAGCCGACTGGACCGCCCGGCAGGTTGAACAGCGAGCCATCAAAGACGATCTGCGCGATCTGTTCGGTGAAGGTCGTGCGATTGACCTGATCGCTATAGAGATAGTTGAGGAGGCCGGACGGCAGGTTGCCGGCCAGTGCAGACGGGTTGAGGAAGTCCGCCGCGACGCAGGTGCCGCCGTTATACGCGCCGTTGGTCAGGTTGCTGGCACAGGTATAACTGGCGCCCGCGCCGGCCTGACCGGCAAGTGCGGTGGTGACATATTGCGCGGGAGTGCCGTTCGGCGCGAGCACCGGCAGCAGCGACGCCGTGATGCGGCGCGTGTCGATGTTCTGCGTGATGCTGGTGCCTTCGGTGCGGCTGTACTGATAGTTTGCGTCGTACCGGATATCGCCGATGCCGACGTTGCCGCGCAGGCCGATGTTGCCGCGGTAGTAATTGACCGTCTGGCGCGCCCGCACGGTGCGCGGCACGATGAACACGCGCGCCGCGCTGTTACCGGCCGCCGCCAGTGAGTTGGGGAAGAACGGGCTGGAGCTCGGCTCGTTCGGGTAAGCGCCGCCGTAGATTTCGAAGCCGAGCTGGTTCGGATCGATGCTGATCTGCGTGGTGCCGATCTGGCTCGATTCGCGGCGGGTGAACAGCCCTTCGCCGTAGATTTCCGCGTCCCCGAGGATGCCGAGTTCGTACGACCCGTTCAGATAGCCCGTGTAGGTCCGGATCGGCGAGTAGAACTCCTCATCGAGCTGGCGCTGGCTGGCGGATGCGCGCGCGTTGGTGTTGTTGACGTTGGCGATCGTGTTGATGTTGCCGTTGACGTACCCGTAACGGTTGATCGCGCCGGTGCCGTAATTGATCCCCAGCAGGTAGTTCTGCGCAGTGCCGATGGCGCCGTTGGCGAACGGGAAGCAGCGCAGGCCCACGCCGTTGGGGTTGAGCTGGCCGATCGGCTGGCCCGTGGTCGGGCTGGTCAGCAGGTCGGTCGGGCAGCTCATGTCCTTGCGGTTGCCGAGCGCGATGCCGGTCTGATCGCGATACTCGAACGATGCGAGGATGTGCCCGCGATCGAACGTTTTGCCTGCTGTCACAGACAGGCGATAGTTGCTGCCAGCACCGCTGCTGTCGAGGGGCACGTTACCGTATGCGTCCAGAGTGACGCCGTTGATCTTGCTGTCGGTGATGAGATTGATGACGCCGCCGACCGCGTCCGACCCGTAGACCGATGACGCGCCGTTCTTCAGCACTTCGACATGGTCGAGCACCGCGTTCGGCAGCACGTTGAGATCCGCCGCGACAAGCTGCGGGCCGACGCCGGCCGGTGACAGGCGACGCCCGTTGAGCAGCACCAGCGTGCGCTGGGCACCCAGGCCGAGCAGGCCGACGGTGTTTGCGCCGGCGCCACCTTGAGAAACGTAGCCGAGGAAGGTGTTGTTGATCTGCGCGGTGCCCGAGGTAACGCCCGAATCCTGCAGCACTTCGGCGATGTTGCGCGAGCCCGCCAGGCTGGTCTCGGCCTTGGTGATGAACGTGACGGGCGAGTCTGTCGTGAACGGGCCACGTATGCGCGAGCCGGTGACGACGACGTCGTCCCCTGCGGCCGCTTCCGGCGCGGGGGTGGCGCTGGCGGGCAGCGGCGTCGTCGGGCAGGGCGCGTCGGTGGTTGCGGCCGAGCCGTCCGCGCAACGCTGATCGGGCGTGCCGCCGGCGTTCTGCGCGTGCGCGGCGATCGGCATGCCCGCGCCGATCAGCGCAAGCGCCGAGACGGCTACGGACAAATGGATTTTGGCGAGCCTGGACGGCTGTTGCATGATGAACCCCCTGGTAAGCGCAGCCAAGATGACGAATTGGCTACCTTTTTGTGATGGTTATTGGTCGCCTGTTCAGACGATTGTCACAAGATGCTTACGAGGCGGCGGGAAGCTTTTGCCGGTTTGTGTTGCAAAAGAAACACAAGGCTGTGTTACTATGGTAACACGGAGGTTGGCCAAGGGCGTACGTTGCGCGTCGTGGCTAAGTCGCCGGAAACGCAGGATTTCCCACAACATGACGTCGTTAGTACCGGGATCTCAGGCGCAGGTTCCACCCGAGGCGGTCGTCGCCGGCATTCACGAGAAGTTCAGGCTCTGCGCGCTCCCGCTGCGGGCGCGGTCGATAGCAGCAAGCCGCTGCAGTGTAGCGGGCGACACGAAGCCGCCCGCCGTACCGGTTCAGCGTTCGACGCAGATCGCGATACCCATGCCCCCGCCGATGCAGAGCGTCGCAAGGCCCTTCTTCGCATCGCGCTTCTGCATTTCGTACAGCAGCGTCGTCAGCACGCGCGCGCCGCTCGCGCCGATCGGGTGGCCGATCGCGATCGCGCCGCCGTTGACGTTGACCTTGTCCGCATCCCAGCCGAGTTCCTTGCCGACCGACAGCGCCTGCGCCGCGAACGCCTCGTTCGCCTCGATCAGGTCGAGATCGGCGAGCGTCCAACCTGCCTTTTCCAGCGCGCGGCGCGTGGCGGGGACCGGTCCGATGCCCATCACCGAGGGGTCAACGCCAGCCGACGCCCAACTGGCGACGCGGGCGAGGATCGGACTGCCGCGCTTCTCCGCTTCCTCACGGCTCATCAGTACGAGCGCGGCCGCGCCGTCATTGAGGCCGGAAGCGTTGGCGGCGGTGACGGTCCCGTCCTTCTTGAAAGCCGGGCGCAGACCCGCGACGGACTCGATGGTCGCGCCGGCGCGGATGTATTCGTCATCCGCAACCACCGTGTCACCCTTGCGGCCCTTGATCGTGACGGGGGCGATCTCGTCCTTGAAGCGGCCGCTCGATCGCGCTGCCTCGGCGAGGTTCTGCGAGCGCACCGCGAACGTGTCCTGCTCCGCGCGCGTGACCTGATATTGCTCGGCAAGGTTCTCTGCGGTGATGCCCATGTGATACTGGTTGAAGGCGTCGGTCAGGCCGTCCTTCACCATCGTGTCGACCAGCGCCAAATCGCCCATCTTCTGACCCGCGCGCAGCGTCTGCGCGTGCGCGGACATCGACATGCTCTCCTGACCACCGGCGACGACGATGGTGGCGTCGCCGGTCGCGATCGCCTGCGCCGCGAGCGCCACCGCGCGCAGGCCCGAGCCGCACACCTGATTGACGCCCCAAGCCGGTACTTCCTTCGGCACGCCCGCCGCCATCGACGCCTGCCGGGCGGGATTCTGGCCCTGCGCCGCGGTCAGCACTTGGCCAAGGATCACCTCCGACACCTCCTCGCCGGCCACACCCGCCTGTTCGAGTGCGGCGACGATCGCCTGCCGACCGAGCTCGTGTGCAGGCACGGCGGCAAACGCGCCAAGGAAGCTGCCGACGGGCGTACGCTTGGCGGCAGTGATGACGATATCGGTCATTGGGCTCTCCGGTCTATGAAACAGGCTTGTCGGGTCATTTAGGGCGGGGCAGGGTAGTTAGCCAGTCTGCAAGCGGCTCCCACAGTTCGGCGTGACGGCGACTGCCGACGATCATTCCGACATGACCCGCCGCAACGTCGTGGCGGTCGGCCAGATCGGCGGCGCTGGCGGCGGGGACGATGCGGTCGTGCCGAGACACGAAATCGATCGCGGGGCAGGTCAGCCGTGCCGGATCGGCGGTCACACCCGCGATCTGCCATGCTCCGCTGCCCGGCAGGTCGGCGGCGATGAACTCTTCCATCAGCTGGCGCCCGGCCCCGTAGGGAAGCGGAGCGCCGCCGTTTGCCCAGTCCTCCAGCGCAATGAAGGCAGTTTGCTTGGCGCTCCCCGGCTCGATCCGGGCGAACGCCTCGTATTTTGCCACCGTTTTACCCGGATCGAGCCGCCAGAAGCCGCTCTGCAAAACCTCGATCGGAACCAGCCCCATTGCTTCGCAGGCGGGCTTGGCCGCGTTCCACAAGGCTGCGATCTCGCTACGTGCCCGGCCGAATCCGGCGAAATGCCACGGCGTCGCAATCAGCGCCAAGCCCGCCACCGGCACCGCGCAAGCGGCCGCAAGCGCGAGCGTGCCGCCGAGGCAATAGCCAGCCAGCACCGGCGGCTCGCCGAAATGGTCGGTGATCCGGGCGATGAGCGGTAGCAGCAACATCTCGACATGCTGCGTCAGGTCCATGCTGCGCTCATGCTGCGCCGGGGTGCCCCAGTCGACCAGCAACGGCCGCACACCCCGCGCCGCCAGCCACCCGAGCAGCGACGCCTCCGCCGACAGGTCCAGGATGTGCGCCGGATTGATGAGCGACGGCACGAAGATCACCGGCCTGCCGCTTGCGCCTTTCGCTCCGTAGTCCCGGACCCGCACGCGACCTTTTCGAAATCGAGCGGGCTTTGGCCGACGCACGCGGCCGCGCGGCGCATCTTGAAAAGCGCGTAGTCCCGCAAGTGCTGCGGCGCGACGATCTGGTGATTCCGCAGTCTCGCTTTGCAGCATTTCCAGGAACAGCGGCAGCGGGCGCGGACCGTGTTGCGATGCGGCATCGAAAGGTGTTAGACGCAGATCAACCACTTGGGGCTCGGAGCCTTTCGCCATGAAAAAACACACTGCGGGCGATGGCCCGGCGATTATCAAGAAGTACGCTAACCGCCGGCTTTATAATACCGAAACCTCGTCTTACATCACGCTCGAACACCTTGCCGCGATGACGCGCGAGGGCCGTGACTTCAAGGTCGTCGATGCCAAGAGTGACGAGGACATCACACATAATATCCTCACGCAGATCATTATGGAGGAGGAGGCGCGGGGCGAGACGATGCTTCCCGTCAACTTCCTGCGCCAGTTGATCTCGATGTACGGCGATTCGATGCAGGCGATGGTGCCGGGGTACCTGGAGGCGTCAATGGACAGCTTCCGGCGCAACCAGCTGCAGTTCAAGTCGGCGGTGGAGGGCGCTTTCGCCAACTCGCCATTCGCCGAACTCGCCAAGCAGAACATGGCCATGTTCGAGGCGGCAACCTCGGCGTTCAAGCCGGGTGCGGTTGCGCCGGGCACGGCTGCGACGCCGGCCAAATCGGACACGCCGACGGCGATGAGCAAGGACGACGAGATCGCCGCGTTGAAGGCAGAGCTCGGCAAATTGGTCGAAAAGATCGACAAGCTCGGCGACTAGGCCGCTCGCAGGGTGCCTCAGTAGAAGTGGCTTAGCGTGATCGGCCGCGTCACACCGGCGCAGTTGGTCAGGTGCACCGTGCGGCCGGTCGTGCCGACGGGCCATCGCGCGCGGTCGCTGCTCGCATAGGAGGGGGTAATCGCCACGCCGTCGACCGCACAGATCGTGTCGCCGCCGGCCCAACCGGCACGCGCGGCAGGGCTGCCGCGCATGACGTGCAACACGTCGAGCCGGTTCGGACGAGTAGCCAGTAACAGCCCACTCGTCGATCGCAGCGGTATGCGGTCAGCGTCATGTCCGGCAGCGAGAACCATGCGCCCGGCCGTTGGATCGAGCAGCACGTGATAATGCTGCAACAGCCCGGACCCGATCCGGCCCGCCATGCCGGTGGCATCGGTAAAGCCGTTTGGAGGCTCGATACGCAGCTCGATGTTCCGGATGGCGAGCGTCCCGCTGTGTATCTCCGGCAGGATCGCAAGCTCGGCCACCATCGGCCCGCCAAGCGCATGGTCGAGGGTGGTCGTTACAGCGGCGGGCAGCCGCGGCAACGCATCCACAACGCGGTGCGACAGGCTAAGCGATGTCCCATCGCCCGTGTCTATGGCGATGCGTCCTACCGGCATGCCCGCGATCGTAACGTCAGTTGTGTAGAACGGCCATGTCGTGCCGAGACGCAGCGGGGCAATGGAGCCGCGAAACGGCAGCCGGCCGGAGGATAGCAGGCGAAATCGGTGTGCCTCGTAATCAATGTCGAGTGCATAGGGGGCGGTCATGTCGGTCCCGACAAGCAGGTCCACCGACACGCCGCCGGTCGCCGTGGTAGGAAGATCGATAATGGCCAAACGGCCGCCGCTTCGTCTGAATGCGCCAAAGGTCAGCGTGTACGGCTGTGTCCAGGCGCTTGCGATCGGTCCGCTGATGGTCAATGCGCTCGGGCCGACGCGCCGTTGCAGCTTGGCCGCATCGGCGAAGCGGCGCGACAGGGTCGTGGTCGTCACACCAGTATCGAGAATGGCGACGGCAGGTCGGCCGTTGACCTGTGCCGTGAAGCGAATCTGGTTGGCGGCGGTAAGCGTGAAGGACACCCATTGCACCTCGGCGTCAGCTGCCAAGGTGATTGACGGCGCCGCTGCCAAAGACAGAAATCCTGCGATCAGCATCATGTCGCCACCGTAACAAGTTTTTGGGGCGGCGAACAGTTTCGGTACGCAAACGTGCCCGCTTTTTTGCAGTGCGAGACGTTGGCGGGGACGGGTGCACGCGCGGATTTGTCATCGAACTGTAAGATTTACCACCATTTTTTTCACTTCGTCGCACGTACGTTTTTTAGTCTTGAAGCCCCCATACCCCCTGCCTATATTGCGGTTGCGTGGCCTTGTGTCCCCCCTTTCGCGAGGCCACCGCGATACGCTTTCAGCGTATCTCCTCCCTGAACCTTGGCCACCGCGTGCATCGCACGCGGTGGTTTTTTTATCGCCTGATGATGGCGGTGCCCTTAGGAGCTACTCCGCTGCAACCGCGCTCTGGCGAGGTGCTGCCTCTTCAGCGAGGGCTGCGATGATCCGTCTTAGTAGCGCAACCGTGGCGTCGAGGCCGCCGCCGGGCTGGTCCAGCGCATCGTCGAGATACAGCGCGCGGTCGAATTCAAGCTGGATCGCAAAGATGCCACGCGCCGGATCGGCCTGCCTCTCGATGATGTAGCCGCCTGGATATGGCGTGTTGAGCGTAACGGAAACGCCCGCTGCTGCCGCTTCTGTCTCGATCCGCGCGGTCATCCGCGCCGGCGCGGTACGGCCGAACCGGTCGCCGATCACCATTTGTGCACCACCTACGCCGAGCGACGGCATCGAATGCACATCGAGCAGGACCGCGACGCCGAAGCGCGCCTGCGCTGCTGCCAACATCCCGGCAAGCGTGGCGTGATACGGCCGGTGATCGTGTGCGATGCGCGCGTCCACCTCCTCCCCGGTAAGCTTGCGACGCCAGATTTCCCCGATCGCGCCGGTGCGACGCGGGATCAGGCCAAGGCCACCGCGTAGCTTGGCTGATGGCGCAGGTGCGGTCTTCGCCGAGACACCCGCGTCGATCGCCGGGTCGCGTTCCTGCTCGCTACGGTTCAGGTCGATCCAGGCACGCGCGCGGCGCTGCACGATGGTCGCTTCGTGCCTCCGTGCGGCCAGCGCCAGCGTGTCGACGTGACGATCCTCCAGCGCGGTGAGCAGGTGAAGGGGCACCCGAAGCGCGGTTTGCATCGCCGTCGGATAATCGCGCCCGGCGTGTGGTACGGATAGCACCACCGGGCTTGCCGGCGCGGTCGCGTCGAACACATCGAAGGGGAACTGCTGCGATGCCATTCGGACACGCGTAGAGCGCGCCTCGGGTCGCCGCAATCGGCGCATTGCGGCTGGAAAATATTAAGGGCTTTGCGCATAGATGCGGCTCGACGGTTTGGGCGAGACGTAATGATCAGGATCTTGTTGGCGGAGGACGACCGCGTCATGCGTGAATATCTCACGCGGGCGCTGGAGCGGTCGGGATATGCGGTCAGCGCGGTAGATCGTGGCACGGCGGCGATCCCGCTGATCGAGACCGAGCATTTTGACCTGCTGCTGACGGATATCGTCATGCCCGAAATGGACGGAATCGAACTGGCGCAGCGTGCCGGAGAGATCGCACCCGATCTGCGTGTGATGTTCATCACCGGCTTTGCCGCGGTTACGCTGAAGGCGGGCAAGACCATGCCGCAGGCTCGGGTGCTCTCCAAACCCTTCCATCTGCGCGACCTCGTGCTCGAGGTGGACCGCATGTTCGAGATGGAACGCGCAAGCGGCGGATAATTTATCAAAGTGGCGCTTGCGCAGGGGACGAACCCTCGCTATTGGCCGCCGCTCGCAAGGCTTAACCGCCAAGCGCCGTGGGCGTGTAGCTCAGTGGTAGAGCACTGTGTTGACATCGCAGGGGTCGCAAGTTCAATCCTTGCCACGCCCACCATAAAAAGCCCCGCTAGGCCAATGGCCGAGCGGGGCTTTTTTGCTTTTGAGCGTTAGGGAAGAGTTCCTGCGCGGTAAGGCGCGGTGCATAGACAGCCAGAGGATTGGCTAACCACCACCGCTTGGCCAGTCCCTGCGAGGTTGAGCGTCGGTCATAGAGTTCGGGGTTAGCGGTGTCAGGCAAGCGGCGTCAGACCCGCGGCTGCGGGCGCTCAACGCCCGTCCAAATCTCGTCGCGCTTCGTATTGATTTGGCAGGGGGACTCCGTTTGAACGGGTGTAACGAAGCGTTAGCACTATGATGTTTATCAGACTTCCAAGCTCATCGACTGCTGTGTTCGGGGGCATGTAACGGAAGGGATGAACCTTGCTGTCATCGACGACGCAGCACCGGGTTGTTGTTGTCGACGATTCCCGCACGGTCCAGGCGATGCTTGACCACGCGTTCAGCACGCGACCGGACTTCCACGTCGTCGGCTTCGCGGGCGATGCAACGTCGGCGGTTGAAATGATCCGCCGTCTCAAGCCTGATATCGTCACGATCGACCTGTGTATGGCGTCTCTGGAGGGTGCCGCGCTGCTCGAGATGCTGAGCGACCTTCCTGCTCTGTGCAAGATCGTCGTTTCGGACAGTTCGGTGTCCAACATCCGGCTCACGTCCACGCTGATGGCGTCCGGCGCGGCGGCATGCATCGCAAAGCAGGAGCTTGTCACCGATCCGGCGAGCTTCTTCAAAAAGATCAAGACTGCGGCACACCAGATCGCAAGTCTGAAAGCGCAGCATTCAGGTCCGAACCATTTGTCGCGCGAGTCGCTGAGCGCCTCTGCAAACGTTGCAGTTGAGGAGCCGATTGCCGCTTTTCCGATTCCTGCGGATGAGGCGGCGCGAGTGGATTTTGTGATCGGACATGGCCTGGCCGATGCCCGGCGCGAACGGCGCTTTGATCTCGTTACGAAGCATGTTGCGACCGTCACGCGTTTTCCGGCATGTCTCCTCACCGTCATCGATCGTGATACCCAGTGGATCAAATCCGCATACGGCCTCGAGATTCAGAGCACACCGCGCAATCAAGCATTCTGCAACTTCACTATATCGGAGCGCGAAATCTTCGTTGTGCCAGATGCGATGTCGGACAAGCGTTTTTGTTCGAACGACTGGGTTACAGGTGCGCCCAACATCAGGAGCTACGTGGGGTACCCCGTTTTCAACGCAATCGGCGTGGCAATAGCGTCGCTATGCGTGATCGATATTCGCGCGCGAACCGTTTCCAGCCGGGTTATCGATCAACTCGCAGGCCTTTCGGCCATCGTGGCTGAAATGATCGATCAGCAGACGGCAAGAGCTGCTTAGCGCAGTTGGCAATGGCACGAAAACGACGCCAGACCGCTCGGCGGGTTCGCTGACAGGCAAGGCGCGGTGCGCGCTGCTTGGTCTATCGCGAACGTATAGGCCGGCAGCTGCACGCTTCAAAGGGTACTGCACCGTTAACCACGTCGTTTCAGCCGTATTTATAAGCTGCGCGGATACACGCCACAGGATCATCTGAGGTAGAGCGTGTGTATCAGTTTACGGTAACGTCTGGCGATCATTGCGGCGGCAAAGGGTTCCTCACGCGCCTAGCCCGCGATCGACGCGGCAACACGCTGGCGATGATGGCGGCGTTCCTCGTTCCGTTGTTGGGGCTGGCTGGGTCCGCTGTCGATGTAGCGCGGCTCTATGTGGCCAAAACGCGTCTTCAGCAGGCGTGCGATGCGGGCGTGCTTGCCGGTCGCAAGTTCATGACCACCACCGCCAGCACGCTTGATCCCACCGCAGTCACACAGGCGCAGAACTTTTTCGGCAACAATTACAAGACCGGCTGGTTGGGCACCACCGGCACGGTGTTCACACCCGTCAAAACCGCCGATGGCCAGGTTGCCGGGACGGCAGCGGTAACGGTGCCGATGACGGTGATGAAGATCTTCGCCGTGCCCGCCAGCACGATCAACGTGACGTGCCAGGCGCGTTACGATGTGGCCGACACCGATGTGATGTTCGTGCTCGATACGACCGGATCGATGGCATGCCTGCCAGGTGGCGCGGATACATGCGGCACCGGCACCTATTCCTATACACGCCCATCTGCCAGCGGCGGCGTGCCGGGTTACGCGGGCAGCACCGGCTATGCGGTGCGCGAACTGACCTCGGGCGGCAACAACGTCTCGCGCATCGAGGCGCTGCGCAAGGCGGTGCTGAGCTTCTACGATGAATTCGCTGCCAATGCCGATCCGGCGACCAACGTTCGCTATGGCTTCGTCACGTACAGTTCTGCGGTTAATGTCGGTCAGGCAATCCTCGACATGTCACCCAACTACATGGTCGGTTCGAGCGGGTCGGCGGACCAGCCGTGGTACCAGTCGCGGCACGTGGTCGCCGACTATACGATCTCCACATCAGACTCCCGCAACAACAAAGCACAGGCGGATTGTACCGCTGCTGCTGTCCGCTCGCCATCGACACCGCTCACCTACAATCCGTCAACCAGCACAGCGACTAGCAGCTACGATGTATGGCGCACGCAGGGCAACTCGAACTCGAACAGCTATTTCTGCTACACCCGCACCGACACGCTTGGGCCGAGGTGGGAATATACGAAGCTCCAGTGGGACATTAGTCCGCTGTTGAACGGTGCCGTGTCGATAACTGATCCAACGGCGGTCGACGGGTCGAAGACGCAGTGGCTCGGCTGCGTGGAAACGCCGGTTGATAACCCCGGCCAGACCAGCTTCAGCACCGCCAATCTGCCGTCCGAGCTCGACCCGGATGCGAAGCCAAGCGGCAGTACCCGCTGGTGGCCGCATATGCAGGATATCGAATACTGGCGGACCAAAACACTTGATTACACCAATGGTGACGACAACAACAATCGCCCAAGCCTCGGCTCGTCGTCACTGCAACAGAGCGGTTACGCACCTTGCGGCAAGCCCGTGAAGCGGCTCGGCGTCATGGCGCGGGCGGATGTCTACAACTATCTGTACGCGACCGATTTCGTGCCGCAGGGCGGCACGTATCACGATACCGGCATGATCTGGGGCAGTCGCCTGATCTCCCCCTCCGGCGCCTGGGCGGCGGACACGGCGGCATGGCCGTCGCGTAACCCGCCAAACCGGGTAATCGTGTTCCTGACCGACGGCGTGATGTCGCCGAACAGCAACTCCTATTCGATGTATGGTTATGAGGATTACGACAAGCGCGTAGCGAACGGCAACACCAGCAATCTGACGAGTTACCACAACTACCGGTTCCTTGCGGCCTGCGCGGCGGCGAAGGCGCGAAACGTAGACATCTGGACAGTGGCGATCGCGAGCAGCACGTCGACACCGCTGCAAACCTGCGCGACGACGACGAACCAGGCGCTTTTCACGACCAGCGGCACCGGGCTGAGCGCTGCGTTTACCTCGATCGCCCAGCATCTCGCCATGCTGCGGATCACCCAATGATCCGGCGGCCTCATCAGCGGCTTGCCGATGATCGGCGCGGCTCGACCGCACTCGAATTCGGGCTGATCGCGCCGGTCATGCTGTTGATGATGATGGGGCTGGGCGACCTGCTGTACCAGGCGTATTCCCAGGCGGTCCTCAACGGCGCGATACAGAAGGCGGCGCGGGATTCGTCGGTCGAAGGCGGCGCCAGCAATACCGACGCGATCGATGCCAAGGTCGTCAAACTGATGGTTCCGCTCATCAAGAACCTCGCCAACAATTGCGCGCCAACCGGAACGACGGCGAGCTGGTGTTCGACGCGCAAGACGTACGACAGCTTTAGCGAAGTCGCGCCGGAGCCGTTCACGGACACGAACGGTAACGGCGTGCGCGACCCGGGCGAGTGTTACACGGATGAGAACGGCAACGGATCGTGGGATGCCGATCCCGGGCTGAACGGGCAGGGCGGTGCCAGCGCGGTGACGCTCTACACGATGAGCATTACCTATCCGCGCGTGTTTCCCGTGGCAGGCCTGCTCAAGCTGCCGACCATGCAGACGATTACGGCCAGCACCCTGATCAAGAACCAGCCCTATGCCGCACAGACGGTCAACGCCAACGTGACGATTTGCACATGATGCCGCGCCGCTTGCACAGCTTCGCCAACAGGCTCCGCCGCGACCGGGCGGGGCTCGCGATGATCGAGTTCGCCCTTTCCGCTCCGGTCGTGCTGGCGATCGGCTGCTATGGTACCGAAATGGCGAACCTCGCGATGGTCAACATGCGGGTCAGTCAGATTGCTTTGAACCTGGCCGACAACGCGTCGCGCGTGGGGGCGTATAGCAACCTTACGACGCAGCAACTGCGCGAGGTCGACATCAACGACATTCTTCAAGCAGCGCGCTATCAGGGGAAAGGTATCAACCTGACCGCGAACGGGCGCATCACCATTTCCAGCCTGGAGAACGTCGCGCAAAATTACGATACCGCCAACAATGGCGCCCCCGTGCAGCGCATCCACTGGCAGCGCTGCATCGGCGCGCAGAGTGGCAAAGACTTCGACAGCCAGTTCAAGGCGAACGTACCGGCCAACGCCGGATCGGTCGCGGCGACGAGCCCCAGCGATCCCAACCGGGGCTATGATCTGCCCGGCGGCATCAGCGACAACGGTACCACCCCGATACAAGCGCCGGGCGGTGCGGGCGTAATTTACGTTGAGATCAATTATCGAACTAAGCCGCTGTTTGGCTCCTGGCTCTCGCAACCGCAGTTGATACACTATATCGCGTCATTCGTGGTGCGTGACCGGCGCGATTACGCGCAGCTCTACAACCCTGCGCCCGCGGCGAGCTTGTCAACCTGCAACCTATATGCGGTCTGATCGCGCGCGGCCTCGACCGAGTCCCATCCGACAAAAGCCACACCGGTGTTTTTGCGAGCGTAGCGTCGCTGACATCATAGGGGGCGCTCTGCGACCCCGCCATGAAAAGGGCTGCCGACGCAGATCGGATCGACAGCCCCTTTTTCATGTGCTCGCCCGGCGCCGCGCCGACACGGTGAGCAGGATCGCCGACAGCAGGAAGTAGAACGCGCCGAACGCGGCATAGGGCGCGATGCCGGTGATGTTGAGGGGCGCGGTGCCGAACGCGCGCTGGACGAAGAACGTCCCCGCCAGCGCCGATTGCGCGCCGCTGAGGATCATCGCCCACTGCGCGCCTGCGACGCGCCAGCGCCGAACCGCCGTCGCGAGTTGCAGGATGCCGGCGAACGCGGCCCATACGCCGAACACGACGAACACCCCGCTCATCGCCTGGGCCTGGTCACGGCCGAGCGCCACGGCGACGGCGATCGCGGTAAGGATGCTCACCACCACGTTGAACGCCTGCGACGGGTTGCGGGCCAACCCGCCGCTATGCCGCGCATCGGTGAAGTTCGCCGCCGCGTCCCACGCCGGATAAGCGACGAGCAGCATAGCCGCCAAAGCCGGCATGTCCTTGCCGAGCAGAAAGGCCATCGCCACCCAGACGGCGGCGACCGCCGCGCGAAGAAAGTAATAGCGCGTCAGCCATGCGCTGGATGCGGCGGGATGCGGTTGCCGAGTCATCGCCATGTCTCCTCAGGCGAGCGCGAGGTCGACGGCGGCGCCATCGCGGGCGAGCGCCGAATACGGGCAGACCACATCTGCAGCTTCGATCAGCGATTGCGCGGTGGCGGTGTCGATCCCGTCGAAGGCGACGCGAAGCGTAATGGCTAGTCCGAAGCCGGCCCCATCGTCACGGCTGCCGATGCCGACCTGCGCGGTCACGCGTGGTTCGCCGATCGCGACCTTGCGCTGCCCGGCGACGAACTTCAACGCGCCGAGGAAGCATGCGGCATAGCCCGATGCGAACAACTGCTCCGGGTTGGTGCCCGCACCGCCGCCGCCGCCGAGTTCCTTGGGCGTGTCCAACGTCAACGAAACGCGACCGTCATTCGATGCGACCGAACCCGTGCGCCCCCCGGTTGCAGTGGCTTCGGCTTGATACAGAATTTTCATTGTGTGATCCCTTAATGAGATATCGCAACAAACATTATCGCGATATAAATTGATATTTAGGAATGCGTTTGGTCCTTGTCCAGCGATAATTTATCGCGATATGCACTTGCATGGACACGAACCCGCAACCACGCCGCGCCGCGCCGTCGCTCGATCAACTGCTGTGCTTCTCGCTGTACGGGGCGAACATGGCGATTAACCGCGTCTACAAGCCGCTGCTGGATGGCCTCGGGCTGACCTACCCACAATATCTCGTGCTGAACGTGCTGTGGGAGCGCGGGACGGAGACGGTCGGCGGTATCGCTGAGCGGCTGGCGCTGGAATCGAGCACGATCACGCCACTGGTGAAGCGACTCGAACAGGCCGGGCTGGTCGAGCGCCGCCGCAATCCGTTCGACGAGCGCCAGGTCGTCGTTTCTCCGACCGACGCGGGCCGCGCGATGCAGGAGCGGACGCACTGCCTCGGCGCCGAACTGTTCGCCGCCGCCGGCCAACCGGTCGAGAAGCTGATCGCGCTGACCCGCGAGGTGCAGGCGCTGCGCGATTCATTGACGGCGTTCGAGGTGGCGCGGGGCTGAACGGCGGCGAAGGCGGGTTGCGGCGGCACGGGCGCGGTGGGATAGACGCCGGCAACGATCGGTCGTGATGGCCGACAGCCTGAGGAGAGTATCATGCGTATCATCGACCATCTGATCGCCGGCGGCTTTGCCGGCGCAGAGTCCGGGCGCACCGGCGACGTGTTCGATCCCAACACGGGCCAGGTGCAGGCGACGCTGCGGCTCGGCGACAAGGCGGCGCTCGATGCGGCGGTGGCGACGGCGAAGGCTGCGCAACCCGGCTGGGCGGCGATCAACCCGCAACGCCGCGCGCGCGTGCTGTTCCGCTTCAAGGAACTGCTCGAACAGAACATGCAGGCACTCGCCGAGCTGCTCAGCGCTGAGCATGGCAAGGTGATCGACGATTCCAAGGGCGACCTGCTGCGCGGGCTGGAGGTGGTCGAGTTCTGCTGTTCGATCCCGCACATGCTGAAGGGCGAATATTCGCAAGGCGCGGGGCCGGGGATAGACGTCTATTCGATGCGCCAGCCCCTCGGCATCGGCGCGGGCATCACCCCGTTCAACTTCCCGGCGATGATCCCGATGTGGATGTTCGCGCCCGCCATCGCCACCGGGAATGCCTTCATCCTGAAACCCTCCGAGCGCGACCCATCGGTGCCGAACCGGCTGTGCGAGCTGATGCTGGAGGCGGGCCTGCCCGACGGCATCCTCCAGGTCGTCCATGGTGACAAGGAGATGGTCGACGCGATCCTCGACCATCCCGACATTGCGGCGGTCAGCTTCGTCGGATCGTCCGACATCGCGCACTATGTCTACAAACGCGGCGTCGCGGCGGGCAAGCGCGTGCAGGCGATGGGCGGCGCCAAGAACCACGGCATCATCATGCCCGACGCCGATCTCGACGCGGCGGTGAGCGATCTGGTCGGCGCGGCGTACGGCTCCGCGGGCGAGCGTTGCATGGCGTTGCCGGTGGTGGTGCCGGTCGGCGAAGAAACCGCCGAGCGCCTGCGCGAGAAACTGGTCGCGGCGATCGGCACGCTGCGGGTCGGCGTCTCGACCGATCGCGATGCGCAATACGGCCCGGTGGTGACGGCGGCGCACAAGGCCAAGGTCGAGCAATGGATCCAGACCGGCGTCGACGAGGGCGCGGAGCTGGTCGTCGACGGGCGCGGCTTCAGCCTGCAGGGGCATGAGCAGGGCTTCTTCATCGGCCCGAGCCTGTTCGATCGCGTGACGCCGGACATGCGGGCGTATCAGGAGGAGATCTTCGGCCCCGTCCTCCAGATCGTGCGTGCGCGCGATTTCGAGGAGGCGCTCGCGCTGCCCAGCCAGCATCAATACGGCAATGGCGTCGCGCTCTACACCCGCAATGGCCACGCCGCGCGCGAGTTCACGCAGCGGGTGCAGGTCGGCATGGTCGGCATCAACGTGCCGATCCCGGTGCCGGTCGCGTATCACAGCTTCGGCGGGTGGAAGCGCTCGTCGTTCGGCGACCACAACCAGTACGGCATGGAGGGCATCCGCTTCTGGACCAAGACCAAGCTGGTGACGCAGCGCTGGCCCGACGGCGGTGCGAGCGGCGACAGCGCGTTCATCATCCCGACGATGGGTTGAGGGCGGAAGGCATGAAACGTCGCGTCAACAGTGGTTCGCCGCTCGAACCGATCCTCGGCTTTTCGCGCGCGGTGCGCACCGGCAACCAGATCATGGTCGCCGGTACCGCGCCGATCGAGCCGGACGGATCATCCACACCCGGCGACGCCGCCGCACAGATGGAGCGGTGCTGTGCGATCGTCGCGAAGGCGATCGCCGATCTCGACGGTGACATCGCCGATACGGTCCGTACCTGCATCTATCTGACCGACCGGGCCGACTTCCCGGCGGTCGCGGCCGTGCATGGCCGCTGGTTCGGGCAGGCGCGCCCGGCCACGACCACGCTGATCGTATCCGGCTTCATCCGGCCCGAATGGCGCGTAGAAATTGAAGCCGAGGTATTGTCCGCATGACCCAGTTCGACCTGACCGACGACCAGCGCGAGATTCAGGAGCTCGCGCGTCGCTTCACCGCCGATCGCATCACCCCGTTCGCCGCCGAATGGGATGAGAAACACATCTTTCCACGCGACACGATTCGTGCGGCGGCGGAACTCGGCTTCGCGGCGATCTACGTTTCGGAAGAGGGTGGCGGCATCGCGCTCGGCCGGCTCGAGGCGGCGCTGATCATGGAGGCGATGGCCTATGGCTGCCCTTCGACCTCCGCGTTCATCAGCATCCACAACATGGCGGCGTGGATGATCGATCGCTTCGGCGGTGCGGCGGTCAAGGCGAAATACCTCCCCGATCTCGTCACGATGGAGCGGCTGGCGAGCTATTGCCTGACCGAACCCGGCTCCGGCTCGGACGCGGCGGCGCTAAAAACGCGCGCGGTGCGTGACGGCGACGATTACGTGCTGACCGGCACCAAACAGTTCATCTCCGGCGGCGGTGAGAACGAGGTGTACGTGGTGATGGCGCGCACCGGCGAGGACGGGCCGCGCGGCATCTCCGCCTTCGTGGTGGAGAAGGACATGCCCGGCGTCAGCTTCGGCGCGCAGGAGCGCAAGCTCGGCTGGCACTCGCAGCCGACCGCGCAGGTGGTGCTCGACGGCGTGCGCGTGCCGGCGGAGAACCTGATCGGCCAGGAAGGCGAGGGGTTCCGCATCGCGATGAGCGGGCTGGACGGTGGCCGTATCAACATCGGCGCCTGCTCGCTCGGCGGCGCACAGCGCGCGCTCGACGAGACGATCGGGTACACCCGCGACCGCAAGCAGTTCGGCAAGGCGATCGCCGATTTCCAGAACACGCAGTTTACGCTCGCCGACATGGCGACCGACCTGGAGGCCGCGCGCGCGCTGCTCTACATGGCGGCGGTGAAAGTGACCGAGGATGCGCCCGACAAGACGCGCTTCGCGGCGATGGCCAAGCGACTCGCCACCGATGCCGG
This sequence comes from Sphingomonas sp. GC_Shp_3, assembly GCF_026540945.1. Lineage (NCBI taxonomy): Bacteria > Pseudomonadati > Pseudomonadota > Alphaproteobacteria > Sphingomonadales > Sphingomonadaceae > Sphingomonas > Sphingomonas sp. GC_Shp_3. The sequence goes on from NZ_JALNUT010000004.1 coordinate 41,796, forward strand.
CTGGGCGGTGGTAGATCGCGCGCTGCAACTGCACGGCGGCTACGGCTATCTGATGGACTATCCGATCGAACGGCTGTGGCGGGACCTGCGCGTCCATTCGATTCTGGAGGGCACCAACCAGGTAATGCGGATGATTATCGGCCGGGATTTGCTGAAGTGACGTTCGATACAGGCGACATCTTGACCAGCATCGAAGGCCGCGTCCTGCGCATCCGCCTCAATCGGCCCAAGGCGATCCACGCGCTCACCTCCACCATGTGCGCGGCAATGCTCGACGCGCTGGTCGGTGCGGAGCACAATCCGGCGATCGAAGCGGTCCTGATCGATCATGCGGAGGGGCGCGGCTTCTGCGCGGGCGGCGATATCCGCATGATCGCGGCGAGCGGCGCGGGCGACGGCGTCGAGGCGCGCGCGTTCTTCCGCACCGAGTATCAGCTCAATCACCGGCTGTTCATCTTCGCCAAACCGGTCATTGCGTTCATGGACGGTATCACCATGGGCGGCGGCGTCGGTATCTCGCAGCCGGCGCGGTTCCGCGTCGCGACCGAGAACACCCGGTTCGCCATGCCCGAAACCGGCATCGGCCTGTTCCCCGATGTCGGCGGCGGCTGGTATCTGTCGCGGCTGCCGGGGCGGATCGGCGTGTTCCTCGCTGTGACTGGTCACCGCCTCGACGGTGCTGAAGTCCATGCGCTCGGCCTCGCCACGCACTATCTGCCCGCCGTCGCGCTGGACGACGCCAAGGGGCGTATCGCCGCCGATCCGGGTGCGATTGCTGCCACTCTCGACGCGCTATCCGTCCCCGCGCCCGAAGCGGCGATCCTCGCCCACCGCGACGACATCGACCGTCTGTTCGCGTCCGATAGCGTCGAAGGCATCGTCGCCGCGCTGGAGACGGATGGTGGTGACTGGGCGCGGCAGCAGCTTGCCGTGCTCGCCACCAAGTCCCCGCAGGCGATGAAAGTCTCGCTGCGCCTCGTGCTGGAAGGCGCGACCATGCCGACCTTCGAGGACGAGATGCGTCAGGAATATGCCGTTGCCACCCGCGTCCTGCAGCGCCACGATTTCACCGAAGGCGTGCGCGCGCTGATCGTCGACAAGGACAATGCCCCGCGCTGGCAGCCGGCTACGCTCGACGGGGTAAGCGACCACGTCATCGACCAGATTTTTGCGCCGCTACCCGACAGCGACGCGTGGTCGCCAGTGTAAAGGAACCCGATATGGCCGATTACGACACCATCCTGGTCGAGCAGCGGGGCGCGGTCACGCTCGTCACGCTCAACCGCCCGCAGGCGCTGAACGCGCTCAACACGTTCGTGCTGGCCGATCTCAGCACCGCCTTCGCCGCTTATGATGCGGACCAAAGCCAGCGCTGCCTCGTCATCACCGGCAGCGAGAAGGCGTTCGCCGCGGGTGCCGATATCAAGGAGATGGTCGCGCTCACCGGGGCGGACATGTACCAACGCGACTTCTTCGCCGGCTGGCAGAACCACGTCGTGCAGACACGCAAGCCTTGGATTGCCGCCGTGGCCGGTTTCGCACTCGGCGGTGGGTGCGAGCTGGCGATGATGGCCGACTTCATCATCGCCGCCGATACCGCGCGCTTCGGTCAGCCGGAGATCAAGCTCGGCGTCGCGCCGGGCATGGGCGGATCGCAGCGGCTGACGCGGGCGGTCGGAAAGGCCAAGGCGATGGATATGCTGCTCACCGGCCGCATGATCGATGCAGGCGAAGCGGAACGCGCGGGTCTCGTCGCGCGCATCGTCCCCGCCGCCGACCTGATCGACGAGGCGATGAAGGCGGCGGAGGCGGTCGCGGGGATGGCGCCGCTCGCCGCGATGGTGAACAAGGAGATGTGCAACCTCGCCTTCGAAAGCGGGCTGGCGCAGGGTATCGTCTCCGAACGTCGTCTGTTCCAGATCCTCGCCGCGACGGAGGACAAGGCGGAGGGCATGGCCGCCTTTGTCGAAAAGCGTCCCGCTGTCTGGAAGGGCCGCTAGCCGCTCGGGCGCGGATGCGACGGATTGCGATGTGCCGATCCGCGCCCTAGATCCGCGCGATGGATGAGCCATACCTTCCGGTGCCTGCCGCGACGCTGGTGATCCTGCGCGACCGCACAGGCGCAGCGCCGGAGCTGCTGATGGTCGAGCGTGCCCGTGCGATGGCGTTCGCCGGCGGGGCGACGGTGTTTCCCGGCGGCCGTATCGATCCAGGCGACGTGGCGCTCGCGGCACGTTTGGGCGGCGAGCCCGACGACACCGCCGCCCGCATCGCCGCGATCCGCGAGACGATCGAGGAAGCCGGTGTGCCGATCGGCATCGTGCCGCCGCCGGACGTCGAACAGCTCGCTGCTATGCGGGCCGCGCTACACGGCGGCACCACGATCGGCGCGGTGCTGGAGGCGGGCGGCTTCACCCTGGATCTTGCCGCGCTGGTGCCGCTCGCGCGCTGGCTGCCCACCCACCGCGAGCGGCGCGTATTCGACACGCGCTTCTACCTCGCGCGGCTGCCCGAAGCTGCGCCCGATCCGGTGGTCGACGCGGCCGAGACTGTCGATGCGGTCTGGGCAAGCGCGCGCAGCGTCCTCGACGATGCCGTCGCTGGCCGCCGCCATGTCATCTTCCCGACGCGGCGGGTTCTCGATCGACTGGCGGGATACGCCAGCTTCGCCGATGCCGCCAGCGATGCGGCGGCGTTCCCGATCCGCACCGTCTCGCCTTGGGTGGAGGATCGCGGCGGCGTGCCGCACCTCTGCATCCCTGACGATCTCGGCTACCCGATCACCGCCGAGGTGCTGGCGGACGTGTTGCGCGGCTGATGCGGACGGTTCGGAGCGCCGCACTGGCGGTGCTGATCGCGGCTTTGTTGCTGGTGGTGATCCTCGCCGCGGTGGCCGGTCTGCGCACCAAACCGGAGGATCTGCCGTGGTCGCCGCTTCACCTCAGTCAGCCGGTCGGGCTGTTCACCGGGCGCAAGATTGTGGCGTTGCACGACAAAGCCGCCAAATGCGAAGCGCTGCTGACCGAGGCGGGCGTGCGCTTCACCCCCGCGCCATCGATCAAAGACGGCGCGTGCGGCTATGACGACGGGCTGCGCTTCGCCGCCGGAGGCGCGCGCCGGATCACGCTCTCGCCGTCCGCTCCGGTCATGTCATGTCCGGTGGCGGCCGGATTGGCGATGTGGGAATGGGACATCGTGCAACCTGCCGCGCAACGTTACCTCGGCGCTCCGGTGGTCGCGATCGAGCAACTTGGCACCTATAACTGTCGTCCGATCCGGGGCAGCACCCGAACGCTGAGCGAGCATGCCAGTGCCGATGCCATCGATGTCTCCGCCTTTCGCCTGGCGGATGGCACCCGTATCACGATCACGGACGACTGGCGCGGCGACGGTCCCCGCGCGACCTTCCTCCACACGGTTCGCAACGGCGCGTGCAAGCTGTTCGCCACGGTGCTGTCACCCGAATATAACGCGCTGCACCACAACCACCTCCACCTCGATCAGGCCGCACGCGGCGCGGTCGGGTGGCGGGCGTGCCGATGAACGCCGCCGCGTCGTCGCGCCGCGTCAACGCTGTCCGAGGGCTCAGTTGCGAAGGGCGCTCGCCTCGACCTTCTCCACCCACTTCGGATAAAAGGCCGGTTGCCGGTTCGACCAGCCCGACGCGGTCGCGGCTGCCTCGCTGATCGACTGAAGCAGCTTGCGGCGCAATTCGGGATGCAAGTGCGGCAATGCCGCCGCCGAGCAGAACGCCGCCGGCAACCACGGGCGGACCTCGGCGCCGATTAACCGCTCGTACAGGAAGCGATACGCCGAAAACGTCGTTAAACGTCCCTGGCCAAGATCAAAAGCCGTCACCGTCATCAAGGGGGCAAGGAACGGTTCGATCGCGTCGAGCCCGCTATCGTCGGGGATCATCTCGCGAATGTCGGGTAGTCTCGCGTACAGCCGCGCCTGCGCCCGGATGCTTGCCGCCTCGACGACGTCGCGTGACCAGCGCGTCATCGCATCGTCCCGGTCGAGGCCGATATCCAGCGAGCGACGCACATAGCGCTGCGTCGCGGACGAGAACCCCGCAAATTCCTTCATCTCCGCCAGCGTGACGGCACCAGTCGCCGGTTTCATGCGCGCACCCATAAACCCACCCCGCTCACTCGTGTTGAACCGAGGTAAGATGCGCCTGCATGGTTAACACCGCGCTTAACGCTTCGTCGCCCGATATTCACATCGCATCATAGAAGCTGCTGCGATGCAACAAAGGTTGCGACGAACCGTGGCCGAACCGTAATCATACGGTAGCGGAACCGACGCAATTCCGCCCCCGGGAGCGATGTCGCGGGGGCGGCTAGGGTGTTCAGGCGGACTTTTCGTCCTGCAATTTGCGTTCCGCATCCGCGTCATATCCGGATGATACCGGAGGCGCGCTGTTGGTGCTCGGCTGCGAGGTCGAGGGCGGGTCGCTGGCGTCCATCGATTCGTCCAGTCCGCGATCGAGCTTCGCCTCAGGGTTGGCAGGGTCGGCTTTCAGCCGCGCCACGATCGACTCGTCACGGCCGGCATCCTGTGCGTGTTCGATATGCTCGCCGCTGTGGCTTGCGCCTTCGTTGGTGTCCGCTGTCATTGCCGCTCTCCAGGCTGTTACGTGACGAGAACGGACGACACGTGAATTGCGTTCCGGCGGCTCAATCGTCGAGCCGCACCACCGAAACCTGCTGGTAGTTGAGCATCGCGGCACCGAAAACGGTCATGAACGCGATGTCGGTCGCATCCCGGCCCACCGCGATCCGCACCAGATCCGCTGCGGATGCCATGCCCGTCGCGTCGACCAGCCGCCACGCACCGTCGAGCCACAGTTCCGCCACCGCGTGGAAGTCGGGCGGGGACACATCGGGCGCATAGGCCGACACGCACCGCGCCGGAATACCGCCCGCCCGCGCCAGCGCGACGAGCAGGTGCGCATAGTCGCGGCACACGCCCTTGCGGTTGGCAAAGGTGGTGAGCGCGGTCGTCGCGCCGTTGCTGCTGCCCGGTTCATAGCTGAGGTGATCCGCAACCCAGTCGACCAACTTCGCCGCCAGCGCGCCGCCGCCGAGGGATCCGAAGGTCTGATTGATGAACCCCTCGAACTGATCGGACTCGCAATACCGGCTGGGCAGCAGGTACGGCACCGCCTCCGCCGGCAGGAGGCGCGGGGGCGTCTCCGGCAGGGTGGCAATCGAAACATCCTGGCGGTCCAGCTCGACGACGGCGCGGTACGTCGCCTGGAACCAGCCTTCCGCCAAGGCCCAGCACCGCTGGCCGATGCCGTCTTCGCCGGCGATCGCGCGCAGCGGCTCGCGGCTGGTGACGATCAGGCTGTCGGATGCGATGCGCTGGTCCGCCATCGCCGCCGCCTCGACCAGCAGCAGCATGCTGTAAGCGCCGTCGATCGTATAATCGAGTTCGACGTCGATCTTCAGGCGCATTCGGCGGGTCTTTCGCAAACAGGCAAAAAGGCCCGGTGGGTTTCCCCACCGGGCCTCGAAGCGTTCCAAACGATGTGCGGCTTAGTTGCGGTTGCCGAATAGGCGCAGGATGAACAGGAACATGTTGATGAAGTCGAGGTACAGGTTCAGCGCCGACATGATGATCATGTGCTGCTCGGCACCGGTGCCGGCGACCTGCGCGTACATGCTCTTGGTACGCTGCGTGTCGTAGGCGGTGAGGCCGGCGAAGATCAGCACGCCGACGAAGCTGATCACCATCGCGAGCGGACCCGAATGGAAGAACAGGTTCAGCAGGCTCGCCACGATCAGGCCGACCAGGCCCATCATTAGGAACGTGCCCATCGCCGACAGATTACGCTTGGTGGTGTAGCCGTACAGGCTAAGGCCACCGAACGCCGCTGCCGCCGCGAAGAACGACTGCGCGATCGCGATCGGCGAATACACCAGGAAGATCGTCGACAGCGACAGACCCATCGCCACCGCAAAGCCCCAGAACATCAGCTGCATCGTACCGGCCGTCATACGACCGCCGCCAAAGCTCATCGCGAAGATGAAGCCGAGCGGTGCGAAGCTGATGATCCACTTCAGGATACCGCCACCCAGGAACACCTGCGCGGCCATGCCGCTGGCGACGAACGCCAGCGCCACGATGCCGCTCAGCAGCACCGCCGACATCATATAGTTGTAAACAGACAGCATATAGCGCCGCAGACCCGCGTCGAACGCGCCTGCACGCGCCGCCGAATCCGCCCCGAAGGGGGAGGCGCTCGAACGGGGATCAGACCAGTTGGCCATTGCAATTCATCTCCTTGACCGGCCAGATGCCGGACTACTCCTACGAATATCGGCCTTTGCGTGCGTGTTTTCAAGCAAATCCGCCTGCAGCCGATGTCGTTGTCTTGTGTTAATGAGGTGTTGCCATGCACCGACTTTTTGTTGCTCTGCGCCCGCCGCGCGCGATCCGGTCACTGCTGGCCGGGACGATGCACAGTATCGCCGATGCGCGCTGGCAGGATGACAGCCAGCTCCATCTCACCGTCCGTTACATTGGTGAGGTCGATCGCCGCATGGCGGAGGACATCGCGATCGAACTCGGCCATGTCCATGCCGGCACGCCAGCGGCGCGTATCGCCGGCGTGGGCGCGTTCGACCGGCGCGGCCGGATCGACGCCGTGTGGGCCGGCGTGACGCCGCACGAGGCGCTTTCCGGGCTGCATCGCAAGGTCGATCACGCCTTGGTCCGGCTTGGTCTGCCGCCGGAGGGTCGCGCCTACCTACCGCACGTCACGCTCGCCCGCCTGCCGCGCACCGCCGATCCGGTCGAGATCGAACGCTGGCGCGCGGCACAGGCCGGTCTCACCAGCGTCGCCTTTCAGATGGAGCACCTCATCCTGTACGAAAGCACGCTCGGCCACGACGGCGCGCGCTACGACACCATCGCGCGCTGGCCGCTGGGCTGACCGCCCGGGTCACATCCCGTCGATCATCTCCGCCAGCACTTCCAGGCACGCGCCCGCCAGCCGCTTGCAGCGTTCCGGCGACCAGCCGAATTCGGCGTCGGCATTGGCGTCATGGTCCTTGAACGGCATTTCCAACGTCATCCCGACCGCGCCGAAGCGGTGCGCGACCTGATTGGTTGACATGGTAAGATTTGCCTTGCCCGGCGCCGACTTGCCGTAGCCGAGTTCCATCTGGAAATCGGGCGAGTGCGCAGACAGGCGGCGCTGGAACGCGTAGAAATGCTCGCCCTGCGCGTCGGTCCAGTTGGGAATCCCCTCGAACCCCGCGATGAAGTTGGCCGGGATAGACTCGTCGCCGTGCACGTCCATCGCGAAGGCGACGCCGGTCGCATCCATCGCATCGCGCACGCACAGCACTTCCGGGCTGCGCTCGGCGGTCGGTGCGTGCCATTCGCGGTTGAGGTTCACACCCGCCGCGTTGGTGCGCAGGTGACCGCGAAAGCTGCCATCCGGGTTCATGTTGGGGACGAGGTGGAACGTCGCCTTCGCCCGCAGTGCCGCCGTCACCGGGTCGGCAGTGTCGGTCAGCCGCTCGAGCGCACCTTCCATCCACCATTCCGCCATCGTTTCGCCGGGGTGCTGGCGCGCATAAAGCCACACCGGCTTCGGTCCGTCGCCCACGCTGAGGCAATCGATCGCGCGCCCGTCGAGGCTTTGTCCGAGTTCGCGGTGCGTCACCCCCGGTTCCCGCGCCATGCGCGCGATCAGCGCGTCGTGCCGATCCAGCGTGTACGGCGCGAAATAGGCGAACCAGACGAGTTCGTCCTCGCCGGTCGAGCCGAACTTCAGCACGCCGTCGTCGTAACGCGTTTCAGCCAGGCGCCACGTCTCGCGGTCGGTGCTCATCCGCACCTTGTAGCCTGGCCAGCCCGGCGGATAGGCCGAGCCGGCAGCGTTGACGATCCGGTAGGTGAGGGCGCGACCCTGCGCGCCCGCAACCCGGAAGTGAAACCACTGGTAGAAGTCGCTGCCCGCGTCGGTGACGATTTCCAGCGTGACGGTGTCGCCCTCGATGCCGAGGACACGGATGTTGCCGCTGTCGAATGCGGCGTTGACGGTGATACTCATCGTACCGTGATAGTGCGACCCGATACGCCCGGATAGTCCCGGAACAGCGCGCTGGCGAGTTTGTGCGCGGCGGCGTCCGCTTGAGACGCGGCGGCGGTTTCCGGCGCCGCGGTGCGTGCGCGACCTTCCCAGATCACGCTGCCGTCGCTGCGGCGCTTGATCTGCACTGATAGCTCGGTGAGGATCATGTAATGGTGCTTGGCCTTGCCGATCGGGAACGAGATGCCGCCGCCAAGGCCGATCCCGCCGCCTCCGCCGCGCCGCCCGCCACCGGTGAAGCCGCCTCCGCCAAGGCCCAGCGAAAGGCCCGATCGCCGTGCGGAGGCGTCCTCTTCGGTCGTGCGGGTGAAGCCGACCACCGCGAGGAACTGACCGGCGTCGTTACCTGCCGGCGCGCCATAGCCATACCGCATCAGTTCGGTCTGCACGGCGGCCGCATAGGTCTTGAACTCAAGGCTGGCGGGCGATCCGCCCGGTGCCGGCTCGACCGCGAGCGTGCCCGTCACCATCGGCGCGCCAAGGTGGAAGCGCGTCACCTGCACCGGCCCACCCGCGGTCGTCGAGCAGCCGGCCAGCGCCAGCCCGGGGAGTGCCATTGCCACTGCAAACAACGCTTTCATGTCTTCGCTTCCTTACCTTGCGAACGCTCGTTACCTAGGTGAAACGCTTGTCGCGTGCCATCGTATCCCAAAGGTTCCCGCAGGATTGTGTCGGTAGCCCGAGATTTTTCAGAGGTCCGCCGCCTTGACTTGGCGTCGGCGCAACTCTAGGCGAGCGCCTTCTTTTTCCGCACCTCTAAAGCAAGAAGCGAATCGATCATGAAGATCCGCAATTCCCTGAAGTCGCTCAAGGACCGGCATCGCGACAACCGCGTGATCCGCCGCCGTGGCCGCACGTATATCATCAACAAGACCAACCGTCGCTTCAAGGCCCGCCAGGGCTGATTGCAAGCGCGGTGCCGTCCGTCGTTATCTTCGACATCGGCAACGTCCTGTTCGATTGGAACCCCCGGTTCCTCTACGAGCGCCTGATCGACGACGATCGGGCGCTCGATGCGTTCCTGCGCGACGTCGCGACCAAGGAATGGCATTTCCAGCATGACGCCGGACGCCCCTTCGCCGATACCTCGGCGGAGCTTGCCGCGTTGCACCCGCAGCATGCCGATCTGATCGCCGCCTGGGGGCCGCGCTTCAATGAGCAGCTTGGCGATATGCTGCCGGGCATGCGCGCGCTGGTCGACGATCTCGACGCGCGCGACGTGCCGCTCTATGCGATCACCAATTTCTCCGCCGAGTTCTGGCCGCCGTTCCGTGCGCGTGAAGCGGCGCTGTTCGACCGGTTCCGCGACATCGTCGTGTCCGGCGACGAAGACCTGACCAAGCCCGATCCCGCCATCTACCATCTCGCGCTAGACCGCTTCGGTATCGCGGCGGATGATGCGGTGTTCGTCGACGATCGCGCCGACAACGTCGCCGCCGCCGACGCGCTCGGCATTCACGGCGTACTGTTCACCGATGCGGATGTCTTGCGCGCAGATCTGTCGCGGCTCGAACTTCTGTAAGCGGCGGCTGCCCGCGACATTATCAGCCCAAAAACTGTATGGTTGCATGACCGATTTGTCATGCTGTTCCACGGATACATCCGCCTCGGACCTACGTTCATGCGACGGGCCGGCACAGGGTCGTCCCTGAATGGGGAGTCCTGCTAATGAACCAAACGCCCTTTCTGATCGGTTTCTCGGTGATGGCGCTCGCTTCACTGGCGATCTATGCCACCGGAAAGAAAACCGCGCCGCTGCGACACCATACCCTGCTGCACGCAAGCGTGCCGTTCATCGCCGCAACCGCCTATCTGGCAATGGCGTTCGGTATCGGTACGCTCGTCAAATTCGACGGTTCCGCCACCTATTTCGCTCGGTATCTCGACTGGTCGGTCACGACGCCGATCCTGCTGTCCGGTCTCGTGCTCGTCGCATTCCATGAACGCGGCCGAACCGGTGAAGTCGGCGGATACCTCACCTCTATCATTGTGCTCGACGTGCTGATGATCGTTGCCGGACTGATATCGTCGGTGATCGACGCTCCCGTCGTGAAGTGGATCTGGTTCGCTTGGTCGTGCGCGGCGTTCGTCGGCGTGCTTTACCTGCTGTGGGCGCCGCTGCGCGCAATCGCCACACAACGCGGACCTGCGCTGGGGGCGGCATATACCAAGAACGTCGCCTTCTTGACGGTGATCTGGTTCCTCTACCCGATCGTGTTCGCGGTCGGCCCGGAAGGCCTGAAGATCATTTCCGACCCCGCATCGGTTTGGGCGATCCTCGTCATGGATATCGTCGCAAAGGTGGTCTACGCCTTCTACGCCGCCGGCAATGTCGATCGGGCGCTTGGTAGCGACGCCGAAGTACACGCCGGTCGCGCGTGACCATTCGCGCTCCGGCCCTCGGCTGGGGCGTGCTGCTGGGGGCGGCGCTTGCCGCTGCCCTTGGCCCGCTCATGGTTCAGCTGCTGTTCGCGGTGGTGGCGATCGGTGTACTGGGCATGGCGCACGGTGCGAGCGACCTCGCCATTCTCGCACCAAGACAACGCAGGGGATTTCTGGCTGCCTACGGCGCGACATCGGTCGCCTGCCTGATCTGGTGGGTTGCCTATCCTGCCGTCGCGTTGCCGGTGTTCCTGATCGCGTCGGCGCTGCATTTCGGCATGGAGGATGCGCCAAACGGTTCCCCTGTCGAGCGTATCGCGCGTGGTGCCGGGCTCGTCGTGATACCGGCGGCTCTGCACCGGACCGCGTTGCAGAGCCTGCTGCACTATGCCGGTGGTGCCGAGGTTTCGGTTGTGCTGATCGCGGCGCTCGCCTCGGCCGGTACGCTGTGTGCGATCGGTCTGCTCGCCACCGCCGTCGTGCGGCGCGACGCGCGACTGCTGACGGGAACGGCGGCGTTGCTTTTGCTGCCGCCGCTGGTTGGCTTCGCAGTCGGGTTCCTGGTGCTGCACGCGTTGCCGCAAACCAGCGAACGCCAGCGCCGCCTCGGGTGCGCGACCATCGGCGCGTACCTCTGCGCCACTGCGCCGATCCTTGTGGCGGCGTTGCTGCTCGTGGTGGTCGTCGCCTTGGTGGTGTTGCGCCATGATCCGAGCGGCGTGCGCGCGCTTTTCGCCGGAATCGCCGCCTTGGCGATGCCGCACCTGCTGGTGACGCCCTTGTTCGAACCGGCGCGCGATGTCGAACACGGGCGGGAAGCCGTGGGGAGGCGTTCGGCGCGGATCGGATCAGTGCCGCAGCCTTAAAGGTCGCTGTCTTCCGCTGCCTGCGCGACGGTGTCGATCTCGCGGAGCATCGTGACGAACGCCGCCACTCGCCCCGCATCGAAGCCGCCGAAGATGCGGCGTTCCAGTTCCAACGCCTTGGGTGCGACCTGCTCATACAGCGCCTGTCCCGCCGGAGTCAGCCTGAGCAGGTGCGAGCGGCGATCGCCGGCGTTGGGCATGCGCTCGACCAGACAGCGTTCGACCAAGGCAATCGCGGCGCGACTCACCGTCACCTTGTCCATCCGCGTCTTCACGCCGATCGCCTGTTGGGTGATGCCGTCGCTCTCCGCGATGACCGCGACCAGCCGCCACTCCGGGATCGTCAGGCCGAACAGCGCCTGATACGCCCGCGCGATCCGGTCGCTCACCAGGTTGGAGGTGAAGGACAGCCGAAACGGCAGAAAGTCGTCGAGCGTCAGCGCAGCGTCGGTCATCGCGCCAGCCTATGGCGCGTAGCGGCGCGGTTCAAGCGCCGGGCAGGCGTGCCTTGGGAAAGCCCGCCCATGCCGCGTCATAGTCGGGCTGAGCATGCTCCAGCGCGTACGGGGTCGGGCGATATGGCCAGCAGCTTTCGACCATGAACGCCATCGTCCCATCGATCTTGCGCGGTTGCAGGTCCGCCTCGCTCGCCGCGCGCCAGCTCGCCACGTCCGGGCCGTGGCCCGCCATAAGGTTGTGCAGCGACAGCCCACCCGGCGCGAAGCCGTCCGCTTTGGCATCATAGGCGCCGGTGATGAGCCCCATCGCCTCCGACATGACGTTGCGGTGAAACCACGGCGGCCGGAACGTATCCTCCGCCACCATCCAGCGCGGCGGGAAGATCACGAGATCGGCATTAGCGCGCCCCGGCACATCCGACGGTGAGGTCAGCAGCGTAAAGATCGACGGATCAGGATGATCGAAGCTGACGCTGCCAATCGTGTTGAACCGCGCCAGATCGTACCGCCAGGGGCTAAGATTGCCGTGCCACGCCACCACGTCGAGCGGACTGTGGTCGAGCGTGGTCGTCCACAGGCTGCCCAGCGATTTCTGCACAAGCTCGCATGGTGCGTCGACATCCTCGAACCACGCCACCGGCGTCTCGAAATCGCGTGGGTTGGCAAGACCATTGGCACCGATCGGGCCGAGATCGGGCAGGCGGAACAACGCGCCGTGGTTCTCCGCGATGTAACCGCGCGCAGCGCCGTCAGGCAGCAGCGCGCGGAACCGCACCCCGCGTGGGATCAGCGCAATTTCGCCGGGCGCCACGTCGATCCGGCCCAGTTCGGTCAGCAGCGTAAGCCGCCCCGATTGAGGCAGGAAGATCAACTCGCCGTCCGCGTCCACGAAGGCGCGGTTCGTCATGTCGCGGTTGGCGGCGTAAAGGTGGACCGCCACACCCTCCAGATCGGCGGGATCGCGGTTGGCGAGCATCGTGGTGATGCCGTCGATCAGATCGGTCGGCTCGGCCAGGGCTGGGGCGGGCGACCAGCGCAGCCGGTTGGGCGCGAGCGGTTCGGGGCTGGTGCCTGGCGCGAACCGCTCTGCGCCTTGGTAGCGGGTATAGGGTGGATGCTCGGCGGAGGGACGCAGCCGGTAGAGCCAACTGCGCCGGTTCTCATGGCGTGGCGCGGTAAAGGCGGTGCCGGAAAGTTGCTCGGCATATAAACCGAACGCGGGGCGCTGCGGCGAGTTGCGGCCGATCGGCAGCGCGCCGGCTACAGCCTCTGTGGCGAAGTGATTGCCGAAGCCGGAGAGATAGTTCGTCATGGCGCCTACGTCCTATGCCTGCTTCGCCGGGGAAGGGCGATGTCTCAGCCCTCCACCGACACCACCCCGCGCCGGATCTGGTCCAGCTCGATCGATTCATACAGAGCCTGGAAGTTTCCGTTGCCGAAGCCCTGATTGCCCTTGCGCTGGATGATCTCGAAAAATATCGGCCCGAACATGTTCTCGGTGAAGATCTGGAGCAGCAGCCCCTCCGTCTCGATATCGCCGTCGATCAGGATGCGGTTCTGCTTCAGCCGCGCAAGATCCTCGCCGTGGCCGGGCACGCGCTTGTCGACCAGTTCGTAATAGGTCTCGATCGTGTCCTGCAACCGCACGCCCCGCGCACGCAGCGCCTCGACCGTCGCGAAGATGTCGTCGGTGGTCAGCGCGAGGTGCTGGATACCCTCGCCGTTATACTCGCGGATGAATTCCTCGATCTGGCTCTTGTCGTCCTGGCTCTCGTTGAGCGGGATGCGGATCGCCTTGTCGGGCGCGATCATAGCCTGGCTGAACAGACCGGTAGCCTGGCCCTTGATGTCGAAAAACTTCTGTTCCTCGAACCCGAACAGCGTGCGGTAAAACGCGCTCCACACCCGCATCTGCCCGCGACGGACGTTGTGGGTGAGGTGATCGAGCAGATCGAGGCCGACACTGTTCGCCGCTTCCCGCTCGCGCCATCCCGGGAACTCTGCCCAATCGGCGTAGAGGTCCACGCCGTCTTGAACGAAGTACAGATACGATCCGCCGATCCCCTGAATGACGGTGTCGTCTTCCTCCGTTGGCTTGGCTCCATTGGCCAGCGCCCACTCCATCGCCTTGGCGGGATCGGCAACCCGGAACGCCATCGCACTGGCGGATGCGCCATGTTCGCCACGGAAGGCGGCGACGCGACCAGCCTCGTCGCGGTTGATCATCAGATTGATCCGGCCCTGCTTGTAGCGGGTGATGTTCTTGGCCGGATGGCGGTGCGTGGCCGTGAAGCCGATCTGCTCGAGCTGCCGCCCCATGCCGACCGGATCGGGCGAGGTGAACTCGACGAACTCGAAGCCATTGAGGCCTAGCGGGTTCTGCTGCGAATTCTGGGGCGGGTTATTTGCGGCATCCTGTTCCATGTCGCGAGAATATGGTTGCAGGCAGATGGTGTCAAATGAAACGATCTGCCGTACGTCTCGTTCCGTCGTAGCTCAGCCGGTCCGTCGCAAGACATTGCGTGCACCGCCGACGATGCGCGACAGGATCAATTCGTCCAGTCCCGCATAGCCGAGCCCCAGGTGATCCGGCCGCACGCTCGCCGTCGCGATCAGCCCCAGCGAACCGGTGCGCAACCCTGTCCGCCCGACCCGAGCCCAGCGTCGCGCCGTCTCCCATCGCAGCAGCTTGCGACTGGCCGCGTCCGGCCGGCGCGTCTCGATGAAGTGCGCCTGCAACCGCACCAGCGCATCGCCCAGCCGGCGCAACGTGGCGCGATCGGGCACCGGCAGCTGCCCCATGACGTAATGGACCAGCAAAGACGCCACGTCCTCCGCCTCCTCGCCGAGGTGATCGCGATGCGCATCCGCCAGCACCGACACCGAACACGCACGCAACTCGTCCACCCGGCGCTGCGACAGGCTGCCGCGCGTGCGTCGATAGGTCATCAGTTCCTCATCGAGCCGGGCAATCGTGCCGAACTGGGCGATGCGGTGGTAGAGGTCGTAATCCTCCGCGCAGATCAGCTCCGGCCGCATGAAGATATCGAGCCGCCGCGCCGCGTCCGCGCGGATCATCACCGAGGACCATACCAGCGGATTCTCGATCTTGAGCAACCATTCGATCACGCTCGGCGTGGTGATGGGGGCAAGCGTCGGCGGCAGCACCGCGCCTTCGTCGAGGATGTTGGCGGCGGTACCGAGCAGCACCGTATCAGGGTGCGCGTCAAGGTAGGCGACTTGCCGCGCGAACCGCTCCGGATGGCAGAGATCGTCATGGTCCAGCGCGGCGAGGTAGCGTCCGCGCGCGTGTGCGAACGCGGTGTTGCGGGCACGTACCACGCCCTGATTGACCGGCTGTTCGATGATGCGAATACGCGCATCGTCGATGGTTTTCAGCACGGCGACGCCATCATCGGTCGAACGGTCGTCGACCACGATCAGCTCCCAATCGTCGAACGTCTGCGCCTGCAACGTCGCGATCGTCTCGCCGACAAGCGCCGCGCCGTTGTACAGCGCCATCAGCACACTGATCGTGGGGGCAGGGGAGGGCTGCATCGTCCCGGCTTATCGGCTGGCGGGTGCTAAAAAGCCGTTACGGCGCGGATGGAAGGGTGCCGAGCCGTGCCTCGATCCGGTCGAGCCGCTCGGCGATGGCGAGATCAATCTTCTCGTGCAGGCGCAGAATTTCCAGTTCGGTGCGCAGGTTGACCTCGTAATCGAGGCTCGCGGCGAGGCGATCCTTCTGCGACTGGCGGTTCTGGCTCATCATGATGACCGGCGCTTGGATCGCAGCGAGCGTTGACAGCATCAGATTGAGGAACATGTACGGATAGGGGTCGAACACCAGACCCCAGCGCGCCAGCACGTCGCTGTTGAGCAGCATCCACCCGAACAGCACGATCGTGAACGCGATGATGAAGCCCCACGAACCACCCACCGCCGCGACCCGATCGGCAAGCCGTTCGCCATAGGTCGAGCGTTCGTCAGCGACATCGGCGGCATCGCGCGCGATCGGCAGCTTCGACGCGATCTTGTCGAGCACGTTCTGCTGTTCGGGATCAAGCTGGCGGGTGTGCGCACCGAACATGCGCGATAGTGGGTTGTGCGGGGAAGGCATCAGGTCAGTCCACGATTATCGGCAGTTCGGGCGCGACATAGCGCAACGGGTCGAGTTCCACACGTTGCCGCCATCCTCCCGCTCCGCGACATGCATTAGGCCAAGACTGCCGAGATGCTCGCACACCATCGCGTTCCTGCGGCTGGGGATATACTCGCCGGTCAACCGCTTGGCACCGAGAGCAGGTGCGGTAGCGGCGACATGCGCTGGCAACGCTTCCTCGAAACGGCGGCCAAGCAGGTGGTGTTTCATCAGCCGCGTCTCGCGATGCCCTTCCTCGGCACCCCGCGCGAACACCGCCACGGTCGACGCATGGACGCGCCACGCCTAGCGCCTGCGCATCAAGGGAAAGCAGGATCGCATCGTCTTTGCTCTGCGCCGGCGTAGATACCGGATAGAACAGTTGCTGTGGCGCCTGTCGGTTATCGTCAGACCGACGCGACGCGCGGTGCCGACGCAGCTCGCCTGTCTTAATTTCGTCGCGTTGAGCGAAGCTGGTGCCAGTGCGCGCAATGACGCCGCGTCAAGCCGTTCTGCGCTGCGCATCGCCTTCAGACGCCTTTTCAAATCAGCAGGCGCGGGCAGGAGCCACGGCAGGCCAAACGGGTCGTGCATCGGCTCTGGGCTGTCGGTCAGGCGATGTTGCCGGTCAGAAACCTGACCTTGTAAAGGTCTCCGATCTCAGTGTCGGAGCCGCGTACGCCGAAGCGCTTTTCAACCGCGACATCGAAGCAGGTTTGGCGCTGGCTATCCCCTCCCGCGATCATCTCCGCGGGCAGATCGTCGCAATAGCCGATGTCGAACACGTCGCCCATTATCTCTGTGGCGGCGCCGGTGATCTCTTCGCGGTCCATGCAGTCGCCTCATGGCAAATCTGCCGTCGCTGTGGCGCAGTTCGCTCGCCAAGGCAACGCCCGAGCGGCGGACGCAATCAGAACGCGTTACGGTGGAGCAGCACCCGAAACGTCATAGCGATGATCATCAGATCGCGCCAAATCGACCAGGTGTCGAGATACTCGAGATCGGCCTGCAAGCGGTTGCTCAGGTCCGACTCGTGCACCGTCGCGCCGCGATACCCACGCACCTGCGCCAGCCCGGTCAGCCCCGGCTTGGCGGCATGGCGGTGCCAGTATCGGGTATCGACCTCCCAGAACAGCTTGTCGGCCGCCCGTGAGCCGAGCGCATGGGGGCGCGGGCCGACGATGCTCATTTCACCTTTCAGCACGTTCAAAAGCTGCGGCAACTCGTCCATACTGGTGCGGCGGATGACCTTGCCGACGCGGGTGATACGATCGTCGTCGCGAGATGCCGACCGGTTGCCGGCATGGTCGGATTCGAGTACGCGCATGCTGCGGAACTTGAGCATCTTGAACATCTGGTTGCCGCGCCCGATGCGGGTCTGCTTGAAGAATACCGGGCCAGGACTGTCGAGCTTGACCAGAATGGCGATTACCGCCAGAATCGGCAGCAGCGCTATCACGATAGCCAGTGCCAATGAGAAATCGAACCCCCGCTTCATGAAACGGTCGAACAACCCAAGCGGCCCGTGCGCGATAACGATCGTCGTTGCGCTGCCGTGATTGCCTAGGCCGAGTGGGGCGAGGTTATGTAGCTCCGGCGCGACGATCTCGCTCTGGATATTGGCACCTTTCAGCGCGTGTGCCCAAGCGGTGCGGCGCGCAGGGTCGCATGCGACGACAACACGATCCGCGCTTTCCAGCGACTTGGCGAGCCGGTCGTACATCACCGGATCATGTTTTTCGGGATCAAAAAACGATTCGGGCGAGATCATCACCGAAAACACGCCCGGCGGCACCGGCTGGCCGCTTTCGCAGATCAGGATCACGCTGAACGGATTGCCGCCGATGATCGACACCATGCGTTTCACGAACGTATACCGTGCGGCGATCATCGTCATCATCGCGAAGAATGATCCGATCGCCACCAACAGGCGCGGAAACCCCTCGGACGCGCGCACGCAAAATGCGACGAGGATCACTGCGCTGATCGCGATCACCAGCGCCTGCACGCCCTTCGCAATCGCACGGAACGGATCCTGCAAATTCGCCGCGGCATAGGCATGTGCGTTGAGTGCGGTAATGAGATACACCGGCAGCAGCACTGCGAGCAGCACCAGCCACACGCGGTCCGCGCCGAACTGCCCATGTAATACTGCCGCGATCAGGAATGATACGGTGATGGACAGGAAGTCGATCAACACCAGGGTAGTAAAGGCACGCGTCCGCAAAGCCGAAGCACGCGGGCGCCACCAAGGCTTCTCCGGCGACATCACCGTATAAGGATACCCGTTCTCTGGCGTCCACTCGGATCGTCCGATTTCCAGGTTCATGATCGCATCCTACACGTGGGATCAATGGTAGCGCGCCCATGAACGTACAGAAGATGATGCAAGTATGAAGCGGATATTTTGCTTAGCAGCATCAACTTACGTGATCAGCCGTTTCGGTCATCGCGTCTGTGTCGTCGGGCGAGTCCAATGTTCCTCGAAATCACTCGAGAAACCATAGCCGGTGTTTCACGAGATAATCGCGTCAAGCCTCCGGAACGGATATAACAGACCGGAACCGTGATAATGAGGGAGTGACGTTCAAGCGTCTGTTGACGAAGAAGCGCTAACGGCGTGCGGATTTGCTTCGAACAGGCCAAAGGGCGTGCACGCATCTTCCGCTGGTCGCTCGGCATCCACCCCGCAGCTCGTTTCGGCCGACTTGAGTCCTCAGTAACACGATCGCAGAACGCTGCTGACAGGTGCCATATTGGCGGCACCACGTGCAGCACCGCGCCGTAGTCGGGGCAGGTATGTCAAAGAGGGCCC
Source organism: Sphingomonas sp. GC_Shp_3 (assembly GCF_026540945.1). NCBI lineage: Bacteria > Pseudomonadati > Pseudomonadota > Alphaproteobacteria > Sphingomonadales > Sphingomonadaceae > Sphingomonas > Sphingomonas sp. GC_Shp_3. The sequence goes on from NZ_JALNUT010000004.1 coordinate 60,571, forward strand.
CGGGCTATCTGGCGCCCTCGCCCGCCGATCAGCCAGCGAGCCGAAGCAACTCCTGCCGAACCTTGGGGATCGGCTGATCGGGCCAGATGCCGCGCGTGTCGTACACCTGCTTGTCCACACGCTCATCAAGCGGCACGGATTTGAATACGTCGTGATCGACCAGTACAATCATGATGCCGCAGCTCTCGATCGCGGTGTCGATGTCGATCAGGCCGGCACCGGTGCCCTTAAACTCAGCCGGTAGTGCGGCGGTATAGGGCTCGACAACCGCGATCCGGCTGCCGAAGCGGCGTGCCAGTTCGGCGGAGACTTTCAGCGCCGGGCTCTCTCGGAAATCGTCGATGTTCGCCTTGAACGCGAGGCCAAGGCACGCGACCCGTGCGCCCGGTTGCGCCTCGATCATCGCGGCGGCGCGCGCCACCACATAGTCGATCTTGGCATCGTTCACTTCGCGCGCGGTGCGGATCAGCGGCGAATTGGCCGGGTCGGCGTGGACCAGGAACCACGGATCGACCGCGATGCAATGGCCGCCGACACCCGGGCCGGGCGACAGGATGTTGACGCGCGGGTGGCGATTGGCGAGGCGGATCACCTCCCACACGTCGACCTCCATCGTATCGGCCAGCCGACTCAGTTCGTTGGCGAAAGCGATGTTGACGTCGCGAAAAGCGTTTTCGGTCAGCTTGGTCATCTCGGCCGCGCGGCTTGTCGTCGTGACACAGGCGCCCCGCACGAAGCGACGGTAGAACGACAACGCTTTGCGCGCGCAGCGTGGTGTGATGCCGCCGATCACGCGATCATTGTCGATCAGTTCGACCAGGATGCGGCCCGGCAACACTCGCTCCGGACAATATGCGATGGCGATGTCGGCGGCTTCTCCGGTCTTGCCCGGCACCTTCAGATCGGGCCGCAACTTGGCGAGCAGATCGCGCACCCGCTCGGTGGTGCCGACCGGAGAGGTCGATTCGAGGATCACCACGTCACCTGCCTTCAACACCGCCGCAATGGTAGTGGCGGCGCGCAGGACGTACCCGATGTTGGGCGCATGATCGTCCGCGAACGGCGTCGGCACCGCGATGACGAACACGTCGGCGGCCTCAACCTCGGTCGAGGCGCGCAGATTGCCGCGCGCGACCACGCCCGAGACTAGGCCGTCGAGATCGACCTCCTCGATATGTACCTTGCCCGAATTGACCGTCTCGACGACATGCGGGCTGACGTCGATGCCGAGCACCTTCGCGCCGGTCCGCGCGATCACCGCGGCGGTGGGCAGCCCGATATAACCGAGGCCGACAACGACGACCTTGAGTTCAGCATCCGAAACCATCGGCGACGATCCTTGCTATCCTTGCGGACGCATGACCATCGCCAAACGGATTGTGGGCGCGGGCCATGGCCGTGTACGCGCCCTTGTCGTCCAGTAGGGTTGATATTTCGGAAACGATTCGGTCGGAATCCGTCCCGATAAGCTTTGCCGTGCCCGCGTGTACGCCTTCGGGCCGCTCGGTCGTCTCGCGCATCACCAGCACGGGCTTGGCGAGGGCAGGGGCTTCCTCCTGCACGCCGCCGGAGTCGGTCAGCGCGATCTCGCACATGCCGAGCGCACGGATGAAATGCGGGTAGTCGAGCGGTGCGATCCGCGCGACGTTCGCCCGGTCGCCGAGCAGCGCGTCCATCACCGAGACGACATTGGGATTGGGGTGCACCGGGAACAGCACGGCGGTGTCGCTGCGGTCCGCGATCCGCCCGATCGCGCGCGCGATGCCCTCCATCCCGCCGCCGAAATTTTCGCGTCGGTGCGTGGTGACGAGGATCAGGCGCTTGCCCGCGAACCGCGCGGCGATATCGTCCAACCCCGCCGCCAGTGACGGATCGGCATCGAGCTTGGCGCGGGTGGCATGCAGTGCGTCGATCACGGTGTTGCCGGTGACGTGGATGGTCGAGGACGCGATATTCTCGCGACGCAGCGCTTCCGCGGCCGTCTCGGTTGGCGCGAAATGCTGATCCGCGATCGGCGCGACAATGCGACGGTTCACTTCCTCTGGCCACGGCTGATAGATGTCGCCGGAGCGTAAGCCTGCCTCGACATGGCTGACCGGCACCTTGCGGTAATATGCGGCGAGCGCACCCACCATCGCGGTGGCGGTGTCGCCCTGCACGATCACGCGGTCGGGCTGCTCCGCGTCCATCACCTCGCCAAGCCCGGTCAGCAATCGCGCGGTCAGCCGGTCGAGCGACTGGCCGGGTTCCATCAGGTCGAGGTCGATATCCGGGCGCAATCCGGCAATCTCCAGCACCTGATCGAGCAGCCCGCGATGCTGCGCGGTGACGCAGGTACGTACGTTCAGGCCGGGTATGGCCTTCAGCGCGGCGACCACAGGAAACAGCTTGATCGCCTCCGGTCGCGTGCCGAAGATGACGAGAACGGTGCGAAGCACGGGGGTTTGCATGGCGAAGCCTTGGCCGAGGTTGCGTTAAGGAGCAGCTAACTGCGTGAGTGTCACGCAGAACTCGCGACGCTTCGTCCTCCAACAGGCGTAATCCAGCGACCGCTCAGCGGTCCGACCCCCTGATCATGTGCAACCGACCCGGCGTTTCACGGCACGTGCCGGATGCCGTGCGCCGATGGTACGCGACTTTCACAGCCGGCACCGCATTACGGACGCGGGAGTGCCGCAACCCGCAAGAGTGGAGCGTCAGGGGACGAGCGCACCGCACGCCGGGCAACCCGGATCCTTGGGTAGCGCGATGGTGCGGAAGCGGAATGCCAGCGCGTCGACGAGCAGCAGTTTGCCCGCGCTGTCGTCTCCGAAACCGGTGATCGCGCGCAGGACCTCCAGCGCGGCGAGGCTGCCCATCACGCCGGCCATCGCGCCGAGCACGCCGGCTTCCGCGCAGCTGGTTTCGGGCCGATCGGGATCATGGCCGACGAAGCAGCGGTAGCAGGGCTTGTCCGCTTCCCAGCCGCGAAACACCGCAAGTTGCCCCTCGAACTGCGCGACCGCCGCCGACACCAACGGCACCCGCGCCGCCAATGCCGCGTCCGCCACCGCCAGCCGCGTCGCGAAACTATCGGTACCATCCAGCACCACATCCGCGCCCGCGATCAGCGCTGGCGCATTGATGGCGTCGAGCCGGGCCTGTCGGTTCTCGACGTGGACATGCGGGTTGAGTCGCGCCACCGCTGCCGCTGCCGCTGTCGTCTTAGCCGTGCCGACATCGTCGCCGCCAAAGATCGTCTGGCGTTGCAGGTTGGAGAGATCGACCCGGTCGTCGTCGATAAGAATTAGCAAACCGACCCCGGCGGCGGCGAGATACTGGATCGCCGGCGACCCGATCCCGCCAGCGCCAATTACCGCGACGCGCGACGCCCTGAGTTTCGCCTGCCCTACGCCGCCAATATCGCGCAGGACGATGTGGCGTGCATAGCGCTCCAGTTCAGCGTCGCTGAGCGTCATCCACGCCAGTCGTAGACGATGGTGGTGCGATACCACAGCTTACCTGCCCGGACCTGGAGGTTGGCCCGCGCAAAGCTGGTGACAAGACCGGCGCTATATTGCTCGACGGTCGGGCACCCCATCGCGCGCGGCACCGCACGCCGAACGGTACCGTCCGCATCGACCAGCGTCGCCACGTCCACTCTGACGACATAATGCCCGTCTACCGGTCTGGTGACCGCGCACCGTCCCGCGGCAATCTCGTCCGCCACGAACTTGTCGAGCGGCGCGGTGATCTGTGGCTGCACGACGAATGGCATTGCCGCGAGATTCGACCAGTCGCTTGGCAGCGGCGGTGCAGGATTTTGCACGTCGGGTGCCGCCTGGGCCAGCAGAGCAAGAGCCAACATCATCGTCCGGTCGAGCCGAAGCCGTCGTGGCCGCGCCCGGTATCGTCCAGCTCGGCAACCTCTTCGAACGCCGCGCGCTGAACAGGTGCGGGAACGAGCTGGGCGATGCGGTCGCCGCGCGCGATCTCGAACACGTCCGCGCCGAGGTTTGCGAGGATCACCTTCACCTCGCCGCGATAGTCGCTGTCGATCGTACCCGGCGTGTTGAGGCACGTTACACCGTGTTTGAGCGCCAGCCCCGATCGCGGCCGCACCTGCACTTCAAAGCCGGGCGGGATCGCTATTGCGAAACCGGTCGCCACCGCCACGCGTGCGCCGGGGGCGATCGTGGTCGCCTCGGCCGCCACCACGTCCATCCCCGCCGCGCCAGCGGTCGCATAGGCGGGCAGGGGCAGGTCGGTCCCGTGATCGAGGCGTTTGATGCTAATGGCGATCGTCGGCTGCGTCATGCTGCGTATCTTAGCGTACTGCCGGCGTTTGTCTAACCGCAGCGCGTCAGCCCGGTTCGGCAAGCGTGGCGAGGATACGGGCGGCAAGCCTGTCGGCGACCACCTGCTTTCCGCTCCGCTCCCAGCTTTCCAAGCCTTCTGCGGTGATGATGTGAACGGCATTGCTCTCACCGCCCATCACGTCGCCCGATACGTCGTTGGCGACGATCCAGTCGGCACCCTTGCGGGCGCGCTTGGCGACGGCGTGTTCAATCACGCGCTGCGTTTCCGCCGCGAACCCGATCAATAGGCGTGGCCGCTGCGGGCTGCGCGCGAGATCGGCGAGGATGTCGGGATTTTCGACGAGGTGGAGAACCGGCGTGCGGTCGCCCTTCTTGATCTTCTGGCCTGCGCTCTCGACACGCCAATCGGCTACCGCCGCGACCATTACGGCGGCATCGGCGGGAAGCGCGTCCACAACCGCCGCCGCCATCTCGCGCGCGGTCTCGACGTCGACGCGGGTGACACCGGCGGGCGTGTCGAGCGTGACCGGCCCCGCCACCAGCGTCACGCGTGCACCAAGGGCTGCCAGCGCCGCCGCGATCGCGAAGCCCTGTTTCCCCGACGACCGATTGGCGATGTAGCGCACCGGGTCGATCGGTTCGTGCGTCGGTCCGGCGGTGATGAGGATGTGGGGGGCGACGGCCGATCCGTCGCGCGGCGCCTCCCGCCGTTCCCCAGCGGAAGGCGGTACCGTCATATCCGCAGCGCCGCCTTGATCGCCGAGAGGATCGCCTCCGGTTCGGGCAGGCGTCCCGCGCCGAACTCGCCACATGCCATCGGCCCCTCGTCGGGTTCGAGCACGGTCACGCCATCGTCGCGCAGCGTCGCCACATTGCGACGGGTGGCGGGGTGTTGCCACATCCGCACGTTCATCGCCGGCGCCGCGAGCACCGGCTTGTCGGTGGCGAGCAGCACCGTCGTGGCGAGATCGTCCGCCATGCCCGCCGCCATCCGCGCCATCAGGTCGGCCGTGGCAGGCGCGACGACGATCAGATCGGCTTCACGGCTGAGCTGGATGTGGCCCATCTCCGCCTCGTCCTTGAGATCCCACAAGGATGTGAACACCTGCTGCTCGCTCAGCGCGGCAAGCGTCATCGGCGTGATGAACTGTTGCGCGGCGGCGGTGGGCACGCAGCGCACCGCGATGCCCGCCTTGCGACACAGCCGGATCAACTCACACGCTTTGTACGCGGCGATGCCGCCGCCGATGACCAGCAGGATCTTCATCGTACCACCCGTGTCACCGTGATCCGCCGCCGTGCCGCCGCAACCCGCACCAGATCGCGCAGGCCGTCGGGCGCGAACGCCAGACCAACGAGGAGCGTGGGCGCGATCATCAGCCCCCAATAGAAGGTGTCGGCACGCGCGAACAGCGCGATCAACACCGCATAGCCGGACATGGTCGCAGTCACGCGCAGGCCAAGCTCGCTCTGCCACGCCGCCCACCCGGCCAGCGCCAGCGCGACGAGCGGCGCCGCCAGCGCGAGCGGCAGCATCGTCAGCGCGGTCGAAGCCGCCATCGCCTGCACGAAGAAGCCGAAGCCGAGCATCCCACTCCACCCGGGCGACGCCGCATCGGTCGCATGAACCACCTCCGACACGGCATGCGCATGCAGCGCAACCACCACCACCAGCACGCCGAGCGACACCGCCCAGCCGGCCGCCTCACGGCGGCACCCTTGCGCAAATGCCAGCACCGCCATGATCCCGACGAACAGCGCGGCGGTCTCGCGAATTAGCATCGCCATCATGCCGAACGCCACCGCCTCGACCCAGCGGTCCGGCCGGCGCAGCGCCAGCGCCAGCGCGATCAGCAGCCCCGCCCAGATCTCGTGGAAGGCGATCAGGTCGCTCTGCACGAACGCGGCCATGCCCCCGGCGAGCAGTAGCAGCGCGACCACCAGCGGTACCCGGCGTGCGAAGGCGGGCCGCAGCCGCAGCCACCATGCCGCGAACACGCCGAGCGCAAGCAGGTCGAGCAGGATCGGCACCGCGCCGTTCGGCAGCGCTGCCTCGATCACCGCGAGCGTCGGCAAACGGAACGCGACGAACGGCTTCAGCGGGTAATCGCCCGCCCGGAGCGACCGTGCCGCCACGCTGTAATAATCGCCACCGGCGCGGACCCCATCGACGATGGTCTGGTACAGCGTCAGATCGGCCTGCGACGGATCGGCCGGCGCCCCGGCGGGAGCGACGACGCCGAGCGCGAGGAAACTCGCCGCCACCAACAGCGCGAGCGCCGCCAGCACCGCCCGTGCCCGCCCACGCGTCACCTGCGCGAAGCGGCTGGGGGCGGTGAGCCACAGCGGGGCGACCGGCCGCGCCACCGCCTTAGTGGAACGACAGCCAGGCGGCGGCGAAACTCACGCCGGCGCTTACCACCGCGACCAGAACGTAGCGCATCGCGCTGCTGCGTCCCGACCCGAGCACCGCGATCGGCCGCATCGGCGGCTCGGGCGGGGCACCGCCGGGGGAGGGGAAGTGCCGCTCAATATTGCGGACCAGTTCGGGGATGCGCGACAGCGTGCGCAGATCGGTGATGAGCCGATCCGCCACCGCCGCCTCCGGCCCAAGTTCGGTCCTGATCCATTCGCGCACGAACGGGGCCGCCGTGTCCCACAGGTTGATGTCGGGGTTGAGGCTGGTGGCGACGCCTTCGACCATCACCATCGTCTTTTGCAGCAGCAGCAGGTGTGGCTGCGTGCGCATGTCGAAGTCGCGCGTGATGTTGAACAGGCTGTCGAGCATCATGCCGATCGACATGTCCTTGACCGCCAAGCCCCGCATCGGCTCGCCCACCGCGCGCAATGCCGTGGCGAACTCGGCGACGTCGTGGTGCGCCGGCACGTAGCCCGCCTCGAAGTGGATCTCCGCCACGCGTTTGTAGTTGCCGGTGATAAGCCCGTAGAGGATCTCCGCCAGCCACACCCGCGCGCGCCGATCGATCCGGCCCATGATGCCGAAGTCGATCGCCGCAATCCGGTTCCCGGACAGCGCGAACAGGTTGCCCTGGTGCATGTCGGCGTGGAAGAAGCCTTCCGTGATCGCCTGCCGCAGGAACGCATGGACGAGCGTGTCGGCGAGCCGCGGCAGGTCGTAACCCGCCGCCACCAGCGCGGTGCGGTTGGACAGCTTGATGCCGTCGATCCACTCCAGCGTCAGCACCTTGCCGGTGGTGCGCTCCCAATCGATCTTGGGGACGACGAAATCGGGTTCCGCCGTCATTGCGTCGGCGAGTTCGGAGGCGGACGCACCCTCGCGCCGGAAATCCAGCTCGCGCGCGGTCCAGCGCTTAAATGTCGCGATAACGAGGCGCGGGCGCAGCCGGGCGAGTTCGCCGCCGCTCGCCAAGCCCTCGACCTGTGCCGCCGCCCACTCATACGTGTCGATCGCGCGGGTGAAATCGTCCTCCACGCCCGGCCGCAGCACTTTTACCGCGACGTGTCGGCCGTCGGTGGTGACGGCACGGTGGACCTGCGCGATCGACGCCGCGCCGACCGGCACCGGATCTATCGATGCGAACAGCGTGGCCGGATCCCGCTGGAACGCCTTGGCCATCGCCGCGTGGATCGTCTCGTACGGCAGCGGCGGCAACGCGTCCTGCAAGCGCAGCAGGTCGTTCGCCGCCTCGTCGCCAACGATATCGGGCCGCGTCGCCAGCGTCTGGCCAAGCTTGATCGCGGCCGGGCCGATCGCCTGCAACGCATCGGCATAGCGCGGCACCGGCGGCACGCGCGCGCCAAGCCGTGCGATCCGCACCAGCCGTTTGACCGCCGTAGGCGTGTTGGGATCGCGCTCGATCCCCTGCAAGGCACCATGACGCGCGAGGATGCGGCCCCATTTCAGGAGCCGCCAGAGATGGACGGCGGGGGCGGTCACGCCGGAGTCCTGCTCAAATCTTCCAGCCGCTGTGGATCGCCACCAGCCCGCCCAGCATCGGCTCGACCTTGGTCTGCACGAAACCGGCCTCGCCGATCATCGCCTCGAACGTCGGCATGTCGGGGAAGCGCCGGATCGATTCGATCAGGTAGCGATAGCTGTCGGCATCGTTGGCGAGCAGCTTGCCGAGTTGCGGGACCATCTTGTGCGAATAGGCGTCGTATACTTCGGCGAAACCAGGCCACACCGTCGTGGAGAACTCCAGGCAGAAGAACCGTCCGCCCCGCCGCAGCACTCGGTGCGCCTCGCGCAACGCCTTGGGGATGTCGGTCACGTTGCGGATGCCGAACGCGATCGTATAGGCGTCGAAGAAGCGGTCGGGGAATTGCAGCGTCTCGGCATTGGCCTCGGTCCACACCAGCCCATCGATGCCGCGCTTGGCGGCGCGGTCCATGCCGACCTTCAGCATCTCCGCGTTGATGTCGGCCACGGTGATCGACGCGCCCGAAGGCTCCATCCGGAACGCGATGTCGCCGGTGCCGCCTGCCATGTCGAGGATCTGCTCGCCTTCGCGCGGTTTCACCCGGCGCACGAAGCGGTCTTTCCAGATCCGGTGCATGCCGCCCGACATGGCGTCGTTCATCAGGTCGTATTTCGCGGCCACGTTGGAGAAGACGCCGCCCACCCGGGCGGTCTTCTCGTCTGCGGGGATGTCTTGATAGCCAAAGGATACGGTGTCGCTCATTCCCCCGCTCTAGCGGCGCCTTGTGGCGCGGGCAAACGCAACCTAGCTGCCAAGCGTTCGACCGCACGGGCGAACGGAGAATAAAGCGCGATGCCAGAATTACCCGAAGTCGAGACAACGGTGCGCGGCCTCACGCCGGTGCTGGAGGGCCAGCGGCTTATGCTGGTCGAGACGCGCCGGCCCGATCTGCGTCGCGCGTTCCCTCAAGATCTGCGCCAGCGGCTGACCGGCGCGCGTGTGACGGGGCTGGGGCGGCGCGCCAAATACGGCCTGATCCATACCGATCGCGATGACACGATGATCTTCCACCTCGGTATGTCGGGTCGCTGGCGGGTCGATCCGGGTGAACTGCTGCCGCACGATCATCTGGTTCTGGAAACGGGGGCAGGGCGCCGCCTCGCGCTCAATGACGCGCGGCGATTCGGCTCGATCGATCTGACGCCGACCGGATCGCTTGCCGCCTATCCCGCCTTTGTGGCGCTTGGGCCGGAACCACTCGGCGACGAGCTTTCAGCGGCGTATCTGGTCCAGGCGCTGGAAGGGCGGATCGCGCCGATCAAGGCGATGCTGCTCGACCAGCGCATCGTTGCCGGCCTCGGCAATATCTATGTCTGCGAAGCGCTGTTCCTCGCCGGCATCAGCCCGAAGCGAGCGGCCGGCCGGATCTCGCGCGCGAAGCTCGCCCGGCTGGTGGAGGCGATTCGCACGGTGCTGCTCGCCGCGATCGACGCGGGTGGCTCGACGCTGCGCGATTACGCGCGGCCCGATGGTGAACTCGGCTACTTCTCCAAACAGTTCGCCGTCTACGGTCGCGAGGGGGAGCCGTGCGGTTGCGGAGGCACCGTGTTGCGCTATGCCGATGGCGGACGATCGACCTTCTGGTGCAGCCGTTGTCAGCGGTAGGACCAGCGTTACGTCTTGACCGAATCAACCCCGCTGGCTAAGGGGCCTGCCTTCCGGCGCGGGGAAGCAATTCCGTACGCGTCATCCGATCTCAGACCTAGAGGGCTTCATGGCCAATACGCCACAGGCGAAAAAGCGAATCCGGCGCAACGCGAACCGCGCCGTAGTCAACGGCAACCGCGTCGGCCGTATCCGTACCTTCGTGAAGAAGGCGGAAGCTGCGCTCGCATCGGGCGACAAGTCCGCCGCGACCGAAGCGATGGCGCAAATGCAGCCGGAGCTGGCGCGCGGCGTGTCGAAGGGCGTGCTGCACAAGAACACTGCCGCGCGGAAGTTCTCGCGCCTGACGAAGCGTCTCGCCGCGCTCGCCTAAGCGTTTCAAAACGTTCTACAAGCATTTTGCCCGCTCCGGTTTACCGGGCGGGCTTTGCTGCGTTCGCCGTAGACGGTGTCTGAAAACGCGGATCCACGTGCCGGCGTGAAGCCATTCTGCGCCATTCCCGCAAAGCGAGGATTCCCGGCGATTCGCAACGTCTCCGTTCCGATCGTCCGTCAAATATTGCTCGTTTACAGACACTTGTAAGATTTCTGACGGGAAACCTTGGGCAATTCCGAGTCAATCGGATTATTTCAGAAATCTGACGGCTGCGGCCATTGATCGAATCGCGTCGATCTTCATAACTGCCCCTCGACAGCGCGGACGATGGTTCGCGCAACTCAACTAAGAGCGCCCCTCGCCGGACGGAAACGTGATTCCGCCTGAGGGGACGTTTGTCCGAATTTGCGGTCGCGTGCGCGGCGCGTGGCCGAAAGGAAGGTTTTTGCGTGAACGGATTGGGGGCCAGAGGAGCGTTGCGCGTGGATGACCGGATCGAGCAGGGCGAGATCGCCAGGGCTTGGACGGTGGTCCGCTCGCACCTGCGTGAGTCGGCCGGCACACGCCTGTTCGACAAGTGGCTCAAACCCATTGAACTGATCGAAGACGATAACGCGGATGCGGTGCGTCTCGCGCTGCCGTCCGCGTTCATGACCAATTGGGTCAGCAACCATTACGCCGATCGACTGCTGCAGGAGTTCCGCGCGCAGATGCCGGGCGTGCGCAGCGTCTCGATCGAAACCCGTTCGGCCACGCCGCAGCCGCAAACGCTGCGGGCCGATTCGGCGGCGGTAGCCGAGGTGGCGGTGCTCCGCCCCCTCACGGCTGCCGTCGCCACCTCTGCGCCTGTCGCCGCCCAGCCGGGCCGCGAGCGGCCACCGCTCGACGCGCGTTTCACGTTCGACCGCTTCGTGGTGGATGCCTCCAACCGCGTTGCGTTCAATGCCGCCAAGGCACTGGCCGAACCCGGCGTGCCGCGGTTCAGCCCTTTGTTCCTCCACGGCGGCACGGGCCAAGGCAAGTCGCACCTGATGCACGCCATCGGTTCGGCCTATCTGGAAGCGGTGCCGAACGCGCACGTCATCCTGATGTCGGCCGAACGCTTCATGTTCGAGTTCGTCCAGGCGCTGCGCGCGCGCGACACGCACGCCTTCAAGGCGCGGTTGCGCTCGGCGGACGTGCTGCTGATCGACGATCTCCAGTTCATCGCCGGCAAGGATTCGACGCAGGAAGAGTTCTTCCACACCATCAATGAGGTGATGGGTGCCGGCAAGCGGCTCGTCATCAGCGCCGACCGCTGCCCGCAGGATCTCGACGGGGTCGAGGCGCGGATCACCTCGCGGCTGTCGTGCGGCCTCGTCGCCGACATCAAGGCGCCCGATCTCGCGCTGCGCCGCGCGGTGCTGGCGCGCAAGCTCGCCGAACTGCCCACCGTCGCCGTGCCGGCCGAAGTGGTCGATCTCCTCGCCACCCGCATCACCGCCAGCATCCGCGATCTTGAAGGCGCGCTCAACCGTGTCGTCGCCTATTCGCAGCTGACCGGGGATACGATTGATCTTGAATTCGCCGTCGTCACCCTCGGCGAAGTGCTGCGCGGCGCCGAACGGCGCGTCACGATCGACGAGATACAGAAGGCGGTATCGGCGCACTTCGACCTGAAACCGGTCGATCTTGTTTCGGCACGCCGCGCCGTCGTCATCGCCCGCCCGCGCCAGATCGCGATGTACCTCGCCAAGCGGTTGACCACGCGCTCCCTGCCCGAGATCGGCCGCAAGTTCGGTGGCCGCGACCATTCCACGGTCATCCACGCGGTCCGCCGGATCGAGGAGCTGCGCGACAAGGACCGCGACCTTGACACTGCCGTCCGCACGCTGCTCCACACGCTAGAGGGGTAGGGGCGTCCAATCGGGTCAGGCGCGGTCGGGTTCGCGGCAGCGTGGCTGAACCCCGCGTCAGGATGTACAAGAGACGTTCAGACCGAAACGTTCATCGCGCGAGAACGCCGGGCACCGTTTGGATGCCCAGCAGATCCGTCAGGACATAACCCGCGTCGTCGCAGCATATAGCGCGATCGCGGCGGCGTTGGAGACGTTGAGGCTCTCCATCCGCGGCGAGATCGGCAGCCGCCCGAGCTCGTCGCAATGCGTGGCGGTGTTTTGTCGCATGCCTTCACCTTCGGCGCCGAGCACCAGTGCGACACGTTGCTGCCCCATTGCCTCGTTCAGCGTCTGCGTAGCCTCGCCCGCGAGCCCCACCCGCCAAAAGCCGGCCTCGGCAATTTCGTCGAGCGCGCGCGCGAGGTTCACCACCCGGACCCATGGCACCATTTCCAGCGCACCCGACGCCGCGCGGGCGATCGTGCCGGACTCGGGTGGCGCGTGCCGGTCGGGCGTGACGATGCCGAGCGCGTCGAACGCCGCCGCCGAGCGCAGGATCGCGCCGACGTTATGCGGGTCGGTAACCTGATCGAGCACCAGCAGCGGCCGCTTGTCGTCAGCACCCTGTTCGAGCAGATCGGCGAGCCAGATATCCTCGAGCGGATCGACCTCCGCAACCAACCCCTGGTGCGGCGCGTCGGACGGCACCAGCCGGGCCAGGTCCGTGACCTCGGCATAGGTGACCGGAATGATCGGCGGGATGTCGAGGCTCGCCATCGCCTCGCGCGTCGCCCAGATCTTGCGCACCACGCGGTCCGGATTGGCGAGCGCCGCCGTCACCGCGTGGCGACCCCAGAAGCGGGGCCGGCCGGCGGGCGCCTGCGACGGGCGATGTCCACGCCGCGCCATCAGATCAGCCCTTCTGAGGAGACGAGACGGGGCGTGGCAGTGCTGGAAAGGCTCATAGGGCGTCCTGATCGGAAATGGTGCGCGGACCCTTGTTGAGGTCAGCAAATCTCGTCGTCCGGTATGCGGGGGCGTGCCCGCATGCAAGCCTCTGCGGATTTTTGCACCGCTAAGCCGTTGACAGCACGCTTCCGGATCGGCATTGGCACGCCTCGCTTTTTTAGCGGCCCAACCTGGACAGGTGGCCGAGTGGTTAAAGGCAGCAGACTGTAAATCTGCCCGTGCAAGCGTACGCTGGTTCGAATCCAGCCCTGTCCACCAACCTTCCTGCCGGGGGCTCCGGCGGACCTGCCAAAGCAGCCGGTGAGCAAAGCCCGTCGACGTTAGCGACGAGACCGGAGTGCTGTGCGCACGGCCGGTACCATCCTCGCAACAATGATCTCCACGCCGCGTGCGTTCGGGTGCAGTCCGTCCGCCTGGATCAGCGCGCGGTTGCCCGCCACGCCGGCAAGGAAGAACGGATAGAGCGGCGCGTGGTGCGCCTTTGCAAGCGCCGGGTACATCGCCTCGAACGCGGTGACGTAGTGTATGCCGAGGTTGGGCGCGGCCCGCATGCCGGCGATCAGCACCGGGATGTGACGCGCCTGCAACTCGGTAAGGATCGCGTCGAGGTTGGCGCGTGCCTGCGTTACCGGCAGCCCGCGCAGCATGTCGTTCGCGCCGAGCTCGACGATAACGAGATCGGGCGGCGAACCCAAACCGCGCAGCCCCCAGCGCAGCCGTGCCCGCGCCTGCGCGGCGGTATCGCCGGCGACACCGCCGTTGCGCACCGTCGCCGCGACCCCTGAACGGCGCAATGCTGCCTGAAGCCGGGTGGTGAAGCCCTGTTCGGGTGGCAGGCCGTAGCCGGCGGTCAGGCTGTCGCCGAACGCCCAGATCACCGGCGCCTGCGGGCTAGCGGCGGCCGGCGTCGCGACAATCGCCAGTGCGAGATGGACAACCGCCCGCCGCCACCCATATCGCAACGTCTGTGACCATTTCTGCATCCCCCGCCGATAGCGCGCTGATCGCCGCGCGCAACATCTCGCTGTCGCTGGGTCGCCCGCCCGCGCGCGTTGACATCCTGCGTGGCATCGACCTGTGGGTCGACGCGGGTGAAAGCGTGGCGTTGCTTGGGCCGTCGGGGTCGGGCAAATCCTCGCTGATGGCCGTGCTGGCGGGGCTGGAACGGCCCAACGGCGGCGAAGTGCGAGTGGCCGGGCTGGACTTCGTCGGGCTGGACGAGGATGCGCTGGCAGTCGCACGGCGCGGGCGGATCGGCATCGTGTTGCAGGCGTTCCATCTGCTGCCGACGATGACCGCGCTGGAGAATGTCGCGGTGCCGCTCGAACTCGCGGGCGAGCGGGATGCGTTCGCGCGGGCCGAGGCGGAGCTGGCCGGTGTCGGCCTTGCCCACCGGGTCACGCATTACCCCGCGCAGCTTTCCGGTGGCGAGCAGCAGCGGGTGGCGATCGCGCGTGCGCTGGTGGCGCGACCGGCGCTGCTGTTCGCGGACGAGCCGACCGGCAACCTCGATACCACGACCGGCAACGCGATCATGGACATGCTGTTCGCCCGCCATGCCGAGAGCGGCGCAACATTGTTCGTCATCACCCACGATCCCGCGCTGGCGGCGCGGTGCGCACGGGTGATCGAACTCGCCGATGGCCGTATCGTCGGCGATCGTCGTGCGGATCGGCCCGCCTCTTGAACGTCGCCTGGCGGCTGGCGCTGCGCGATCTGCGGCGGGGCGGGCGTGGCCTGTTGCTGCTCGCTTTGTGCCTGTTCCTCGGCACCGCGGCGCTGGCGGGGATCGGCAGCCTGTCCGCCAGCATCCTCGCCGCGCTTGACGCAAACGGTCGGGAGATCGCCGGTGGCGATGTCGAGCTGACCGTCTCGCAGCGGCGCGCGACCGTCGCCGAACTGGCGGCGTTCGGCGCGGCCGGGCGCGTCTCCGAAGTCGTTTCCACACGCGCGATGGCTGAGTCCGGCCGCGCGGCCGGGCCGGTGCTGGTCGACCTGCGTGGCGTCGATGCCGCCTGGCCACTGGTCGGGCGGTTCCGGCTCGCGGCGGGGGCGATCAGCGCGCGGCCGCATGGGCGTGAGATCGCGATTGCGCCCGCGCTGGCGGATCGGCTTGGGGTGAAGGTCGGCGATACGCTGCGGATCGGCATGGCGCCGCTGCGCGTGATCGGCATCATCGCCACGGAACCGGACCGGCTCGGTGCCGGCTTCGCGCTCGGTCCGCCAGTGCTGGTCGACCTCGTCGGTCTCGATGCCACCGCGATCGTTCAGCCTGGCAGCCTGTACGAAAGCCACTACCGGATTGCGCTGGCGCGGCCGGACACCGCGCAGGCGGTCGGCGACGCGCTCGTCAAGCGGTTCCCCGGTGCTGGCTGGTCGGCCAAGACCAGCGACCGCGCCGCCGGCGGGTTGCGACGCGGGATCGCGCAACTCGGTCAGTTCCTGCTGCTGGTTGGGCTGGCGGCGCTCGCCATCGCCGGCATCGGCGTGGGGAGCGGCGTGGCGGCGTATCTCGGCGCGAAGACGCGGATCATCGCGACGCTCAAGGTGCTGGGCGCACGGTCCAGCACGATAGCGACCATCTTCCTCGCGCAACTCGGGGTTGTCGCGGCCGCTGCGATCGCGGTCGGGCTGGCGATCGGCGCACTGGTGCCGTGGATCGTGACGGCAGCGGTAGGAGCGGCGCTGCCGGTACCGCCCCGGCTCGCGCTCTATCCGCTCCCACTGGCGACGGCGGCGTTGCTGTCGATGCTGGTCGCGACCGTCTTCGCGTTGCCCGCGCTCGCCCGCGCACGGCACGTACCGGCGGCGACGCTGCTGCGTGACGCCTTGGTGGTTCGCACGCTGCCGTCGCTACGGACGCTCGCAGCGATGGCGGTGTTGCTTGCGGCGCTGGTCGCGCTCGCGGTGTTGACCGCATCGGACCGGATGCTCGCGCTTGGCTTCGTCGCGGCGGTGGTGGGGTTGATCGTGCTGCTGTGGGCGCTCGGCGTGGCGATCCGTGGCGGTGCCGCGCGCCTGCCGCGACCGCGCCGCCCGTTGCTGCGGCTGGCGCTGGCCAATCTGCACCGGCCGGGCGCGCAGACCGATCGGCTGGTGGTAGCGCTTGGCCTCGGTTTCTCGCTGTTCGTCGCGATGGCGGTGATCGACACCAGCCTGTCCGCCGAGCTGCGCGATGCCGCCCCCACCAAGGCACCGCGCTTCTTCGCGATCGATCTGCAACCCGATGATGCCGCGCGCTTCCGCACCGCCGTCACCGCTGCCGCGCCGGGCGCGAAGATCGAAAGCGTGCCGTCGCTACGCGGGTCGATCGTCGCGCTGCGCGGGCGGCGCGTGGCCGACATGAAGACGCTGCCGGATGCGGCCTGGGTGCTGCGTGGCGACCGCACCCTCACGTGGTCGGCGACGCTGCCACCGCGCAACGCGGTCGTGGCGGGGCGATGGTGGCCAGACGATTATCGCGGACCGCCGCTCGTCTCGCTGGAGGACAAGGCGGCGGAGGCGCTGCATCTCCGGATCGGCGACACCATCACCGTGTCGGTGCTGGGCGTTGACGTGCCGGCGCGGATCGCGGCGCTGCGCAAGATCGACTGGGGCGGGCTCGGCCTCAATTTCGCGATCGTGTTCTCGCCCGGTTATATTGAGGAGGCGCCGCATGGCCTGCTGGCAAGTGTGTATTCGCCACCGTCCCGTGACGGCGCGGTCGCGCGGCAGGTGGCGCGGGCGCTACCGTCCGTCACGTTGATCCGGGTCGGTGACGTGATCGGCCAGATCGGCGCGGTGCTCGGTCAGGTTGCGCTGGCGATCCGCGCGGCGGCTTTGGTGACGGTGGCGGCGGGTATCGCTGTGCTGGTCGGCGCGGTGGCGGCGTCGGGGCGGGCGCGCCGTTACGATGCGGTGATCCTCAAGCTGCTCGGCGGCAGCGGGCGGCAGGTGCTGGCGGCGCAGGCGCTCGAATATGCGATGCTGTCGCTGGTGCTGGTCGCGGTCGCGCTTGCCATCGGCGTTGCAGCCGGGTGGTTCGTGGTGGTGCGGATCTTCGCGATCGGCTGGGTACCGGACTGGCGCGTCGTTGCGATTACACTGGCGGCCTCGGTCGTCGTCACGCTCGGAACGGGTCTGCTCGGCAGCCTGCCGGCGCTCCGCGCACGTCCGGGCGAAGCCTTGCGCGCGCTGTAGCGCTCAGTTCCAGCTTGCCGCGAAATGGGGCGAGGCAAGGAAGCTGCTCGGCTGCGGGGACACCGGCGGCGGCGCGCAAATGCCCTCCTCGATATAGCGCATCGCCGAGAGCAATCCGTTGCGGGAAAACGGCTTGGGGATGACGCCGTGACCGCCGGCATAGTCGTCCGGGAGTTTCTTGGGATTGGCGGTGACGAACACGATAAACGTGCGCGGCCAGCGCGCGCGGATCAGTGCCGACACATCGAGACCACTCGTACCCTTCGCGAGATGAATGTCGACAAAGGCGAGATCCGGGCAAAGCGCAGCATCGAGCGCCTCCACCTCGAACAACGATGCCGCCTCACCGACAATACGGTGGCCGACATCTTCGATCATCGCTTCGATATCCATCGCCAGCAGCGCTTCGTCCTCGACGATCAGCACCGCCAGCGGAGGTTTGGGACGGTCCATCGTCATTCCTCGATCGGTAGGGACAGCGTCACACGCGTGCCCGTCGGGGATGATGCCCACTGCGCGGTCGCACCGACCTGCCGCGACATGCGATTGATGAGGACGGTGCCAAGGCCATTGGTGCGCGCATCCGACGCCATTCCGGGGCCATCGTCAGCCACCGCGATGATCGCCTGGCCTTCCTGACGCTTGGCCGAAACCGTCAGGACACCGGCGCGGCCATCACCGTATGCATGCTTGATCGCATTGGTCAGCACCTCGTTGATGACGAGCCCAAGCGCGGTGGCGAGGGATGCGGAAATCTCGATCACGTCAACATCGATGTTGACGCCGATGTCGCTCCGGCCACTTGCGCCGACGACATCGCTGACCAGGTTCGCTACGAACGCGCCGACATCGAAACGCGTCACGTCACTGGACTGATAGAGCCGCCGGTGGACCGTGGCCAAGGCATCGACCCGCTCAAGCATGGCGTTCAGCTTGTCGCTGATCTCCGGGTCGGCGATGGTGCGCGCCTGAAGCCGCAGCAGCGAGCCGATCATGGTGAGGTTGTTCTTCACCCGGTGATCGACCTCATGCAGCAGCAGGGTCTTGGCTTCGAGCGCCGCTTTCAGATCGGCGGTGCGCCGCTCGACCTCGCGCTCGACCTCGATCTTCTGCCGCTGGATAACCGCTTGTGCCTCGACCCGGTCCGACACGTCGAGCTGCGATGCGAAGTAGAACTGGATCCTGCCCTCACCGTTGCGAACGGGGCTCAGGTACAGTGCGTTCCAGAACGTCGTGCCGTCCTTGCGGTAGTTGAGCAGATCGACCGCGATATCGGTGCCCGCCTCGATCGCTTCACGCACCGAGCGAACCGCATCCCGGTCCGTCTCCGGACCTTGCAGGAACCGACAGTTGCGTCCGATGATCTCGTCACGTTCATAGCCCGAAAGCTTCTGAAACGCCTCGTTGCAGAATACGATCGGGTTGTCGGGCTGGCCAGGATCGGTGACGACCATCGGCATGCGCGTGGCGCGAACGGCGGCGGCGAACGGATCGCCACGGCCAAGCTCGTGCTTCACGGTATCGGTAATGTGCCAGTCGTCGCGCTGCTTCACGCTGCCTCCCGTTTCAGAGACCAAGCGTCTCTAACCCACGTTAAAGGGGCAGGCGCGACGTTCCGTTCCGTCGCATGCGCAAATCTCTGTGGGTTACCGGCCGGCCACCGCCGCGCGTCAGACCCGGAAAACGTATTTGGCGCCGGGCAAGCGTTCGATATCGGGCGGGAAATTCGCCCGCTTCTCATCATAATAGCGGCGGCGATGGTCGCCGTCCGATGCGGCATTGTACGTCAGATACAGGATACGGCGCTGCGCGTCGGTCAGGTTCGGCTTGGAAGCGTGCGGCGCATAACTGTCGAAGAACAACACGTCGCCGGGCTCGGTCGGGATCGAGATCAGGTCGAACGCCGCCATCTGCTCAGGGGTGAGCGGTTCCCACTCCGCGCCGATCATCTGCGTCTGGCGCGGCGCGGTCGTCATCTCGAGGCATCCGTTCTCGACCGTCGCGCGGTCGATGCTGACCAGCGCGGTGACGAACATCGGCGCATAGGTCGTCCAACCTGCTTGCTGGTCCTGATGCGGCTCGAATCCTGCGCCGCCCGCTTTCTTAAAGTTGATCTTCTCCTTGAACAGCACCGCCGGCCCGCCGAGCAACTGCGCCACCGCCGCCGCGAGGCTGCCGTGGCGGACGAGGTTGTCGAATTCAGCGTGGTAGGGGCAGAAATCCTCGATCCGCTGCATCACGCGCTCACCCCGCGTGGTCAGGCTGTCCTCGTAATAGACCATGTGGCGGCCCGGCACTTCGGGCAGCGCGACCAGTTCGTCGGTCCAGCGCGCGATCTCGCCGGCTTGCGCCGTGCTGAACAGCCCGCGCCGGACCAGCCAGCCTGTCTCGGCGAAATGCGCGAGGTCTTGCGCGGTGAGCGGGGCAGGGTCGTGCAGCGACATATCAGGCCCCCAACTGCGGCAGGATGGTGTCGCGCGCCTTGTCGACATCTTCGGGGAAATCAATTTCGGTCCACGGCAGGTCGGTCACATCGACATAGTGGAACGCGGCAGGATCGGCGAGCATCAGATCGCGGATCGCTTCTTCATATTCGACGGCGGTGTTGCCAGCGGCGACATAGCGATCGCACGCATCGGCGAGTTTCGCCGCCATGTCGGGCGCGAACTTGAAGAAGCCGACCGATTCGCCGTGCCAGTCATGGGCATGTTCGGGGCGCTTGCGGAAATCGACCATCGTCTCGCCGCGAAAGCACACCTTGACCGGTTCGTCACCGGGTTCGAGTTCGCGGTCGACCAGCAGCACCGCCTCGCCCGGCGCGGCGATCAATCGTCCCAACATACGCGCATCGTACAGCACGTCACCGTCCATCAGCAGCACGTCGCGACCGGACCGTAGCCGCTCGCGCTGCACCCATAGCGACACCAGACTGCCCTCACGGTATTGCGGATTGAACACCGTCGTCGCGCGGTCTCCGAGCGTCGCGCGCAGCGCATCCGCCTCGTGACCCACCGTCACCGCGATATCGTCGATGCCGACGCTCGCCAACGCGGCAAGGTGCCGCTCGATCAGCGACTGGCCGGCGAAGTCGAGCAGCACCTTCGGTCCGTCGTGACTCTCGCCGAGACGTTTCCCGACACCTGCGGCGAGCAGGATGACGATAGGCCGGGGTTGCGGGGCGGTCGGATCGGCTTGGCTTGTTTGCATGCGCGCGCATCTATAACGAGCGGCCATCGCGCGGCAAACAGCATTACGCCGCGACATCAATGCGATCACGGAAAGACCTGTGACTATGAACGACCTGTCCAGCGGCCTCATCAGCCCCGCACCGCAATCGCGCGCGTCTGCGCTGCGCCATGCGATCGAACGCCCCGAACTCTCCTTTCTGATGGAGGCACACAGCGGCCTTTCCGCGAAAATCGTCGAGGAGGCGGGCTTCGGCGGCATTTGGGCGTCGGGACTCAGCATTTCCGCCAGCCTCGGCCTGCGCGACAGCAACGAGGCGTCATGGACGCAGGTGCTCGACGTGCTGGAGTATATGGCGGACGCGACCACGTTGCCGATCCTGGTCGACGGCGACACCGGCTACGGCAACTTCAACAACGTCCGCCGACTGGTCCGCAAGCTCGGTGAGCGCAACATCGCCGGCGTCTGCATCGAGGACAAGCTGTTCCCCAAGACCAACTCGTTCATCGGCGAGGAGCAGCCGCTTGCCGAGATCAACGAGTTCTGCGGTCGCATCGCGGCGGGCAAGGATAGCCAGACCAGCGACGACTTCATCCTCGTCGCGCGCGTCGAGGCGCTGATTTCCAGCCGGCCGATGGAGGAGGCGCTGCGCCGCGCCGAGGCGTATCACGCCGCCGGCGCCGACGCGATCCTGATCCATTCCAAGAAGACCGACGCCAAGGAAATCTTCGAGTTCTGCCGTCGCTGGGGCAATCGCGCGCCGGTGGTGATCGTGCCGACCACCTACTACCCGACCCCGACCGACCTGTTCCGCGAAGCGGGCATCTCGACCGTGATCTGGGCCAACCATCTGATGCGCGCGTCGATCGCCGCGATGCGCGAGACCGCACGGATGATCCACGACGAGCAGTCGCTGGTGAACGTCGAGGGGCGCGTGACCCCGGTGAAAGAGGTGTTCCGCCTGATGGGCAACGCCGAACTGGAGGAGGCCGAGCGCCGGTATCTGCCCGAAACGCCGCGCCCGCGCGCGGTGGTGCTGGCGGCGTCGGGCGGTGACCTCGGCGAACTGACGCGTGACCGGCCCAAGTGCATGATCGACGTGCGTGGCCAGTCGCTGCTCGCGCGCGCGGTCGCGACCTTCGCCGACAGCGGCGTGCGCGACGTGACGGTGGTGCGCGGTTTCGCCAAGGAGGCGGTGGCGCTGAAGGGCATCCGCACCGTCGACAACGATCGTTTCGCCGACACGGGCGAGGCCTATTCGCTGGCACAGGCGGACGCCGTGCTGTCCGGCGAGCTGGTGGTGTCCTACGGCGACGTGCTGTTCCGCAACTACATTCTCGAAAGCCTGCTTTCGAGCGCGGCCGATGTCGTACTCGCCGTCGATGCGTCGAAGCGCAGCGATGCGCGCGAGCGTGATCTGGTGCTGGCGGATCACGGCTTCTCGGGCAATTACCTAGACGATGCGCCCGCGCAGTTGCTGCGGATGGGCAGCGACCTCGGTGCCGAGGCGAGCGGCGAGTGGGTCGGCCTGGCGCGCTTCAGCGCGACCGGGACGGCGTGGCTGCGCGAAGAGATCGCCGCGCTGGAGGCAGAGGGGCTGCTCGAAACCGCCGATCTGCCGCTGCTGCTCAGCCGGATCGCGGCGAAGCACCCGGTGCGCGTGAAATACTTTGTCGGGCACTGGATGGACGTCAACACGCTGGCCGACGTCGCCGACGCGCGCAACTTCACCTGATGATTACCGCGGAAGCCTTCATGGCCGAGGCATCGGCGGCGGGGTTCGATTTCTACACGGGCGTGCCGTGCAGTTATCTGACGCCGCTTATCAACGGTGTGCTGTCCAACCGCGCGTTGCGCTACGTCGGTGCGGCGAGCGAGGGCGAGGCGGTGGCGATCGCGGCGGGAGCGTGGCTGGCTGGCCGCAACCCGGTGGCGATGTGTCAGAACTCCGGCCTCGGCAACATGGTCAACCCGCTCACCTCGCTGAACGCGCCGTTCGCGATTCCGACGCTGCTGGTGACGACATGGCGCGGTCGCCCGGGCGAACCCGATGAGCCGCAGCATGTCGTGATGGGCGAGATCACCCACGATCTGCTCGGCCTGATGGGCATCGGGCATGCAGCCTTCCCGAACACCGAAGGCGAGATCGCCGGGCGGTTGCGGGCGGCGGTGGCGGCGATGGACGAGACGCAGCTTCCGTTCGCCTTCGTCATGGCCAAGGGCGACGTTGCCGACACCGCGCTCGACCAGCCGCCGCGCGCGCTGCCGGCACCGGGACGGCGCGCGGATTACCGCACCGGCGGCACGCGGCCGACCCGCGTAGCCGCACTCGAACGCTTCCTTGCCCTCACCGATGACGCCACTGCCGTCATCGCCACCACCGGTAAGGCTGGCCGTGAACTGTTCACGCTCGCCGATCGGGAGCAGCATCTCTATCAGGTCGGCTCGATGGGTGGCGCATCCGGCATGGCGCTGGGCGTCGCGCTCAACACCGACAAGCGCGTGGTGGTGATCGACGGCGACGGCGCCGCACTGATGAAGCTCGGCACATTCGCGACGATCGGTGCCGAAGCCCCGGCCAACCTCATCCACCTGCTGCTCGACAACGGTGTGCACGATTCGACCGGCGGGCAGGCGACGGTGTCTGCCTCGGTCGACTTCGCCGCGGTGGCGCTGGCTTGCGGCTATGGCTACGCCGCGTCCTGCGACGACCTGGCCGGGTTCGAACAGGCCTGGCGCGAGGCGACGGCCGTCGGCCGGCCGGCGATGATCCACCTACGCATCGCACCTGGATCGATGGCGACGCTCGGCCGCCCGACGGTCACCCCTCAGGCGGTCGCGCGCCGGTTCAAGGCATTCCTCGCCGGGTGAAACGCTCCGCTATCATCGCGGTGGGGATCGGGCTGGTCCTGGCCGCCACGCTGATCGCCACCAACGATCTGTCCGCCATCCTCGGCGCGATCGGGAAGGCGGGATGGGGCATCGCCGTCGTCGTGCTGCTGCACGTGCCGCAGACGGTCGCCTCTGCGATCGGCTGGGGCGTGCTGCTCAAGCGGCGCGAGGCGTTCGGGTGGCTCTACGCGCTGCGGTGGGTGCGGGAATCGGTCAACGCGCTGCTGCCGGTCGCGCAGCTCGGCGGTGACGTGGTGCGCGCTCGCCTCCTCGCGCAGCGTGGGCCGACGCTAGCCGATGCGATGGCCGCGACGATGGTCGATCTTTCGGTGGAGGGCGCCACGCAGGCGGTGTTCACCATCCTGTGCGTGGCACTGCTGGTGGCCGGGCCACATGGAGGTGCCGAACTGCCGCTCGCCGCCGGCGTAACCGCGATCACCGTGCTGCTCGCGGTCGCACTCGTCGCCGCGCAGCGCTTTGGCCTGTTAGCTTTGATCGAGCGTCTGGTGACACGCTGGACGCGCGGGCGCGATCTCGTCGGCCTCAACGTGGCGGTGCTGGCGCTCTACCGGCAGCCGCGCCGATTGGCCGCCGCCGGGTTCTGGCACCTCGCGTCATGGCTGCTCGGCGGCATCGAAACCTATGCCGCGCTGCATGTTCTTGGCGTGCACGCCTCGTTCCGCGAGGCGATGATCGTCGAGGGGCTGGGCCAGGCGGTGCGCAGCGTCGGCTTTCTCGTCCCCGGTGCGCTGGGCGTGCAGGAGGGCGGGTATCTGGTGATCTGCGGGATGTTCGGTATTCCGCCGCAAAAGGCGCTGGCGCTGTCGTTGATTCGCCGCATCCGCGAACTCGCGCTGGGCCTGCCCGGCCTCGCGCTGTGGCACCGGCTGGAGGCGCGGCATGGCGCCGCCGCAAGGGAAGGAACCGTATCTTGACGCCGCTGCTGCTCACCCCCGGACCGCTCACCACCGATCCGGCGGTGCGCCACGCGATGCTTGACGACTGGGGATCGCGCGACCCGGCGTTCATCGCGCTGACGGCGGAACTGCGGCGGCGGCTCGTCGATGTGGCGAACGGTGGCGCAAGCCACGTCGCGGTGCCGATCCAGGGCAGCGGCACCTATGTGCTGGAGGCGGCGGCGGGGACGTTGCTGGCGAAGGGAGACCGGCTGCTGGTGCTCATCAACGGCGCCTATGGCGAGCGCATGGCGGCGATTGCTGCCGGTCTCGGGCACGCGGTCGAGGCGATGCGGTGGGATGAGAGCGCGCCGATCGATCCCGCGGCAGTGGCGGCACGGCTCTCCGCCGATCCGGCGATCACCCACGTGGCGGTGGTGCATGTCGAGACAACGACGGGCCTGCTCAATCCGCTTGCAGCGATCGCGCAGGTGGTGGCGGAGGCCGGGCGCCTGCTGATCGTCGATGCGATGGCGAGCTTCGGGGCGCTACCGATCGACCTCGCGACTTTGCCCGCCGCCGCGATCCTCGCCTCCAGCAACAAGTGTCTGGAAGGAACGCCGGGGCTTGGCTTTGCGCTGGTCGATCGCGCCGTGCTGGCGACCTGCGCGGGGCGAAGCGCCTCGATGAGCCTCGACCTGCACGCGCAGTGGCAAGGCTTCGAGGCGAACGGACAGTGGCGCTTCACGCCGCCGGTGCAGGTCGTCGCCGCGCTGGTCGAGGCGTTGCGCAGGCTGGAAGCGGAGGGTGGCAGTGCGGCGCGGCTGGCGCGCTACACCGCCAATTTCGAGACGTTGCTGGCCGCCGCCGAGGCGCTTGGGCTTGAACTCTACCTCGATCGCGCGGTGCAGGCACCGATCATCGTGACGTTCCGGTCGCCGCCGCGTTTCAAGTTCGAGCTGTTCTATCGCGCGCTCGCCGAGGCCGGCTTCGTGATCTACCCCGGTAAGCTGACGCGCGGAGAGTCCTTCCGCATCGGCTGCATCGGCGCGGTAGGGCCGGGCGATTTCCGGCGCCTCGCCACCGCGCTTGCGCCTGCTCTAATGGCTGCGACGCAAGCCTAACAGCGCGAGCGCGATCGCCGCGCTTGGCGTGATGACGGCAGCAGCGATGGTCGTAGGCCACGCGAGGCCGAGCCAGATCAGCACCGGCATCAGGATCATCGCATCGTCCGGGTCGACGACGATGCCGGGCGCCAGCGTGTAGCCGCGCACGCTCGCCACGTTCAGCACGTTGAGTTCCGCGAACAGCGTGCCGATGCCGACCCCGGCGGCAACACCAATCCAGATCGCCACCGCCCCGTGCGCGCCGGCAAGTCCGACACCCAGGCCAATGAAAGCCGCCATGCTCGCCAGGCAATCGGCGGCGAGATCGTAGCGATGGCCGGCCTTGCTCATCTGCCCGGTTTGCCGCGCGAGTTCGCCATCCGCACGGTCGAGCAGCATCGACAGCACGAACACGGCGCTACCAATCGCCAGCCACAGCGACGTCCCGCTCGCGAAGCACAGCGCGGCGGCCACGCCGAAAATCAGCCGAGCGGTGGTAATCTGGTTCGGCGACACGCCGGATCGCGCGGCGACCCGCACGGCGGGCCGAACGATGCGGTGGATGACGGTGTCGTGGCTCACTGCGGGTTCCGGATCATAGCCGGCGCTAATGACATGCGTTCGCAGTAGGTTGCAAGTGAAACACCGCGCCGCCTCGTCGGCGCGGCTGCGTCAGCGTTTCGTCGGCAGCTTGATACCTAACAGCACGAGATGATCGCCGGTGATGCCGAACCAGTGCGGCGTGCCGGCCGGGATCAGGAACACGTCGCCCGGACCCAGCGTACGAGTGGTGCCGCCGACGATGCGATCACCTTCGGTCAGGTCCGGTTTGACGACGACCGGCTTGTCGAGCGCACCGCCCATCACCAGCGTCCCCGCGCCCGCGATCACCGTCGCATATTCCGCCTGATCGGGGTGCACCGCCGGACGTCCCGGCTTCTTCCAATATTCCAACGCCGCCACCCGCTCGCCATCACGCAGCAACGGATGCCAGGCGAAGCCCTGACCCGGCTTCATCGCCGCCGCCATTGCCGCAACTTCGGCACGCACGTCGCCGGCGCCCGCGAAGCTGTCGGATGCGCCGCTCGTGATTTGCGCCGACGCGGAGGAGGCCAGCGCCAGCAGCGCCACGACCGCCAAGGTGGTCCGCCACCTCATGTGCGTTGATCCAGCCGAATGGTCCGGCCTTCACGCGCCGACCGATAGATCGCCTCTACGATACGCATGTCCCGCAATCCTTCCTCACCCGATACGATCGGCTCCGCGCCGGAGCGGACGCATCCGGCGAAATGGTCGAGTTGCCCCGCGAACTGCGTTTTGCCCGGTCCCGGCGGCGGTGTCACCTCCTGCTCGCGGCCATCCTTACCGATCCACATGTGATTGCCGTCGTAGCGCGTCGCGGGTTCAAGCTCGACCCGGCCCTTGTCGCCCATCAAGAGGATGTGGTTCTGGTTGGCGCTATACATCGACTGGCAACTGCCGATCGCACCGGAGGGGAACTCCAGCGTCCAGTCGATGATATCCTCGACCTCGGTGAAGCGCGGGTCGCGCCGGTCGGTGGATTCGCGCGCCGTCACCGCGATCGGTTCCTCGCCGGTCATGTATCGCGCCGCCTGAAGGCTGTAGATGCCCATGTCCATCAACGACCCGCCACCGGCGAGTGCGCGCTTGAGCCGCCACACCGACGGATCACGCTGCACGAAGCCATGTTCGGACCGCACGTAGCGGATCTTGCCCGCGGTGCCGGTGCGCGCCAGCCGCATCGCTTCGAGGTTGAACGGCTCGAAATGGCAGCGATAGCCGATCATCAGCTTGCGCTTGGCGGCCTTGCATGCCGCGATCATCGTCTCGCATTCGGCGACCGAGACCGCCATCGGTTTCTCGCACATCACGTGCTTGCCGGCACGGGCGGCGCGCACGGTGTATTCGGCGTGCATCGAGTTGGGCAGGCAGA
This sequence comes from Sphingomonas sp. GC_Shp_3, assembly GCF_026540945.1. NCBI lineage: Bacteria > Pseudomonadati > Pseudomonadota > Alphaproteobacteria > Sphingomonadales > Sphingomonadaceae > Sphingomonas > Sphingomonas sp. GC_Shp_3. The sequence goes on from NZ_JALNUT010000004.1 coordinate 87,871, forward strand.
CGTAGACGATGTCGACATCGGGATTGTCGCGGATCGTGTCGAACGTTTCGTAGGAATAGATCGCGCGCTCAGGCAGGCCGTGTTCGGCTGCGACACGCCGCGCCTTGGCGGGATCGCCGCTCACCACCGCCGCGAGGCGGCTGTGCGCGCAATTGGCGAACTGCGGAATGATGACCTTCAGTCCGTAACTCCCCAGCCCGACGATCGCATAGCCAAGCGGTCGGTCCGGCACCGCTCGCGCCACCCCGCTGGAGCCCGCGATGACGGCGGCCGCGGAGAGCAGAAGGTCGCGTCTTCCCAGTTCCATATCGTTCTCCGTCCGTTGGCGTGGATCAGCGGGCTGCGGCCTTGCGCCCGGCGTTCATCGATTCCGCGACGATGGCGACCTGTGTGCGGTTGCGGACGTTCAGCTTGCGCATCAGGATCGTCATATGCGCTTTCACGGTCGCCTCCGCGATGCCGAGATCGAACGCGATCTGCTTGTTGAGGCGGCCCGAATGTACCCCATCGAGAACCTTGCGCTGTGTCGGCGTGAGATGCACGCTCCGCTCGCGCGGATCGCACATTCCGCTTTGGGACGCTTCGTCTTCGGTAAGGATCGCCATCATGTCACCTCATCCCTGTGAAGCGCTGCCTTTCGACTTCGCCCCAACTGCCAGCCGGCTTGCACCGGTCTTGACGCCGATCGAGTCGGCCTATGCAGGGAGATTAGCGGAATTTGTTGGACAGACTCAAGCGGCAAAGCAACATTCCAGCCACAATTGCCGCTGCAGCCGCGACTTTTCGATGGCGATCACGCAAATGCTGTCATACTGATTGTCGGGAGTGATGCCGTGGCGCCCGATAAGGGACGACCGTGGTACGATAAGGGAGAGCTGGCTTTGCGCTTCGAAACCTGTCGATTGAAATGCGCGCGCGCGGTGGCGCGGCGATGATCGAAACCGACGCACGGCTGATCGGTGCCGCGATCATCGGCATTGCCCTTTCGGTGATCCTCGTCATTCGGGGGCGGTTGCATCCGTTCGTCGCCCTGCTGTGTGGCGCATTCGCGGTCGGGCTGCTGTCGGGCATGCCGATCGCGGATACTGCCAAGGCGGTGCAGAAGGGCGTCGGCGACATTCTCGGCGGCACCGGCCTGGTTGTCGCGCTCGGCCTTGCGCTCGGTGCGATGCTGCAATTGTCGGACGGGGCGGGGGGGCTTGCCCGTGCCGCGCTAAGGGCGTCGGGCGTGGCCGGCGCGCCCTTCGCGGCGCTGGCCGCCGGGCTGGTCATCGGCCTGCCGTTGTTCTTCGAAACCGGGCTGGTGCTGATGCTGCCGATCGTCGTGACGGCGGCGGCGGCGTTGCCGGTCAAGGGCAAGGGTGACGAAGCCAAGCTGTCGCTGATGCTCTGCGCGATCGCCGGGCTCGGTGTGGTCCACGCGCTGGTGCCGCCGCATCCGGGGCCGCTGCTTGCGGTGGATGCGCTGCACGCCAACCTCGCGCGCACGATCGGTTACGGCTTGCTGGTCGGCGTCCCGACCGCGATCATCGCCGGACCGCTGCTCTCGAAGTTCACCGCGCGCGGCGTGCGGATCGCGCCGCCGGTGCTGGCGGCGGCGAGGCTCGACGTGCCGGAGCCCGGCGTCGGCCGTGCGCTGATCGTCATCCTGATGCCGGTGGTGCTGATCGCTGGCGGTCAGGCGGAGGCGCTGCTGCCCAAGCCGGTGGCGGCGAGTTTCGCGTGGGCGAGCGTCGCCAGCAACCCGGTGCTGGCGCTGCTGATCGCATGCCTCGCCGCGCTGCCGCTATTGTTCGGGCGCCGTCTGTTCGACCGGTCAGTGCAGGAGGCGGTGTGGAGCGAGGCGATGGCGCCGGCGGGGACGATCCTGCTCGCGATCGGCGCTGGCGGCGCGTTGAAGCAGGTGCTGGTGCAGGCCGGCATTTCCGATCTGCTCGCCCGGCTCGCCAGCCATGGTGCATTGTCGCCGCTGCTGGTGGCGTGGTTGCTGGCGGCGGCGATCCGATTGTCGATCGGTTCGGCCACCGTCGCCACCATCACCGCCGCCGGCATCATGCCCGCGCTGGTGGTCAGTTCGGGCGTATCGCCGGAATGGACGGTGCTGGCGATCGGCGCGGGGTCGGTGTTCTTCAGCCACGTCAACGATCCCGGTTTCTGGCTGGTGAAGAGCTACCTTGGTACCGACATGGCGGGCACGTTTCGCACCTGGTCGCTGCTGGAGACGGCGATCTCGGTGGTGGGGCTGGTTCTCATCCTAATCGCCAGCCACTTCCTGTGAACTGCCGATTGCGCGATAAGGCGACCGGCAACGGGGAGGGGGCATGACCGAGCAGCGGCTCGCCGACAAGGCCTATGCGGGTATCGTCGAGATCATCAAGGCCGACGCGCTCGATGTCGGTGACCGATTACCGTCCGAGGCGCGGCTGGCGGAGATGTTCGGTATCTCGCGCACGATGGTGCGCGAGGCGCTGGTCCGGCTCGCGTCGGACGGCATCACCGAAGCGCGGCGCGGCGCCGGTTCGTTCGTCAAGAGCCGCCCCTCGGAACGGCTGATGACGTACCTGCCGATGGCCGAAATGTCCTCTACGCTGGGCAGCTACGAGGTGCGCTTCGTGCTGGAGGCGGAGGCGGCGCGGCTGGCGGCGGCGCGGCGATCGACCGAGGAGATGGCCGAGATCCAGGCGGCGCTCGACCGGCTGCGCGAGGCGCTGCTGTCGAACGCACCCGCCCATGCCGAGGATATGGCGCTCCATCGCTGCATCGCCGCCGCCACCGCCAACCCTGCCTTCGGCCTCGCGTTCGAGGCGCTGTTCGGCGATATCGAGCGCGTGATGCGCGCCGGTGTCGACATTTCACGCTCGCGCCCCCCGCAGGTCATCGGCGTGATGATGCGTGAGCATGAGATGATCGTCGAGGCGATCCGCGTGCAGGATTGCGACGCCGCCGCGCTGGCGATGCGCTGGCACCTGTCGGAAGGACGCAAGCGGTTGTTACCGGGTGAGGCGTGACCTTCAGTAACTGCTCGGCGTAGGCTTCGCGCCGCCGCCTGGGCGCAGCCAGCCGCCATCGCTCAGCCAGTCGCCGAGCCGATCCGGCCAGTGCGCCAAGCTCACCCTTTCGGAATGAGCGGCGACGTTGAAGCCGTGGTCGGTATCTGCGAACAGGTGCAGTTCGGCCGACACGCCGGCTGCGCGCAACTGCTGATAGAGCGTGATGGTCGGCATCGCGCAACACTGGTCGAGCGTGCCCGCCGCCAGGAACGCCGGTGGTGCGCCCGCCGCTGCCGGTACCGGGATGCCGAGCGGGCCGGGGTAGATCAGCACCTGGAAATCGGGCCGCCCATCGGTGCGGTCGACCGCGTCCGGTTTGGCGATCGGCGGCGCGGGTGCGTCCGCCACCATCGACACGAGTTCACCGCCAGCGGAGAAGCCCATCAGCCCGATGCGGTGCGGATCGACGCTGTATTCGGCGGCATGGGCGCGCACCCATCGCACCGCGCGGCGGGCATCGGCGGCGGCGTCGCGTGCGATATCGTATTTGGACCCGGCCTCCCGCGCGAGGCGATACTTCAACACGAACGTCGTGACACCGAAGCGGTTGAGCGTGCGCGCCGGCAGCACGCCTTCGTTGACCCACACCAGCATGCGGTGGCCACCACCCGGCACGACGATGATCGCCGCACCGTTGGCATGTGCGGCGTCGGCGCGGAAGATCGTCAACGAGGGCTGGTGGATGTTGCGGACATAGCTGTTCTCGACGATCTCGGGCTCGTTGCGCCGGGCTTCCGAACCCGGTGCGCCCTGCGGCCACAGCGCGACGGCGGGTGGCGCCGCAGGCGCCTGCGCAGCCGCAGGGCCGGCCAGTGTGACCGTTGCGAACAGAAGTGCGGACGCGATCCTCATGCTAGTTCTCCTGTATCAGGGCCGCGCCGTGCGTGACGCCGCAAGCCACGTCATCGCCGCATGCACGAGGTGCTCGGGCGTGGCGGCGGTATCGAGGATCAGCGCGGCCTCGTCCGGTTGCGGGCGTTCCAGCGTGGCGAGCTGGCTGGCGAGCAGGCTTGGCGGCATGAAATGTCCGGCACGGTGGCTCACGCGACCGCGCAGCGTTTCGGCATCGCTATCAAGCAGCACGAAGCGCACCGGCGCAGCGAGCGCTCCGGCAAGCCGATCGCGGTACACCCGTTTCAGCGCTGAACACGCCGCCACCACGACGCCATGCGCGGCGACCTCCGAGGCGAGCGCCGCACCGATGCGGTCCAGCCACGGCCAGCGATCCTCGTCGGAAAGCGGATGACCCGCTTGCATCATCGCCACCGCCTCGCGCGCGTGAAACGCGTCACCCTCCAGGAACGCGCAGCCGAGCCGCTCCGCCAGCAGCGCGCCAAGTGTCGACTTGCCGCTGCCGCTGACCCCCATGACGACGATCGCCACGGGCGCAAGCGCGCCATCCGGAACTGCCGCAATCACGATGTGCCTCGAACCATAGCCCCTCCCAACGGGCACGCGCCGGCAATGATCCTGAGGGCGCGCGAGTACGAGCATATCGGCCGCACCGCCGCTTGCGGGAACTACGACCTTGGTCGCGGATGTTCGCGGATCGCTTGCGCCGTAATCGAGTGCAATCGACGCCGGCCGCAAGAGACGGGCGCGAGCGGAGGACGGCATGAAGACGGTTTGGTTGATGACGGCGGCGGTGCTTCTGGGCGTACCCCACGTCGCATCGGCCGCGCCCACGCCGTCGGCACTCGTGACCGCCCCGACCGACCCCCGCGCGGTGACCGTCCAAGGCGTCGGCGATGGCCGTGCGGACGATACCGCCGCCATCCAGTCCGCACTCGACGCGGCGCGTGACAAGACCGGGCACGGCATCGTCTTCCTGCCCTCGGGCCGCTACCGGATCAGCCGCACGGTGCTGGTGCCGGCGGGGGTTCGCATCTTCGGTGTCGGCAGGACGCGACCCGTGCTGGTGCTGGGCGACAACACGCCCGGCTTCCAGTCAGGGCTCGCGATGATGATCGTGTTCACCGGCGGCGACCAGTATCAGGTCGGCAAGGTGCCGGTACCGGTGCCGGGCATCGTCCCCGCCGGTAAAATCGTGCGCGATGCCAATTCCGGCACCTTCTATTCGGCCATGTCGAACGTCGATATCGAGCTTGGTGAAGGTAACTCCGCCGCCGCTGCGATCCGCTTCCGGCTCGCGCAGCATGGTTTCCTCAGCCACATGAACTTCCGGCTCGGCTCGGGCTTCGCCGGCATCTACCAGGCCGGTAACGAAATGGAGGACGTGCACTTCTTCGGCGGCCGTTATGGTATCGTTACCGAGAAGACCTCGCCCGCCTGGCAGTTCACGCTGATCGACTCCAGTTTTACCGGCCAGCGCGCGGCGGCGATCCGTGAACACGAGGTCGACCTGACCCTCGTCAACGTCGCGATCCGGGACACGCCGGTCGGGATCGATATCGACCAGGGCTATAGCGACTCGCTGTGGGGCAAGGATGTGCGATTCGAGAACGTCTCGAAGGCGGGCGTCATCATCTCGAGCGAGAACAGCCCGTTCACGCAGATCGGCTTCGACAATGCGGTAGCGCGGAATACGCCGGTGTTCGCGCGCTTCCGCGAGAGCGGGCGGACGGTGACGGGAGCAGGGGCGGCTTACCGGGTAGCGAGTTTCAGCCACGGTCTGGCGGTGCCCGGCCTTGGCCAGATGGGCACCACCGCCACCACCAGCCAGATTACCCCGCTCGCGAAACTTCCCGTCCAACGCACCGCCGCGATCAGGCCGCTGCCGCCGGTCGCGCAGTGGAACGATGTGCGCACGCTCGGTGCGAAAGGCGACGGGCAGACGGACGACACCGCCGCGCTGCAGCGCGCGATCGACACCCACCGCGTGCTGTATTTCCCGGCCGGCTTCTACATGGTGCGCGGTACGCTGAACCTGCGCGCCGACACTGTGTTGCTCGGGCTGCATCCGGCGATCACCCAAATTGTCATTCCCGACAACGATCCCGGCCACGCCGGCGTCGGTACGGTCGCCCCGATCCTGTCCGCACCCTCAGGTGGGCGCAACATCGTTTCCGGGCTGGGGCTGTTCACTGGACGCGTCAACCCGCGCGCCAGTGCGATTTTGTGGAAGGCGGGCGCGGACTCGCTGATCGACGACGTCAAGATCATGGGCGGCGGCGGCACGCCCACCGCCGACGGCAAGCCTCTAAACGCATTGTCCGCGCATAGCGGCGATCCGGTCGCCGACAACCGGATCGACGCGCAATATCCGAGCATCTGGGTCGCCGATGGCGGCGGTGGCACGTTCGCCGCGATCTGGTCGCCCGACACCTTCGCGCAGGCCGGGTTCTACGTGTCCAACACCAAGACGCCGAGCCACGTCTATGAACTGTCCAACGAACACCATGTCCGCAACGAGATCGTGCTCGACGGGGTAGAGAACTGGGAGTTCCTCGCCCCACAGACCGAACAGGAAGTGCCAGAGGGCATGGACGCGGTATCCTTCGAGATTCGCAACTCGCGCAACATCCTGCTGGCGAACTATCACTCCTACCGTGTGACCCGCACCTTCCACCCGGCAGCGAGCGCGGTGAAGCTGTTCAATTCGGGCGATATCCGCTTCCGCAACGTGCACGTGAACGCCGAGAGCGGTTTCGCGAGCTGCGACGAGGCCGGCTGTGGCACCTATCTTCGCGCCAGCAAGTTCCCGTTCGAGAATGCGATACAGGACAAGACGCACCACCTCGAAATGCGCGAGCGGGAGTTCGCCGCGCTCGACGTGGCCGCCACGCCCGCCGCGGTCACGCCGGCGACGTTGCCGGGCACGGGTCCTTTGCGGAAGCTGGAGGACGGTTTCTGGTCGATCTCCGGCGGCGCGGTCGACGCAAAGGGCGCGCTCTATTTTGTCGAGCATCGCTTCCAACGTATCTACCGCTGGACGGCCGCGCGGGGGCTGGAGGTGGTGCGCGACAATGCACTCGATCCGGTCAACCTCGCGGTGGATCGCTCGGGGCACCTGTTGGTGCTGTCGTCGCTGGGTCCGCAGGGCACCGTCTACAGCTTTGATCCCGATGCCCCGCGCGAAGCACTGAAGGTCATCGCGCCGACGCCGGTCGCGGGCGGTGCGGCGACGACACTGCTGCCGGTGAACTGGTGGAATAACGGCGAGTTCCGCGACCAGTATGATCCGGCGACCGACCATTTTACCACGCTGGCCGAGATGTTCGCGCGCGATGCCGGCATGCCAAAGCCGCTAGAGTATCGCTCCCCGGACAATAGCCTTGCGTTGCCTGCGTTCCGCGTATGGCAGCAGGGCCCGACCGATCACGTCGGCTGGCGCTTCTCCGACACGCTCGATGCGTACGGCTTTACCTCTGCCAAGCCCGGAGAACGTGTCCTGGTCAGCAACGAATCCGAAGCGCGCACCTATGCCGCTACGGTTGGCACGGGCGGCGCACTAAGCGATCTCAAGGTCTTCGCTGATCGTGGCGGCGAGAGCGTGACGACCGACAGCGAGGGCCGCGTCTTCATCGCGAACGGGCAGGTGTTCGCCTATGACGTGGCCGGGAAGCCGCTAGGTCGTATCGACGTGCCGGAACGCCCGCTGCAATTGCTGCTCGGCGGCACCGACAGGCGCACGCTGTTCATCCTGACACACCACGCGCTTTATGCGGTTCAGATCTAAAACATAAATGGGGAGGTTCGTTATGTTTCAACGTAAAGCAACACGCGGGCGGCTGCTCGCATCCGTCGGCGCGGCGGTGGCGATCGGCCTTTCTCTTCCGGCACACGCGCAGGCACCGGCCACGCCTGCCGACCCGGCGCAGTCGGCATTGGCGCCGTCCGAACCGGCCGCACCGGAAGATACCGCCAATGGCGGCAAGGACATTGTCGTCACGGGCTCGCGCATCACCACCGGTGGCTTCACCGCGCCGACGCCGACCACGATGATCGGTGCGGCGGACATCGCGCGCAATGCCGAGCCGAACGTCTTCACCACGATCGCGCAATTGCCCTCGCTGCAAGGGTCGAGCGGCGTCACCACCGGCACCAACAGCACGTCGAGCGGCCAGCAGGGGCTCAGTTCGTTCTCGCTGCGCGGGCTCGGCACGATCCGCACGCTGACGCTGCTTGACGGGCAGCGTGTGGTGGGTGCGAACGTGACCGGCGTGCCAGACATCAGCCTGTTCCCGCAATTGCTTATCAAGCGGGTCGACGTGGTGACCGGCGGCGCGTCCGCCTCCTACGGCTCGGATGCGGTCGGCGGCGTCGTCAACTTCATCACCGGCAAGCATTTCGAAGGGTTCAAGGCGAACCTCGCCGGCGGCATCACCACGTATGGCGACAACAAGCAGGTGCTGTTCCAGGCCGCCGCCGGCCGCGCGTTCCTCAACGATCGCCTTCATGTCGAGGTAAGCGGGGAATATGATCATGAGGATGGCGTGCCTGCGGGTGGCTTCGGCGAGGCGGCGCCGGGCGGGCGGCGCTGGTATCGCACCTCCACCTTCGTCAACCGCGGTGTGACCAATGACGGGTCGCCGCAGTACCTCGTCCGCGACCATGCGCAGGCCTACCAGTACACCAAATACGGCCTGATCAGTTCCGGCCCGTTGCAGGGCACCGCGTTCGACGCGAGCGGCAATCCGTTCCCGTTCAATTACGGTTCTGGCGGGGTGCCGTCGCGCAACGCCGCTGGCACCGTATCGGGGTGTTACACCTCGGGCGGGTTCTGCCTCGGCGGAGATCTGTCAGGCAATGTCGGCATCGGCACGACGCTGCAATCGCGGCTCGACCGCTATAATGGCTACGGGCGAATCGGTTTCGATCTTGATGCCGACAACGAGATCTACGCGACCGTCAACATCGCGCAGGTCGACACGATGAACCAGCCCAACCCCGGCGCGACCAAATCCGGGCTGACGCTGCAATGCTCCAACCCGTTCGTGCCCGCCTCGATCGTCTCGGCGTGCCAGAACGCCGGGATCACGCAGTTCCAGTTCGGCACCAGCAACGGCGAACTGCCCGAGAACATCTCGGTCTATCCCACCCGCAAGCAATACCGCTTCGTCGGTGGCGCGGCGGGTAAGTTGCAGGTGTTCGGATCGAGCTGGAGCTACGACGTCTCCTATGAACACGGCGAGAACATCACCGACATCGCCGTCCACAACATCACGCTGACGCCGCGCTACAACGCCGCGATCCAGGCGATCAGCCTGGGCGGCCAGATCGTCTGCGCCAACCCGGTCGCGCGCGCGAACGGCTGCGTGCCGATCAACATCATCGGCGGTGCGGCGCCGAGCCAGGCCGCGCTCGACTATATCGAGCCCGGCAACGGCCCGACCCAGCATACCCGACAGACGCAGGACGCGGTGAGCGCGAGCTTCAGCGGATCGCCGCTGTCACTATGGGCAGGGCCGGTGTCGCTCGCCTTCGGTGCGGAATATCGCAACGAATTCTACCATGTCGTCGGCGATCCCTATGGCAACGGCGTGTCGGACGAGAGCCCGTACAGCACAGCCTATCCGGCCGATCCGCTGCTCTCGACCAACGGCGCGAACTGGTACGCGGGCAATTACCACAACGGTCGTGGCAGCTATCACGTCGCGGAAGGGTTCGTTGAGGTCAATCTGCCGTTCCTCAAGTCGGACACGCTCGGCAGCGCCAACCTCAACGTCGCTGGCCGCGTCACCAATTACAGCACGTCGGGCACGGTCTACACGTGGAAGATCGGCGGCACCTGGGATACGCCGATCGACGGCGTGCGGCTGCGCGCGGTCACCTCGCGCGACGTGCGCGCGCCCAACCTGTCCGAATTGTTCGCGGCACCCATCACCACCACCGTGCCGAACTTCACCAACCCCGATCCGAACCGCGCGGCGGGTGTGCCCTCGACGCTGACGATCCTGCAGAACGCGATCGGCAACCCCAATCTCAAGCCGGAGATCGCGCGCAACACCACCGCCGGCATCACGCTGTCGCGGCCGCACTGGCTGCCCGGGTTCAGCGCCTCGTTCGATTACTATCGGATCAAGGTGAACGGGGTCATCTCGACGCTCGGCGCGCAGCAGGAGGTGAACCTGTGCTACAGCGGCATCACCACGCTGTGCAGCGCGTTCGACCTGACGCCGACCAGCGGCACCGCCTTCGTCAACCTGCAGGCGTTCAACCTTGCGTCGATCTTTACCGACGGCTTCGATATCGAGGCGAGCTATCAGATGGAGGCGAGCGCGGTGGGGCTGCCCGGCCGGTTCGTGCTGCGCGGCCTTGCCACCAACGTGAAGAACTTCATCACCGATCCCGGCGTACCCGGCACCATCCCGATTCAGAGCGCGGGGGTGAATGCGGGCAACACACCATCGTGGAAGCTGCTGCTGACCGAGAACTGGACGACCGACAAGTTCAGCTTCAACGTGCAGCAGCGCTGGTTCAGCGACGGCGTGTACGCGCAGGAATATGTGGTGTGCAGCGCTGGTAATTGCCCGACCGGGCGCACCGCGCTGGAGAACACACAGCACCCGACGATCGACAACAACTCCATGCCGGGCGCCTTTTATCTCGACCTCGGCGGATCGTACAACATCACGCCCAAGCTCAACGCCTATTTCAAGATCGACAATCTACTCGATCGCGATCCCACGCCTTCGCCGCAGACCAATACTGGCATCGACATCAACCAGGCGCTGTACGACACGCTTGGCCGGCTGTTCCGCGTCGGCGTGCGGTATAACTTCTAGATCGTTCGACCCCTGCCGCAACCGGTGGTAGCGGCTTCCTCGTCCCGGCCGAAAGGTCGGGACGCTTTATTTCAGATACCCGATCGAGGAGTATGCGCATGTTGAGGTCTGCCCTTGCCCTTGGCCTGCTTGCGATACCGGCGGTGGCCGTTGCCGGACCATCGGTGCTCCAGACAAAGCCGAACGATCCGCGCGCCATCACCGTCGCCGGGCGGGGCGATGGCCGTGCCGACGACAGCGGCGTGCTGCAACGCGCGATCGACGACGCCGCGGCGAAGCCTGGCGGCGGCATCGTGTTCGTGCCGTCCGGTCGCTACCGCATCACCCGCACGATCTACCTGTGGCCGGGCGTGCGTGTGTTCGGCGTTGGCGCGACGCGACCGGTGATCGTACTGGGCGATGCGACACCCGGCTTTCAGCGCGGCATCGCCAACATGCTGATCTTCGCCGGGGCGACGCGAGGCGAGGTCAAGCACGTGCCGTTCCCGCCCCCCGGCAGCGTGCCGTATGACCCACAGATCGCCGATGCTAACCCTGGCACCTTCTATTCCGCGCTCAGCAACGTGGACTTCGCGATCGGCAACGGCAATCCGGCGGCGACCGCAATCCGCTTCCACGCCGCGCAGCATGCGTACCTCAGCCATATCGACTTCGATATCGGTTCGGGGCTGGCCGGTATCTATCAGGTCGCCAACCTCGCCAGCGATCTGCACTTTCGTGGCGGGCGGTACGGCATCCTTGCCGAGGGCACGTCGCCGGCGTGGCAGTTCAGCCTCATCGATTCCACCTTCGATGGACAGCGCGACGCCGCGATCCGGGAGCATCAGGCGGGCCTCACCATGGTCAACGTCGCGATCCGCAACGTGCCGGTGGGCGTGGATATCGATGCGGGCTACAACGACTGGCTGTGGGGCAAGAACGTCCGCTTCGATCGCGTGTCGCGCGCGGGCGTGGTGATCTCCAACGAAGCCAGCGCCTATACGCAGATCGGCTTCGAGAACGCGGTCGCGACCGCCACGCCGGTGTTCGCGCGGTTGCGCGACAGCGGCAAGGCGGTTTCGGGGCAGGGGGCGAACTACCGTGTCACCGCGTTCAGCCACGGCGTCGCGGTGCCGGCGCTGGGCGTGATGGGTAAGGTCACAACCGTGATGAAGGCGGAGGCGCTCAGCGCTCCGGCGCCCGCGGTCGCTCCCGCGTTGCCGACGCTGCCCGCTACCGCAGAATGGGTCGACGTCCGCACGCTCGGCGCCAAAGGCGACAACATCAGCGACGATACCGCCTCGCTGCAACAGGCGATTGATACGCACCGCGTGCTGTACTTCCCTGCCGGGCGCTATGTCGTGCGCGACACGTTGCGGCTGAAGCCCGACACGGTGCTGATCGGCCTGCACCCGAGCCTCACCCAGATCGTGCTGCCCGATGGCACACCCGGCTATCAGGGAATCGGCGCACCCAAGGCGGTGATCCGCTCGGCCGATGGCGGCGCGGCGATCGTCTCGGGTCTGGGCATCTCGACCGGGGGCATCAACCCGCGCGCGACCGGGCTGTTCTGGACCGCGGGCGCAGGCTCACTGGTCGAAGACGTGAAGTTCCAGGGCGGCCACGGCACCAATCTGGCCGATGGCACGCGCGTGGACCCGTACAATGCCAACCACACCGGCGATCCCGATCCCGCCAAACGGTGGGACGCGCAATATCCAAGCCTGTGGGTTACGCGTGGCGGCGGCGGCACCTTCTCCAACATCTGGACGCCGAACACCTTCGCGCAGGCCGGCATGTACGTGTCCGACACCGGTACGCCCGGCCACGTCTATCAACTCTCCAGCGAGCACCACGCCCGCACCGAGATCGCGCTAAACCGCGTCGCGCACTGGGAGTTCCTCGCGCCGCAGACCGAGGAGGAGGCGGGCGAAAGCCAGGACACGGTATCGCTCGAAATTCGCGACTCTCGCGATATCCTCGTCGCGAATTACCATGCCTACCGGGTCACGCGGACGATCAAGCCCGCAGACAGCGCGGTCAAGCTCTACAATTCCGCCGACATTCGTTTCCGCAATGTGCATGTGAACGCCGAAAGCGGCATCGGCATGTGCGACGCGGAAGGCTGCGCGACGTATCTGCGCGCGAGCAAATTCCCTTATGGTGATGCGATCCAGGATATCACCCACGGTTTGTCGGTGCGCGAGCGCGAGTTCGCCACGCTCGACGTCCCCGCCGCTCCGGCCCCGGTTAGGCCCGCAGTGTTTCCGGCAGGTGCGAGCGTCGAAAAGCTTGCCGACGGCTTCTACTCAATCTCCGGTGCCGCCGCCGCGCCGGACGGCACGCTGTATTTCGTCGACCACCACCAGCAGCGCATCTACGGCTGGTCGGACACGCGGAAACTGACGATCGTGCAGCAAAGCCCGCTCGACCCGGTCAATCTCGCGGTGGCGCGCTCGGGCGATCTGATGGTGCTGTCATCAGACGGGCACGCCGGCAGCGTCTACAGCTTCAAGCCCGGTGGCCCCGACGATGCGATCATCACCATCGCGCCGACCGATGCGGCTGCGCCCGCGAACGCGCAGACGGTGCTGCCGGTCAATTACTGGGTGAATGGCGAGTTCAAGGATCAGATCGATCCGGCGACGCTACGCTTCACCACGCTGGCGGGGATGTTCGCGCGCGACATGGCGATCGCCAGACCCAGCCATTACGTATCGCCCGATGGCAGTTTGGTGCTGCCTGCGTACCGCGCCATCCGGCAGGGGCCGACCGACTTCCGCGGCTGGCGCTTCTCCGATCCGCTCGATGCCTATGGCTTCGTCGCCGCGACACCCGGCAGCCGCGTGTTCGTCAGCAATGAATCTGAGGACAAGACCTACAGCGGCCTGCTCGGCGAAAACGGCGCGATCACGGATCTGCGCGCTTTCGCGGATCGCGGCGGGGAGAGCGTGGTCGCCGGCCCGGATGGCAACGTCTATGTCGCCAACGGACAGGTGTTCGTGTTCGACGCCGACGGCCGGCAGATCGGGCGGATCGACGTTCCCGAACGGCCGTTGCAACTGGTGTTCGGCGGCGAGGACAAGCACAGTCTGTTCATCCTAACCCACCACGGCCTGTACCGCGTCCGCCGCTGATCCGGCGGAGTAGCGCGCCCGGTCCGACGCGCTACTCCATCAGGGATACGTCGGGAGCGTGCCCGCTACAGGGCTAACGCGGGCAGGCGATGACCTTGTCGGCCACCGTGCCGACCGCGACGCGGGCGATACTCACCTGGAACCGTTGCGTAGTGCTCAGACGAAACGGCGTGTCGATCTTCGCCATGTCGGCTGTCGTCGCGAAACATTTCAGCGGGATGCCGATCGTCTGCCACAGGTCGGTCGGTAGCTTGGTGGACTGAAGCGGCACGCTCGCGCGGCACTCCGGGCCGCAGCCCATGCCGATCGACAGGTCGGTGGGAACGGCGCTCTCGATCCGCATCGTCGTCAGCAGCAGGACATCGCCATTCGTCTCGCGCCGGAGATCGATCGGCGCATGGGTGGTGAGTTCGACCACTTGCGCGCCGCCGCCCGCCAGCGAGAAGCGCCGCGCGCCTTCCTGTACGTCATAGTCGATCGCGGTCACCTTGATGCGGCCATTCAGCGCCTGCGCGGGTACGGTGGTGATGCGGGTGTTACCGCCCACGCCGTCGCTGACCTGTAGCGACCAGCTCGGCTGCGCGACGCCGGCGGCGAGATAGACGCCCGTGTTGCTGTCATCGACCACGCCGGCATCTTCCGACAGCGGCGTCCAGGCGGCATGATGCTCACCCCCGCTCAGGCCATAGCCGAACGGGTACAGGTCCGGGCCACCGGGCCGCGCGGTCATCGGCCAGGCGGCGGGCAGCTTGCCGGTGAAGCTGGCGTTGCGCGGGCCGGCGGCAAACAGTCGATCGGCGAGGCCCGCGCCCTCCGTGCCGGGCAGCCACGCCACGACGAACGCGTCGGCTGCGTTCAACTCCGGGTTCACGAACAGCGGTCGCCCGGTCAGCATCACTGCAACGACAGGCACGCCCGCCGCCTTCAGCCGCCGCATGGTTTCCAGCGGGCGGCGCAGTTCCGGGCGCAGTTGCAGCGTGCGCAGATCGCCCTGGAACTCGGCATACGGCGTCTCGCCGAACACCACGATGGCCGCATCCGGCCGTTTGGTGAAGTGGCCGTCCGGCGCATATTCGGCGTGGCCGCCACCTGCGCTCACCGCCGCCTTAATGCCCGCCCACAGGCTCGTCGCGCCCGGGAACATGCTTGCCGAAAGGCCGGTGCCCTGCCAGCTCAGCGTCCAGCCGCCCGACTGGCGGCCGACATCGTCCGCGCCATCGCCCGCGACGAGGATGTTGGCGGACGGCTTGAGCGGCAGCACGCCGGTATCCTTCAGCAGCACCAGCGACTTGGCCACCGCCTCGCGCGCGATCGCGCGGTGCGCGGGCGCGCCCAGCATGCTCCAGTCGCCGGCGAGCGCGCGCGACGAAGGCTTGCCGACCTCGAACAGGCCGAGCCGCAGCTTCACGCGCAGAATCCGCCCGACCGCATCGTCAAGCCGCGCCATCGGCACCGTGCCGTCTTTCACCTGCGCGATCAGCGACGTGTAAAGCGACCTCCACGTGTCCGGCGCCATATACATGTCGATCCCGGCATTGATCGCCTGCGGGCAGCTTTCGTTGGTGCAGCCCGCGATCTGGCCGTGCGCGTTCCAGTCGGTCACAACAAAACCGCCGAAGTGCATCCGGCTCTTCAGCACACCCGTCACCAGGGCCTTTTCACCGGCGATCTTGCGACCCTGCCAACTCGAGAAGCTCGTCATCACCGTGCCGACACCCGCCTCCACCGCCGGGATGTAGGGCTTGCCATGAATGTCGCGAAGTTCGGTCTCGCTGATCCTGGCATCACCCTGATCGTGGCCCTCGAAAGTGCCACCATCGCCGATGAAGTGCTTCGTGCTGGCAAGCACGTGCGGCCCGGCGAGGATGCGACTGCCGTCGGGCGCTCCTTGCAGCCCGAGAATCATGTTCTGGACGTAGCTCGCCACCAGGTCGGGGTTTGACGAATAGCCCTCATACGCACGACCCCAGCGGTAATCCTGCGGCACCGTGATCGTCGGTGCGAAGGTCCATTCCTGCCCGGTGGTGCGGATTTCTGCCGCCGTGGCCGCGCCGATCCGCGCGATAAGCGCCGGGTCACGCATAGCGCCCAAACCGATGTTCTGGGGGAACAGCGTAGCGCCGATGATGTTGCTATGGCCGTGCACCGCATCGGTACCCCACAGGATCGGGATGCCGACGCCGCCCTGCGACGTGTCGGTCGACGCTATCCAAAATCGGTCGGCGAGTTCCAGCCACTTGGGCGGCGGCGCGTAATCGTCACCGCCCGGCCCGGCGTTGCCGCCGTTGAGCACGGAGCCGATGTGATACCTTCGCACCTCGTCCGGTGTGATATCGGTGATGTTGGCCTGCAGGATCTGGCCGACCTTCTCCTCTACCGTCATGCGCTTCAGCAGATCGGCGATGCGCGCCTCGTCGGCGGCGATCGGACGCACTGGCCAGGTCGCGCTTGGCCATAGCGCCGGGTGGATGGTCGGTGCGGGGGCCACTGGCTTCGCCTGCGGTGCTTGCGCGCAAACGGCAGCCGTCGTGGTGCAGGCCAGGCCCGCAAGGCCGAGCATGATTTTCATGGATGATCCTCTCTCCCGCGCGACAGTTCGACGCTGCCAGACACGCTTTCTTGTCAAACATGCACTGACAACGTTGACATAACGATGTCAAGGCTGATCGGTATGGGATCGATGCTCAACAGGGCTGTAAATCAAGGCGCAGAGCAGTGCGGCTAACGCTGCCAGCGCCACGCCTCCGAGGGCTGGGAAAGCGGGAACGATCAGCGTGAATGCAAGCACTTGCGTGGCCAAAGCTTGTGCGAGCTTGCGGGCGATCGTCGCGGCGGCATAGACTTGCGCGGCATAGCCGGCGGCTGCACCGTCCTGTTCGCAGGCGATGACCGTCGCGGGCACGAGCGACCAGAACATCACCGAAACGCCTTGGCTGGCGATGATAACGACCGCGACGCTGGCCAGCGTCGGTGCGATCCCGTGCCCGACGATGCCGAACAGCGCAGCCGCGAACATCAGCGCGGCGGCGATGCGCAGGGTCGCGACCCGACCAAGACGCGATGCCGCCTGCGTCCACAGCGGTGTTGTCAGCAGCAGCGATAGCGCAGGCAGCAGCGCGGCCCAATAGCCCCAGCGTTGCGCGCCGAGCCGGTCGAACACGAACAACAGCGACACGTTGATGAGCGATACGGCCAGCCCGACGGCAAGGATCGTCGCGATCAGTCGGCGCAACGCTGCCGAGCGGGTGAGCAGCGTGAACGATCCTGCCAGCGCGCGGCCGAACTGGTGGTCCGGCGAGCGCGTCGCTGCGACACGGATGCGCGTTCCGAAGGTGGTGGCGAAGAACGTCGGCACGGCGATCCCCGCCAGCAGCGGCGCGCCGAGCGAGAAATCAGCGCCGCTGCGCCCGCCCGTCGGGAACAAGGCATAGACGGCGGCCGCGACCAGGCCGCCCAGTGCGGCGGCCTGCATCCGTGCCCCCGTCAGCCGGAGATGATCGGCCGGGTCCGCTGAAATCCGTGCGGTCAGTGCCCCGTAAGGGATGTTGCCGATGCCATAAGCGCAGCGCAGCGCGAGGTAGGCAGCGAGTGCATACCAGGGCACATACATCGGCGCCACGGGCGGCGGCGCGAACGCTGCGCACAGGATCAGCACCGACAGCGGTCCGCCGATCGACACCCATGCGCCGAGCGACACGCGTGGCGCCAGCCGGTCGGCCAATACGCCGACGAGCATGTCCATCAGCCAGTCCGCAGCCGCGCCGGCTAGGAAGATCGAGGACGCCACCGCAGGCGCAATGCCGAGTTCACGGATATAGTAGAATAGAAGGTAGAGTTCGATCGACTGCCATACGGTGTTGAACCCGAAATCGCCGGCCGCATAAGACCAGATTTCCCGCCGCCGCAGCATCAGGGCCGTGGCGGCGCAGCGGACTCGCGGATCATCAGTTCGTGTGGGTGCATGATGCGCATCGCGAACTCCTGACCTTCGAGTTGCGCGACCAGCATTTCGGTCGCGGCGACCGCCATCTCGAACACCGGTTGCCGGATCGTGGTCAGCCGGGGCCAGGTGACGCGCGAGACTTCCGAATCGTCGAACCCGACAATCGATACGTCGTCGGGGATCGACAAGCCGAACTCGCGCGCGGCCATCATCGCGCCCACCGCCATGTCGTCGTTCTGCGCGAGAATGGCGGTCGGCCGATCGCCGCGACCGAAGATCTGCCGTCCGGCGACAAGGCCGCTGTCGAAGGTGAACAACCCGGGTTCGATCCGTTCCAGCCGCATGTCGATGCCGGCCGTGTGCAGCGCCTGCATGTAGCCGAGCATCCGCGCCTCGGTCGAGGCGTGGGTCGGGTCGCCACGGATGATCGCGATCTCGCGGTGGCCGAGTTCGATCACATAGTCCGCAATCGCGCGGGCGGCGGCGACGTCGTCGACCAGATTGCTTGGCGCCGCTTCAATCATGCGGGTCGGCACGATCCGGGCGCAGAGAATGCGCGCATCCCGTAACTGGGTGAGAATGATCGGATTATCCGATGCCGGCGGCGCCAGTACCACCCCGTCGAGCGCGGCGGAGCGAAGGATGCCGACAACCTCGGCGGCATGTTCCTGCACGGATCGGATCGGGATCACCACCAGCCGATAGCGTTCACCCTTTAGCCGTTCGAGCACGCCGCGCTGCAGCTCGACGACATAGCTTGGACTCGGGTTCTCGTAGATCAGTCCGATCATGTTCGATTTGCGCCGGACCAACGCCTGCGCAAAGACGTTGGGGTGGTAATCGAGTTGATCCGCCGCCTCGCGCACACGCTGTTTCACCGCTGCGCTGACGTGCGGCTCGTCGTTCAGCACGCGCGAAACCGTCTTGGCCGAAACCCCGGCCAGCCGTCCTACATCGACAATCGTGGTTCGCTTCATTCCAACGTCCGAAACCATTCGCTTTACGCGATAGCGACAATGGCGCAGCCGCACCAGCGATCCAGATTGCGTTGACAGCACCAAATTGCGCCGGTGAACGAATAGGCTACCGACAGGCTACGCGCATCAATGCCGCGATCGGACGTAATTCTGCGGCAACGCGACAGGTTAGCATCATCGCAGTTCACTCAAGTCCCGCCATTCCGGAATAGTATAATGTTGACAACGTAGGACAAGAGAGTAGCGCAGCGATCGTCGGTCCCGAACAGGGGGATCGGAGACGATATTGGCGGCCGCAATGTGCCGCGACTTGGGAGAGGGGGATTTATGAAGAGCAGGAATCACGCGTCCGTACTGGGCTGGTCGGCGTCCGTCGTCGCGATCGCCGCAGGTCTCGCACTGCCGCATGCCGCATTCGCGCAAGACGCATCGGTGTCGGCGCAGCAGGGCACCCCGCAGGCCGATACCGCCGCCGCGACGCCTTCGCCCCAGACTGGTGCCACCGCGACCAACGCCGTGCCGGACACCCCTGCTGCTGCCGCCGACGACATTGTCGTGACCGGCGTACGCGCCAGCCTCGAACGCTCGATCGCGATCAAGCGCAACTCGACCGGCATCGTCGACGCGATCTCGGCGGAAGACATCGGCAAGTTCCCCGACACCAACCTGGCGGAATCGCTCCAGCGCATCACCGGTGTGTCGATCGACCGCGTCAACGGGCAGGGCGCGCAGGTTACGGTGCGCGGCTTCGGGCCGAGCTTCAACCTCGTCACGCTGAACGGCCGCACGCTCGCCTCGTCCTACGCGCAGACGGTCGGCGGCGACGAGAGCGCGGACGGCACCGTCGGCGTGACGCGCTCGTTCGACTTTTCCAACCTCGCCTCGGAAGGCGTTAAGACGCTGGAGGTCTACAAGACCGGCCGCGCCGCGGTCCCCTCGGGCGGCATCGGCGCGACCATCAACGTGGTGACGCGCCGTCCGCTCGATGCGCGCGAATCCGGCTTCAACGGCAGCGTCGGCGCCAAGCTCAACTATGACACCAGCGCGAGCGATTGCGTGGATTGCGGCTCGGTCGTCACGCCGGAGTTCACCGGGCTCGGCAGCTGGTCGAACGCCGACCAGACCTTTGGCGTGTCGTTGTTCGGGAGCTATCAGGAGCGGCACTTCTCGACCGTGTCAGCCACGTCGAACGACTGGAATATCCGGACCTATAAGGATTTCATCGATCCGGCCAACGGCTTCGTTAACGCTGCGACCAAGATCAACAACGCGCCCACCGACCCGAACCACCTCGTCTCGGTGCCGAACGACAGCCGTTATCACTTCTCCGACGACAAATATCAGCGGCTGAACGGTCAGGCGATCGTGCAATTCAAGCCGACCGATTCGCTCACTGTCACCGCCGATGCGCTGTACGCGCGCACCAAGCAGGAAGAGCAGCGTTCGGACGAATCGAACTGGTTCAACCGCCCGTTCGACGTCGTCACGTTCGACAACAACCCCAACGTCGCGACTACCACCTTCCTCCACGAGACGATCGCCGGCGTGAAGGACGAGGATTTCGAGCAGCAGTCGCGCGCGCAGAAGAACGAGTTGCAGGATTACGGCCTCAACCTGAAGTGGGACGTTGCCGACAACTTCACCATCGCTGTCGATGGCCATTACGGCAAATCGTCGGTGCTGCCGAACAATCCGGACGGCACCAGCTCGACGCTGGTGGCAACCGGCGCCAACGTCATCACGTCGCACTCGGTCGATTACAGCGGCCCGATCCCGGTGCAGGATATCGTGTTCAGCGACGCGTCGAAGGGTAACAACAACGGCACGTTCGACGTGGGCGATGTCGGCTCGACGATTGGCCGCACCTATACCACCAGCCAGCGCCAGACGGTGAAGGAAGGCCGGATCGACTTCGGCTGGGATCTGGGCAGCGGCAGCCGGTTCGATTTCGGTGGTCTGTACCGCGATTCCGATACCAACCAGCAGCTCGTCTCGACGCAGCAGACGCTCGGCAACTGGAGCGTCGATCACCCCGGCGACATCGAACAGATCGCACCCGGCGTGCTCCAGCCGTTCTGCCTGCTGTGCAAGTTCAGCGCCTATGACCCCAAGGCGTCGGGCGTGAACCTCGACGCGTTCCGCGGCAACGCGGTGACGCTGAACAAGGCATTGTCGGCCTATTATGCCGGGCAGGGCAATACGGTCGGCATCACCGCCAGCCAGAACAACACGGTCAAGGAGACCATCTTCGCCGGCTATGCGCAGGTCACGTGGAAGGGCGAACTGGCCGGGCACAACGCCAGCCTCGTCGCCGGCGCGCGTTATGAGCATACCAAGGAAGAGGCGATCTCGCTTCAGTCGATCCCGACCTCGATCAGCTGGGTGGCGGACAACGATTTCACGGTGCACGTCGGCTCGCAACCACAACCGCTGAGCGGGCGCGGATCGTACGACAACATCCTGCCCTCGTTCGATTTCCAGGTCGAATTGAAGCAGAATTTGATCGGTCGCTTCTCGGCGAGCCGGACGATCGCGCGGCCGAACTACGACAATCTGTTCGCCTCCTATTCGGTCGCGGCCCCGCCGCGCCCGACCGCGATCGGCGGCGTGGCGACGGCGAACACCGGCAACCCGAACCTCGCGCCGCTGATTTCGGACAACCTCGACGTATCGTTCGAATATTACTTCCGCCCGGACACGTATTTCTCGGTCGGCTTCTTCGACAAGCGGGTGCACAATTTCATCGGCACCGGCCAGTCGCAGAGCCCGCTGTTCGGCCTGCGCGACCCGAGCTCTGGCGCGGCGGGGACGATCTCGGGCCAGGCCAAGGCGGCGTTGACCAATCTCGGTGCGGATATCAGCGACGTCAATCTGTTCACCTACTCGGCCTTGTTGCTGCGCGATGGTGCGGCATCCGCCGCAACGCAGTTCCAGCAGCATTACAGCCCGACGACGAAGTCGGTCGATCAGGCGTTCATCAACACCGTGCTGTCGGCGGTCGATCTCGACGGCACCGCGCAGGACCCGCTGTATAACTTCACCGTGTCGCGGCCGATCAACAACAAGGACGCGGAGATCTACGGCTTCGAGATCGCCGGCCAATATTTCCTCGGGCAGACCGGTTTCGGCGTGTCGGGCAGCTTCACCTACGTGAAGGGCAACATCGGCTTCAACAACGCGGGCGATCCCAACATCGATCAGTTCGCGCTGACCGGCCTGAGCAACACCGCCAACGCCACGCTGATCTACGACAAGAACGGCATCTCGGCACGGCTGAGCTATAACTGGCGCGACAGCTTCCTGACGTCGCTCAACCGGGACAGCTACAAGAACCCGGTCTACACCAAGCCATATGGTCAGCTCGATGCCAACATCAGCTACGATCTCAACCCGCACGTCGCGTTGTCGATCGAAGGCATCAACCTGACCAACGAGAGCCTGCGCACCTACGGTCGGTCCGAGACCAACCTGTGGTTCGCACAGGAACTGAAGCGGCGCTTCCTGTTCGGCGCGCGCTACAAGTTCTGATAAGGGGTGCCCGGGGTGTCGGTGCCCCGGGCATGACCGATGGGGGCGTGATGACGCGGGTGGTACTTCTCGACAACGTCGCGCACGCCGATCTGCGCGTGGCGACGGGCTATGCCGTGCGCTTCGGCGATTCAGTCAATCAGTGCGCGGTGTTCCCGACCGAGTTCGACGAGGTTCAGCGCGAATATCCGATCCTGTTCCGCAAGGACGCGGCCGGGGCATTTTACGCGGTGGCGCTCCTCGGGCTCGACCGCGACGAGAACCTCTTTCTGGACGACGCTGGCTGGCAGGCGCGGCACGTGCCGGTGGTGCATCAGCGCGGCGCCTTCATGATCGGCATGGTCGATCGCGGCACGGGCGAGCGCGAGCCGATGATCCACGTCGATCTCGATCATCCACGCGTCGGCTCGGGAGAGGGGCAGGCGGTGTTCCTGCCGCATGGTGGGCAGTCGCCGTATCTCGACCATATCGTACGGGTGTTGCAGGTGGTGCACGACGGGCTTGCGCAGCGCGCCGCGATGTTCGCGGCCTTCGAAGCGGCCGACCTGATCGAGCCGGTGCGGCTGGAGATCGCGCTCGATGAAGCGACCCGTTACGATATTCCGGATTGCTATACGATCGGTGCGGGGCGGCTTGCCGGGCTGGACGCCGCCGGGCTGGCCGCGCTCAACCATGCCGGATTCCTTCGGCATGGCTTTCTGGTCGCGTCCTCGCTAGGAAATATCAGCCGGTTGATCGACATGAAGAACCGGCGACGGAGCGGGCTGAACGGGATTGCGGTGGCGGCGTGATGCAAGCGGACGCCGCGTTCGATCCGGCTGCCCTGATCGCAGCGCAGCAGCCGGTGGTGCTGCGCGGGCTGGTGCGCGACTGGCCACTGGTGCAGGCGGGGCTGACCGGGCCGGCAGCTGCGGCCACGTATCTCAAGCGGTTCTACAATGGTAAGCCGGTGGTCGGCTATACCGCGCCACGCGAGGCCGGCGGGCGGTTCTTCTACGACGCCGCATTGACGGGGATGAACTTCACGGCCGCACGCATACCGCTGGACGGCTGGCTCGACCGGCTGCTGGCAGGTGGTGACGAGGCGTTGTACGTCGGTTCGACGGACCTCGACACCTATCTGCCCGGTCTGCGCGGAGAGACTGCACTTCCGGGATCCGGTTTCGGGGCGACGACACCCCTGGCGAGTATCTGGATCGGCAATCGCACCATCGCGGCAACGCATTGGGACCAGTCGAACAACGTCGCGTGCTGCGCGGCGGGGCGGCGGCGCTTCACGCTGTTTCCGCCGGATCAGGTCGCGAACCTCTACCCCGGCCCGCTCGAACCGACACCGGGCGGGCAGGTGGTGAGCATGGTCGACGTGCGCGCACCCGATCTTGCACGCTATCCCCGCTTCGCCGAGGCGTTACAGGTGGCGCAGGTGTTCGATCTCGATCCGGGTGACGTGCTCGTCTATCCGGCGCTGTGGTGGCACCATGTCGAGGCGCTGGACGACTTCAACATCCTCGTCAATTTCTGGTGGAACGATGCGCCGCGCTTCCTCGACACGCCAATGACGACGCTGCTGCACGGCCTGCTGAGCCTCCGCGACCGATCCGACAGCGAGAAGCAGGCGTGGCGAGCGCTTTTCGACTATTATGTGTTCGGCGAACCGAGCCGTGCGGCCGAGCATCTCCCCGAGGGCGCGCGCGGCGCGCTCGCGCCGCTTGATGCGACCACCGCGCGCCGGCTGCGCGCGCACCTTCTCCAGAGGCTGAACCGATGAGCACCACCCCCGTGAAGCGCGTCGTCATCGCCGGTGGTGGCACCGCCGGCTGGGTTGCGGCGGCGGCGCTGTCGAAACATCTCGGTCCGCTGATCGATGTGGCACTGGTCGAATCCGACGAAATCGGCACGGTGGGCGTCGGCGAAGCGACGATCCCGACGATCCGCACCTTCCACCGTCTGCTCGAACTTGACGAACGCGCGTTTCTGCGCGCGACGCAGGCGACCTTCAAGCTCGGCATCGCGTTCGAGAACTGGGCACGGCGCGGCGACCGGTATTTCCACGCGTTCGGGCGCGTCGGACAGTCGATCTGGATGGGCGATTTCCAGCATATGTGGCTGCGCGGACGTGAGGCGGGCATCGCTGACGATCTGGCTGCGTACTGCCTTGAAATGGCCGCTGCCGAAGCGGGCAAGTTCGCCACATCGGACAAAGGCGGGATCAACTACGCCTATCATTTCGATGCCGGGCTATATGCCCGCTTTTTGCGCAGCTTCAGCGAGGCGCGCGGCGTCACGCGGATCGAGGGCAAGATCGCCAGCGTGCGACAAGATGCCGAAACCGGCTTTATCCAAGCGCTCGACCTCGGCGACGGACGGGTCGTCGCGGGCGATCTCTTCGTGGATTGCACCGGCTTTCGCGGGCTGCTGATCGAGCAGACCTTGCACGCCGGGTATGAGGATTGGAGCCACTGGCTGCCGACCAATCGCGCGCTTGCCGTGCAGACGGCGTCGCTCGTCCCGGCACGCCCGTATACGCGCGCGATTGCGCATGAGGCCGGCTGGCAGTGGCAGATCCCGTTGCAGCATCGCGTCGGCAACGGGCTGGTCTATTGCAGCGATTACCTGTCCGACGAAGCTGCGCATGAGACGCTGCTCGGCAGCATTGATGGGCCGCCGACCACCGAGCCGCGCCTGATCCGCTATGTGACGGGTCGGCGCAAACAGGTGTGGAGCAAGAACTGCGTCGCGCTCGGCCTCGCCAGCAGCTTCGTCGAGCCGCTGGAATCGACGAGCATCCACCTCATCATGATCGGCGTGACGCGGCTGATCCAGAATTTCCCGTTCGGCGGCATCAAGCCGTCGCTGGTGCGGCACTATAACGCGTTGGCCGAGACCGAACTGGAGCGGGTGCGGGACTTCATCATCCTGCATTATTACCTAAACCAGCGTCGCGACGATCCGTTCTGGGAGCGGTGCCGTACGATGCCGATCCCCGACAGCCTCGCCCACCGCATCGACCTGTTCCGCGAGGCGGCACTGACCCCGCAGAGTGCGGACGATCTGTTCCAGTCGGACAGTTGGTTACAGGTGATGTTCGGCCAGCGACTGGAGCCAGAGGGTTACCACCGGATGGGCCATATGCTCAGCGAGGCGCATCTGCGGCGTGCCTTTGCAGAGGTGCAGCAGAATATCGCCCAAACCGTTGCGAGGATGCCGACGCACGAGACGTTTCTCAGGCAATATTGCGCCGCGTGAACGACTTGGTCGCGTGACACCTCGGCATTGACTGATCCGGCGCTCAGGCGAGCTTGAAGCCTTCCTTGTTGGCGAGCGCGGTCAGTTTTGCGTTGCCGGCGTCGCCCAGGCTTACGTGAAGCGGCGGGAAGATCGCGTTTTCCTCCTCGCGAATATGGGCTTCGAGGTCCGCGCGGAACGCGGCGACCTTCGTGAGGAAGGCGGGCTCGGCATTGTCCATCTCGGCGAGTTCGTAGAGATACTGCTTCACATAGCCGTGATCGTGGTTGAGCTTGTCGGCATCGGCCTTGTCCCCCCACGCGCGCAGCGCGGTGTAGATGACGTTCTCTTCCGTATAGGCATGTTTCGACAACGCATGCTTCAGATGCGTCAGCAATGCGGTGCGTTCGACGGTATCGCTGCTGTCGGTCGCCTGGATACGGTCGAATAGCGCGAGCGCGGCTTTGTGTTCGACCTTGATGCCGTCAAACCAGTCGCCGGCGAGGGCGGTCGGCGCCTGCACCGTCGCCTTGCGACCAAGGTTGACGGCGAACGCGGTTACCAGTCCTGCTGCGGCCATACCGACCAGCTTGGCAGTGCGGCTTGTCGCACCGGCTTTCGCGGTTTCGAGAGCGGCATGCGCTTGTCTGCGCGCGGTTCTGGGTGCGGTAACCGCTGTTGCGCGGGCGCGCGCAGTGCCGCGCCGCGCCGCCACGTTGGCTTTGCGGCCGGCAGCCGTCGCACGACGCTTGGTCGGTGCCGCAGCCTTGGCGAGCGGCTCGACAACCGCCTTTTCCACAGCGGCTGCGGCTGGTGCCACTGTGTCGGCAACCGTATCGGAGATCGTCATTTTGGGCGCTCGGGCGCGTCTCGCGGTGGCGCTCGGCTGTGGCGTCGTGCGCGGTGTGCGTGCACGCTTGACCGGCTTAACGGCCGGTTGCCGCTGTTGCTCCGCGACCGCCGCGTCAAGCTTGGCGCGGTTGTTGCCGACCCGTTCGATCA
Source organism: Sphingomonas sp. GC_Shp_3 (assembly GCF_026540945.1). NCBI lineage: Bacteria > Pseudomonadati > Pseudomonadota > Alphaproteobacteria > Sphingomonadales > Sphingomonadaceae > Sphingomonas > Sphingomonas sp. GC_Shp_3. Next base: position 114,400 of record NZ_JALNUT010000004.1, read on the forward strand.
GCGCCTTTGCTTCGTCGCGGCTGATGTTACGTTTGTTGGCGAACGCATCGACTTCGTAGGTCTCGCCGGCGGCGACGGTTGCGCGGTCCCGCGCGCCACGATTGCTCTTGTTGTCGGCCATGAGTCGATGTCTCCCGTGGGTTCTGGCTACAAAGCCTTATCGTCAGAGGAGTTCCGTCCGCCCCGCAGGCGAGATCGGCGACCGCGAGGTCGTCGGTGGCGGGCGGGAGCGTTCAGCCAACCAAAGCCTGGAGCATTTGTCGCGGAGACCATCGCGCGGATCGTAGCCAATTTGCCAATCGCGCAAGAGACCGCCACCGTTGCTCACGTCACGCTATTCGGTTTTGCGCTCCGCAATTAAGCCAGGAGTCGGTGGTTAGAACGGCATCCACCAGATGCCAACGACTGCGACGACAACTGCGATCACCGCGACGATCGCGAGACCGATGCCCATGCGTTTGGCGGCATTGTGACCGGGCTTGCTTTCGTAACGAGTTTGCTCGGGCATGGGGGTTCCTTTCCGCGAAAAGTACACCGCAGCCGCAGGCAAGGGCGCGCTTGTCCTGCTGCCATGATACACGGGGTTACAACGCCCTGTCCGTCGCTTGGTTCAGCGATTTGGTAGTGTTCGCGCGTTCTTCTTGGCTCGCCCGCCGGAACGCGACGAACCGGGCCGTTGAGCCGCTCCGGGGAGGAGCGAAGCGCACTCTGGCGCGTTTGTGTCGCACCAGCAGGAGAGCATAGCATGAAACGATATCTTTTGGCAGCGGCTGCCGCGTCCTGCCTGTTTGCCTCGGGCGCAATCGCCCAGCAGACCGGCTCCCACAACCCGATCATCAAGGATGGCAGCCCGCACCAGATCGGCACGCCCGCGCGTGGTGCGAACTCCTTCACACAGGCACAGGCACGTGGCCGTCTGATGAAGGCCGGTTATTCGCGCGTCGGCAATCTCGCCAAGGATCGCAACGGCGTGTGGCGCGGCATGGCTTTTAAGGGCCACAGCAAGGTTCGTGTCGGCGTCGACTACAAGGGCAACGTCGTACGCTGATCGTCCTGAACCGCCTCGTTTCCCCAGTCAAAGGATCAAGTCATGACCCAGACCGTCACCCGCCTTTTCGATACCTACGCCGATGCGAAGTCCGCCGTTGCCGAGCTTGAGAGCCTGGGCATCCCGCATGGTGATCTCAGCCTCGTCGCCAACAACGCCGATGGTGCACACGGCGACCATGAGGGCGTCGACGACCACGGGGATGTGACGCGTGGTACGTCGACCGGGGCGGTGCTCGGTGGTGCCGGCGGTTTGCTCGCCGGGCTTGGTCTGCTCGCGATTCCCGGTCTCGGCCCGATCGTCGCGGCTGGCTGGCTTGCCGCAACCGCCGCCGGCGCGGGGATCGGTGCGCTTGGCGGTGCCGCTACCGGCAGCATCGTCGGCGCGCTCAAGAACGCCGGGCACACCGAAGAGGAGGCGCACGTGTATTCGGAAGGCGTGCGGCGCGGTGGCACGCTGGTGAGCGCGCGCGTTCCCGACGATCTTGCGCCCCAGGCGGAGGCGGTGCTGGCGCGCCACAATGCCGTCGACGCGGCGACCCGCGGCAGCGCCTATCGTCAGGATGGCTGGAGCAGCTTCGACGAAACCGCACCCGCCTACACGCACGATCAGGTGATCGCCGAGCGCAGCCGCTACGGCACGGCCACCGAGCACGTGCCGACATCGACGTCGAGCTTCTGACCAGAATGAGGCTCGTCCATGCGGACGAGCCTCTATCCCACCGGCTGCGGCGGTAGCATCGCCGCAAACGGTATGTGCCCTGACCGCATGCTCAGCAACAGCTACAAGATTTTGCCGGTTTGTTACTGCGGCGGGCATCCGCCGCGATCTTTCGCCTCTCGTTGCGGTTCAACGCCGGCGCCTGAGATGGTCCTGCATTTCGATCCTCGGCCGCGTGCTGCACAGGATCTTGCACACTGACGGTCATATCGTCTCACGCTCCGCGATCGCCGCCTCCACCATTGCGGCCCAGATGCGCGGATCACCCGTTGCCGCCATCTGTGCCGATGGTTCGCGTATGGTGCGCAGGATCGCATCTGCCTGATCGAGGTACCCTGGCCAGGTTTCATCGACGCTTGCCGACGCCGACCGTTCGACGCCGTCGCCATTGGCGCTATGGTCGAGGCCGGCGAGTGCGCGGGCGATCCGCTCGGCCAAGGTGGTATGGGCAACATCCATCGCTGGTCTCCTCTTCGGCTATTAGAACCACACGGAGCGAAGGCTGGTTCCCGCGAGCCGCCGGCTTACAGCGCGGTGGTGAACACCTCCTCCAGCAGCGTGGCCCAGTCCGCGATCTGGTCGTGTGATGCGAGCAGATCCTGTCGGATTTCGGTCTCGACGTAGCGCCGCCCCGCTGCGAATGCGTGCTGCGGGATCGTGTAATCGATGCGATCCATCGCATAGGGTTCATTGTCGCCGACGACGAGGTCGCCACGTGCGGTCAGCCCCGCCAGCACAGCGCGGGCGAAGCTATCGTTGGCGCCGCCGTGCAGCACGCCGATCTGCCACGGCCGCGCCACGCCGCGCATCGTCGGGGTGAAGCTGTGCAGCGCGATCACCACGGTCTCGCGCCCGGCGGCATCACGCCGTGTCAGTTCGGCGGCGATTGCGGCGTGATAGGGTGTGTGGACCGCAGCAACGCGTGTTGCCCGGTCCGCGTCGCTCAACGCGGCGTTGCGGGGCAGGGTCGTGCCGTCGCTGAACTCGGGCATGGCGTCAGGCGCGGCCGGATCACGGTTGCAGTCGATCACCAGCCGCGAATAGCGCTGGCTGATGAAGGTCGCGTCGAGGGCCGTTGCCAGTCGCTCGCCCAATTCGGCGATGCCGATATCCCAGGCGATATGGCGCACCATTTCCTCGTCCGACACCCCGAACGGCGTGAGATACGCGGGTACGGCGTTGCCGGCATGATCGCCGATGAGCAGGAACGATGACGTTCCCGCGGGGTTGACGATGCGGACGGGAATCGGATCGTCCGCTCCCAGCAGTGATTGGCTCGGCTGGCAATTCATGTGAAGACGCTCGATGCCTTTCCTCAGATTGTCCCATGTCACCACCTACACGTATCGGCAGCCGGTGTCGTTCGGCGAACACCGCATCATGGTGCGTCCGCGCGAAAGTTACGACCAGCATCTGCTCGACGCGCAACTGCTGATCGATCCCGAGCCCGCCGACGTGCGCTGGCTACAGGATGTGTTCGGCAACGCCGTGGCGATCGCGACGTTCCGCAAACGCGCCAAGCAACTCATCATCGATAGCCGTATCCGCCTCGATCACCAGCCGGCGGACCTCCAGACCGTCGATATCGAGGAGTATGCGCGCCGCTATCCCTTTACCTACAACTCGGAGGAGATGCCCGATCTGCTCCGATCAATCGAGCGCCAGCATCTCGATCCGCTCCGCCAGATCGACCAATGGGCGCGCGGCTTCCTCAGCCCGTCCGGCCAGACCGACACGCTGGCGATGCTGTCGGAGATGACCGCCGCGATCAAGCGTGACTTCACCTATGTCGCCCGCCACGAGAAGGGCACGCAGACGCCGATCGAAACGCTGACAAAGCGTAGCGGCACTTGCCGCGACTATGCGATGCTGATGATCGAGGCGGTGCGTGCGCTGGGTTTCGCGGCGCGGTTCGTGTCAGGCTATGTCTACAACCCGTCGCAACGCGACGAGCGGCGTGGCGGTGGCAACACGCATGCATGGGTGCGGGTGTACCTCCCCGGATCGGGTTGGGTGGAGTTCGATCCCACCAACGGCATCATCGGCAATCGCGGGCTGATCCGGGTGGCGGTGGCGCGCGATATCTATCAGGCGGTGCCGGTGTCGGGGACGTGGGCGGGCTTTCCCGGCAGCTTCGTCGACATGACGGTCGGCGTGGACATTTCCGTCGAGGATCGCGTTACGATTCCGGGACAACCAGCCGCTGCGGCATCAGGGGAATGACATCGTGCTGATACGCGCCGGGTATGAGATCCGCTACGAAACGGAGGTGGCGACGCCGATGCTGGCGTTGCTCAGCATCCATCCGTCCCGCAACAAGGATCTGGTGACGCCGCACCGCATCATCGGGGCGCCCGATGTGCCGATGTACGGTTACACCGACTCGTTCGGCAACATGTGCACGCGGCTTACCGTGCCCGCCGGTGGCCTGACACTGTCGTGCGACTTCACGATCGAGGACAGTGGCGAGCCCGATCCTGTAACGCCCGACGCGATCCAGCATCCGCTGGAGGATCTGCCCGACGACGTGCTGATCTTCCTGCTCGGCAGCCGCTATTGCGAAACCGACCGGTTGTCGAACGTTGCCTGGTCGATGTTCGGCCACATCATTTCCGGCTGGGAGCGGGTGCAGGCGATCGTAGAGTTCACCCACAACCATATTCAGTTCGGCTACAACTTCGCACGTCCGACCAAAACGGCATGGGACGCACATCAGGAACGGCAGGGGGTGTGTCGCGATTTCGCGCACCTTGCGATTACCTTGTGTCGGTGCATGAACATCCCGGCGCGCTATTGCACGGGATATCTGGGCGATATCGGTGTGCCGGTGTCGGACGCGCCGATGGATTTCTCCGCCTGGTTCGACGTGTATCTTGGCGGACGCTGGCACACGTTTGACGCGCGTCATAACCAGCCCCGTATCGGCCGCATCCTGATGGCGCGCGGCCGCGATGCGACCGATACCGCACTCACCACCACGTTCGGGCCGGCCTGGCTGGCTGGCTTCGATGTTCACACCGACGAGGTTGCGGCACTTGACCGAGGCTGAGGTGCGCGACCCGCTGCTCGACGAAAGCGCCCTGGCGTTCGGCGCGCCGGACTTCGCGGCGATTACGCCCGAGGCGTTCCTGCCCGCCTTTCGGCGGGGTATTACGCAGGCGGCGGCGGAGCTGGAGGCGATTGCCGCCGACCCGGCCACGCCCGATTTCGCCAACACCGTGGAGGCGATGGAGCGGGTCGGCGCACGGCTGGCGCGGGTACGCCGCGTCTTCTTCACGCTGAGTTCCGCGCACGCGACACCGGCGCTGCGCGCGATCGAGCCGGACGTTTCGAGGGTGCTGACCGAACACGGTATCGCGGTGGCGCATGACCCGCGCCTGTTCGCGCGGGTCCGTGCGGTATGGGCACAGCGCGCCGCGCTCGACTTGAACGAGGCGCAGCAGCGGTTGCTGCACGATAGCTACCACGGTTTCGTCGATGGTGGTGCCGACCTCGATGCCGCCGACAAGGCGCGTTATGCCGACATCGCGCAGCAACTTTCCACACTGTCGATCACGTTCGGGCAGAACGTGATGGCGGCGGCAGCGGATTGGGAGATGCTGCTCGACGAAAGCGATCTCGACGGTCTGCCCGAGATGATCCGCACCGCTGCTGCTGCCCGCGCGGAGGCGCGTGGTCACGCCAGTGGTTATCTGCTGACCCTCGGCCGCAGCGATGCGGAGGCGGTGCTGACCTTCTCGCGCCGCCGCGATCTGCGGGAGTGGATGTGGCGTGCCTTCACCACGCGCTGCGACGGCGGCGCGCATGACAATCGCGCGCTGGTCGACCAGATCCTCGCGCTCCGGCACGAGCAGGCGGCGCTGCTCGGCTATGCGTGCTACGCGGATTATGCGCTGGCAGACAGTATGGCGAAGACACCCGACGCGGCGGCGGGGCTGCTGATGCGGGTATGGCAACCCGCACTCGGGCAGATCGCCGCCGAGCAGGACGAGCTGGAGCGGCTTGCCGAGGTCGACGGCGTTGCGCTCGCGCCCTGGGATTGGCGCTTCTATGCCGAGCAGGTGCGCCGCGCGCGCTACGCACTCGACGGCACTGCGGTCAAGCAGCACCTGACGCTGGACAAGGTACGCGCCGCCGCCTTCGCCACCGCCGGACGACTCTACGGCTTGCAGTTCGAACGACGTGCCGATCTGCCGGGGTGGCATGCCGACGTGCAGGCATGGGCGGTGTCCGAGAATGATGGCACCCCGCTCGGACTGCTCTACACTGACGATTTCGCCCGCGCGGAGAAGCATGGCGGCGCGTGGATGGGCTCGCTGCGGGTGCAGGAGAAGCTCGACGGCCCGGTGCTGCCGATCGTGTATCTCGTCGCCAATTTCGCGCGCGCGCCGGATGGCGCGGAGACCGGCCTGTCAATCGACGAGGCGCGGACTTCATTCCACGAATTCGGCCACGCGTTGCACGCCCTGTTGTCGGACGTGACCTATCCTAGCCAAGCCGGCACTGCGGTGGCGCGCGACTTCGTTGAGTTTCCCAGCAAGTTCATGGAGCATTGGATTGTCGCGGCGGAAACGCTGACCGCGCTCGGCCTGCCAGAGGCGCTGGTTACCGCGATCGGCCATGCCGATGATTTCGGGCAGGGGTTCGCGACCGTCGAGTTCCTCGCCTCCGCGATCATCGATCTCGAACTGCACCGTCAGAGCGAACCTGTCGCCGATGCGGTGACGGTGGCCGGGCGCATCCTCACGCAAGCGGGTATGCCGCCACTGATCGTGCCGCGTCATGGCCTTACCCACTTTACCCACGTGTTCGACGGTGGCTACGCGGCGCGTTATTACAGCTATCTATGGGCGGAGGTCCTCGATGCCGATGCGTTCGCCGCTTTCGTGGAGGCCGGCGACATCTTCGACCGCACGCTGGCGGAGCGGTTTCGGCGTGAGGTGCTCGCCCGGGGCAACGCGCGTGATCCGGCGGCATCGTTCCTGGCGTTCCGCGGCAGAGACCCTGATGAGACCGCATTGATCCGCGATCGCCGCCTAGCGTAAGCGGCCACGAATTCGGCTGGGCGGCGCGCGGAGGCTGTGCCACGATGAACCCGTTCAATAGTCAGGGTTCCGCATGAAATTGGTCGCTTTGGTGCTTGCCGGCACCGCTCTCGTGTCTACGCTTGGTGTGTCCGCGCAGACGCTGCCGAACGGCATCCCTGCCAAGTTCGCGCCCGTCACCGCGACGTTCGACTACGACCGCCGCGAGGTGGACGTGAAGATGCGCGACGGCGTGGCGCTGCACATGATCCTGATCGTGCCGAAGGGCGCGCGCGATGCGCCGATCCTGCTCGAACGCACCCCGTACAATGCCGACAACGCGACCAGCAAGCAGGACAGCGCCCACGCGGTGATGCTGGTCGGTCCGGCGTTCGCCGAGATGCTACGCGCGGGCTACATCCTCGCGGTGGAGGATGTGCGCGGCAAATACGGATCGAAGGGTGAGTATGTAAACGAGCGCCCGCTGATCGGTCCACTCAACGGCAGCAAGGTCGACCATTCCACCGACGCGTTCGACACGATCGACTGGCTGACCAAGCATGTGCCGGAATCGAACGGCCGGGTCGGCATCGTCGGCACCAGCTACGACGGGATGATGGCGGCGATGGCGTTGGTCCATCCGCACCACGCGCTGAAGGCGGCGGCGCCGATGAACCCGGTCATCAACACGTGGATGGGCGACGATGATTTCCACGGTGGCGCCTTTCGCATGGCCGGCTACGACTATTATTTCAGCCAGGACACGAAGCGCGGCAGCGGCGACAATCTGTGGCGCGACGCTTATGACGATTACGACACGTTCCTGCGCGCGGGTTCGGCGAGCGGCTTCGTCAAGAGTCGAGGACTCGACCAGATCCAGGTGGTGAAGGACCTGCACGATCATCCGGATTACGACGCCTATTGGCAGGCGCAGGCGCTCGAGACGATCCTACCGCGCGAGAAGGCGACCGTTCCGACCTTGTGGATCGGCAGCCTGTGGGATCAGGAGGATATGTACGGCGCGGCGGCGGCCTACGAGGCGACCGCGAAGAACGATCCTGATCACCTCGAACATCTCGCGATCGGGCCGTGGTCGCATGGCGGCTGGGCGGGGACGGGCGACAGCCTCGGTCCGATCCGCTTCCAGTCCGACACGGGCACGTGGTTCCGCCAGCATGTGTTGATCCCGTTCCTCGACAGCCACCTCAAGACCGGCGCCGCACCCGCCGATATCGCGCCCGTCACCGTCTTTCAGACCGGCAGCGATGTCTGGCAACGTCTGCCCACCTGGCCGAGTGCGTGCGCGCAAGGCTGCGCACAGGCCAACCGCAAACTGTACCTCCAGGCCGGCGGTGCGCTGTCGTTCACCGCGCCGACGACGGACGGGGCGGACGAATACGTGTCCGATCCCGCCAAGCCAATCCCGTACCGGCTGCGCCCGATCCGGCCGACCTATGCGACGGGATCGACCTGGCGGCAGTGGCTGGTCGACGATCAGCGGCCGTTCTCCGATCGTACCGACGTGCTGACCTACGAAACCGAGCCGCTGACCACTCCGCTCGCGCTGGCGGGTGCGCCGATCGCCGATCTGGTCGCGGCGACCACGGGTACCGACGGTGATTTCGTGGTAAAGCTGATCGACGTCTATCCGGATGAATATTTCGAGAAGCCCGATCTGGGCGGCTATCAGTTGCCGATCGCGATGGATATTCTGCGCGGGCGGTATCGGGAAAGCTTCTCGACACCGAAGCCGATTACACCGGACGCACCGCTCGGCTATCGGTTTGCGCTGCCGAACGTAAATCATGTGTTCCTGCCCGGGCACCGCATCATGGTGCAGATCCAGTCGAGCTGGTTTCCGCTTTACGATCGTAACCCGCAGACGTTCGTGCCGAACATCTTCGATGCGAAGCCGGGCGATTACCGCAAGGCGACGATCCGGGTGTTCCACGCGCCCGCACAGGCAAGCGCGATCGAACTGCCGGTGGTGGCGACCGGAGCCGCGCAGTAGCCGCCTGCGTATGGCTCTTGGTGGGGCGCTTGCCGCCCGTGACAGTAGACGAACAGCGCCTTCCTGCGGGAGTGCCATCGCCGGAAGTCGGTGTCGAACGGCACCAGGGCAGGGCCGCCCGGCCGACCTGGAGATGCACGACCGCATCGCGCTGCTGCAGGATCTGCCGCTCGGAAGGTGAACCAAGCTGAAGTCGAGTTTTACAATGCTCACGAAAGGTAACGCAAAGTTCATCGTGGACGTAGTCGGATCGACCTTTCTCTTGCGAAACTTTGCCTGATCGATCTTGGAATTGGCGTCGTTCTGTACCAGAGCGGGTCTGCTAACGATCCCGCGTGTGGGGTGGCAGCGCGTAGCCGAGAAGGACCGGGCAGTTTGACGATAGTAACTGACAAAGACCCGGTTTCGACAGGAAATGACGGTCTTGATCTGATCCTGAAGGGCGGCTTGCCCGCCAATCGCATGTATCTGCTGGAAGGTGCGCCGGGGTCGGGCAAGACCACGCTGGCGCTTCAGTTCCTGCGAGAGGGTGTTCGGCTCGGCGAACCGGCGCTGTACATCACGCTTTCCGAAACGCGTGACGAACTCGCCACCGTGGCGGGATCGCACGGGTGGAGCATTGACGATTTCGAGGTGTTCGAATTCAACGCCGCCGAAGATGCGCTGGGCGGGGAACGCGGCCAGTCGATCATCCATCCCTGGGAGATGGAACTCGGCGAGACGGTCAAGCTGATCCGCGCCGAGGTCGAGCGGGTAAAACCGCGCCGGGTGGTGTTCGACAGCTTGTCCGAAATGCGGCTGCTCGCGCAAGAATCGCTGCGCTTTCGCCGACAGATCCTTGCCATCAAACAGTTCTTCGCCGGTCGTGACACCACGGTGCTGCTGGTCGACGATCTCAGCGGTGCGGAAAACGGACGTGATTCCCACCTTCACAGTCTGTGCCACGGGGTCATCACGCTGGAACGGCTGACGCTCGATTTCGGCGCCGCGCGGCGGCGCTTGCAGGTGCAGAAGCTGCGCGGCGTCGCCTTCACCGCCGGGTATCACGATTTCACCATCCGCAAAGGCGGGTTGGAAGTGTATCCGCGCCTGATCGCGGCGGACTATCACGCGGATGTCAAAGCCGTACCGGTTTCAAGCGGCGTCAAGGCGCTGGACGACCTGCTTGCTGGCGGGCCGCTCAGTGGCACATCCGTGCTGCTCACCGGGCCAGCCGGCAGCGGCAAGACCACGATCGCGCTGCAATACGTCTGGGCGGCATGCGAGCGCGGCGAGCCCTGCACGATCTATCAATTCGACGAGCGCGTCAGCACCCTGCTGATCCGCGCCAGGGCATTCGGGTTCGACTTGCAGCGTCACATTGATGAAGGCCGGTTGCTGATCCGTCAGATCGACCCTGCCGAAATCTCCCCCGGCGAGTTCGCCAGCAATGTGCGGCACGAAATCGAGCAGCGCGGTGTGCGGATGCTCGTGATCGACAGCCTCAACGGCTATCTCGCGGCGATGCCGCAGGAGCAGCAGTTGATCCTGCAAATGCACGAACTCCTGTCGTACCTGAGTCAGCAGGGGGTGGTGACGTTCCTCATCAATCCGCAGCACGGCCTGGTCGGCAGCATGTCGACCAGCCTCAACATCTCCTATGTCGCGGATGCCGTGATCCTGTTGCGCTTCTTCGAGGCGGGCGGCCGTATCCGCAAAGCCATTTCGATCATCAAAAATCGGGGCGGTCAGCATGAGGACGCAATCCGCGAGTTGCGTATCGACGGCACTGGGGTACGCGTCGGCGAGCCGCTTGCCGCGTTCCGCGGCGTGTTGACCGGCACGCCGGAATATACCGGTTCCGCGCTGCCATTGATGGAAGACCGGCCCGGTGCCGCATAGATCGGCCGCGGAAGGCTCCACCGTCCTGATCGCCGCGCCGTATGGGCGCGACGCGGCCAGCGTGGCGGGGCTGCTGGCGGACAGGGGGCTGATCACGCGGGTCTGCGCCGACCTCAGCGATCTCGCGCGATGTGTCGACGACCGCGCCGGCGTGCTGCTCATCACAGAGGAAGCGTTGCACGGCGAGCAGCGTCCTCTGGCGGAGGCGCTGGCGGCACAGCCCGAATGGTCCGATGTGCCGTTCATCATGCTCGCCGCGCCGCGCGTGGCGCAGACCCGATCGATCGACTCCGCGCGGGCGCGTCTGCCCGAGATGGTGGATAACGCGGTCGTCCTGGAGCGACCGCTCGGTGTGGAATCGCTTGTCAGCGCGATCAACTCGGCGCTGCGCTTGCGGCAGAAGCAGTTCGAGATGCGGGACCGCCTGCTCGACCTGCAAAGCAGCCGGGCGGCGCTTGCGGCGAGCGAGGCGGAACTGCGGCTGGTGGCGGACGCCTTGCCGGTGCTGATCGGCTTTATCGACCGCGATGGGATCTACCGCTTCGCCAATCGCGCCTATGAGGAATGGCTTGGGCAACGCCCGGAGGAGGTGGTCGGCCGCCATCTGGAGGAGGTGGTCGGTCCGGCCATCCTGTCGACCCGGCGTTCCGCGATCGAACGCGCCTTTAGCGGCGAAAACGTGCGATTCGAGACGGCGTGGCCGCATACCGACGGGCGGCGGCGCGATGCCGAGATCCGCTATCTGCCGCGCATCAACGCAGCGGGCGCGGTCGACGGGATCCACGTCTTCGTCCTCGACGTGACCGATCGCAAGGTGGTCGAGGAGCAACTGAGCCAGCGTGTCGCCGAGCGCACGGCGGCGCTGGAGGCGGAAATGGCCGGTCGTGCCTCACTCGAGGAGGCGCTGAGGCAAAGCCAGAAGATGGAAGCGGTGGGTCAGTTGACCGGCGGCATCGCGCACGATTTCAACAACATGCTGACCGGCGTGATCGGCGGCCTCGATATCCTCAAGCGCCGGATCGCGTCGGGGCGGCTGGACGATGTCGATCGCTTTATGGATGCCGCTTCGACATCGGCGCAGCGCGCGGCAGCGCTGACCGCGCGCCTGCTTGCCTTTTCCCGGCGGCAGTCGCTGGATGCTAAGCCGGTCGACGTCAATGGCCTTGCCCGGTCACTCGAAGATCTGCTGCGGCGGACGATCGGTGAGAATATCGCATTGGAAATCGCGGCGGGTGAAGACGTGCCACTAGCGATCGTCGACGCCAACCAGCTTGAGAGCGCGATCCTGAACCTCGCGATCAACGCGCGCGATGCCATGCCCGATGGCGGCCTGCTGACAGTCGAAACCTGCGTAAGCGAGCTGGATGACGCCTATGCGGGTCTGCATCCCGACGTCAAAGCGGGGCGATACGTCGTCGTGGCGGTGTCTGATACGGGTGTCGGCATCGAAAAGGATGTGTTGGAGCGCGTTTTCGAGCCGTTCTTCACCACCAAGGCGATTGGGCAGGGCACCGGCCTCGGGCTGTCGATGATCTACGGCTTTGCCCGGCAATCGGGCGGGCAGGTCCGCATCCACAGCGAACCCGGCCAGGGCACGTCGGTGAAGATCTACCTTCCCGCGACCGAGGCGCCAAGCGACACGTCTGCTATCCCGGCCACGCCGGTGCGCGAGGGCACCGGGCAGACCGTATTGATTGTCGAGGACGATCCCTCGGTGCGCATTCTGGTGCGGGAGGTGCTGAACGAACTGTCCTACCGCGCGATCGAGGCGGAGGACGCCAACGCGGCGATCCCGATCCTCGCCTCCGATCAGGCAATTGACCTGATGGTGTCCGACGTCGGCCTGCCCGGCATGAACGGCCGCCAGCTTGCGGAAGTGGCGCGCCAACATCGGCCGGATCTGCCGATCCTGTTCGTGACCGGCTACGCCGAGAACGCCGCCAACCGTGCAGGCTTTCTTGGCACCAACATGACGATGATCACCAAGCCGTTCGCGCTCGCAAATCTCGCCCGCAGGATCAGCGAACTGATGCAGGGCGAGCCCGCTGATGCATCGCGAGCGGAACGGACAGGCGCGTAAGACCTGCACGCAGCGGTCGCAGGTCGCACTGGCCGGTCGACGGCACCACCGTTCCAAGAGACGCCAAGCTCGTCCATCACCTTCGGCCAACTCGAAAAGGGATCGCGAACGCGCGCTGCCTCGTTATGGTCACACCCGACCGGCAAGACCGTGCGATATGATAGGTGCCGAACACGTGTTACGACCCTTGCGTTCCCTATGCCTGGTGGGCGGGCTGATATCGGCCGTGCCCGCAGCGGCGGCCACATCTTCGTTCGATCTGGCCGGCCCGCGCCTCAAGATCGCGGTAACGCACGAGGGCGCGACGCTGCCGCTTGAGCGTGTACCGAACCTGTCCGAGGGCGATCAGGTCTCGATCAAGCTCGATCAGCAACCGGGCCAGTCGGAGCATTTCCGCCTCGTCGCCGTTTTCCTGCGCGGCGCGACCGATCGGCCCGACGCCAAATGGTTTCACGAGGCGCTGAGCTGGAAGCCCAAGCGTGCCGATCTGTCGCTGACCGTGCCGAAGGGGGCGCAGCAGATGGCCTTGTTCATCGTGCCCGAGCGCGGCGGCAGCGCCGGTGCGATCGCCAGCACCGTGCGCAAGCAGCCGGGCGCGTTTGTAAGGGCGGTGCAGGAACTCAATCAGGCGTCGCTCGATCGTGCCCGGCTGGACACGTTCCTGCATGTCATGCTCGACACCGAACGGACCGCCCCGGGGAGTGTCGCCACGGTGTCGCCCACGCTGGCGCGCAGCCTGTCAATCCGTTTGAAGGCCGAATGCCTACAGCAGCCACCCGAACTTCAGGCCGCCTGCCTGACCGTTGATCGGGAGACGCTGCTGCTCGCCGATACGCACAGCTCCGCGCTTGCCGATACGCTTGCGGGCACGCCGACGGATCTTGCCTTCCAACTGAGCGCGACACCACAAGCCGGGTATGGCTCGTATAGCTCGTACATCGGCGTGGTGCGCGATCTGTTCCGGCTGGTGGGCGCGTTCCAGTCGACTCAGCTGCAATTCATCCCGGCCTTGTCGAAGATGGACGACGGGGTCGTGTCGGTGCTGCTCAACACGCCGATCTCGTTCGCCAAGCCGGCATCGGTAATGGTGATCGGGCTGCCGGCGATCGAGGCGCCCAAGCCGCCGCCGCTCCGTCACGCTTCACCCGATGTCGCGGTGTGCGCGGCCACCGGCCTGACCTTGCCGGTGGAGGGTGCGCCGCTGATCTATGCGACCGATTATGCGTATGACGTACGGCTGCGGATCAAGCGCGCGGACGGAACCCTGGTCGAGGTGCCGCTGCGTGCCGATGCCGGGGTGGGAGGCTTTGCCATCGACGGTGCGTTCCCGGCCGGACCGTTCGGCCTGGTGATGACCGGTCAGGTCCACGGTCGATGGGGCTTCGGACCGTTTGAAGGCCCGACGTTCGCGCTGTCGCGGCCGGAGGATACCAACTGGAAAGCGGCCGACCACACCACGCTGGTGGTGGGGCGCGTCAACCAGCTTGGCCTCACCGGCGGCGGTGCGGGGTGCGTTACCGGCGTCGAGATGCGGCGCGGTGACGGTGCCGCGCAGGCGGTGCCGTGGAAACAGACCAGCGCCAATGCGATCGAGGCCAGTCTCCCGCTCGAAAAGGTCGATGCCGGCACGCTGTCGATCCTGGTACAGGGCCGCAGCGGCGATCCGGCAGTGGTGAGTCTGCGGGCCTATCAGGAGGCCGGCAGTCTCGAAGATCTCACCCTTCACGCCGGCGATACCGAGGCGGTGTTGATCGGTTCGCGACTCGATCAGGTCGTGGCCGCGACCATGGGCGGGGTGAGCTTCCAGCCCGGAGCGCTGACGCGGGTCGGCAAACAGGATCGTCTGACCTTGCGGCCCGGCGATCCGGCTGCACTTGCCATGCTCGCGGCCGGAAAGACGGAGACGGCGGACGTCAGCTTCGCCAACGGTCGGCACAAGAGCGTGACCGTAACCGTTGCGCCGCCGCGGCCTGCGGTGGCGCTGGTGCGGGTGACTGCGCAGCCACCCGTGCACGAAGGCGTGCGACCGATCATGCTGGCATCACCCGGCGTGTTCGCGCAGGACGCGCGGCTGACCTTTGCCTTCCACGTCGGTGGCGCGGCTGTGCTGACCGGAAAGGAAACGGTGGAGGTCGCCACCACCGACGGACGCGCGACCACATTGATCCAACCCGGCAAGGGCTATGACTTGCAGGACGCGGCGACCGGCATCGTCAGCCTGACGCCCGCCGACGCGCTCGGCCCGACCGCTTACGGCCCGATGCGTTTCCGGCTGGTGCGGGATGATGGTGCTACGGCGTGGACGCCGCTGGCGACGGTAGTACGGTTGCCGGACATCCGTGGCGTGACCTGCACCTCGGCCAAGGCGTGCAAGCTGGTCGGAAGCCGCCTGTTCCTGATCGCGAAGGTGAGCGCGACCGCGGATTTCCAAGCTGCGCAGGCGGTGCCCGACGGCTTTGTCGGCGAGGATGTCGCTGTCGCTCCAGGGGCGGACGGACGCATATACCTGCGATTGCGCGACGATCCCGACGCGATCGCATCGGTTGCGGTGCGATAACCGCAAATATCGCGCTCGCCCGCGCATCCGCTACGCGGCTGGTTCGTTGAAGGTGGGAAGGAGACGATCATGGCCATCACCCCCGACAACGAAGAACCCGGTTTCGAGACCGACGTCAACGAACTGCCCAAGGACCGGAACAGCTCGGAGCAATCGACCGAGGACAATCCGAAGGCGGAGGACGAAGCCTCCGAGATGGAGCACGTCCAGGAGGAGGCGGCGGAGGAGCGCAAGGAGGGCGGGTACCAGTAGGCCCGCTTTCGTCGAGATGACGCATTTGAAAGCCCCGGCACTGCCGGGGCTTTCTGTTGGTGCGTCATCTCGGATGCAGGTGCGGCGCGTTCCTTGTAAAGCGTGTCGCACCGGGGTTGTGCTACCCGATAGCGTCGACGACAACGGCCTCCACCGCGTTCGCTCTTGCGCGTTCAGCGTCGCGAATTACGCCGCCCCGTTGCAGGGTCTGAAGCGAGGCGAGGTGACATGAACGTCATGCAACCAAGCACCGCGCCGCGAGTCTCTTGCCATCTAAGGAGACTATCATGCGCACTACCGTTGTCGCTCTTGCCTTGCCGCTGCTGCTCGTCGGCGTTTCACCGGCTTTTTCAAAAGGCTGCATTCGCGGCGCCGCCGCGGGCGGTGTCGCCGGGCATTTCGTTGGCAAGGGGCATGCCGTGATGGGCGCGGCGGCGGGCTGCATCGTCGCTCATCATCATTACGCAAAGCAGGCGCGGGCACAGCGCGCCGCCGCTCGTAACCAGCGGTAACCCGTAAAGCGTTTTTGTCCGCTGAAACGAAAAGGGCAGCCCCGCGAGGAGCTGCCCTTTCAATAGCGGTATGGCCGGTCCTTACAGGTCGATCTTCGCGCCGAAGCGGATGAAGCGACCGATGAAGCCCTGGCTTTCCCACGCGACGTTGTAGCCGAAGCCGCTGTCGTAGGTCTGGCCCGGATTGAAGTCCGGCTTGACGTCGAACACGTTGAGCAGGTTCGCGTAGAAGGTGAACTTGCTTGCGACCTTCACGGTAGCCGTCAGGTCGACGTCGATGAAGCGACGTGCGTGGCACTTGTACGGGTCACCATTGGCATAGGCATAGACCGATGCGCTGATGCTGTCGGCACAGCTATCGGCGTCGCCGCCGGTATCGATCGAGGCCATGTTGTAGCCGCTGGTGTAATATGCCGTCGCGCTGAGCGAGCCACGGCCGGAGAAGTCCAGCGTGTTCTGCCAGCTACCCCGCCAGCGCGGCGCACCCGAGCAGGACGTGATGTTGCACGGGCTAAGCGTGCCTGCGTACTTCTGCACCACACCACCCGGCGTCGTCTGATCGAGATTGATCAGATAGGTCGCATCCACACGGCTGGTCAGATTGATGCCATGGGGCAGAGGAACCCGCACCGTGCCCGAGAAATCGAGACCGGAGGTGACTTCCGACGTCGTGTTGACGAACGAGTACTGGATGAAGCCCAGCGCCGGCAGCGCGTTGGGGTGATCCGGATCGGCAACGCCGGGACGAACGGTGATGCCCGGGATGTTCACTACGCCGTTGTTGGCATAATAGGCATCCTCGACGCCGGAATAGTCAGGCGCGCCGATCAGGCCGTTGATCTTGATGTGGTAATAATCGACCGTGAAGGCGAAGTGCCGGTTCGGCTCGATTACCACACCGCCGGTCAGGCTGGTCGACTTCTCCGGCTTCAGGTTCGGGTTGCCCGCCGAGGTCAGGCCGTAGCTGTACGGCAGCGTCGCATAGCCATTGCCGCCGTGCGCATCGATGTAAGCCTGACCACCCGCCTGGCCCGGCGTGACCGTCGACGTGATGTAGCCCGTCGTCGGCTGGCCATAGGCTTCCTGGAAGCTCGGGATACGGAAGCCGCGCGACCACGTACCACGGAAGCGGACCTGCTGGATCGGCTTGAAGATGGCGGTGATCTTCGGCGAAAAATTGTCCTGTCCCGACGAGTAGCTGTCGTAACGACCCGAGCCGTTGATCGTCAGCTGATCGAAGATCGGCGCGTCAATTTCGAAGAAGCCGGAACGTACATTGCGGCTGCCCGCCGTGCTGACCGAGTTGATGCTATAGTAGCGATCGGCCGGATTGACTTCGTTCGGTGCGTTGGCGCTGGGGTTGAACACCGATTCATGACGATACGCGCCACCGACCGCTGCGGTCAGGTCGCCGCCGGGTAGTGCGAACAGCACCTTCGAGAGGGTGGCCTGAACCTGCCACAGCTTCGAGTTCGAGTTCGTCACGTTGGTCGGCGCGATATAGTCGCGGGTCGCCTGGCTGTTCTGCGACGGATCGATGAAGTTGAAGGAGCCATCGTTGATGACGTCCATCAGGCGCTGCGGGATCAGGTAGTTCTTGTTGGTGATACGTAGATCAACTTCGGAATAGGTGCCGTTGACGTCATACTTCCAGTTGTCGCCGAACGAACCCGAGATACCACCGGCGAAGCGGTAGGTCTTGGCATCGCTCAACGTCTCGCGCGGCTGATCGTAACGGTAGTTCACACGCGCCTGTTCACCGAGCGCAGCGAACGGGTTGTTAGGGTTGAGCGTTCCGCCATTGGCCGCTGTACAGGTGACCGTGCCGCGCGGACAGATCAGCGCCGGCAGCAGGACCGGACTGAGCGTGTACTGCGTGCCGCCCGCAGCGGTTTGCCCGGCGAACGTAAGCGGCGAGATGCTGCTGGTTGTCTTCGATTCGTAGAAGGTACCAGTTGCATAGGCCTGCGCGCGGCTGCCGACGTTCACGGTCAGATGTGCGGTGCCGCCGAAACGCTGCTGCTTGGGGATTTCCTGCAGGTAGTCGTTGACGTTGTCCTGCTGGCAGATCACCGAGCCGGTCGGCGAACCCTTCGCGGCGAGGCCCGCCTGCTGTGCCGGGGTGAGGTTGATCGCGGTCAGATCTCGGCAGCCTGCGCTCGCGTTGAGCAACTGGAAGCTGCTGCCAGCGACCGGAGCGCCGTTCAGATAAGGGCGCACGGTCGGTACGCGGGTCGAGCCGAACTGCGAGACCGAGCCGTCCGCCTGAATGCCGTTGATGGTCTCGTTGGTCAGGCAGTTACCCTGGCCGTTGCACACGCGGCTGTAGTCGTTGGTGTTGAAAGGATAGCCGCGATCGCTTGCGTACAGCGGGTTGCTCGACTGGTATTCGCCGTTGATGTAGAAGTTGAAGCCCTGCTCGCTGAGCTTTCCGTAGCCGTAGGTCAGATCGGCGCGCTTTTCGCCGCCATCACCATGTTCGGAAATGCCGGCCGACGCATTGGCGTGCAGGCCGACGATTTCCTTCTTGATGACGACGTTGACGACGCCTGCGACCGCATCCGCGCCATAGGTCGACGAGGCGCCATCCTGCAGCACGTCGACCTTCTCGACGATCGACTGGGGAATGGTATTGAGGTCGACGAAGCTGCGCTGGCCGTCATCGCCCAGCGGATAGATCGCCGAGCGCTGGCCGTCGAACAGGGTGAGCGTGTTGCCCGTGGTGAGGCCGCGCAACGACACCGCAGTCGCGCCGGTGGCGAAGCCGAAGCTGTTCCAGGCGCGCGTCATCGTACCGGCGCCGTTGGCGGGGATGGTCTGCAGCGCCTCTGCGATCGTGTTCTGGCCGCGGGTCGCGAAATCCTGCGCGGTCAACGTGTTGATCGGCGCGGCGGTCGCGGTCGCGCTGTTGCGGATCAGCGAGCCGGTGACGACCACGTCCTGCGGAGTCGCGGCTTCATCGGTGGGGGTCGGCGGCGTAGGGGTAAGCGCGGCCGGTGCGGCGTCCTGGGCCGGCGCGGTATCCTGCGCGAAGGCGGGCATGGTGCCGAACATCATGGCAAAGGGGGCTGCGGCGAGCAGAAGCTGCGCCTTGCCAGCGATCTGAGTGGTCCTGATCATGTTAATCCCTTTTTGACCTGCCGGCGCTCTGGGGTGCCGCGCGCAGGAGTTCCAGATCCCGACACACGACAGCCGTCCTGCGCGAGACATGGCGAGGGAATGAAACCGTTATTCACCTCTGTAAAGTTACGTATCGTTCAGCGTCGCACTTTCACCGGTCGCGTCGCACAAATGTCACAGTTTCAGAGACTTGTGGCCGAGACGGGCTTAAAATCCGATTTTAGCGCGCTGCCCCCCTCGTTGTCGCCGCTAGACGCGGTTGTCGAACTCGAAGCGATCCTCCCGTAACGTGAAAAACGCCGCGCACCGGGATAGGTGCGCGGCGTTCCATGTTTGCAGTTCGTACAATCGCCCGGTCGGGAGGTTGTACGAAGAACCGGCTTACTTGAAGTGGAAGCCGATGCTGCCCATCACGCGCTGACGCGACGTGTGGTCGTTGTACTGCGAGTAGACATACTGCGCGCCGACGAACAGCGGCATCTTCATCACGTCACGGCCGAGCGAATACTCGACGCCACCGCCGACCTGATAGCCGTCGGTGTGGAAGTGATCGTAGAAGCTGGTCTGGCCAGCCGGCGCGGTGAAGCGCTTGCGCTGCTCGTTGCTGACATAGCCGCCCTTGCCGTAGACGAGGAAGTTCGGCGTGACGAGGTAACCTGCACGGACGCCCGCGCCCCACTCCTCAAACGACTTGTGGCAGATCGTGCCGCCGGTGCGCCCGCCCGAGCAGTTCTCGCTGCCGTCATTGGGATTCCAGTAGCTGCCCTCGGGGCCGACCACGATCTTGTTGCCGATCACGCCGTCGAAGCCAACGGTGCCGCCGTAACCGAACCGGTCGTTATGATGGCCCTGCGACTGGAAGCGATCGCCGCCGACATTGCCCTCGACGCGGATGCCGCGGAAGGTCGTGTTGTTGTCGGACATCGTGGTGTCCTGCGCAGATGCGGCCTGCGCGCCGAGCGCCGAGAGCCCGAGAGCCAGGACGGAGAAAAGAGCCTTACGCATACAAGTTCCTTCTATTGGTAAAATCGTTCCACGAGGTGCGTAACCGTCGCGGCAACGCAACGATCCGCCGCTATGCACTAATTGTGACGATGTTGCGGCGATGCAACAGTGCGGGTCGCCGTGTTGGCGACACAATCGCGGCCGAGCTGGTCCAGTGTCGCACAACCGAGCTGCGCCATCGCCAGTTCCGTTTCGCCGCGCAGGATGTGCGCGACATGCGCCACGCCGGCTAGCCCGGCCACCGCGAGACCATGCATCTGCGGCCGGCCGACCAGCACCGCCGCCGCGCCCAGAGAGAGCGCCTTCACCACATCGGTACCGCTCCGCACCCCGCCGTCGAGCAGCAGCGGTACCGCGCCCGCCACCGTATCGGCGATCGCCGGCAGAACCTCGATCGCGGCTGGCGCGCCATCCAGCGTGCGGCCGCCGTGGTTGGATATGACAATACCGTCCGCGCCATGTTCTATCGCGAGTCCGGCATCTTCGGCGGCGAGGATGCCCTTGATGATGAGCGGCAGCGACGTGTTCGCGCGCAACCACGCGACATCCTCCCACGTCGGCGCGGTTTCGGCCAGCGGCGTGCCGAACAAAATCGCCCCGCGCGGGGTGCTGGTTTGTCGCCGATCACTGCCGCTGGGCAAGTTCGCTGCGAACACGCCACGCGGCAGCGCGAAGGTCGCGCGTTTCACCGCGGCATCGACCGTTACCACGATCGCCTCGTACCCTGCCTGTTCGGCGCGGGTGACAAGCTCGGCGGAGTCGGCGCGGGTTTCCTGCAGATAGAGCTGGAACCACAGCGGAGCGGGGGTCGTGCCGAGGTCGCGCGCGGCATCGCGCCCGGCTGCGGCAATCGCCTCCAGCGACACGCTAGAAAGCGTGCTCACCACCATGCCGACCCCCATCGCCGTTGCCGCACGTACGCACGCCAGTTCCCCGTCCGAATGCGCGATGCGTTGATAAGCGATTGGCGCGAACAGGATCGGCGCAGCATGGTCGCGGCCGAAGAGCGTGCGCCGCGTATGCCCGCCCCGCAGATCGGCCAGCACGCGGGGTAGCAATGCAATCCGGTCGAACGAGCCGCGGTTGTTGGCGAGCGTAAGGCCTGCGCCTGCGCCCGATTGAACGTGCGCCCAGATGTCCGGCGCCATGTGCAACTGCGCCAGCCGCTCGTAATCGGCGAGCGTCTGTAGCGCGGGCGGGATCACCGTCAGCGGCGGTAGCGGCGCGCTCACGTCTCCGCCCAATGCCGCAACAGATTGTGGTACACGCCAGTCAGCGGGTCGATCGCCCGATGATCGGGGTGATCGACGCTGAGCGACTGGATGGCGGTGTCGAGGTCGAACAGCGTGCGGCGCTGTTCGTCGGCACGGACGAGGCTCTGCGTCCAGAAAAATGCCGCGTAGCGGGTGCCGCGCGTGACTGGCGTGACGTGATGCAGCGTGCTGCCGGGATAGACGATCAGGTCACCGGCGGCGTGTTTCACGCGCTCTGCACCCAACGTCCCCTCGATCACCAATTCGCCGCCGTCATATTCGGCCGGATCGCTGAGGAACACTGTCGCGGAGATGTCGCTGCGCACCCGTTCGGTCGTGCCGGGGATCGGGAAGATCGCGTTGTCGATATGCGCACCGTAGCTGCCGCCGCCCTCGTAACGGTTGAACCGCGGCGGCAGCACGCGCAGCGGCAGCGTCGCGGCGATGAACAGGGGCGTCTGACCCAGCCGATCGACGATGCGAGCGCCGAGATCGCGCGCCACCGCATGATCGAGCGGCAATTGCAGGTTGTGCTTCACCAGCGCCGCGCGGTGGCCGGCGGTGCTGCGCCCGTCCTGCCAGTCCGCGCCTTCCAGTTGGTCGCGCATCGCTCGCACCTCATCGGCGGAGAACAGCTCTGGCACGTGAAGCAGCATGATCGGCACCTTTCGCTTATGGTGGCGGCAACGCAATGGCGGTCATCGAAACGCGGTCTCGGTCGCCTCGGCATTCGCGCCCACGCGATCACAGCCTGTAGCTGACCGTCAGCACTGCCGAGCGTGCGTCACCCGGCGTCGCCCAGCCGTTGTTGGCGCGGATGCGCGTATAATACAGCTTGTCGCCGATGTTCTTGACGTTGATCTGCGCCGACAATGCCTTGGTGATGTCGTAAGAGATCGTAGCATTGTGGACGAGATACCCCTTCGAGCGGAACACCAGCGAGGATGTCACCGTCGGCGTGTTGATCGCGAACGACCCTTGGTATGTCGCGCCGTAGCCGAGCGTCAGGCCGAAGGGCAGGGTGTAGGCAGTGTAGAGGCTGCCGGAATCCCTGGGCGTACCGATCAGCATCGAGCCGCCGCCGGGGTTCGGCACCGCCACCGTGTTGGTGCAATTGCCCGACCCCGGGGTAGCGAGGCACTTGTCCGACACTGCCTGAAGCAGCTTGCTGTTGAGGTGTGTGTAATTGGCGGTGATCGACCAGGCCGGTGTGATATGCCCCGATGCGCCGAGCGCGAGACCGTCGACGCGTGAGCGACCGTCGGTCTGCTGGTCTGGCACGGTCGGATCGCCCGATGGTACCTTGTAGCTGTCCCGCTCGTTCCGGAACAGCGCGGCGGTGAGCAGCAGCCCGCCGTGGAACAGGTCTAGCTTGCCGCCGATCTCGTAATTCTTGGCGCCTTCCGGGCGGCTGCTGCATGTCGACACCGGCACCGCCGCAGTGGGTGTGAACGTGCAACTGCCGTTGACCGTGCTTTGCGACGGCGTTTTGGAATTGCCATAGGCGACGTAGAGGCTCGCCGCCTCGACCGGTTTGTAGACGAGGCCGACGCGGTAGGAGAGCAGGCTGTCGCGGTTATAGAGCGTCGGGCCGGCGGTGGTCAGCGTGCCGAAAGTCGTGCCGGGCGTGGTAGAGAAGGTGTTGGTCTGCGACTTGCCGATGTTGCGCTCCCACCGCACGCCGCCGTTGACCTCGAAATGGCGCGACAGCTTCATCGCATCGAATAGATAAACCGCATAGTTATCGACCTGCGACCTCGGGCGCGTGGCGACGACGAAGTTGACCGGCCCGGTGTAGGTGTTGTTCGCACCCGGGTTGAAGATGTCATACGGTGTGATCGTCGCGGGCGTACCGTTGGCGGCGCGCTGCGAATTGCCGGTCACCGCGTTGTAGTTCTCGCGCGACAGTGAGATGCCGAGATCGAGCGTGTGTTCGACCCCGCTGGTCGCGACCACCGCCTTCAGGTCGGTCTGATTGTAGGCGAGTTGGTTCTCCGTGAAACGCGTGTTGCCGCGCGATCCGCCGCTCGGTGTGAACAGCCCCTTCGCCGGACAGGTGGCGCCGAGCACGGTAAAGCCGCTCGGCAGGCAGAATACACCTTCCGGCCCGTCGGCGCGGGTGAACTGCGTCACATCTTCATACCGGGTCAGGTTGCGGATCGAGACCGTGTCGCTGAAATCATGCTCGAAGATCTGCGTCGCCTGGTCGAAGTTGATCCGCTGCGTGTCGAGGTTGCGATAGCCGAAATAGGCGCTGCGGCTGATGCCCGGGACCGGCCCGCTGCGGCCCGCGCCGGGGGCGCCGCCGACGATCGCTCCGCTGATATACGGCACGCCGAACTGCGGGATGTTGGTGTCTTCCTGGTGCATGTACGCGAAGGTCAGCCGCGTCGGCGTGCCGATGCCGAACGTTACCGAAGGCGCGATACCCCAACGCTTGTTCTTCTCGACATCGCGGCCGGGGATGTCGTTGCGGTGGAACATCGCGTTGAGGCGCACCGCGACCGTATCGCTGACGTGTTGGCTGATGTCGGCGGTGGCGCGGTAGTAGTCGTCGGTACCAACGCCGCCCTCGATCACGGCGCGGTCGCGATCGAGCGGGCGTTTGGTTACGAGGTTGATGTTGCCGCCGACCGAGCCGGCGCCGGTGTTGACCGAACTCGCGCCGTTGGTCACCTCGATCTGCGCGACGTTGAACGTGTCGGTGCGGCTGTACTGCGCACTGTCGCGTACATTGTCGACGGTAATGTCGTTATTGGCGGAATAGCCACGCAACGTGATGCTGTCGCCATAGCCGCTGCCACCTTCGCCGGCCCCGAACGAGATGCCGGGCACAGTCGATAGCGCGTCCTTCAACGACAGCAGGTTCTGCTGTTCGAGCACTTCGCTGCTCAGGACGGTGACGGTCTGCGGGGTGTCGCGCAGCGATCGGACGGCCTTTGGGCTAGCCTGCCGCTGAGGCGGCTCGGCCTTCAACCGCTGGCCGGTCACGACCACATTGTCCGGGGCCGTCGTATCTGCGTCGGCGGCATCCTTGCCCGGCGCGGCGATCGCCTGAGAGGCTAACAAGCTACCGACGCAGGACAGCGCGAGGAAGGCGCAGGTGCGGTTTGCGCGAGCGATCGGATGAGTCATTGTTCCCCCGTGGTAGTGCGTCGCCGCGTGATATTGCGAGTCATTCTCATCGTCAACGGAAATGCGAATGATTCTCATTTGTCGGTGGGTTGTGGCACCGGACGTGCTCGGCCAAACTACGAACGGTGATGAAGCGCTTCGCGCGCAACGCGGTCATCACAGGGGGACAATGACAATGAAGGCTGCTCGACGCTCGGCCCACCTATCCGCCACCATCGCCGCCTTGCTGGCGGGAGCGATGTCGGCGCACGCTGCGCCGGCCAATCCGCGCGGCGGCGAGCCCGCGTTCCGGGCGCTCTACAAGGAACTCGTCGAAACCGACTCAAGCTGGCCTGACGGCAGTTGCACGCTTGCCGCCGAACGGATGGGGGCGCACCTCAAGGCGGCGGGCTATCCTGCCGCCGACGTGCAGGTGCTGGTCGACCCCGCTCATCCCAAGGAAGGCAGCCTCACCGCGATCCTGCGCGGCAGCGATGCGAAGCTACCCGCGGTGCTGTTGCTTGCGCATATCGACGTGGTCGCTGCCAAACGCAGCGACTGGACGCGAGATCCGTTTACGCTCGTGGAGGAAAACGGCTATTTTTACGGGCGCGGCACATCCGACGACAAGGCGATGGCGGCGGCGTTTACCGATGCGATGGTGCGGTTCCGACAGGAAGGCTACAAGCCGAAACGCACCATCAAGCTCGCGCTGACGTGCGGGGAAGAGACTGAAAAGGCGCTCAACGGCGTTTCGTGGTTGCTCAAGAACCATCCGGAGACGCTACAGGCGGGCTGGGCACTCAACGAAGGTGGCGGCGGTTCGCTCGACGAGACGGGTAAGCCGGTCAGCCAGGGCGTGCAGGCCGGCGAGAAGGTCTATCAGGATTTCACCTTCACCACGACGGCGCCGGGCGGGCACAGCTCGCGGCAGGCGCCGCACGTCAACGCGATCGGCTGGATGGCGGAGGCGCTGGCGCGGGTGAACGCGTACGACTTCCCGGTCGACCTGACGCCTGCCGCCAGGGCGTATTTCGGCGCGTCGGCCGCTTTGTACCCGAACACTCGGGCGGCGATGGCGGCGATCGGTTCGGGCAAGGCAACCGCCGCCGATTACGCGACCGTCTCCGCCGCCAATCCGAGCTGGAACGCGACGCTGCGCACCACCTGCATCCCGACGATGATCTCCGGCGGGCATGCCACCAACGCGCAGCCGCAATCGGTCACCGCCAACGTCAACTGCCGCATCATTCCCGGTGAGAGCGTCGAGTCGATCCAGACCACGCTGGCGGCGGTGGCGGGCAATCCGAAGGTGACGGTGGCGCTGGCCGATCCGCCGCAGCCGAAATCCTCTGCGCCGCCGCTGACCCCGCAGATCATGGCGCCGATCGAAGCCTTGTCGAAGGAGATGTGGCCGGGCGTGCCGATCATCCCGCGCCTGTCGACCGGCGCTACCGACGGTCGCTTCACCAACGCGGCCGGGATCCCGACCTACGGCGTGTCCGGGCTGTTCTCCGATCCCGACGGGCAGGGGGTGCACGGCCTCAACGAGCGTATCCGCGTGAAGTCGCTGATGGACGGGCGCGCGTTCCTGTACCGACTGGTGAAGGGGTATACCGGCTGATCTGTCGGCACCGGCGCAGGTAGGGGACGGAGGTCGTTAAAGGTGGAAGCCCTTCGACACCGCATAGGCGAGGCCGCCCGCGATGACGATGCCGATCGCCGCCTTCCACGGCGAAGCGCCAAGCCGCTCCGCCACCGGCACCTCGCCCGCCTTGCGCCGACCGTGCAACATCGGCGAGATCAGGTCGTGCCGCAGCGCGACGAGGTAGAACAGGATCGCCAGCACGTGCAGCGCGACCAGTGCGAGTAGCACGTTGAATACGAAATGGTGAACACCCGCTGCGGTACGCCCGACATCGAAGCTGACGTAATCCGCCAGCGGGCCGGACTCGAGCCCGTCGACGTCGACCGAGAACAGCCCCGCCGTTACCATGACGACCAACGTCGCCAGCAGCAGCACCACGCTCCATCCGCCGATCGGGTTATGGCCGTCCGCTGCCTCATACGGCCGCCTGCCGAGCCGGCCGAGATAAGCGAGCGCCGCGCGCGGCCCCCGCACGAACTGCGCGAAGCGGGCGGTGCGGCTGCCGACTACGCCCCAATAGATGCGGAACACCACCAGGGCGAGGATCGTGTAGCCCGACAGCCGGTGCCAATCCATGTCGTGATGATCGCCGCTCCACCATGAAAAGCCGAGCAGCGCGACCAACGCCCAGTGAAACAGCCGGACCGGCAGATCCCAGACGCGCACCGATGTCGCGGCGGCGGCAGGCGGCTCCACCGGCGTCATCGCGCGGTCAGTCCTCCGCGCGGAACTGGCGGTGACAGGCGCCGCAGGTTGCCCCGACCGCCTTCATCTGCGCGCCGATGGTGGCGGTGTCGCCGGTGCCCGCCACGCTGGCGAGCTTCGTCGATGCGGCTACCAGGTTGGCCATGTCGGCATCGAAGGTCTTGCGGTCGGTCCAGATCGCGGGAAGCGCCCCGGTCTTCAACCCGGCGGCGGGCCTGGTGTTCGCCGGGAATAATTTGCCCTGCGCCTTGGCGGTCGCGGCGAGGGTCTGTGCGGCGGCGGTTACGACGGCCTTGTCCGGCGTGCCGGACTTCAACTGTTCGCCGATCGCCTTCATCGCGCCACCCATCTTCTTCATGCCCGCCATGCGCGCATTGACGATGTCCTGCGGCGCGGGCGCGGCTGCGATGACCGGTGCCGATGCGAGTGCGGCGATCGCGAGAACGCGGAAGGTCTTGAAGGCTGGTGCAACGATCATGAACGTTTCGCCTTTGATGGAACCTGGATCATGGCCGCAGGGCCAACCGCTTCCTCTCCTATTTTCCGCCGTTGCGCCAGCCCCCCGTGCAGCGTGCCTTGGCGATCTCCGCCTCGGCTGGCATCCAAAGGCCAAGCCATGCGTCCTGTAGCCACCCACGTAACGCAAGACCGCCAACAGCCGAGGTTCTCATGACCGACACCCGTACCGAAACCGATTCGATCGGCGCGATCGACGTTTCCGCCGTTGCATATTGGGGCGCGCAGACGCAGCGCAGCATCGAGAACTTCCCGTTCGGCGCGACCGAGCGGATGCCGATCGGCATCGTCCACGCGCTCGCCATCGTGAAGCAGGCCGCCGCGCGCGTGAACCGCAAACACGGTCTCGCCGCCGACATCGCCGATGCGATCGACGCCGCCGCCGCCGAGGTGATCGCGGGGCAACACGACGATCAGTTCCCGCTGGTGATCTGGCAGACCGGCAGCGGCACGCAGAGCAACATGAACGTCAACGAGGTGATCGCCGGGCGTGCCAACGAGATGCTGTCGGGCAAGCGCGGCGGCAAGGCGCCGGTCCATCCCAACGATCACGTCAACATGAGCCAGTCGTCCAACGACAGCTTCCCGACCGCACTGCACGTCGCCGCCGCACTTGCCGCGACGCGCGATCTGATCCCCGCGGTGGAACAGCTCGAAGCCTCGCTGCTGAAAAAGGTCGAGGCGTGGGGCGACATCGTCAAGATCGGTCGCACGCATCTTCAGGACGCGACGCCGGTCACGCTGGGCCAGGAGTTTTCAGGCTATTACGCGCAGCTTCGGCTCGCCCGCACGCGGATCCTGCCGCTGATCGAGCATGGCCTGTGCAAGCTGGCGCAAGGCGGTACTGCCGTCGGCACCGGGCTCAATACGCCGCCGGGGTTCGCCGAAGATATCGCGGCGGAGATCGCGACCTCGACCGGCCTGCCGTTCGAGACCGCGCCCAACAAGTTCGAAGCGCTGGCGACCCACGACACGCTGGTGGATTTCTCCGGGCGGCTCAACACGCTGGCGGTGGCGCTGACCAAGATCGCCAACGACATTCGCCTGCTCGGGTCCGGCCCGCGCTCCGGCCTCGGCGAAATCGATCTGCCCGCCAACGAGCCCGGCAGCTCGATCATGCCGGGCAAGGTCAACCCGACCCAGTGCGAGATGCTGACGATGGTGGCGGCACAAGTGATCGGCAATCATCAGGCGGTGACGGTCGGGGGCATGCAGGGCCATCTCGAACTCAACGTGTTCAAGCCGTTGATCGGTGCGGCGGTACTGCGCTCAGTGCATCTCCTCGCCGTCGGGATGCAGAGCTTCGCGGAGCGCTGCGTCGACGGAATCGAGCCCAATCGCGGCCGGATCGCCGAACTGGTCGATCGCTCGCTGATGCTGGTGACCGCGCTCGCCCCCGAAATCGGCTACGACAATGCCGCCAAGATCGCCAAGCACGCTCATGCCGAAGGGCTGACGCTGAAGGAGGCGGGGCTTGACCTCGGGCTGGTCGACGCGGCGACGTTCGACCGGCTGGTGCGGCCCGAAACCATGGTGTGAGCTTTGCCTGCTCGGGCGGTGACGGCGAGGAACAACCGCACCGCTCGCGCTTTGTGATTAGCGAAACGGGAGAAACACGATGGACTTCAGCACGATGGTCGGCGCGGCGATCGGGGCCGCAATCGACGGTTCGAGTGGCGACGACAGCAATGTCGATGGCGCGATCGAGGGTGCCGTCGCGGCGACCGTGATCCGCGCGGTGATCCCGCTCGCGGTGACGTTTGCGACCGGCTGGCTGGTGCTGCGCGGCATCGGCAAGCTCAAGGATGCGGCGTTCGGCGCGAACAAGACCGAAGTGTAATCCGCATCCTGCCTTGACGTAGGCGCCACCCGCGCGCGATGAGCGCGCGATGAGCGTAACCGACCCCGCCGATCCCCACGGCTTCAAGCGCCGTGGCGTGCTGTACGTCCTGTCCTCGCCGTCGGGCGCGGGCAAATCCACGATCGCGCGAAAACTGCTGGCTGATGAGCCGGAACTCGGCATGTCGGTGTCGTACACCACCCGGCCGATGCGGCCCGGTGAGGTCGACGGTGTGGATTACCATTTCGTGAACCTCGAACGCTTCCGCGAAATGGTGGCGAATCATGAGTTCCTCGAATGGGCCCATGTCTTCGACCATCGTTACGGAACGCCCAAGTCACAGGTCTTTCATGAACTGGGCGAGGGGCGGGACATTCTGTTCGACATCGACTGGCAGGGGGCGCAGCAGCTCCACCAGCTTGCCGGTGGCGACATCGTCCGCATCTTCATCCTGCCGCCTTCGATGGAAATCCTGCGCGAACGGCTCGAACGGCGCGCTACCGATTCGCAGGCAGTGATCGACGCCCGCATGGCGCGCGCCGCCAACGAGGTGAGCCACTGGGACGGTTACGACTACGTCATCGTCAACGACGACGTTGAGGAATGCTTCGCCAGCGTGAAGACGATCCTCGCGGCGGAACGGCTCAAGCGCTCGCGGCAGACCGGGATCATCGGCTTCATCCGCAAGCTGTTGCGCTGATCGTCGGCGGGTAGCGGCGGTTCAGCTGCCGTTGTTTGCGACGAGATCGACGTCGGTACCGCCGTCGCGTCGCGTGGTGAGGAATAGTGCGAAAGCAGCGCCGTCGCGGCTGCGGGTGCCGCCAAGCACGTGCTGGCTGCCATTTGCCTCATGTTCAGCGGCGAAGCCGGCGCCGCTCGCGCGGGTGTAATACCAGTCGATCACCGATTGCAGCGATGCGGATGTCGCGAAGCTGACCGCGCGCAGCGCGCAACCGTTATCCGAGTTCCCCGCTGCCTCGCTCACCCGTGCGTCCGGGTAGAGCGGCAGATCGGCCGGCAGGCGGTTCGCCCAATTTGCCGAGTACCGCATCTCCCCCGCGCAACTTGCGGTGCGTTTGTCGTTCTGGCGCGAGGCGAGCGCGCCGAGCGTGAGCGACTGGCGTGCCGCCTCGCACTGCGGGCACGAACCATCTGCCTTGGGAGCTGGGGCCGACTTGAGCGTTTCGCTCGTACCGGCGCCGTCACCAGTCGCTCCGCTGTTGGTCGCGCCGGCCACCGGATCGGCGGGGACCGCGCCTGAGTACGGCCGGGTGGGGGGACGCACCGCATCGGCGTTGGCCTGTTGCGCGAGCGCGGGATCGACCATGATCTGATCGTGCAGCGCCGCCATCAACGCGGGATCGCGGCTGTTGCTGCTGCCCGCGTCGGCAAGTTGATTGTCGAGCGAATCGAGGTTGCCCTGCTCGGTGTTGCGCGCGCCACAGCCCGCGGTCGCCAGCGCAAGCGCGAGTGTGGCGATCAGCCGGTTGCGACGCATAGAAAACGCTCCCTCATGTCGGGTCTTATACTGCGCCCGCTTGCCGTATTTTACGTTAAGATTGAACGCGGGAACGGGGTTAATGCGTGAAATTCCAATTAACCGAGACCGTACGCGCTTGCGTCGGGTGGCGACGGCGGCCATCGTCCGGTGATGATCAATCTTCTCTCGATCCTGGTCGGGGTGCTGGTATTTTTCGGCGCGATCGTCGGGTGCATCCCGCTGTTCGGCTGGTTCAACTGGTTCTTGATCCCGGTGGCGCTGTTCGGGCTGGTGCTGGGCGCGCTGTCGTCGCATCGCAGCGGACGGAACCTCAACCTGATCCTCATCATCTTCTGCGCGCTGCGGCTGATGTTGGGCCACGGCGTGATCTGACGCAAAAAGGCCCGGCGTTGGTGCACCGGGCCTTCTGCAATCATGACTGGTCGGTTATCGGCATATCACCTGGCCACGGTCGATCGACGTGCCGAGTGCCGCGCCACCAGCCACACCGAGCAGCGTACCAAGCGTGCTGGATCGACCGTTGGACAGGACGTTTCCGAGCACACCGCCGGCCAGGCCGCCAACAATCAGGCCGGTCGTACCGTCGGAACGGCGGCAGTAATAGCGACCGTTCTCGCCGCGATAGATGCGGTCGCGACGGCTTAGCCGGTGTGGCTGATAGTAGCCGCCATCCCGGTAATAGCGGTCGGCGTAATATACGCGCTGACCTGGTTCGAGGCGGTTGTAGTCATACCCGCGAAACTGGCGCCAGTCGCGATTGCCACCGCCCCGCCACTCGGCACGGCTACCATGATCGTCGTGACGGTGATCATCGCGGCGATCGCCACGCCAGTCGCCACGCCGGTCCCCGTCGCGGTCGTGCCCGGCACGGTCGTCTCTGGGATCATGCCGGCCATGATTGGCCCACTGCCGGTCTTGCGCGGTGGCGGGGATAGACGGCAGCACCGTCGCGGCCGCGATGGCGGCGAAAATCAGCTTGCGCATGGTTCGTGTCCTCCTGTTTGGATAGACGAAGAACCCATGGGATCGGGTGACGGTTGCGTGAACGGCAAACTACGTTCCGTTCACGCAACGTTTAGTTGAGGTCTAGCCGTTCAGGCGGTGGGTCAGCGTGATCTCGGCGTTGAGCAGCTTCGATACCGGGCAGTTCGCCTTGGCACCGGCGGCGATTTCCTCGAACTGGTCGGCCGAGATACCATCGATCGTCGCGGTCAGGTCGAGATCGGAGCGGGTGATCGTGAAGCCGCCGTCAGCCTGTACAAGCGTGACCTTGGCGCTCGTTTCCAGCGTTCCCGCCGAAAATCCAGCCTCCGCCAATGCAAAGCTAAGCGCCATCGTAAAGCAGCTCGCATGCGCGGCAGCGATCAGCTCTTCCGGATTGGTGCCGGGTTCGTTTTCGAAGCGCGTGTTGAAACCATAGGGCGAATCGGACAGCACGCCCGACTGGGTCGAGACATGGCCCTTGCCGCTCTTGCCCAAACCTTCGTACTTTGCGGAACCGGAACGGGTGGTCATGATGTATCTCCTGTGGGGACGGTGACCTGCCGATCCTGCGCGGGTCTCGTCATGGTTGCGCAGAGGTCGGGGACGGTGGCGTAACGGTTCCGCCCGAGCGGAGTTTCACGCGCGTGAAAACAATCCGTTCAGCCGCGCGCCAGCACCGCGCGCGCGGCGTCGCAATCCACCGCAATCTGTGCGGTTAGCGCGTCCAGCGTGTCGTATCTCGCCTCCGGCCGCAGGAACTCGACCAGTTCGACGGTGATCGTCTGGCCGTACAGGTCGCCGGTGAAATCGAAGAAGTGCGGCTCCAGCAGTTCCTTGGGCGGATCGAAGCTCGGTCGCACGCCGAGATTGGCGGCTCCACCGAGAACGCGGCCATCCGCAAGCCGACCGCGCACGGCGTAGATCCCGTAGGCGGGGCGCAGATAGCTGCCGAGGTCAAGGTTGGCGGTCGGGAAGCCGATCGTCCGCCCCAGCTTGTCACCATGCGACACGACACCTTCGATCGCGAAGGGGCGCGTGAGCAGCCGCGCCGCACCGCGCGGGTCGCCACCGATCAGGGCCGCGCGGATCCGGCTTGAGGAGACCGGTTCCCCGGTGAGCGTGACCGGCGCAACGGCTTCGACCGAGAAGCCGTGTTGGGCGCCAAGCTCGCTCAAAACGCCGATGTTGCCGCTGCGCGCCTTGCCGAAGGTGAAGTCCTCGCCCGTCGTCGCGCCGCCGAGGCCAATCCCGTCGACCAGCCGCTGCTCGACGAAGTCCCGCGCGTTGCGCGCGGCGAGCGCGGCATCGAAGCGAAACACGACCATGGCATCTGCCCCGGCTTCGGCGAACAAGCGCTCACGCTGGTCCAGTGTGGTGAGCCGAAAGGGTGCGGTGTCCGGCTTAAAGTAACGCACCGGATGCGGATCGAACGTCGCGACCAGCGCCGGGCGACCCTCGGCACGCGCGCGCGCGATCGCTCGCCCGACCACGGCCTGATGGCCCAGGTGAAATCCGTCAAAATTGCCAAGCGCCACGATACCGCCGCGCAATGCCGCTGGCAGGACCGAGCCACCGTCCAGTCGCTCCATCCGCGCGGCTATAGGCAGGCGCGGCAACCCGCGCCAGTGGCGACGATGATATTCAACCGCGCGGTGGAGCGTCGAGCGTGAAGAAGGTGAACGCGGGACGGTCGCCGTCCGCCGGGTGATGCTCGCGTCGGATTTCGCTCCAGTCTTGACCGAGACGAAAGCACGTGTCGCCGTCGTAATCGCGCCAGATCGTCGTCACTTCGGCTTGGTTGGCGTGATGCTCGAACAGCCGGAAAATTTCCGCGCCACCGATGATCGCGGCGTTGTCCCCGGCAAGCGTGAGCGCTGAAGCCACATCGTGCGCGACTTCGGCGCCAGCGGCATGCCACGCCCGATCGCGGGTCAGGACGATGTGGCGACGACCGGGCAGGGGAGCGGGGAAGCTCTCGAACGTCTTGCGGCCCATCACCATCGGCCGGCCGAGCGTCAGCGCCTTGAAGTGCTTGAGGTCGGCCGGAAGATGCCAGGGCAACGCGCCATCACGACCGATCACCCCGTTCTGCGCGTGTGCGAAGACGAGCGTGATCACACCGCCACCGCCGCCTTGATATGAGGTTGTGCGACATAATCGTGCAGCACGAAATCCTCATACTGATAGGCATCGATCGACGGCGCCGCGCGGACGATCTCGAGGCGCGGCAGCGGGCCTGGCTTGCGCGTCAGTTGTTCGCGAGCTTGGTTGAGATGGTTGGAATACAGGTGGCAGTCGCCGCCGGTCCAGATGAATTCGCCGGGCTCCAGCCCGCATTGCTGCGCGAGCAAATGCGTGAGCAGCGCATAGCTGGCGATGTTGAAGGGCACGCCGAGGAAGATATCGGCGGAGCGCTGGTAGAGTTGCAGCGACAGCCGGCCGTTTGCGACATGCGTCTGGAACAGGCAGTGGCACGGGGCGAGCGCCATCGCGTGCAGGTCGCCGGGATTCCAGGCGCTTACGATCTGGCGGCGCGACGCCGGGTTGCTCCGGATCTGCGCGATCAGTTCGGCAATCTGGTCGATGTGGCGGCCATCCGCTGTCGCCCAGTCTCGCCATTGTTTGCCGTAAACCGGCCCGAGGTCGCCTGCCTCATCTGCCCATTCGTCCCAGATGCTGACCTTGCGGTCACGCAGCCATTGCACGTTGGTGTCGCCGCGCAGGAACCACAGCAACTCGACGATGATCGAGCGCAAATGCAGCTTCTTGGTGGTCAGCGCCGGGAACCCCTCAGCGAGGTCGAACCGCATCTGATGCCCGAACACCGACAGGGTGCCGGTGCCGGTACGGTCCATCTGCTCCACACCGGTGTCGAGCACGCGTCGCATGAGGTCGAGATATTGCTGCATGCCGCCGGTCTCCGCTGAAATGACTTGCCCCGTAATGGAGGGGTGTGCTTCCGCATAGCGTTAAACGGGGCATCATCGTGACCGTGGACTTAACCCCGATTCCCGCGGCGCTGATCGGCGCGCCATACCGCGCGCTCGATGCCGAGCATATAGCCGTTTCTTTGTTCGCACCGATCCGCAACCTGAGCACCGAAGTCGCGATGTTCGCCTTTGTCGATTCGGAATGGCGGCTGCTGGCCGTGCGGACCACGCCGTCAGATCGTGCCGACATGGTGGAAATTCCGGTGCGTACGATCGTCG
The DNA here is from genome assembly GCF_026540945.1 of Sphingomonas sp. GC_Shp_3. Lineage (NCBI taxonomy): Bacteria > Pseudomonadati > Pseudomonadota > Alphaproteobacteria > Sphingomonadales > Sphingomonadaceae > Sphingomonas > Sphingomonas sp. GC_Shp_3. The sequence continues at coordinate 149,380 of NZ_JALNUT010000004.1, forward strand.
CCGATGCGCTGGCGTTCGACGCTGCGGCGGTGGTGATGGCGCACAATCATCCAAGCGGCGATGCGACGCCGAGTGAAGACGACCGCGTACTGACACGGCGGTTGGCACGGGCGCTCGATGCGGTCGGCGTGCGACTGGTCGATCATCTCGTGCTCACGGGCGAGCAGACGGTCAGCTTTCGGCGGCTTGGGCTGCTGTAGACGACGACGCTTAGAGCAGCGCTACCGATATTCGATGGCCTAGCGATTGAGGCACGGCTTGATCGCGTCTGGATCGGGGCGTGGGCCGATGGCCTGAAACAATGCCAGATAGCCGCCGGCGGACGGCATATCCTCCCGGCCGACCTGCGTGTAGCCGACCGCGGCGAACTCGCATCGCAGCAAAGCGGGCGGGGTGCCGTGGTGCTGTGTCGGGCGGTTGGCATCGACCACCACGACCAGACCGGCCGGCTTCAGCGATGGGCGCAAACGCCACAGGAACTCATATGGCTGGCCGATCTCGTGATACATATGGACCATCAGCACCCGGTCGAAACTGTTCGCCGGCAGCTTGGGATCAGACGGGGTGCCGAGCCGCACGCTGACATTGTCGAGCCGCTCGCGCGCCACGCGTTCGGCAAGCGAGTCGCGCACGGACGCAACTATATCCTCCGCCAGCACGCGGCCGCCCTTGCCGACGCGAGAGGCGAGACGCACCGTGTAATAGCCTTCGCCGGCGCCGATGTCGGCCACCGTCATGTCCGGCTTGATGCCGGCCTTCGCCATGACCTGCTGTGCTTCGTCGCGACTATCGCGGTCCTGCTCGTTGGACCAGCGGGGCGACACGATGTTGGCGACAGGGCGGTCGGCGGCGGGGAACGGACCGTCGCTCGCCTGTTTCGGACCGTTGGAACACGCGGCGACGGCAAGCAGAAGCATCGCAGACGCCGGCAAAGCCGCACGTCGGCGCGGCAAACGCACGCACAAAGCAGGCGAACCGCTGCTACGCATCCTCAGTCGACGTCCTCCACCTCGACCGTCTCGCCGGTCACGCGCTGCGACAGGGCGGCGGCCATGAACGAATCGAGATCGCCGTCGAGCACGTCCGACGGGCTGGAGGAGGTGACGCCGGTGCGCAGATCCTTCACCAACTGATACGGCTGAAGCACGTAGGAGCGGATCTGGTGCCCCCAGCCGATGTCTGTCTTGCTGGCGTTCTCGGCGTTGGCGGCGGCTTCGCGGATCTGCAACTCGCGCTCGTAAAGCTTGGCGCGGAGCTGGTTGTACGCCTCGGCCTTGTTCTTGTGCTGCGACCGTTGATTCTGACACTGTACGACGATGCCGGTCGGAATGTGCGTGATGCGCACCGCCGAATCGGTGGTGTTGATGTGCTGACCACCCGCGCCGGACGCACGATAGGTGTCGATGCGCAAATCACTTTCGTTATATTGCACGTCGATATTGTCGTCGATCACCGGATAGACCCACACGCTCGCGAACGAGGTATGGCGACGCGCTGCGCTGTCATAGGGGCTGATGCGGACGAGGCGGTGCACGCCGCTTTCGGTCTTGGCATAGCCATAGGCATTTTCGCCCTTGAGCAGCAACGTCGCCGATTTGATGCCGGCCTGCTCGCCCGAATGCTGATCGACCAGTTCGACCTTCAGGCCGTGACGTTCCGCCCAGCGCGAGTACATGCGGCTGAGCATGCCCGCCCAGTCCTGACTCTCGGTACCGCCGGCGCCGGCGTTGACTTCGACATAGGTGTCGTTGCCGTCGGCTTCGCCCGCCAGCAGCGCCTTCACCTTGTCCCCGGCGGCACGCTTGGCGAGGGTGGCGAGTGCGGCGACGCCTTCGTTCTCCATCTCGGTATCGCCCTCGGCCTCGGCCATTTCGATCAGCTCGGCGGTGTCGCTCACCTCCGTCTCAATCGCGCGGGTGGCGGTGATCGCCTCGTCCAGCCGGCGACGCTCGCGCATCACCTCCTGCGCGGCCTTGGCATCGTTCCACAGCGTCGGATCCTCGACACGCGCGTTCAGCTCGTCGAGCCTACGCAAAGCGCGGTCCCAGTCGAGGAAGCGGCGCAGCAGCGCGAGCGAGTCCTTGATCGAATCGATATGTGCCTGCGCTTCGGCGCGCATGGTCGTCACTCCAGAATGTCGTTGCCCCGGCAGAAGGCCGGAGCGCGTATGTAATGTCGCGCCGCCATCGCGCCAAATGCGACGCTAGTAAATCCCGCCCTGCTGCTGGACGAAATCGTCCTTGCGCTGTTCTGATGTCTGCGCGGCACGGGCGGCTTCCGCACGGGCGGCGGCGGCCGCAGCGGCTGCGGCGGCTTCCTCCGGCGTCTGGCGGTGGAAGACGCGGCGCGGCTCGCTTTCCGGCTTGAACGCTTCCCAGATCACCGCCGCCTTCGGGTCGGCGCTCGGCCATGCGCCGTAGACCGGCTTTCCGGAACCGCGATCGATCCGCACCATGCGGATGCCCGGCGGTGCGCGGAAGGGGATCTTGGGCAGGCCGTCATACGCCTTCTGCGCGAATTCCTTGAAGATCGGCGCCGCGATCGTACCGCCTTGTGCGTAGCCGCCAAGGCCGTGCGGCGTGTCGTAGCCGATATACAGGCCGCCGATCATCTGCGGGGTGCCGCCGATGAACCACACGTCGGTCGGCCCCGAATTGGTGCCGGTCTTGCCGAACATCGGCCGGTCGAGATCGCGCAGCACGGTGGCGGTGCCGCGCTGGATCACGCCTTCGGTAATGTGAATCATCTGGTACGCGGTCATCGCGTCGACCACCTGCTTGCCACGGCTGACCGGGCGCGGCATCGCCTTGCCGTTCCAGTCGGGCGCGTTGCACGCCTCGCACGGATGCCAGTTTTCCGGCCAGATCACCTTGCCGTGCCGATCCTGCACATAGTCGATCAACGTGCCCTGATGCGCCTGACCATGATTTTCGAGGATCGTATAGGCGTTGACCATCCGCGATACGGTCGTCTCGCCCGCACCAAGCGCAAAGGAGAGGTAAGGCGGGTATTTGCCGACGCCGATCTTGTCCATCAACGCGACGACCTTGGGCATGCCGGTCTGCGCGGCGGTCCGCACCGTCATCAGGTTGCGGGATTGCTCGATGCCCCAGCGCATCGTGTGCGGGCCGGCGCCACCTTCGCTGCCGAAGTTCTTGAAGCATTTTTGTCCGAGCCGAGCGCCCTGATAGACGCAGAACGGCCCATCGACGATGATCGAGGCCGGCGTCATGCCGTTTTCGAGCGCGGCGGAATAGACGATCGGCTTGATCGTCGAACCCGGCTGGCGCATCGCCTGCGTGGCGCGGTTGAACGCCTGGAGGCGGAAGTCGAACCCGCCCTGCATCGCCAGCACGCGGCCGGTTGAGGGTTCCTCCACCACGAACGCGCCGGAGACTTTCGGCACCGCACGCAGGGCGAACTGATCACCCTCCGGCGCCACCGCCACGATGTCGCCGACCTTCAGTGCCGAGAAGGCGTTGCCGCCCTTGCCGCGCACCGGCATCTGCGCGGCCCAGCGCGGCATGGTGCCGGTCTGGCCGTTGGTGAAGCCAAGGCTGGCCGACGATCCGTCGAGCGCGGTGACGATGCCCGCGCGCCAATCCTGATAGTCGACACCGATGTTGGTGTTGAGCAGCGCCGGCAGCCAGTTATCGCCGGTGATCTCCGCATGGCCGATCGGTCCGCTCCAGCCGCGCCCGCGATCGTAGCGCAGCAGGCCGTTGCGAAGCGCGGTCTGCGCGTAATCCTGGATATACTGGTCGAGTGAGGTGCGGACCCACAGCCCGCCGGCATAAACGCTGTACGGGCCGGCATTGGCATCTTCACCGAACTTGTCGATCAGTTGACGACGCACTTCCTCGACGAAATAGCCGGTGCCGGCGATTTCGGTCTTTGGCGTCTGGCGCGGCACCGTGCCGAGCGGCTCGGCCTCGGCCTGCGCATATTGGCTCTGATCGATGAAGCCGTTCTTGAGCATTTCGCTCAGCACGTAATGCCGCCGCGCCAACGCGCGCTCGGCATGCCGGTCGGGATCGTAGTTCGATGGGCCCTTGGGCAGGATGGCGAGGTACGCCATCTGCGCGAGATCAAGGTCGTTCAGCTCCTTGCCGAAATAGGCGTAGCTCGCCGCTTCGACGCCGAAGGCATTACGCCCGAGTGCGATCTGGTTGAGGTAGAGTTCGAGGATCTGCTGCTTGGTGAGCGAATCCTCGATCCGGTAGGCGAGGATCGCCTCCTTCAGCTTGCGGCTGTAGCTGTGCTCGTTGCCGATCAGCAGGTTCTTGGCGACCTGCTGCGTGATGGTCGAGGCGCCGCGCGCGCGCTTGTTGCGCGCGAGGTTGTCCCACACCGCCGAGGCGATGCCGGCGTAATCGACGCCGTGATGCTCGAAAAACGTCTTATCTTCGGCGGCGAGGAAGGCGCGCACCAACAAGGGCGGATATTCGTTGTAGCTCAGCTCGACGCGGCGTTCGCGCGCGTAGGAATGGATTGGCAGGCCATCGACACCGCGCACGTTGGTGGGTAGCGGCGGTTCATAGGTGCGCAGCTTGTCCACGGAGGGCAGGTCACGTGCGAACAGCACGAAGAATGCGGCGTAGGCGATCGCTGCGAGTACCGCGAGAACAAGCAGCAGCTTCACCCACCAGCGGCCCCAGAGATGACGGGCGCGGCCGGCTAACCCGTCCGCCGCGCGGCGGAAGCGGAAGCTCACGCTGGAATCATTGTCGGCCATAATCGGCGCAGGCTCTAGCAAGTTTCACGCAGCTTGCCAGCCTTGGTCGTGCCGCGATTTTTCTGTGGCCCATCCCGCCGGGACTGTGCACCGGCTATAAAACAGGCAAATGGTTCACTCCCCACCCGCCGCGGCCAGCAGAACGCCGCCATCCGACACGCCCCTTGCCGCTTTCATGGCGCGAGACGGGTGTCTATTCAGCCACGTGATAGCGGTGACGGCGGCGAGCCTTGGGTTGTTACCCGTCGTTCATTCCGCCAGCGCCAGCCGCCGCGCGAAATGCACGTCCACTGCCTTGCGGACCGCCTCGGCGATGGCATGTCGCCCATCCGGCGAATCGATGAAGTCGGCGTCCTTGGGATTGGAGATATAGCCGGTCTCGAACAGGATCGAGGGCATATCGGGCGCCTTCAGTACCATCAGCGATGCCATGCGGTGGAAGTTCGGCTTCATCGGCACCAGCGGTTGCGCCTCGCGGCCGAGCAATCGCGCGAAATTGGCGGAGGCGTTCATCGTCTCGCGCTGGGTGAGGTCGATCAGGATCGAGGATATGTCGGCGGAGGTCGAGGCGAGGTTCACGCCGGCGATGATGTCGGCCTTGTTCTCACGCGCCGCCAGCCGCGCCGATTCCTTGTCGGAGGCGACCTCCGACAGCGTGTAGACCGATGCACCGCTGGCATCACCCGACCCCACGCTGTCGCAGTGGATCGAGATGAATAGGTTGGCGTGCAGTTTTCGCGCGATGCCGAATCGTTCCTGCAACACGATGAAGCGGTCGTCCTCCCGCGTCAGCGCGACACGGACCCGGCCGGAGCGGATCAGTTCGTCGCGGATCGCCTTGGCGATGCGGAGCGTCACGTCCTTTTCGCGGCGGCCATCGGTGGGGCCGATCGCACCCGGGTCCTGCCCGCCGTGGCCCGCGTCGATCACCACCAGCGGCCGGCTGGCGTCGTCGCCATAGACGTGCGGCAGCCGGAGCGTTCGGCTCGACGATGGGATCGGCAGCGCTACTTGGTAACGCCGCAGCGCCTTTGTTGCCGTGCCGAACGTAAAGGGCGGTAGCGCGGGCTCAACATCCCGACTGCTGGCGCCGGCGGGGTGCGCATCCCCGCTGATATTCAGCGCGAGCGAGAGGTCGCGCCTTTCGCCAGCCGTGGCGGCGTCGCCCGAACGACCGCCGAAATGCAGCACGATCTGATCGCGGCTAACGTCGATCTGCGGCGCCATGAACGCCAGCGCGGGGGAGCCGACGAACCAAGACGCCAGCAAAGCAAAAACGAACGACACACGGCCATGATGCCGCGTTGGCGCACGGCCGGTCCAGCAAAAAGACATGTGCGACGATCCCCGGTTACGCGATTACTGGGGACCGTGTCTGGCAGCGAGCCGTCACTTCGTGATGAAACGGCAAGGTTAATCCGCGGTTCGGCAAGATTTTGCCGGTCAGCGCGGCTGGAACGTGCCGGTTGCTGCGCGCGGTATGCGGTGCTACGCATGTCAAGTACCGGAAAGCGCTTCGATGACGCACGATCCGGTCACCCGGTCGCCCGCGCGCTTTTGAGCGGCGACCTTCTCAGGTTGACGTTCGCATGATGCATTTCCCCACCACCTCGCGCCGACCGGCTTTTGCCGGCGGTTTTGCGAGCGCGCGGGGTGCCCAGGGCCATGCGCCCGGGCGTGCGATGCGAGCAGAGGCAGTTTTGCAAACCTATTGCGGCGAAGAGCCGGGCGCGTTTTCCGCCCGGACCGCGCCGCTTCACATTCGCGCGCGGCCAGCGCCACAGGCACCCGGACCGCGCGCCCGGAGAACAATCAATGACAACGCGTATGCTGATCGACGCACGCCACCGGGAAGAAACCCGCGTCGCGGTCGTCAAAGGAAACCGGATCGAGGAGTTTGACTTTGAGTCGGCTGAGCGCAAGCAGCTCAAGGGGAATATCTATCTCGCCAAGGTGACCCGCGTCGAACCGTCGCTGCAGGCGGCGTTCGTCGATTACGGCGGCAATCGCCACGGCTTCCTCGCGTTCAGCGAAATCCATCCCGACTATTACCAGATCCCGCGCGAAGACCGCGAGGCGCTGCTCGCCGAAGAGGCCGAGCATGCCGCGCAGGAAGCTGCGTTGCGCGCCGAACAGGACGCCGAGGACGACGAGGACGAGGATTTCGACGGCGACGATCACGACGTCGACGAGGATTCGGTCGAGCGGTTCGAGGATGACGGCGGCGCCGACGCCGAAGCCGCCGCCGAGAGCACCGGTCGTCGCCGCCGTCGCGGCAAGAGCCAGTCGGACGATGCGGTCGAGGACCTACGCGAACGCCGCATGAACCTGCGTCGCCGTTACAAGATCCAGGACGTGATCCACCGCCGGCAGGTGCTGCTGGTGCAGGTCGTCAAGGAGGAGCGCGGCAACAAGGGTGCGGCGCTGACCACCTATCTGAGCCTCGCCGGCCGCTACTGCGTGCTGATGCCGAACACGTCGCACGGCGGCGGTATCTCGCGGAAGATCTCGAACGCGGGCGATCGCAAGCGGCTGAAGTCGATCATGGCGGAACTGACGTTGCCGCCCTCGATGGGCTGCATCGTCCGCACTGCGGGCCTCCAGCGCACCAAGGTCGAGATCAAGCGCGACTTCGATTACCTCGCCCGCCTGTGGGACGGCATCCGCGAGACGACGATGTCGTCGTCCGCGCCCGCGCTCGTCTATGGTGACAGCGATCTGATGAAGCGCGCGATCCGCGACATCTACAATCGCGAGATCGACGAGGTGATCGTCGAGGGCACCGAGGGCTATCGCCAGGCGCGCGAGTTCATGAAGCTGCTGATGCCGACGCACGCGCGCAAGGTGAAGCATTACAGCGATCCGGTGCCGCTGTTCCAGCGCGCCGGCGTCGAGGATCAATTGTCGGCGATGTACCATCCGGTGGTGCAGCTGAAGTCGGGCGGCTACCTCGTCATCAACCCGACCGAGGCGCTGGTGTCGATCGACATCAACTCGGGCCGCTCGACGCGCGAGCATAACATCGAGCAGACCGCGACCGCGACCAACCTCGAAGCCGCGCACGAAATCGCGCGCCAGTTGCGGTTGCGCGACATGGCCGGCCTTGTCGTGATCGACTTCATCGACATGGATCATTCGTCCAACGTCCGGAAGGTCGAGAAGGCGATGAAGGAGGCGCTCAAGAACGATCGCGCGCGCATTCAGGTCGGTCGTATCTCGTCGTTCGGGCTGATGGAGATGAGCCGCCAGCGCATCCGCACCGGCGTGCTGGAGGCATCGACCCGGCCGTGCCCGCATTGCGAGGGCACCGGCTTCGTACGCACCGCATCGTCGTCGGGCGTGTCGGCGCTGCGATTGATTGAGGACGAGGCGGCACGCGGGCGCGGCTCGCAGCTCGCCATCCGCGTGAGCGCGGAAGCGGCCTTCTATCTGCTCAACAGGAAGCGCGCCGAACTCGCCGAGATCGAGGATCGCTACGGCGTGACGATCGAGGTGATCCCGGATGGCGAGCAGGAGGGCGCGCGCATGGCGGTCGAGGCCTCCGGCCCACCGCCCGCGCATCCGCCGCGCTTCGACGCACCGATCGTCGAGATCGACGAGGACGACTTCGTCGACGAGGAAGAGGACGAGGTCGAGGAGACCGAGGAGGCCGACGACGCGGACGTGGGCGAGGCGCGCGAAGAGCGTGACCGTCCCGGCGAGACGGAGGCCGAGGGTGATGCGCGTCGCAAGCGCCGTCGTCGTCGCGGTCGTCGCGGCCGCAATCGTCCGGATGGCGAGCCGCAGGGCGAGCCGGCCGAGCAGGGCGAGACCATCGAGGCTGCCGAGGCCGATGTGGCGACGGACGGTGATGAGGCGCCAGCCTCGGCTGTCGAAACCGCCGAGGCCGGTGAGGGCGAGGGGCGCCGTCGCCGGGGCCGTCGCGGCCGTCGCGGCGGTCGTCGCAACGAGGGCGAGGGCAACGCAGCGGCGGAGATTGAAGCCCCAGCGGGCACGTTGCTCGATGACGTGACCGAAGGCTCGATTGAAGCGGAAGCGCTTGCCGAAGCGACGCCGGAGCCGGTGGCCGAGGTGGCGGTTGCGGCCGAGGATGCCGACGCGCCCAAGAAGAAGAGCCGTCGCCGCAAGGCCGCTGCCGACACCGCACCGCCGGAAGCGGTTGCTGCGCCCGAGGCGCCCGTCGTCGCGGCAGCGCCTGATGCCGAGGTCGAAAAGCCGAAGCGCAAGCGCCGCACCAAGGCGGAAATGGCAGCGGCGGAGGCACCCGTCGTCGCCGCACCGGCCGCGGACGAGCCTAAGAAGCGTCGCGCACCGCGCCGCAAGGCCACCGAGGAGGCAGCTGTCGAGGCCACGCCAGCCACTCCGGTCGCGGCAGCCGAGCCGACGCCGGAGGCCGCACCGGCGGCACCGACCGCTATCGATCCCGATCCGGGCGAGGCGGGCACGCCGCGCCGTGGCTGGTGGCAGCGGACGTTCGGCGCCTGATCGATGCCGGCGGGGCTCCTGTAACGGGAGCCCCGCCGGAACCGCTTCACCGTGGGTTCACGCAGACGAGGCAAAGGAGCGCGCAGTCGATCGATGTCTCGCATGAAACGCCTCGTCGCCGGGTTCGTCACCGCGCTGTTATTGTGGGCACAGCCTGCCGCCGCACAGTCGATCCTGCGCGATGCCGAGACCGAGGCCCTGTTCAACGACATGTCCCGGCCGCTGATCGTCGCCGCGGGGCTCTCGCCCAACACCGTCAAGGTGATCCTCATCAACGATGATTCGATCAACGCCTTCACGGCGGGCGGGCAGGTCGTCTATGTCAATTCGGGACTGCTCGCCGCCGCGGATAACGCCAACCAGGTGCAGGGCGTGATTGCACACGAGCTTGGCCACGTCGCCGACGGTCACGTCGTGCTGGCGGATGCCGGCTACCGCCCCGCGCTCGGCATTTCGATCCTCAGTCTGGTGCTCGGCATCGCGGCAATGGCAGCGGGTGCGGGCGATGCCGGTGCCGGCATTCTCGCGGCCGGCCAGACCGCCGCCGGGTACAAGGCGGCTGCCTTCAGCCGCGTGCAGGAATCGACCGCCGACGCGACCGGCGCCAAATTCCTGCGGCAGGCGGGGATCAGCGGCAAAGGCATGCTGACCTTCTTCAAGAAACTGCAAAGCCAGGAATATGCGGTCGGCCTGCAGAACATCGACCCTTATGCGCAAAGCCACCCGCTCAGCGGTGAGCGGGTCGCGACGCTGACCGCCGATGTGGTCGCGTCGCCCGCCTACAACAATCCGCCCGACCCCGATCTGGAGGAGCGGTTCAAGCGTGTGAAGGCGAAGCTGTTCGGTTTCGTCTCCGATCCCAAGACGACGCTCAACGCCTACCCGCAGAGCGATCAATCAGAGTACGGCCATTACGCGCGTGCCTACGCGTGGCACAAGGCGGGCTATCCCAACAAAGCCGACACGGAAACCAGGGCGCTGCTCGCGCTCAAGCCGCACGATCCGTATTTCCTCGAGGTGCGTGGGCAGATCCTGCTCGAGGCGGGCAAACCGCGTGATGCGCTGGCGCCGCTGCGCGAGGCGACCGAGCTCACGCGTACCGCGCCGCTGATCGCCACCACGCTCGGCCACGCGTTGATCGCGACCGAGGACAAGGCCTATTATCCCGAGGCGGTGAAGGTGTTGCGGTCGGCGGTCGCGCGTGACGACGACAATCCGTTCGCGTGGTACCAGCTTGGCACTGCCTACGAACTGTCGGGCGACGAACCGCGCGCGCTGCTCGCCAGTGCTGAGCAGGCGAGCCTGACCGGCGACGTGCCGCGCGCCGCCTATAGCGCGCGCGCCGCGATGGCTGGGTTGCCGCCTAACAGCATCGACTGGATCCGCGCGCAGGACATCGCGATGACGTCGATGAACGATATCGAAGACAATCCCAACAAGTATAAGAAGCGCCGATGACCCGACTGACTCTCCTGTTGACCGTGCTGTTTGGTGCTCTGATCGGTGGCGCTGTCGTGTATCTTGGAAGCAGCAAACTTGCGGGCAAGACGGGTGATCAGGCGCGCATCGAGCAGGTCGTACACGACTATCTGCTCGCGCACCCCGAGGTTCTGCCGGCTGCGATGGATGCGCTCCGCGACAAGGAGCATGCCAAGACCATCGCCGACAATCGCGCCGCCATTCTCGAGCCGGTCGGTAGCGCGTGGGCCGGGAGCGCACATCCCGATCTCACAATCGCGGAATATTACGACTATAATTGCGGCTACTGCCGGGCCAGCCTGCCTGCTATCGCGCAATTACTGCAGAGTGATCCGAAGCTGCGCATCGTGTTTCGAGAGTTTCCAGTACTAGCGGAATCGAGCGCAAGCGCGGCACAAATGAGCCTTGCCGCAGCGGCGCAGGGCAAGTTTAAGGCGTTTCATGATTCGCTTTACGCCGGCGGACAGGTCAGCGATCAGTCGATCGCGGCGGCGGCCAAGATCGCGGGGGTCGACACTGCCAAGGCGGCGGCCTTCGCGCCGCGGGCGGATGCGGAGATCGCCTCCAACATGGGGATCGCGCGGCAGTTGGGCATGACAGGAACGCCCAGCTGGGTGATCGGCAACCATGTCGTGTCGTCTGCGCTGCCGCTGGAGACGTTACAGAAACTAGTGGCGCAGGCGCGCGCCGGCGGCTGATCGATCACGCAACGGCGGCGCAGGGCGGCGTTGCATTGGTGGCGGTCCTGCGCCGCTCGGCGATCAACCTTTCCCAGAATTGCTCTTCCTGGCGCGCGCGTTCGGCGCATTCGCGTGAGCGGCGCGCAAGGATGGTCATGTCTTCCAGGGTCATCATCGATCCCTCCTGTGTTCGTCAAAGCGCTTAGGCCCGGGTAAACGTCGCACAGCACGACAAGTCGCAGTTAACGCGCGCTTCACCACGCTTACCGCGTGAGGATGCGACGGGAGAGGTGTTGCGCTTTATCCCCGCCGGCTTGGTGGTACCCGTTGCGGCACCGCAACAGCGTTCCTATTTTGCGCGCACAAGGGGAAGCACATGCAACCGATCCTGTCCGTTCGAGGCGTATCTAAGACGTACGCCTCGGGCCACCGCGCGCTCGAACCCGTTGATCTGGAGATCAACAAAGGTGAAATCTTTGCGCTGCTCGGCCCGAACGGCGCCGGCAAAACCACGCTTATCAGCATCATCTGCGGCATCGTCACACCGTCAACCGGCACGATCACCGTCATGGGGCATGACGCCATCCACGATTTCCGCGCTGCGCGCAGCGTGATCGGGCTTGTGCCGCAGGAACTGTCAGTCGACATGTTCGAGACGGTGCTGGCGAGCGTCCGCTACAGCCGCCGCCTGTTCGGCAAGGCCGGGCACGACGCCTATGTCGAAGAGGTGCTGCGCGACCTGTCGTTGTGGGACAAGCGGAACGCCCGCATCCGTGAGTTGTCGGGGGGCATGAAGCGCCGCGTGCTGATCGCCAAGGCGCTGAGCCACGAGCCGGACGTGCTGTTCCTCGACGAACCGACCGCCGGCGTGGACGTCGCGCTGCGCCGCGACATGTGGAAGCTGGTCCACAAGCTGCGCGCCAAGGGCACCACGATCATCCTCACCACGCACTATATCGAGGAGGCCGAGGAGATGGCCGACCGGGTCGGCGTGATCGACAAGGGCAAAATCATCCTGATCGAACAGAAGACCGAGCTGATGAAGAAGCTCGGCAAGCGGCAGATGCTGATCGCCTTGCAGGAGCCGATGGCGGCGATCCCGGAGGCGCTGGCCGAATGGCATCTTGCGCTGGAGGATGACGGCGCGACGCTGCGCTACGTGTTCGACGCACAGGCCGAACGCACCGGTATCCCCTCGCTGTTGCGCAAGCTGGCCGAGATGGGGATCGGCTTTAAGGATCTGGAAACGAGCAAATCGTCGCTGGAGGACATTTTTGTCGATCTGGTCGAGCGCAAGGAGCAGGCGGCGTGAGCAGCGGCATCAACCATCACGGCATTTGGGCGATCTACCGTTTCGAGATGGCGCGTTCGCTGCGCACTGTATGGCAGAGCATCGCCACGCCGGTCATCACCACATCGCTGTACTTCGTCGTGTTCGGCGGCGCGATCGGCTCACGGATGAGCACGGTCGGGGGCGTCGGTTACGGCAGCTTCATCGTGCCGGGGCTCATCATGCTGTCCTTGCTGACGCAGAGCATCTCCAACGCGTCGATCGGGATCTACTTCCCCAAGTTTACCGGTACCGTGTTCGAATTGCTGTCCGCGCCCGTGACATCGATGGAGATGGTCGCGGGGTTCGTCGGCGCGGCGGCGAGCAAGTCGATCGTGCTGGGTCTGCTGATCCTCGCGACATCGACGTTGTTCGTACCGCTGCACATCGCGCACCCGCTGGCGATGATCGCGTTTCTGGTGTTGACCAGTGTGACGTTCAGTCTGTTCGGCTTCATCATCGGCGTGTGGGCGAACGGGTTCGAGCAACTCTCGGTCGTGCCGGCGCTGCTGGTGACGCCGCTGACGTTTCTGGGCGGCGCGTTCTACTCGATCGACATGCTGCCGCAGCCGTGGCGGACGGTCAGCCTCTTCAACCCGGTCGTGTATCTCATCAGCGGGTTCCGCTGGAGCTTCTTCGACAAGGGTGACGTGAGCATCGCGCTGAGCCTTGGCGTGACGGCGGCGTTCATGGTGGCATGTCTGGTGGCGATTGCGCTGATCTTCCGGACGGGGTGGCGGCTCAAGGCCTAGCCCGAGCGAGCGGCGCACACTGCGCCGCACTCGCGCAAGCGACGCGACGGGCCGGCCGGCGCGGGCCAGGGCCCGCGTCCGACGTCATGGGATTACTCCCATGACGGCCTGAGGCTCGGGGCAAGAGCATTCCAAGCAACTATTGCGCAAAGGTTCAGCACTACGCACACATCACTGGCAAAGCCCGTGTCGTCGGACGCGGGCCTTGCCCGCGCTGGCCGGCGGTTCGCGTCGCCAGCGCGACCGCCGTGTTACAAGCGCGGCTCGCTCCCCATCACCGGCAACGTCACCCGCGATCCCGCGCAAACCCGTTGCGTCGCCTTCACGAAATCGGCCGGCTTGGCGCGGGCGATGTTGGGCACGAACGTCTGTGGATTGCGGTCGATCACCGGAAACCAACTCGACTGGACCTGCACCATGATGCGGTGGCCCTTCTGGAAGACGTGGTCGTGGTCGCGCAACGGCACGTCCCACGCGATCACCTTGTTGGGCGTAAGCGCACGCGGCGCAACGTCGCTGGCCAGGAACTTGCCACGCCGCACCTCCATCGCAATCGGCCATTCATAGCCGTTGAGCTGACGCGGATAGGCGCCGAGCGGCGCGTCCATGTCGAACTGCTGATAGTTTTGCGGCAGCACGTCGATCAGTTTCACCACAAAGTCGCTGTCGGTGCCGCTGGTGCTGGCCATCAGCGTCGCGGCCAGCTTGCCGGTGACGGTGAGGTCCGCATCCAGCGGCGCACTGACATAGCTCAGCACATCCGGGCGATGGTCGACAAAGCGCTGATCGGCGCTCTCCCACCAGCGCCATTCCGGGCGTGGATACGTGGGGGAGATCGGGCGTTCGCGGAACGGTACCGGGTTGGCGGGATCGGAAACGTAGTCGCGGCAAGCCTCAGTCTTCGCCGGCGCGGTGAAACTGAGCGAGCCATCGGCATGGAGGAACAGGTCCGTCGGCGTCGCCCCCGCAGGCGGCCAGTGGCGATAGGTCTTCCACAGGTCCGAGCCGGATTGCAGCATCTTCGCCTCGAACGATGGCCGCTCGCCGGTGCCGTGTAGCCAGTAGCGGAAGAACGGCGTCTGGATCTGATCGCGGAACTCGGCGCCGGTATCGCGGCCGAGCGGGATGTTGCCGAGCGCGTCCATCTTGCCCTGCCAGGTGCCGTGCGCCCACGGGCCGGCCACCATCTGCGCGAGATGATCGGGATCGTTGGCCTGCTGCTTCTGGTAAATCTGCCACGATCCCCACGGATCCTCCTGATCCCAGAAACCGGCGACGTTGAGCGTCGGCACCGTCGTTTTGCCGAGTGCCGCCGTCCAGTTCTGGCTCGTGTAGAAGCTGTCGTGATTGGGATGATCGAGCAGCGCGGTCAGCATCGGCACACTGCCGTGGAAGTAGCGCTTGTCGAGATTTTCCACAGGGCCGAGCGCGAGGAACCACTCGTAGGTATCGACATTGCCGTAATCGAAGGGTTTGTTCTGCGTCTTGTCGACTTGCAGGCTCGATACCCAGTCGGCGGTGTAGCTGAGCCGCAGCGCGCCGTTACGGTGAAGATCGTCGTTCTGCCAATAGTCGATCCACGCCGCTTGTGGGCTGACCGCCTTCAGCGCCGGGTGTGGGTGGACGAGGGCGACGGCGGCAGCGAAACCGGGGTAGGACACGCCCCACATGCCGACCTTGCCGTTATTGGCGGGCACGTTCTTCACGAGCCAGTCGATCGTGTCATAGGCGTCGGTGGCCTCGTCCACCGCCTTCGGATCGGCCGGATGGACGGCGGTGGACAGCGTGAAGTCGCCGTCCGATCCAAACCGGCCGCGCATCGACTGGAACACGAAGATATAGCCGTCCTTGACCAGCGAGGCCCAGCTTCCCGGCACCTTGCCGGGCCCGGACGCCGGTACGCCATAGGGCGTGCGCTGGAGCAGGATCGGCAGCGGGCCGCTCTGGTTGCGCGGGCGGATGATGACGGTTTCCATCTTTGCGCCGTCGCGCATCGGCACCATCAGCTTCTGATATGTGAACGGCGCATCCGGTGCTTCGGCCGCGACCGGCGCCGCCTGCGGGCGCGCCGCAACGAGTGCGGGCAGGGCGGCGGCGGCAAGCAACATCAGAAAGCGGTGGCGCATCACTAATCTTTCGCAATTCGGCGAAAGCTTAGCCGGGGCGGTGTGCGCAGGTAAAGCCGGTGCTATGGCCCCCGGCGATTGAAGCGCGAGGGAATATGCCGAAAATGGACTTGGCGTGTCGGGCGGTGCGGGAAGACGATGCGGCAGAGATCGCGGCGATCTACGCGCATCATGTCCTGTACGGTACCGGCACGTTCGATCTGGTGCCGGTTTCGGCAGAGGATTGGCGCGGCCGGATCGCCGATATCGCCGCGAACGGCTGGCCGTTTATGGTCGCGGAGAGGGCAGGGCGCGTGATCGGCTATGCCTATGCGGCGCAGTTCCGCGACCGCGAGGCGTACCGCACAACCTGCGAGGACAGCATCTACATCGCCGAGGATGCGCGGGGGGCGGGTGTCGGCGCGTACCTGCTCGCGGCGTTGATCGCCGCTGCGCCGACCGCGGGCTTCCGCGAGATGGTGGCGGTGATCGGCGGGCCGGAGTCCGCATCGGTCGCGTTGCACACAAAGCTCGGCTTTGCGGAAGCAGGACGCTTGAACAACGTCGGCATCAAGTTCGGACGCTCGCTCGACGTGCTGTTCATGCAGCGCAGCGTCTGACGACCGCCGTCTGGGCGCGCGGCACCCCGGCTCGCGCCGGAATGCCGCGCGCTGGCGGGATTAGCCGACCCGGTGTTCGCCCTTGACCCAGCGCACCGTGCCGGAGGAGGCGCGCATCACCACGCTCTCGGTGGTTAGCACGCCCTTTTTGCGCTTCACGCCGGCGAGCAGCGACCCGTCGGTCACGCCGGTCGCCGCGAAGATGCAGTCGCCCTTGGCGAGTTCGGTAAGGTCGTACTGCTTGTCGAGATCGGTCACGCCCCACTTGGCGGCGCGGCCGCGCTCGTCGTCATTGCGGAACAGGAGGCGACCCTTGAACTGGCCGCCAACGCAGCGCAGCGCCGCTGCCGCGAGCACACCCTCCGGCGCGCCGCCCGAGCCCATGTAGATGTCGATGTTGGTGTCCGGGTTGGTGGTGGCGATTACGCCGGCCACGTCGCCGTCGCCGATCAGCATCACGCCGCAGCCGAGCGAGCGCAACTCCGCGATCAGCTTCTGGTGGCGTGGGCGATCGAGCACGCAGCACATGATCTTCGACGGCTCGACACCCTTGGCGGCGGCGAGCGCGCGGACGTTCTCGCTCGGCGACTTGTCGAGATCGATCACGCCTTCGGGATAGCCCGGGCCGACCGCGATCTTGTCCATGTACACGTCGGGGGCGTTGAGCAGCATGCCTTCCTCGGCGATCGCCAGCACGGCGAGGCTGTTTGGCCCGGCGGTGGCGCAGATCGTGGTGCCTTCGAGCGGATCGAGCGCGATGTCGATCTTCGGTCCCTTGCCGATCGCCGAGCCTACTTTCTCGCCGATGTACAGCATCGGCGCCTCGTCGCGCTCGCCCTCACCGATGACGACGGTGCCATCCATGTAGAGTTCGTTGAGCGCGGTGCGCATCGCATCCACCGCCGCCGCATCTGCCGCCTTCTCGTCGCCGTGACCGATCAACGGTGCGCAGGCGATCGCCGCCGCCTCGGTAACGCGAACCATTTCGAGGACGAGCACGCGGTCCAGGACGTTGCTGACGGTCGACATAGGCTGGCTTCCTCTGTTTGTTTCGCACGCGGATAGGCAACGCGGGTCACGTTGTCGAGGTGATCGCCGCCAGATGTTGATCCGTCGTGCCGCTATCTGGCATGAGGCGGGGCGATTTCGAACAAGACCGGCCAGTTCTTCCCTGTCACGAACAGCCGGCGTCCCTTGGCGTCCCATGCGATGCCGTTGGCGACGGCATCGCCGCCGCCCGCATCCGCCTGCTTGGTGAGCGCGCTCACGTCGATCCAGCCGATCACATGGCCGCTGACGGGATCGATCCGGGCGATGATGTCGGTCATCCATACGTTGGCGAGGATTTCGCCATCGACATATTCGAGTTCGTTGAGGTTCGCGACCGGATTGCCGTCGGCGGTTACCTTCAGCCGCTTGACGACGCGCAGCGACCTGGGATCGAGAAAACGCAGCACCGGCGTGCCGTCCGACATGATGAGGTGGTGCGCATCCTTGGTCAGCGCCCAGCCTTCGCCGGTGTAATTGAACGTGCCGAGCCGCTTGAAACCGCCGAGGCTCCAGCGATAGCCGTGGCCGTTCTTCCACGTGAGGCTGATGATCTGGTCGCCGTCATCGACGATGCCCTCGCCGAATTCCGACGCGGGGGTCGAGATCTTGCGCCGCACGGTGCCGGTCTTGATGTCGACCTGGCGGATCGACGAGCGGCCCTCCATGCCGGTACTCTCGAACAAGCTGCCGTCGCGGTAGAACAGGCCCTCGGTATAGGCGCCGCGATCATGCGGGTAGGTGGCGATCACCTTCGCCGCGTCGAGCGGCAACGGATCGGCCAGCGCCGGCGCTGCGACGAGCGCGGCAAGAAGGGCTAGCGTGCGCATCAGTCGCGCAGCAGCTCGTTGATGCTGGTCTTGGAGCGGGTCTGCGCGTCCACCCGCTTGACGATGACGGCGCAGTATAGTGCCGGCTTACCGTCGCCGCCGCCGATCGAGCCGGGTACCACCACCGCATAGGGCGGTACCGAACCGATGTGAACTTCGCCGGTGGCGCGGTCGATGATCTTGGTCGAGGCGCCGAGGTACACGCCCATCGACAGCACCGCGCCTTCGCCGACGCGCACGCCCTCCGCCACTTCCGCGCGCGCGCCGATGAAGGCGCCGTCGCCGATTATGACCGGATCGGCCTGCAACGGCTCCAGCACGCCGCCGATGCCCGCGCCGCCCGACAGATGGACGTTCTTGCCGATTTGCGCGCACGATCCGACCGTCGCCCAGGTGTCGACCATCGTGCCTTCACCGACATAGGCGCCGATGTTGACGAAGCTCGGCATCAGGATTGCGCCCTTGCCAATGAACGCGCCGCGCCGCGCCACCGCGCCCGGTACGACGCGGAACCCGCCGGCGCGGAACTCCGCTTCACCCCAGCCGGCGAATTTCGAAGGTACCTTGTCGAACGCGGGCGCGCCCGCCGCACCGCCTTCGATAAGGGTATTGTCGTTGAGGCGGAACGACAGCAGCACCGCCTTCTTGAGCCACTGATTGACGACCCAGCCGTCTCCCTGCGGTTCGGCGACGCGTGCCTTGCCGCTATCGAGCAGGTCCAGCGCGGTTTCGACCGCATCGCGCACCGGCGCACCGGTCGTGAAACCGATCGTGTCCCGCGCGTCCCATGCCGCTTCAATGGTCGTTTGCAGGTCGCTCATTGGTCCTCCAGAATGTCGTGCAGCCAAGCCGTGATATCGGTGCAGGTGAAATCGATGAAGCCGCGGTCGGCGTCATGCCCCTGTTCGGAACCGTTATCGACCCATACCGTCGCCATGCCGATCGCCTTTGCGGGCGCAAGATTGCGCGCCATGTCGTCGGCGAACAGCGACTGCTTGGGGTCAATGCCGAACGCCGCGCACAGCCCGGCATAAGCCGAGGCTTGCGGTTTGGGGATCAGGTCCATCGCGTGGATGTCGTGCACCGCCTCGAAACTTTCCGATAGACCGAGCCGCTCCAGCACCCGTCCGGCATACAGGCGCTCACCGTTGGTGAAGACGATCTTGCGCCCCGGCAGTCGCGCGATCGCGGCGGCAAGCGGGGCGTTCTCCTCCAGCACATCCATCTCGACATCGTGGACGAAGTCGAGGAAGTCGTGCGGGTCGACCTCATGCTCGGCCATCAACCCGGCGAGCGTGGTGCCGTGGCCGAGGAAATACTGCTTCTGCATGCGGTACGCCTCGTCGCGGTCCACGCCGAAACGCGCGGCGATGTAGCCGGTCATCTTCGCGTCGATCTGGCTGAACAGGTTCGCACTCGCCGGATACAGCGTGTTGTCGAGATCGAAGATCCAGTTGCGGATATGGGCGAGGCGCTGGTGCATGCCCGCGCGCTCTAGGCCGGGGCGGGGCGGGGGGCAAGCTGGCGTGGAGCCGGCGATCAGCGGTCGTCGCGGTTATCGCGATCCCGGTCGCCGCCATCGTCGTCGTCGTGCCCAACCACCCAGGTATGGTCCTGATTCTCCACGCGGGAGCGGATTTTGCGGCCGTGCGCGTCGCGTGCCGGTTCGTAGCGGTAGCGTTGTTCGATCAGGTTGCAGGTGGTCGCGTCGATATCCGGGTTGCCGCTGCTCCGTCGGATCGTGCAACCCGTCGCCCGCCCGTCGACCTCGACGGTGTAGCTGACGTAGACCGTGCCGCCAATCCGCGCGCGAAGTGCACTCCTGGGATAGTCCGAACCGCGGATCCGTCCGCTCTTCTGATACGCCTCTTCCGCAACGCCGCCGCCGTCGCCATCACCGCTGCCGCCACTACCGGTACCCTGACCGCTGCCGCCCGCGCCGGTGCCGATGCCGGGCTTGTCGGCTGCGCCCGAGGTCGCCTGATTGCCCGTCGCGGCGATCGGCGCGGCGACGACGGGGGGCGGCACCGGCATGGGGATGCGCGGCGGTGGCGCGACGACCTCCGTCGCCTTGGAACGGATGTTGGGTGGTGCAGCAGCGGCGGCCTTGTGTTGTGTCGGCTTGGGGCGCGGCTGGGGTGGAGGAGGCGGCGGCGGCGGGGGCGGCGCGGGTGGTGATACGCCGAACAGCTTGAGATCCTGCTCGACCACATGCGGGATCTTCACCGTGAAGCCGCTGATGAGCAGGAAGCCCAGCCCGACCTGCAGCGCCGCCGCCGCGATCGCGGCGCCGACCTTTCTGTCGTTGCTGGCACGGTATGTCGTCATTGCCCGCGTCCCAACCTCGTTTGCCCGGCGTAGGTTCCCGCCGGCTTTGCGGCTGTAGCGCGCGACGGTTATCGTTCGTCCAGCCGATTCGTTGAGGAGCCTGCCGCAATGACCCAGTTTCGCGATCGAGCGATCCAGCTTTACGATGCCTTCACTCATGAACATCGCGACCGCCGTGCGTTGCTGCGCGACATGGTGGCGTTGACCGGATCGGTGGCGGCGGCGGAACTGCTGATCGCGGGTATCGCTGCGTCGCCCGCGGCCGCCGCGATCACCGATGCAACCGATCCGACGCTGGATATCGTGACGGAGCCTTATGGTGTCGGACCGGGCAAGAAACTCACCGGCTATTTCGCGTCGCCCAAGGGCAAGACCGGGCTCGGAAGCGTCATCGTGTTTCACGAAAATCGCGGGCTCACGCCGCATATCCAGGATGTCGCACGGCGCTTCGCTTTGGCCGGCTTCCGCGCGGTGGCACCCGATTTCCTGAGCGATCAGGGCGGCACGCCATCCGACGAGGATAAGGCGCGCGACATGAGCGCCAAGGCGGATCTCACTGCAATCACCAGCGAGGCGGTCGGTACGATCGGCGCGATGCGGGCGCGGCCGGGCGGGAACGGCAAGGTCGCGGTGGTGGGCTTCTGCTGGGGCGGCGCGCTCGTCAACCGCGTGGCGGTGGCGGCGGGTGATGCGCTGGCGGCGGGGGTGGCCTATTACGGGCCGGCGCCCGATCCGGCCGAGGCGGTGAAGGTCTCCGCACCCTTGCTGCTCCATTACGCGGGCAAGGACGCGCGCGTCGCGGCCACCGGCGTGCCGTGGGTGGCGGCGCTGAAAGCGGCGGGCAAGGACGTCACGGACTATACCTACGAGGGCGTCGATCACGCGTTCAACAACGACACGGCGGCCGATCGCTACAATGCGGCGGCCGCGACGCTGGCGTGGGAGCGGACGCTGGAATTTCTGCACACCCATATCGACGGCTGAGTGCCGGCAAACGGACCAACCAGGGAGGCTAAGCGATGGCGAACGATCTGATTTTCTACACAAACCCGAGGTCACGCGGGCGGATCGCGCGCTGGATGCTGGAGGAAGTCGGTGCGACCTACGAAACGGTGGTGCTCGATTATGCATCGTCGATGAAAGGGGCGGAGTATCTGACCGTCAACCCGATGGGCAAGGTGCCGGCGATCGTCCACGGCGGCAAGGTCGTGACCGAATGCGCCGCGATCTGCGCCTATCTCGCCGACGCGTTTCCCCACGCCGGGCTGGCGCCGCCGCTGGACGGGCGGGCGGACTATTACCGCTGGCTGTTCTTCGCCGCCGGGCCGGTCGAACAGGCGTTCACCAACAAGTCGATGGGGGTAGCGCCCGACGATCGCCAGCAACGCATGGCTGGCTACGGCTGTT
Organism: Sphingomonas sp. GC_Shp_3; assembly: GCF_026540945.1. NCBI lineage: Bacteria > Pseudomonadati > Pseudomonadota > Alphaproteobacteria > Sphingomonadales > Sphingomonadaceae > Sphingomonas > Sphingomonas sp. GC_Shp_3. The sequence continues at coordinate 171,178 of NZ_JALNUT010000004.1, forward strand.
TCGAGCAGACCGTCGACACGCTGGAGGCGGCGGTGACCGGTCGGGACTACGTCGCCGGTGACACGTTCACCGCTGCCGACGTGTATGTCGGCTCGCAGATCGGCTTCATGCTGCAGTTCGGAATGCTGGAGGCTCGACCTGCCTTCGCCGCCTATTCCGAGCGCGTCTACGCACGCGAGGCGTTTAAGCGTGCGTCGGCGCTCGACGACGCGCTTATAGCGGCGGCAGAAGCAACGGCGGCAGGGTGAAACGCACGGCCGCGACCTGCATCGCCTGCGTACCGTGCCGGAAATAGCGGGTTAGCGCAGGCTTGACCCGTTCGGCGGCGGCGTAGGACGGGTGATTGTCGTCCGAATAGGCAAGCGCGCCGGCCAGATCACCATGGCAGAGCGTGGCATCGCATAAAGTGTCGCTCATGCGCAGTACGTGTACGCGCGGGTCCGTCTTCAGGCGGGCGAGGATGGGCGCGTACTCCGCCTGCTCCGCGTCGAAAAGGGCGCGCGGCACGGCCGGGTGGAAAGGGGCGCGACCGAACAAGGTGGCGCGTGCGGCGGCGTCGCCACCGAAGGTCAGCGAATGTGCGGCGGGCAACAAGAACAGGAAGCGGCGGTTGGGATATCGCTTCAGCAGGGCCACGAACCCTGCCTCCACCCCCACCGCGCCGGCAACCCGGGTGTCAGCAGGACCGACGTAGCTGTCGATGCTCACCGCCTGATGCCAATAGGCCGGAATGACGATCGTGCGCACCGCCGGATGGCTGTCGAGCAGCGCGACGGCGAGGCGGTTAAGATAACGGTACTTTGCCTCCTCCCCAACTTTGGCGTAGCCGAGCAGTGGCCGATAGCCGGTGTCGCTGATCTGGTAGCCGGCATGGCCCGCCTCGTCTGCCGCCTCGAACACGCTTTGCGCGAGCGCGTCGGCATGGCTGTCGCCGATCACCAGCAGATCAGGCGTAACGCCGGGCGTGCCGCGTACGCACAGCGTCGCCAGCGTGCGGCGCTTCTGATAGGCGCCGCCGCAGGTGCGGGGCGGGCCCTGATAGGTAGCCTTGTCAGCCATTGCGACGATCACGGGCGAGATCCGCCACGGCAGGCCGTCGCGCGCGAACAGCAGCCCGATCGCGGCGATCCCGCAGGTAAGCGCGGCGGTGGTGGCGAACAGCCATCGCGGCGCGACCGGCGCGATCGGGCGACGAAACGGCCGCTCGACAAAGCGCCATGACAGGGTTGCCATGACGATCGCCAGCGGCAGAATCGCCAGCTTGAGCGATAGGTCGAGATCGAGGAAGACGTAGCGGGCGAACACAATGATCGGCCAGTGCCACAGATACAGCGAATAGCTGATCAGCCCGATGAAACGCGGTGCGGGATGCGACAACAGCCGCCCTACTGTCGTTTGCTGATCCCCCATGCCCGCGTACAGGATCAACACCGCGCCGAGTACCGGCGGAATCGCGCCGAGGCCGGGGAACGGCGTTTGCGCCGTATAAAGAACGATCGGCGCAACGATCAGCAGTAGCCCGGCCAGCGCGGCGACCTCCGCCGTCGTCGCCCTGCGCGGTACGCCCGCGACGCCGAGCGCGAGCAGCGAGCCGGCCAGTAATTCCCACGCGCGGGTCGGCAGCAGATAGAAGGCCGCGACTGGCGTCGCCTGCGTGCCACGGATGCTGAGCGCCAGCGATGCGGCGAAGCACAGCGCGACGGCAAGCTTCATCCACGTGCGGCTGCCGGCCCGCGACGCCACGATCAGCAGCAGCGGAAAGACGATGTAGAATTGCTCCTCGACCGACAGCGACCAGGTGTGGAGCAGCGGCTGAAATTCGCTTTTCAGGCCGAAGTAATCGCCACTGCCGAGCCAGAAGCTGATGTTCGACACATAGACGCTGGTCGCGGCCATGCTCGAACCGTAATCCTTGAGGTCGGCGGGTAGTTGCAGCGCGGCCGCGAACAGCGAGACGATGCAGATCAGCACGAAATAGGCCGGGAAGATGCGGCGGATACGGCGCACGTAGAATTGCGAAATGCTGTAGCTGCCGGCGCGGATGTCTTCGTCCAGGCTCATCGTGATGAGGAAGCCGGATATGACGAAGAAGATGTCGACACCGACATAGCCGCCGGACAGCCCCGCGAACCCGATGTGAAACAGCACCACGGGAGTGACGGCGAGCGCGCGCAGGCCGTCGATGTCGGTCCGATACTGTTTCACGCTGTCCCCCTTCGATCGTGGGGAGTCCGTTCTTCAACGATCGGCGAAGGTCGTCGGAAGGCCCCCGCCTACCGACGACCCCGGGTCGCAGCTGGTGCCTGCGCGCCGTTGTGAAGTCGAACCCGTTCCCGCTAAGTCCGGAGATCTTCGGCCCCGAACAATGCGGGTATTTCACAGAAGGGCATGGCGCAGAACGCAATGCCACCGAAACAGCGCTAATTTTGCGCAGTTTGCGCAGCGGCGCGACGTCAGATCGTTTGTCTAGTGCGCGCCTAGCACCGTAGCGGGAAACAACTCCGCGCGGCAGCGGCTCAATGCCGCCGCCTTCAGAGCGAGATGCGCGCGTTCAGGAAGTCCGGCAGCGGACCGTTCCAGCCCTCATCTGGCCCGTCGTTCGGCTCGCGTCGATCACGATGGGGGGCGCTGCGATCATCACGCGGCGGCCGCGTGTCGCGAGACGCGCGCTCTTCGCGTGCGGGACGGGCATCGCTGGCCGGCCGCTCCTCACGCGCAGGACGTTCAGCGCGCGCAGGACGCTCTTCACGCGCGGGTTGCTTGTCGCGCTCCGCCCGCGGCTGGCGTTCCGCACGCGGTGCGTCCGGCGCGGTTTCGGGCTTCGCCGCCGGCTTCGCTTCGGCCTTTTTCAAAGGTTTGCCGCGCGTCCGCTTGCGCGTGGCACCTTCAGCCGGCGCTTCGTCGGCGGCACCTTCGTAGCGCTCGATCTTCAGGCCGGTGAGTTTCTCGATATTGTCGATGTTCTCGGCGTCTTCGGCGGTCGCGAAGGTAAAGGCGACGCCGGTCGCACCGCCGCGGCCGGTGCGGCCGATGCGGTGGACATAATCGTCCGGATGCCACGGCGCGTCATAGTTGAACACGTGGCTGACACCCTTGATATCGAGCCCGCGCGCGGCGACGTCGGAGGCGACGAGGATCGTGACCTCACCCTTCTTGAAACGCTCCAGTTCGGCGAGCCGCTGCGGCTGCTCCATGTCGCCGTGGATCTCCGACGATTTGAAGCCGGCGCGCTGCAGCGACTTGTTGAGTTCACGCACGGTCGTCTTGCGGTTGGAAAAGATCATCGCGGTGGCGACCTCTTCCATCTCCAACAGCTCGATCAGCTTTTCGCGCTTTTTTGAAGACGATACCGGCACCAGCCACTGGCGGATGTTGATATTGGCGGTGGCGGGGCGCGCGACCTCGATTGTCTTGGGATTGTCGAGGAACTTGTCGGCGAGCTTCTTGATGACCGGCGGCATCGTCGCCGAGAACAGCAGTGTCTGGCGCGCGGGCGGCAGCTTGGTGCAGATTTCCTCGATATCGGGGATGAACCCCATGTCGAGCATCCGGTCGGCCTCGTCGATCACCAGCAGCGAACAGCCGTTGAGCATGATCTTGCCGCGCCCGAACAGGTCCATCAACCGGCCCGGCGTGGCGATCAGCACGTCGACGCCCTTTTCCAGCGCGGCGAGCTGGTCGCCCATCGATACGCCACCGATCAGCAGCGCCATCGAAAGCTTGTGGTTCTTGCCGTATTTCTCGAAATTCTCGGCGACCTGCGCGGCGAGTTCGCGCGTCGGTTCGAGGATCAGCGAGCGCGGCATGCGTGCACGGCTGCGACCTTCGCCAAGGATGTCGATCATCGGCAGCACGAAGGCGGCGGTCTTGCCGGTGCCGGTCTGCGCGATCGCGACGAGATCCTTGCCCATCAGGACGCTGGGGATCGCGCTCGCCTGGATCGGAGTCGGCTCGGTATAACCGGACTCGGTCACCGCGGAGAGAAGTTCGTCGGAAAGGCCGAGATCGGCAAAGGTCATGTAGATTCCGGATTCTTGGCGCAAGACCGCGCGGGCACTCGCAAGTACCGTTAGGGCTTGCGGATTAGCGCGCGAATGTCAAGAAAAACGCGGGTTATCGCTTCTCGACGATCCGTTTGAACGTCTTGATCGCGCAAACACCCCCGGAACGCGAGCGAATCGCGTCGCGCGCCGCACACATCATGCCGTCATCGGGCAGGCGCAGGTACAGATCCGGGTAGAAATCGAGCGCCGGGCAATCGTCGTCAAGATGCGCACGGATCCGCTCGCCTGTTTCCAGCAGCAGGTCGATGCTGCCAGGGCCGGTGATCACCGCGCGCTCAAGCATGGTGAGCGGCACGCATTTCGGCCCCTTCTTCTCTTCCAGTTTGGCCGGCCGCTCGGCGCGTTCGTGTCGCTCGGGTAACATGCGCGGGATGCGGATGACGATGCGCGAGTGAAACGTATATTGCGCCAGCTCGGCCCGGTCGAACGCAGGCGGGCGCGGCTGGTCAACCGCCGTGGCGGGCGCCAGCGCAAGCACGGCGAGAAGGGAAACGACCGAATTCGACATCAACCTGATATGGGTTACCAATGGCGCTTGAACGGACGATGAACTCGCCTGATCCGTGCCGCCGGACCCGCACGTTGCGGAGCGGAAGGCGTGCATGGTAGGCACACAACCCATGAATACAGCACAGTCCGCGCTCGTCGAGGCGGTTCGCGCCACGCTTGGCGAAAAGGCCGTCATCACCAACCGCGACGACATCGCGCCGTGGGAAAACGACTGGCGCGGTCGTTATCATGGGCACGCGCCCGCCATGCTCGCCCCACGCGATACCGCCGGCGTCGCGGCGGTGCTGGCGCTCGCGAACGCGCATGGTGTTCCGCTGGTGCCGCAGGGGGGCAATACCTCGATGGTCGGCGGCGCGACCCCGCCCGCCGACGGTTCCGCGCTGATCCTGTCGTTGCGGCGGCTCAACCGGATCCGCTCGCTGTCCGCGCAGGACAATCTCGCGGTGGCGGAAGCGGGTGTGATCCTCGCCGATCTCCACGATGCGGCGGCACGGGTCGGGCGCCGCTTTCCGCTGACGCTCGGCGCGCGCGGCAGCGCGACGATCGGCGGACTCGCGTCGACCAACGCAGGCGGGACGCAGGTGCTGCGCTTCGGCACCATGCGCGGGCTGATCGCGGGCGTCGAGGCGGTGCTGCCCGATGGCACCGTACATGACGGGCTGGTCGCACTGAAGAAGGACAATCGCGGTTACGATCTCAACCAGCTGCTGATCGGCGCGGAGGGGACGCTCGGCATCATCACCGCCGTCACGCTGCGGCTGGTGCCGGCGGCGGCGGACCGGGCGGTGGCGTGGGTCGGCGTGACGGACCCGGAAGCGGCACTCGCGCTGTTGCGGCGGCTGGAGGCGCAGACCGACACGATCGAGGGGTTCGAGATCATCTCCGGGGATTCGCTGGCGCGCGTGCTGGAGCATATCCCCGCGACGCGATCGCCGCTTGCCGGTCAGCATCCGTGGCACGTCCTGATCGAGGCGACCGTAGCTGATGCGCGCGCGGAAGCACCCGCCGCGCTGCTGGAACGACTGCTCGCGCATGCAATCGCGGCGGGAGACGTGGCGGACGCGGTGATCGCCGCGAACGAGGCGCAAGCCGACGCGTTCTGGCGTATTCGCGACTCGCTGTCCGAAGCGGAGCGGGCGGGCGGGCCGGCGGTGCAGCACGACATTTCGGTGCCGGTGGCAGGGATGCCGCGCTTCATGGTCGATGGCGCGGCTGCTGCCGAGGCGCGTTTTCCGGGCTCGCACGCCACCGCCTTCGGACACCTCGGTGACGGGAACGTGCATTTCCACGTCCGCGCGCCGGCCGGCAGCGATCCCGCGCGCTGGTATGCCGAGGATGCGCCGGTGGTGACCCGCTTCGTCCACGATCTCGTCGTCGCGGCAGGCGGCTCGATTTCGGCGGAGCATGGCATCGGCCAGATGAAGCTGCGTGAACTGGAACGTTTGTCGCCGCCCGCCCGGCTCGCCGCGCAGCGCGCGATCAAGGGCGCACTCGATCCATCGGGCATTATGAACCCCGGCAAGCTCGTCGCGCTTGCGTCCGCCCCGCGCGCGCCATAGAGCCGAACGCCAATCGGCGCGTCCGGACGGCCGGCTTTCTTGGAGATGATTATGGCCAGCGCGCCGCAACAAGCCTCGCTTCCCCTGTTCTACAACGCGCTCGAGCCGCTTTCGAGCGGGGCGCATGCCGCCTTCAAGCTGCGCCAGCTTGATCGCGCGCCGTTCCTCGTCAACCAGCATGCCATTCCGGTCACGGTCGACGAGTTCGTTCACGTCCAGCGGTCGATGCCGATCGTCTTCACCGCCGGCGACGACGCGGTGCCGATCGCGCTGATGGGCCTGAACGAAGGCGTCAACGTCTTCATCGACGACGAGGGCAAGCTCGACGACGCGTCGGTCTACGTGCCCGCGTACGTACGCCGTTATCCGTTCATGCTCGCGCGGCTGACGCCGGACGCACAGGAACTGTCGCTCTGCTTCGACCCCACCGCCGACGTGATCGGCGCGTTCGATGAGGGTGACGCGCTGTTCGAGGACGGCAAGCCCGCGCCGATCGTGCAGAACATCCTCCAGTTCAACGAGATGTTCGAGGAAGCCGGCGCCCGTACGCAGAACTTCATGCGGGAAGTGCGTGAGATGGGCCTGCTGATGGAGGGCGAAATCTCGATCCAACCCGAGGGCGCGCCGCAGCCGTTCGTCTATCGCGGCTTCCAGATGGTCAATGAGGAAAAGCTCAACGAACTGCGCGGCGACCAACTGCGCAAGATCCAGAAGAACGGCATGCTGCCGCTGCTGCACGCGCACCTGTTCTCGTTGCAGCTCATGCCGCAGCTGTTCGATCGACAGAACCGCGCGGGCAAGGTGCCGCTGCCGCAGCTTCAGAGCTGATTATCGCAGGGCGGATGGTAACACGTCCGCCCGCTCTCACGCCGCATGTGTGGCGAAGGGGTCAGGTGCGGGAACAGGCGTACTTTTACAGGCACGCCTCCAGATACGCCTGATCGAAGCCGAACTGCCGCGCCTTCTCCAGCGTGTACGGCCGCAACCCCATCGAGCGATATTCGCCGATGATCTTGCCCTCGGCGCTCTCGTCGAGATACTCGAACTTGAACAGTTCCTGCGTGACGATTACCGGGCCTTCCATGCCGATCACTTCGGTGATGTTGGTCACGCGGCGTGATCCGTCGCGCAGACGCTTGACCTGGACGATCATGTCGACCGAATCGGCGATCTGACGGCTGATTGCCTCCTTTGGCATCTTGATGTCGCCCATCATCACCATGTTCTCCATACGCCCAAGGCACTCGCGCGGCGAGTTGGAGTGGAGCGTACACATCGAGCCGTCGTGGCCGGTGTTCATCGCGGCGAGCAGATCGAAACACTCGCTGCCACGAATTTCGCCGAGGATGATGCGATCCGGGCGCATACGCAGTGAGTTTTTGACGAGGTCGCGAATGCTGATCTCGCCCTGACCTTCCAAATTGGCGGGACGGGTTTCGAGCGGCAGCCAGTGCGGCTGTTGCAGGCGAAGTTCGGCGGCGTCCTCAATGGTCAGCACGCGCTCGCCCGGGTCGATCATCTTCGACAGCGCGTTGAGCATCGTCGTCTTGCCCGAACCGGTACCGCCCGAAATGACGACGTTGAAGCGGCACGCCCCGGCGATCTTCAGCGCCGTCGCCATCTTGACGCTCATCGAGCCGAAGCCCGCCATCATGTCGAGCGTGATCGGCTTGTCGGAGAACTTACGAATCGAGATCGCGGTACCGCGCAGCGACAGCGGCGGCACGATCACGTTGACGCGCGAACCGTCCTTGAGGCGGGCGTCGGCGAGCGGCGTGGTCTGGTCGACTCGGCGGCCGACCGAGTTGCAGATCCGCTGCGCAATCTGGAACAGATGCTCCTCGTCGCGGAACTGGATCTGCGCAAGTTCGAGCTTGCCCTTGCGCTCGACAAAGGTCTGGTTGGGGCCATTGACCATGATGTCGGTGATGTTCGGATCGCTGAGCAGTTCCTCGAGCGGCCCGAGGCCGAGCAGCTCGTCGACCAGCACCTTCTCGAGCGCGAACTGCTCGCGGCGGTTGAGGGTGAACTTCAGCTCGGCGAGCACTTCGCCGATGATCGGACGAAATTCCTCGGCAAGCTCGTCCTTGTTGAGCGTGGCCGCCGCTTCCGGATCGACGCGTTCGAGCAGGCGCGGCAACACCTGTTCCTTAATCCTGTGGATCGATGCCTCGAACCCCTCGACGCGGCTGTTGCCAGCCTCTCCCGACGCCGCCTGCCGCTCGGCGAGGCGGGTCATCGCGTCCTGCGGGCCGTCCGGCATGCCACCGAGCATGCCTTCGATTTCACCGGGCATCGGCAGGTCGTTCAGCGGCGGGAACTGCTCGGACGCGACATCGGCGTCCGTGGCGGGGCGGGCGCTACCACCCTGCATCGGCCGCGCAACGCCGAAGGCGGGGCGGTTGCCGGGTCCAGTGGCACCGGGGCGACGGCCAAATGCACTCATTCTACGCTGTCCTTCATCTCGACGAGACTGCGTAGCGGAGAAGTTTTGAGATTTACCTAATTGCCGCGAAAGGATTCTGTGCGGTTCGCGCTGCCACATCGCCAACGCGATTGGCGGCGGCGGGCTGGGCGCCCGCCTTGGCTCAGCCGACCTGTTCGACGAGGACGATCAGTCCGCTCGCGTTCACCTCGGCGAAACCGCCAAGGATCGGCAGAGTCTCTGGCTCGCCGCTACCCGTGCGGTAGATTTGCAACGCACCGTCACGGATCGTCGACATCACCGGCGCATGGCCTTCGAGCACACCGAAGTCGCCCTCGGTGCCAGGCACGACGACCATATAGACCTCCTCCGAGCGGACGAGCTTCTCAGGCGTGACGAGTTCGAAGTGCAGCATGTTTCGGTTCCTTTAGCCCCTCCGTGTCCAGGAGGGGGCGGGGCGGGGCGTGTCTCGCGCCCGTCGCCCCACCAAACCTCGCCCGGAACGGGCGAGGCGATCAGAGGCTTACGCCTCTTGTGCCATCTTCTCGGCCTTGGCGATCGCTTCGTCGATGCCGCCGACCATGTAGAAGGCGCTCTCGGGCAGGTGATCGTATTCGCCCTCGACCACGGCCTTAAACGACTTCACCGTGTCCTCGATCGCCACGAACTTGCCGGGGATGCCGGTGAAGACCTCCGCGACGTGGAACGGCTGGCTCAGGAAACGCTGGATCTTCCGCGCACGCGACACGGTCAGCTTATCCTCTTCGGACAGCTCGTCCATGCCGAGGATGGCGATGATGTCCTGAAGCGACTTGTACTTCTGAAGCGTGGACTGCACCGCACGCGCGGTCTCGTAATGCTCCTGGCCGACGACGCGCGGTTCGAGCACGCGCGACGTGGAGTCGAGCGGATCGACCGCCGGGTAGATGCCCAGTTCCGAGATCGCGCGGTTGAGCACGGTGGTCGCATCCAAGTGCGCGAACGACGTCGCCGGTGCCGGATCGGTCAAATCGTCGGCCGGAACGTACACCGCCTGCACCGAGGTGATCGACCCCTTGTTGGTCGAGGTGATGCGCTCCTGGAGCGCGCCCATGTCAGTCGACAGCGTCGGCTGATAGCCCACTGCCGACGGAATGCGGCCGAGCAGCGCCGACACTTCCGCGCCCGCCTGCGTGAAGCGGAAGATGTTGTCGACGAAGAACAAAACGTCCTGGCCTTCGACATCGCGGAAATATTCGGCGATGGTCAGGCCCGATAGCGCGACGCGGGCGCGCGCGCCGGGCGGCTCGTTCATCTGGCCGTACACCAGCGCGACCTTGGAGCCTTCCGAGGTGGCGTTGCCGTCGGCGTCCTTGGCGATCACGTTGGCGTCGAGAAACTCGTGATAGAGATCGTTGCCCTCGCGGGTACGCTCACCAACACCGGCGAACACTGAGGTGCCGCCATGGCCCTTGGCGATGTTGTTGATGAGTTCCTGGATCAGCACGGTCTTGCCGACGCCGGCGCCGCCGAACAGGCCGATCTTGCCGCCCTTCGCATACGGCGCGAGCAGATCGATCACCTTGATGCCGGTGACGAGGATCGCGCTCTCGGTCGACTGATCGACGAACAGCGGCGCCTTGGCGTGGATCGGGGCGGTCTCGGTGTTACCAATGGGCCCGCGCTCGTCGATCGGCTCGCCGATGACGTTCATGATGCGGCCGAGCGTCTTGGGACCGACCGGCATGCGGATCTGCGCGCCGGTGTCGGTCACGGTCTGGCCGCGCATCAGGCCCTCGGTCGCGTCCATCGCGATCGTGCGGACGGTGTTTTCGCCGAGATGCTGCGCGACTTCCAGCACCAGCCGGTTGCCGTTGTTGCTCGTCTCCAGCGCGTTCAGGATCGCGGGCAGATTGCCTTCGTCGAACGTCACGTCGACGACCGCGCCGATCACTTGGCTGATGCGGCCTACGTTGTTGGTGGTCGCTACCGGAGCGATCGTGTCGGGGGCGGTTGCCATTGCTCGTCCTACCTTCTTGCGATTCTTACAGCGCTTCCGCGCCGGAAATGATTTCGACCAGTTCGGTCGTGATCGCGGCCTGTCGGGCGCGATTATACTGGATGCTAAGCCGCTTTATCATGTCGCCGGCATTGCGCGTGGCATTTTCCATCGCGGTCATGCGGCTGCCCTGTTCGGACGCGGCATTCTCCAGCAGCGCGCCGAAGATCTGAATCGCGATGTTGCGCGGCAGCAGATCGGCGAGGATCGATTCCTCATCGGGCTCGTACTCGACCGCGGCACCGCCGTCGTCCGGCGCGGCCGTATCGTTGGCGGGAAGCGCCACCGGGATGATCTGGCGGCCGATCGGATCCTGCACCAGCGCCGACTGGAAGCGGGCGTAGAACAGGTGCGCGACGTCGAATTCGCCAGCCTCGTAACGAGCGATCACGTCCTCGGCGATCGTCTTCGCATCGGCGAAGGCGACCGTCTTGATGTGGCTCATCTCGTGATCGACCACGATCTGCGTCGGGTAGAACCGCTTGATGACGCGGCCTTTCTTGCCGGCGACGTAGATCTTGACGGTCTTGCCCGCCTTCTCCAGCTCCTCGGCCTTACGCCGTGCGGCGCGGACGATGTTCGAATTGAACGCACCGGCAAGACCGCGCTCGGAGGTCGCCACGATCAGCAGGTGAACCTGATCGCTACCGGTACCGGCGAGCAGCTTGGGGCCGCTCTCGCCCGCCGTCACCTTGGAGGCGAGGCTTGCCATCACCTTTTCCAGGCGGCTGGCATACGGACGTGCGGCGATCGCCGCTTCCTGCGCGCGGCGCAGTTTGGCGGCGGCGACCATCTTCATCGCCTTGGTGATCTTCTGCGTCGACTTCACCGAGCCGATGCGGATCTTGAGGGCCTTTAAGCTCGCCATCTCGTTCCCTTTGTACCCCCGCGCGGGCGGGGGCACATATCAATTACGCAAAGGTCTTGGCGAACGCTTCGAGCGCGGACTTCAGCCCGGCCTTGGCTTCGTCGCCGAGATCCTTGGTGTCGCGGATCTTGGTCAGCACATCCGCGTGGTTGGCACGCAGATCGGCGAGCATCGCCGCTTCGTAGCGGACCACGTCGCCAACCGGCACCGTGTCGAGGAAGCCCTGCGTGCCGGCGAAGATCGACGCGGTCTGCTCCTCGAACGGCAGCGGCGAGAACTGCGGCTGCTTGAGCAGCTCGGTCAGGCGCGCGCCACGGTTGAGCAGCTTCTGCGTCGATGCGTCGAGATCCGAGCCGAACTGCGCGAACGCCGCCATCTCGCGGTACTGCGCGAGCTCCAGCTTGATCGAGCCCGACACTTTCTTCATCGCCTTGGTCTGCGCGGCCGAGCCGACGCGGCTGACCGACAGGCCAACGTTGATCGCCGGGCGGATGCCGGCGAAGAACAGATCGGTTTCGAGGAAGATCTGGCCGTCGGTGATCGAGATCACGTTGGTCGGGATGTAGGCCGACACGTCGCCCGCCTGCGTCTCGATGATCGGCAGCGCGGTGAGCGAGCCCGAGCCGTTGTCCTTGTTCATCTTCGCGGCGCGCTCGAGCAGGCGGCTGTGGAGATAGAACACGTCGCCGGGATAGGCTTCGCGGCCCGGCGGGCGGCGCAGCAGCAGCGACATCTGACGGTAGGCGACGGCCTGCTTGGAAAGATCGTCGAACACGATCAGCGCGTGCATGCCGTTGTCACGGAAATACTCGCCCATCGCAGTGCCGGTGTACGGCGCGAGGAACTGAAGCGGGGCGGGGTCCGACGCGGTCGCTGCGACCACGATGGAATAACCCATCGCGCCATTCTCGGTCAGCGTGCGGACGAGCTGCGCGACGGTCGAGCGCTTCTGGCCGATCGCGACGTAGATGCAATACAGCTTCTTGCTCTCGTCATCACCGGCGTTGGCGGTCTTCTGGTTGATGAACGTGTCGATCGCGACGGCGGACTTGCCGGTCTGACGGTCGCCGATGATGAGCTCGCGCTGGCCACGGCCGACCGGGACGAGTGCGTCGATCGCCTTTAGGCCGGTCTGCACCGGCTCGTGCACCGAGGTGCGCGGGATGATGCCGGGCGCCTTGACCTCGACGCGGCTGCGCTGGTCCGAAACGATCGGCCCTTTGCCGTCGATCGGGTTGCCGAGGCCGTCGACGACGCGGCCGAGCAGGCCCTTGCCGATCGGCACGTCGACGATCGTGCCGGTGCGCTTGACGACATCGCCTTCCTTGATCTCGGCGTCCGAGCCAAAGATCACGACGCCGACGTTGTCGGCCTCGAGGTTGAGCGCCATGCCCTGCACGCCGTTCGAGAATTCCACCATCTCGCCGGCCTGGACGTTGTCGAGCCCGTGGATGCGCGCGATGCCGTCGCCGACCGACAGCACCTGGCCCGTTTCGGAGACTTCGGCCTCGGTACCGAAGCTGGAGATCTGGTCTTTGATGACCTTCGAGATTTCTGCGGCGCGGATATCCATTGTCAGCCTTTCATCGCGTGCGCGAGTGAGTTCAGTCGGGTCTTGATCGACGAATCGATCATCTGGCTGCCGATCTTAACGACCAGCCCGCCAAGGAGCGAGGGATCGACCGAAAGGTCGACGGCAACCTCGCGCCCGATACGGGTGCGAAGCTGCTGCTTGAGAGCGTCGACCTGCTCGGCGTCGAGCGGGTGCGCGGAGGTGACTTCTGCCGTGGTCTCGCCACGGAAGTTGGCGGCGAGGTCGCGGAACGCGCGCATGACGGCGGGAAGCTGCGACAGGCGGCGGTTTTCGGCCAGCACGCCGAGGAAGTTCTTGGTCGTCGCATCCACGCCCATCACGTCGGCGGTGGCGGCTACCGCGGCGGCGGCTTGCTTGCGCGACACCAGCGGGCTCTGCGTCAGGCGGCGGAAATCGTCCGACTGGTCGAGCGTCGCACGCACGGTCGCGAGGCTCGCCTCGACCGTGTCGATCGACTTGGTTTCGCGGGCCAGCGCGAACAAAGCGGTCGCATAGCGTCCGCTTAAGCTGGCTTGAATACCGCCGGATGTCTCCACGCGATCAGGTTCCTCGAATTGGGCGTACAGAAATTGGCCCCATGCCCGAACAGGGTGTTCACCGCGCCTTCATATGGGTTGCGGGCGGTTAGCATCGGGTTCGGCAATGCGCAAGCCGCGCGGGGTGTTCAAGTTGTGGCGACAGTCACGGGGCGATCAACCAGGGTTGCGGTGCGCGGGCCGATGAACTCAGCGGCCGAGCGCCGGTGGTGGCGCGGCCAGCACGGCGGCGGTGTAGTTCTCGATTACATAAGCGAACGGCGCGCCGTCGGGCAGCACCAGCACCGCCCGGTTCTCGATCACCCGGGACGGGATGGTGAGGTTTTGCGCGACCTGCGTTCTGTTAGCGGTCCCATCACCTATAGTGCTCCAGTCCTCGCCAAGCGGCGACCACAGCAGTCGTGAGGCGAGCGTGGTGCGGCGGAACCCGAGCGGCCGTACGACTCGCCCGAACGACGTGTCGGTGTTGTCGAGTGCGCGGTTCATCTCGGCGGTGAGGCGCGCGGGAACGTACCAGTTCTCCGCAATCGACATCACGCGCTCGCCGCAGCGCAGGTGGACGAGGCGGTAGTTGAGCGGCGTGTCGGCGGATACGTGCAGGCTTGCGCGGACATCGGCTGGGGCGTCGTGGTTGGCGCCGAATTGACGGTCGGCGACAATCTTGGTGCCGGGCGGGGCGAGATGGTGGCGCGCGCACCAATCGTCGAGCACCAGCGTCGCGCTGTCCTGCGTGACGAGGGCGAGTTCGAGCGACTGCAGCATCGCCAGCGCCTCCAGACGCGCGACGGGCGTGTCCGGCCATGCGGGGGCGACGATTGGCGGGGGCGGGGGCGGGAGCATGTCGGTTGGGTAGCGGGGATGCGGCGGCGGCGAAAGTCTCGTCCTTCGGGCTGGCGCATGGGCGCGTTTGGACGCAAGTCTCGGGATGTGGCGCGCACGCGTTCCCGCTATAGCCGTGCCATGAGCGATACCGATCCGATCGACGCCGACGCCGCATGGGACGCCTTTGATACACGCGACCGCCGCCGTGACGGACGCTTCGTGGTCGCGGTCCACACCACCGGCATTTATTGCAAGCCGAGTTGCCCGGCGCGGCGACCCAAGCGCGAGAACGTCGCCTTCTATCACGATGGCGCGGCCGCACGGGTGGCAGGCTACCGTGCATGCCTGCGCTGCAAGCCCGATGATGCCGCGCGTGACCAGATCGCCGTGGTGCGCGCGGTGGCGCTGCTGGCGGGCGAGGATGCGCCCGGCCTCGACGCGCTTGCCGCCGAGGTCGGCTACGCGCCGCACCATTTCCACCGCCTGTTCAAACGCGCGACCGGCGTGACCCCCGCTGCCTATGCACGCGGGTTGCGGGCCGGGCGCGCGACACAGGCGCTTAGCCAGGAGGATAGCGTGACCCACGCCATTTACGAGGCCGGTTATTCCGCGCCGAGCCGGTTCTACGAACAGGATGCCAAGCGGCTCGGCATGAGCCCGAGCGTCTGGCGCAAGGGCGGTGCGGGCGCGGTAATCCGCTGGACGATCGCGACTACCACCCTCGGGCCGATGCTGATCGCCGCGACCGACAAGGGCCTGTGCCGCGTCACTTTCGAGGAAGGTGAGGCCGATTTGCGCGCACGCTTTCCACAGGCCGAGATCGTCGCCGGTGACGCGGCGCTGGTCGAACTTGCCGAGCAGGTGGTGGCGCTGGTCGAAACCCCGGGCCGCGACCTCGATCTGCCGCTCGACGTGCAGGGTACCGCATTTCAGGAGGCGGTGTGGCAGGCGCTGCGCGATATCCCGCCGGGTGAGACACGCAGCTACCGCGAGCTAGCCGCTGCCGCCGGCAACCCGCGCGCAGTACGCGCGGCAGGCACGGCGTGCGGCGCCAACCCGGTGTCGATCGTCACGCCGTGCCACCGCGCGCAACGCGCCGACGGGTCGATGGCAGGCTATGCCTGGGGGATCGACCGCAAGATCGCGCTGCGCAAGCGCGAAGCGTGAGCGCTTTCGGCGTAGGCGTGTGGCTCAGAGTCCGAGGTCGCTGAGACCGGGGTGATCGTCGGGGCGGCGACCTTGCGGCCAGTGGTATAGCCGCTCGTCCTCGCGGATCGGCATGTCGTTGATGCTGGCGACACGACGCCGCATCAGCCCACGCGCGTCGAACTCCCAGAGTTCGTTGCCGTAGGATCGGAACCAGCTGCCGCCGTGATCATGCCATTCGTAGGCGAAGCGCACCGCGATGCGGTTCTCGCGGAAATCCCACAGTTCCTTGATGAGCCGGTACTCAAGTTCGCGCGCCCATTTGCGGGTCAGAAAGGCGACGATCGCCTCGCGCCCCTGCACGAAATCGGTGCGGTTCCGCCAGCGGCTGTCTGGCGTGTAGGCAAGCGACACGCGTTCGGGATCGCGCGTGTTCCATGCGTCCTCGGCCATGCGCACTTTGCGCGCGGCGTCCTCGGGCGTCGCGAAGGGCGGCAGCGGCGGGCGTTCGGCTTCCATACGGGCGATCCTTTCGTTGCCGTCGTCGTAGCGGCGCGTCGCCCGTCGCGCCATGGTCTCCAGACGCACAAAACCCGCTCGCTTGCCGCGAACGGGTCTTGCACGCGGTTGCAAACCCGCGCCCCGTCAGGAGCGCGGGCGATGCGGATTACGCCGCGAGCTTGCGCAGCACGTACTGGAGGATGCCGCCGTTGAGGAAGTATTCCAGCTCGTTGACCGTATCGATGCGGCAGCGCGTCTTAAACGTCTCGACCGTGCCGTCGGCGCGGGTGAGCGTGACGTCGACGTCCTGACGCGGGCGGATCTCGGCAACCTTCATGATCGTAAAGGTCTCGGTGCCGTCGAGCTTGAGCGTCTGACGCGTCACGCCGTCCGCGAACTGGAGCGGCAGCACGCCCATGCCGACCAGGTTCGAGCGATGGATACGCTCGAAGCTCTCGGTGATGACCGCGCGCACGCCGAGCAGGTTGGTGCCCTTTGCCGCCCAGTCGCGCGACGAGCCGGTGCCATACTCCTTGCCGGCGACGACGACGAGCGGGGTGTGATCCGCCTTGTAGCGCATTGCCGCGTCGTAGATCGGCATGACTTCGCCGGTCGGCACGTACTTGGTCACGCCGCCTTCGATGCCCGGCGTCATCTCGTTCTTGATGCGGATGTTCGCGAAGGTGCCGCGCATCATCACGTCATGGTTGCCGCGACGCGCGCCGTAGCTGTTGAAGTCCGCCTTGGTCACCTGATGGTCGAGCAGGAACTTGCCCGCCGGGCTGTCCGCCTTGATCGAGCCGGCCGGCGAGATGTGGTCGGTGGTGATCGAATCGGCGAAGATCGCGAGCGGGCGCGCCTCGATGATGTCCTCGGTCGGCACCGGGGTCATCGTCATGCCCTCGAAATACGGCGGGTTGGCGACATAGGTCGAACCGGCGCGCCATGCGTAGGTGTCCGAACCGGTCACCTCGATCGCCTGCCAGCGTTCGTCGCCCGAGAACACGCTGGCATAGCGCGACTGGAACATCGCGCGGTCGATGTTCGCGTCCATCAGTTCGCGGACTTCGGCGTTCGATGGCCAGATGTCCTTGAGGTAGACGTCGGTCCCATCGGTCGACTGGCCGATCGGGGTGGTGGTGAAGTCCTCGACCACGGTGCCCTTCAGCGCATAGGCGACGACCAGCGGCGGCGAGGCGAGGAAGTTCGCGCGCACGTCCGGCGAGACGCGGCCCTCGAAGTTGCGGTTGCCCGACAGCACCGACGCGGCGACGATATCGTTGCCGTTGATCGCCTTCGAGATCGGCTCCGCGAGCGGACCCGAGTTGCCGATGCAGGTGGTGCAGCCATAGCCGACGAGATTGAAGCCGACTGCGTCGAGATCCGCCGACAGACCCGACTTGTTGAGATAATCGGTGACGACCTGCGAACCCGGTGCGAGCGAGGTCTTGACCCACGGCTTGGGCTTCAGGCCGAGGGCGTTGGCCTTGCGCGCTACCAAACCGGCGGCGACCAGCACCGACGGATTCGAGGTGTTGGTGCAGCTCGTGATCGCGGCGATCACCACGTCGCCGTCACCGATGTCATGATCGCGATCGTCCACCGCGACACGCTTGGCGCTGGCGTGGTTGTAGATCTTGACGAGATCGGCGTTGAACGTGTCGTCGACTTCGGTGAGGATCACCTTGTCCTGCGGGCGCTTCGGGCCGGCGAGCGACGGCACCACGTTCGCCATGTCGAGCGACAGCGTGTCGGTGAACACCGGATCGGCGGCGTTCGCCTCACGCCAGAAGCCCTGCGCCTTGGCATAGGCTTCGGTCAGCGCGATCTGGTCCTCGTCGCGGCCGGTCAGACGCATGTAATCGAGCGTCGCGTCATCCACCGGGAAGAAGCCGCAGGTCGCGCCATATTCCGGCGCCATGTTGGCGATGGTCGCGCGGTCGGCGAGGGTCAGCACGTCGAGGCCGGGGCCGTAGAACTCCACGAAGCGGCCGACCACGCCCTTGGCGCGCAGCATCTGCGTGACGGTGAGCACGAGATCGGTGGCGGTGATGCCCTCGGCCAACTCGCCGGTCAGCTTGAAGCCGACCACTTCGGGGATCAGCATCGATACGGGCTGGCCAAGCATCGCTGCTTCCGCCTCGATCCCGCCGACGCCCCAGCCGAGTACGGACAGGCCGTTGACCATCGTGGTGTGGCTGTCGGTGCCGACGCAGGTGTCCGGATAGGCGATCTTCTTGCCGTCGGGCGCTGTCGAGGACCACACCGCCTGCGCGATGTTCTCGAGGTTGACCTGGTGGCAGATGCCGGTGCCGGGGGGTACGACCTTGAAGTTATCGAGCGCCTTGCTGCCCCACTTCAGGAACTCGTACCGCTCGTTGTTGCGCTGGTATTCGAGCTCGACGTTATCCTCGAACGCCTTGGGCGTGCCGAACTCGTCGACCATTACCGAGTGATCGATGACGAGGTGGACGGGGACGAGCGGGTTGATCTTGGCAGCATCGCCGCCAAGCTTGGTGATCGCGTCGCGCATCGCCGCGAGATCGACCACGCAAGGCACGCCGGTGAAATCCTGCATCAGCACGCGCGCCGGGCGATACTGGATCTCGCGGTCGGGCGCGTTGGGGTTCTGCTGCCAGTCGATGATCGCCTGGATGTCGGCTTCGGTGACGGTCACGCCGTCCTCGAAGCGCAGCAGGTTTTCAAGCAGCACCTTCATCGAGAAGGGCAGGCGGCTGATATCGCCGAGCTTTTCCGCCGCTGCCGCCAGCGAGTAATAATCATATTCGATCCCGTTCACGTCGAGCGTGGCGCGGGTGCCGAGCGTATCCTGGCCGATGGCGGTCATGCGGGTCCTTCCCATAGGATGCCCCGTGACGGGAGCGCGGGAAAGCGGCGGAAGGCGCCGCACGAGCGCGCCCCGGCTAGGGCGAAAGCGTGAGTCGCAAGGGGCCTTAGCAACCGTGGACGCGATGCGCAAAGGTTGCGGCACGGCAAGGCGCCGGGATCACGGCTCTTGCGACGCACTCGCACGAAACCTCGCTTTTCCGGGGATTAGCGCCGGTTTTGTACGAGTAATCTATCCCACGAGGCCGCGACGCGAGTCGGTACGCTCGTGGAAGCGCCCGGTCAGTTCGGGCAAGTGGAGGCGGCACCGCCATCAAGATCGAGACAGCGTCCGTCCGGAAGTGGCGCGGTCACCGGTAGGTGGATCGCGGCCGCGAGCGTCGGCATGATGTCCACCGTCTCCACCGACAGCGGCTGTTCGAAGCCAACCATGCCTTTGCGCCAGAACAGGATCGGCACGCGGCGATCATAGTCCCAGAAGCTGCCATGCGTGGCGACATAGCCTTTGCTGGGATCGGGGATCGGCATCACGCGTGGCTTCAGCGCCACCACGATATCGCCCGACACCGCAGGATTGTACGACGCCTTGGCGCGCATGATGAGCGGCCATGTCTCCGGCGGCCCCTTCGGCTCGGGAGAGGCGGCGATCTCGGCACCCGAGAAGGCGGCGGCGACGAATGGGCTGGCGCGATAGACCTTGAGCGCTTCGGCAAGGACGGCGGCGTGCTGCTTCGCGGTCAATTTCGGGTCGATCCAGATATCGCCCGAACCGGAGTCGCCGAACAGGACTTGGCCCGGCAGGTTAAGGCGGCCGGTGACGGTCGCGTTGATCGCCTTGGTCGAGAAGGTGGCATCGGTGCGCACCGCGCCCGGCATGGCATGTTCGCGGTTGCGCTCGGGAATGTCGTGGCCGCCGTGATCGGCGGTCAGGACGACGAGGTAATCCACGCCCGTAGCATCGAGCTGGTCGAACAGTTCTCCGAGCGAATGGTCGAGATTGGCGAGGTTGATGCACATTTCGGCACCCTCGGTGCCATAGGTGTGGCCGACGTAATCGGTCGCCGAGGCGCCGATGTCGATGATGTCGGTGGCGGGTCCGGTGCCGAGCTTCATGTCGCGCACCATGCCGGCGGCGAGCGCGAGGATGGCGTTGTCGAACTCGGGCGAGGCGCGGAACTTGGTGCGGTTGCCGGCGTCACGCTCGAAATGGCCGGCGCCGACGGTCTTGCCGCCGCCGAGCGGGATGGCGCGATCACGGCTGCGGCAGAAGTCCGGCACCTCGAAGCCCGGCTGCGCCTCGGCGATGCGCGCGGACACGGCGGCGTTGGTGCGGGTGACGATATCGGGCGTTTTGCGGCCGGCGTAGCTGACGAACGCCTTGCCGTCCCACCACCAGATCTCGTCGAGCGTCGCCTTGTGGCCGCCCATCATCACCGCCGAGCGATCCTTGCCCGACACCGAAACGGTGCGGACTTGGGGGTTGGCGATCTTCATGCGCTCGCCGAGCGTCGGCACGAGCAGATGCGTGTCGGTGACGGTGTATTTCTCGTGCGTGCTGCCGGGAATCGTCTCGTCCTCGGCGCAATAGATCTGCTTGTCGGCCAGCGGCGATTTGAGGTTGTACCAGGTGTTGGCGACGATGCCGGTCTTCGCCGGGCGGAAGCCGGTGAGGATGGTGGAGTGGCCGGGGCACGTCTCGGTCGCGGCGTGGCTCTGATAGCCCGAGGGGAACACGTCCCCGGTGAGCAGTCGGGCGAAGCCGCCGGTAAAGTGGTTGCGATACTCCGCGAACAGGTCGGCCGAGAATTGGTCGACCGAGATCGCCACGATCAGCTTCGGGGGCGTCTCCGGCGAGACGGCTACGGGTGCCGGCGGTGCCGACTGCGCGGCCAACGGGGTGGCTACAAGCGCGAACGAAAGAGCTAACAGGGAGGTAAAACGATTCATGACTTTCCTTTCGCGGCGATCCGAAGCACTCCCGCCGGCGGCTATGGCCGAGACGCGGTTTGCCGACAAGGATTGCCCGATGCGTGCGCTTCATTACCTGTTCGTGACGTTCCTGGCGCTGTTCGCCGCAAATGCTGCCTGGGCCGACGCGCCCGGTGCGCTTGGCGATGGGCCGCACCTCGCGATTCGGCTGGTGGCGGAGAGCGCGACGCCGGCGGCGGGGCGCGACGTGACGCTTGCGCTCGACACGCGCCCGGAGCCGGGCTGGCACGGCTATTGGCAGAACCCGGGCGATGCGGGTTTCCCGGCCAAGCTGAACTGGACGCTGCCGAAGGGCGTGACTGCCGCCGCGCCGGTCTATCCGGTACCGCAGCGGCTGCTCGTCGCCGGGCTGATGAACTATGTGTTTGAGAAGCCGTATGCGCCGCTGGTGACGCTGCATGTTCCGGCGGGGCTGGCGGCGGGCACGAAGCTGCCGATCAAGTTGCACGCGGATTACCTCGTCTGCACGTCGAGCGTGTGCGTGCCCGAATCAGCCGATCTCGCGGTCGACCTGACCGTCGGCGACGGGGCGGTGACGCCGGAGAACCGCGCGCGTTTTGATGCGTGGCGGCAGGCGCTCCCCAAGCCGCTCGGCGGCGCGGCGACATTCCAGGTGGCGGACGGCACGCTTAGGATCGGTGTGCCGTATCCGGCCGGCGCGCCGCTGGCCGACGCCTACTTCTATCCGACCTCCACCGGCATCGTCGATTATGCCGCCAAGCAGAGCGTCACGCGCGACGGCGATCGTGTCGTCATCGCGACCAAGCCGGGGGCCGGGGGAACCGGCTCGTTGAGCGGCGTGCTGGCGATCGGCGCCGGCCCCAATGGCCAACGGGGGCTGGTCGTCGAGGCCAGACCCGGCACGGTCGCGCCCGCGGGTAACGTGCCGGCCGAGGCACCGCCAAGCGGCGCGCTGACCGCGACGCTGATCGCGCTGGCGGGCGCGGTGCTGGGCGGGTTGATCCTCAACATCATGCCGTGCGTGTTCCCGATCCTCAGCCTCAAGGCGCTGAGCCTGGCGCGCGGGCATCTCGACGAACGGTCGGCGCGGGCCGAGGCGCTCGCCTATACGGCGGGCGTGGTGGCGGTGTGCGTCGGGCTGGGGGCGATCATCCTCGGCCTGCGGGCGGGCGGCAGCGCGGTCGGCTGGGCGTTCCAGCTGCAGGACCCGCGCGCGATCGTGGTGCTGTTGCTGCTGAGCGTGGCGCTGTCGCTCAACCTCGGCGGGCTGTTCGAGATCCCGACGCCGCAATTCGTCAACCGTGCGGGCGGCGCGGGCGGCGCGTTCGCGACCGGCGCACTGGCAGCGTTCATCGCGACGCCGTGTACGGGTCCGTTCATGGGCGCGGCACTCGGCGCGGCGCTGGTGTTGCCGTGGTATGCCGCGCTGGCGGTGTTCGCCGGGCTGGGCATCGGGCTCGCCTTGCCGTTCCTCGCGCTTGGCTTCGTGCCGCGTTTGCGGAAGCTGCTGCCCAAGCCGGGCATGTGGATGGAGACGTTCCGCCGCATCCTGTCGATCCCGATGTGGCTGACCGCGATCGCGCTGGCGTGGGTGCTGGGGCGGCAGGTCGGCACCGATGGCATCGCCGCCGGCATGGTCGCCGCGCTGGCGGTCGCGCTGCTGCTGTGGTGGGGTGGCCTGCGACAGCGCAAGGGCAAGGCGTTCGGCACGGTTGCGCTGATCGGCATCGTCGTGGTGGCGGCGTTCGCCAGCGGATCGATCGCGCGGTTGCCCAAACCGGGCGTAGCGACAGCAAGCGTCGGCGAGGAAGCGTTCAGCGAGGCCAAGCTGGCGAGTCTGCGTGCCGCCAACCGACCGGTATTTGCATACTTCACCGCCGACTGGTGCCTGACCTGCAAGGTCAATGAAAAGGCCGCGATCGAGACCGACGCGACCCGCGCCGCCTTCGCGAAAAAGAACGTCGCGGTGCTGGTGGGGGACTGGACCAACGGCGACGCCACGCTCGGCCGCTTTATCGAGGCGCATAATCGCGCCGGGGTGCCGCTGTATCTGTATTACGCGCCGGGCGCGGCCGAACCGCAGGTCTTGCCACAGGTGCTCACTCCGGGGATGCTGGCGGCGCTATGATGAAACGCCTGCTCCTCACCGCCGCCGCACTGACCGCCATGCCCGCGCTTGCCGAAAGCCCGGCGAGCTGGTCGAAGCCGATCAAGCCTTTCCATATCGCCGGGCCGATCTGGTACGTAGGAACCGAGGGGTTGGCGGTCTATGCGATCAAGACCGACGCCGGCGCGATCCTCGTCAGCAGCGGCCTCGCGCAGAGTGCCGGGTTGATCGAACGCAACCTGCGCGCGATCGGCGTCGGGCCGGGGCAGTTGAAGCTGATGCTCAATTCGCACGCGCATTTCGACCATGCCGCCGCCTTTGCGCAACTGCGCCGCGATACCGGCGCGCGGCTGGTATCCTCCGCCGCCGACGCGGGCGCGTTGGGCGCCGGGCGGCACGAGGCGGATAACGAGAACGGCCACACCCGCTTCCCCGCGGTGCCGGTCGATCGCGTGGTGCGCGATGGCGAGACGGTGCGGCTGGGAAATGTCGGCATCACCGCCACGCTGACGCCGGGACATACGCCGGGCTGCACCACCTGGTCGATGCCGGTGGGCAAGCTGCACGTGGTGTTTCCGTGCAGCCTGACGGTTGCGGGCAACGTGCTGAAGGGCAATCGCGCCTACCCCAATATCGTCGCGGATTACCGCAAGAGCTTCGCGCGAATAGGGGCGATGCCCGCCGACATCGTGCTGCCGATGCACCCGGAGTTTGCCGATGTGCTGGAGCATGAGGCGCGCGGCGGCGGCGCGGCCTTCATCGACCGCAAGGCGCTCCCGAAAATCGTCGCCGAGGCGCGCAGCGACTTCCACCCTTAAACCGACCGCCCGTTTTCCCGTCAAGAAAGCGCCTTGTGCGGCGCAACAATCCGTCGCAGCATGGGCTGGCGACATAGAAGGGCGTTTTCGGGTCGATGGGAATACAAGCGTTCGACGAGATTATGGGGCAATCGGGATCGACGGTGTGCCGGTCGGAACTCGCCGCGCTCGGCACCTGGATCGAGGGGACGCCCGCCGCCGAACTGCGCCGCCGCCAGCAGTCGGCCGAGGCGACGTTCCGCCAGCTCGGCATCACCTTCGCGGTGTACGGCGACAGCGACGCGAGCGAGCGGATCATCCCGTTCGACATCGTGCCGCGCATCTTCCTCGCCAGCGAATGGGCGCGGCTTTCCGAGGGTCTGGTACAGCGTGTCGAGGCGATCAACGCGTTTCTCGATGACATCTACGGCGCGCAGAAGATCCTGAAAGACGGCGTGTTGCCGGCGGACCTCGTACTCGGCAACCCGCAGTTCCGCTCCGAGATTGCCGGTATGCGGCCGCCGCACGGCATCTGGGCACATATCTGCGGGATCGATCTGGTCCGTACCGGCCCGGACGAGTTCTTCGTGCTGGAGGATAACGCCCGTACGCCGTCCGGGGTCAGTTATATGCTGGAAAACCGCGAGGCGATGCTGCGGCTCTGCCCGGAACTGTTCGGCCATTTCCGCGTGGCGGCGGTGGATTCATATCCCGATCGGCTGCTGGAGACGATGCGATCGGTCGCGCCGGGCGCGGTGGCCGCGCCGGTATGCGTGGTGCTGACGCCGGGGCATTACAATTCGGCCTATTACGAACACAGCTTCCTCGCCGATTCGATGGGGATCGAACTGGTCGAGGCGGCGGATCTCGTCGTCGAGGATGATTTCGTCTGGATGCGGACGATCGCCGGTCTGGTGAAGATCGACGTGATCTACCGCCGCATCGATGACGATTTTCTCGATCCCGAGGTGTTCCGCGCCGATTCGATGCTGGGGGTGCCGGGGCTGATCCGCGCCTATGCGGCCGGGAACGTCGCGCTCATCAACGCGCCGGGCAACGGCATCGCCGACGACAAAGCGATCTACAGCTATATGCCGGAGATCGTAAAATATTATTCAGGCGGCGAGGCGAAGCTGCCCAATGTCGAGACGTGGCGTTGCCGCGAGGCGGGCGCATTGCAGTACACGCTCGACAATCTCGACAAGGTGGTGGTCAAGCTGGTCGATGGTTCCGGTGGCTATGGCATGCTGGTCGGGCCGACCGCCTCGCGTGACGAAATCGAGACGTTTCGTGCCGCGCTGATCGCGGAGCCGCACCGCTACATCGCGCAGCCCACGCTGGCGTTGTCGACCGTGCCGACGCTGGCGGACGCGGGGCTGGCGCCGCGCCATGTCGATTTCCGACCCTTCGTGCTGACCGGATCGCGCGGCGTGCAGGTGGTGCCGGGCGGGTTGACGCGGGTCGCGCTGAAAGAAGGCTCGCTGGTGGTCAATTCGTCGCAAGGCGGCGGCACCAAGGACAGTTTCGTGCTGATGGATGACGGAACCATGCGGCAGTCGCAGGGGCCTGGCGGCATGGCGCAGTCGATGGGCGGCATGAGCCAGCGCATGGGCGGCAACTGATGCTCTCGCGCACCGCATCGTCGCTCTATTGGCTGGGCCGCTATGTCGAGCGGGCCGATTTCATCGCACGTCTGGTCGAGGCGACGATCCGGCTCGATGCGCTGTCGCCGCGCCCGGCCGGGCAGATCGCGTGGGAAAGCGCGCTTGCCGTCACCGATACTACCGCCGCCTTCGCACGAACCGGGGCCGAGGCCGGTCAGGATGCGGTCGCGCGGTTCCTGACGCTGGACACCACGCATCCGGGGTCGCTGGTCCACTCGCTCGATCGCGCGCGCAACAACGCCCGCGCAGTGCGCACGTCGCTGACGCGCGAGGCGTGGACCGGCATCAACCAGGCGTGGCTGCTGTTCCAGAACCGCGCGATGCCCGGCGGCGCGGCGGCGACGCTGGCGCTGGCCGAATCGGTCAAGGCGGCGACACGCGGCTTCGAAGGTGCGATCCACCGGATGCTGCGCAACCAGACGACGTGGTTCATCCGGCTCGGACAGGCGATCGAGCGGGCGGACAATACCGCGCGATTGCTCGACGTGAAATACCACATCCTCTTGCCGGCGGGCGAGCCGGTCGGCGGCGTGGTCGATCGCGACCAGTGGACGACGATCCTGCAGACCGTTTCCGCCGTGACGGCTTATCGCTGGCTCTATTCGGACGGATTGCTGCCGTCCAACGTCATCGACCTGCTCATCTCGCGCGCGGAACTGCCGCGCAGCCTTGCGGCCTCGGCGGAGGAGACGGTCGAGTTCCTCACCTTGCTCGCCAAGCGCACCGGCATGCACGGCGAGGCGGATCAGATGGCGCGCGATCGGCAGGCGCACATGCTCAAGACGCGGTCCAAGGACGTGATCGCGGCCGGGTTGCACCAGTATCTCGAGCAGTTCCTCGCCGACAACGACGCCCTGCACCATGCCATCGCGGGGCAGTTCAAGTTCGGGTAAAAGCGAGGCGGGCTGTTTGCGGGATCTGCTTCCACGTTGTTCAGTCCGAACCTTCAGCAGTGTCGGTTTTCGCCCGTTACACTATCGAGGACGAACTAGCGCCGCCGCTCGTTTTGCACCGGTGACATCGCGTGGGATGTACCGCTGTGCGGTGCGTGATCGAGCAAGCACCGAACTGAGCTGCGTGCCCTCACCAAAAGCGGTAAGAACCCACCCACATCAGCCGGATCGCTGCGACAGAGCCTGCAACCAACAGGATAAAGATGACATAGGCGATCATGTTAGGCGCCTCGACTTCGCTGTCATCGGAACGTGTCTTGCGGTCCATAACGATGGTATAGCATCTGGCGGTGATCTTCGAAACGCGCGACGGTTGTTCGTGACACCGAAGTTATGTCGATCATAGCGAAGCCGACCCGCTAAGCATCAACTGCCGACATGCACATGCAAGCGGCACAATCCTCCGCTCGCTCCATGCGCCGTTATTTCAAGCGATCTCGTCCGCCAGCACCGCATAATGCTGCGCGGGCGGCTGGTAGGTCGCGTCCTCGTCTGTGAGCGGCGTCCAGCCCTTGGGGCCAAGCACCTCGATCGGGCGGTAACGCGTCTTGTACGCCATCCGCGCCGAACCCTTCACCCAATAGCCCAGATAGACGTAGGGCAGCCCCATTGCCCGGGCGCGGGTGATGTGATCCATGATGATCATGTTGCCGAAACCCGGCCGTGCGTCGGCGTCGGCGTCGAAGAAGCTGTAGATCATCGACAGGCCGTCCGCCTGCTGGTCGGTCAGGCACGCACCGATCAGCTTGCCGCGCGCGCCGTCCACCGCGGGTTCGCGATATTCGATGACGAAGGAATTGACCGGCGAATGCTCGACCATGTCGGCATAATCCTGCTCGTCCATCTCCGCCATGCCGCCACCGGGATGACGCTCGCCAAGGTAGCGGCGCAGCAACTGGAACTGCTCATCGGTCGCCCATGGGCGGCAGGCGGACACGTCGAGATCGGCGTTGCGGCGCATCTGCTTGCGCTGGGTGGTATTGGCGGCGAAGTCCGATGCGACGACGCGCACCGACACGCACGCCGAGCAACCCGCGCAGCTTGGCCGATAGGCGACCGACTGGCTGCGGCGGAAGCCTATCCGGCCGAGCGCATCGTTGAGATCGCCGGCATGTGGCCCGCGCAACTCCGTGAAAACCTTACGTTCCTGGCGGCCGGGCAAATAGGGGCACGGCGAGGGGCTGGTGACGAAGAAGCGGGGAAAACGGAAGGGCGCACTCACCGCCGGTTGGTCCTTTCATGGCCGCTGCCGATGCAGGGCCTGATCGTCTTATGAATCGCTCCGGTCGTTCTGAAAAGCCGCTTTACCATCAATGAAGGTTAACGCGTGTTAGCTTTTCTGTCGCGGCGGAATTGCAGCATATTGCACCCAAATGGGTAGCAAACCGGCTGCCTGGGCAGACGCTACGCACCATAAAGATCGCGGCGCGTACGGCAAAGCCGCGCGATGCGCAGCCTGCCGCACGCGCGAGTCGTTTCGTCAGCCGAGCTCGACCGGACTGACCTCATATCCTTCGGCATGCAGCGCCGCCTTCAGCCGTTCGAGGTGCGCGAGATCACGCGTTTCGCATTCTACGTCGAGGCTCAGGCCCTTCGCCGGCAGGTTGGTGAAGATACGCTGATGCGCCAGTTCGAGGATGTTGACGCGCTCCTGCTCGAAGATGCGCGCCACGCCGTACAGCGCGCCGGGCTGGTCACGCAGCACGATGCGCAACCGGGCGAGCCGGCCAGACCGGGCAAGATCGCGGAGCAGCACGTTGGCGAGCAGCCGCGTGTCGATATTGCCGCCGCACAGGATGATGCCCACCGTTTTGCCCCGGAACCGCTCGGGATGCTGGAGGAGCGCGGCGAGGCCGGCGGCGCCGGCCCCCTCGACCACGGTCTTCTCGATCTGAAGCAGCAGGCTGACCGCCTCTTCAAGACTGCGTTCGCTGACCAGCACGATGTCGTCGACCAGCGCGCGTACGATGCCGGAGGTGATCGCGCCCGGCTCCTTGACCGCGATGCCTTCCGCCAGCGTGTCGCCCGCGCAGGCCATGTCGGTGCCGTTGATGCGGTTGTACATCGAGGGGAACAGTTCGGCCTGCACGCCGATCACCTCGATCGGCGCGCCGCCGCGCTCCGCGCTGATCGCGCGCGCGGTGGTGGACATGCCGGAGATCAGGCCGCCGCCGCCGATCGGCACGATCAGCGTGTCGATCGATGGCGCATCGGCCAGCATCTCGATCGCGACGGTGCCTTGCCCGGCGATCACGCGCGCATCGTCGAACGGGTGGACGAAGGTGTAGCCGCGCTCCGCCTCCAGTTCGCGCGCGTGGGCGTAGGCGGCGTCGAAGGTCTGGCCGAACAGCACGACCTGCGCGCCGTGGCTTTCGGTCTGCATCACCTTCACGGTCGGCGTCGTCGTCGGCATGACGATGGTGGCGGGGATGCCGAGCCGGTTGGCGTGATAGGCGAGGCCCTGCGCATGATTGCCCGCCGAGGCGGCGATCACGCCCATCTCGTTATGGTCGAGCTGCAACAAGGTGTTCAGCGCGCCGCGTTCCTTGTAGGCGGCGGTGAACTGGAGGTTCTCGAACTTCAGGTACACGGTCGCGCCGGTCATCTTCGACAGCGTGCGGCTGATGAAGGTCGGCGTGCGGACGATGGCGTCGGCGATGCGCGCGTGCGCCATGCGAACGTCGTCGATCGTCACGGGCAGGGTGTCGGGGGCCGATTTCATCTGCGTTGCCATCGTTGCGCTTCCGTTTCGCCGCTTCGGGCCAAGCGCGCGCCCTAGACCATCTGGCGCAGCGAGGGAACACACCGTATCGCGTGCGCCATGGCCATGTTCCTCCGCTCCGTCGCGCTCGTCGCGCTCCTTGCAAGCTCTCCTGCGTTCGCCGATGCGCTGGTCGACAACGTCAACGGCATGACGCTCGACAAGGATGGGCGGGTGGTGCGTTTCAACGCACTGCTCATCAGCCCGGACGGCAAGGTGGTCAGGCTGCTCCAGGCCAAGGACAAACGGCCCGAGCGGCTCGACTGGCGCGCGGACGAAAAGGGCAAGGTGCTGCTGCCGGGCTTCGTCGATGCCCACGGGCATGTCATGGAACTCGGCTTCCGATCGATGGAGCTGGACCTGTCGCAGGCGCATTCGCTGGACGAGGCCAAGGCGCGGATCGCCGCCTATGCCGCCGCCAATCCGGAGCGCAAGTGGATCGTCGGCGGCGGCTGGAATCAGGAGACGTGGGGGCTGGGCCGTTTCCCGACGGCGGCCGATCTCGACAGCGTGGTGTCGGACCGTCCGGTGTGGCTGTCGCGGATCGATGGTCATGCGAGCTGGGGCAACACCGCCGCGCTGAAGGCGGCGGGGATCACCAACAAGAGCGTGTCGCCGCCGGGCGGGCGGATCGAGAAGACCGGCGCCGCCCCGAACGGCGTGTTCGTCGATGCCGCGCAGGAACTGGTCAACAAGGTCGTGCCGCAACCGCTGCCGAAGGAGCGGGATCTCGCGTTCCTGCGCGCGCAGGAGACGTTGCTGAGCTACGGCGTCACTGCCACGTCGGACATGGGTACGACGCTGGACGACTGGCTATCGTACCGGCGGATCGGCGATGTCGGGTCGCTCCGCGTCCGCATCATGAGCTATGCGATGGGTGTCGATACGGCGGTGCGGATCGGCGGCGGCGGGCCGACGCCGTGGCTGTACGCCGACAAGCTGCATATGGGCGGCGTGAAACTGTATGCCGACGGCGCGCTCGGCTCACGCGGGGCGTGGTTGAAGGCGCCGTACAGCGACGCCGCCGGCCAGTCGGGTGCCGGCTTCATGAGCGACGATGTCATCCAGAACCTGATGAGCCGCGCGGCGATGGACAATTATCAGGTCGCCGTCCACGCAATCGGCGACAAGGCCAACGCGCAGGTGCTCGACGCGATCGATCAGATGGCGCAAACCTATAAGGGTGACCGGCGCTGGCGGATCGAACATGCCCAGATCGTCGATCCGGCCGACCTGCCGCGCTTCGGCAAATACGGCACGATCGCGTCCATGCAGCCGGTCCACGAGACCAGCGACTACAAGATGGCGGAGGCACGATTGGGGCCGCAGCGGCTGGCGGGCGCGTATGCGTGGAAATCGATGCTGGCGAATGGCGCGGGGCTGGCGTTCGGCACCGATTACCCGGTCGAAAGCCCCAATCCGTTTCCCGGCTGGGCGGCGGCGTTCACCCGGCAAGGCGCGGATGGCCAGCCTTATGGCGGCTGGCAACCGCAGGAGGCGATCACCCGCGAACAGGCGTGGAAAGCCTATACGATGGATGCGGCCTATGCCGGCTTCGCCGAAACCAAATTCGGGCGGCTCGCACCCGGGCAGCGTGCGGATTTCATCATCGTCGACCGGGACCCGCTGCTCGCCTCGCCCACGGAGTTGCGGGAGACGGTGGTGTTGCAGACCTGGATCGGTGGCGA
This sequence comes from Sphingomonas sp. GC_Shp_3, assembly GCF_026540945.1. Classification (NCBI taxonomy): domain Bacteria; kingdom Pseudomonadati; phylum Pseudomonadota; class Alphaproteobacteria; order Sphingomonadales; family Sphingomonadaceae; genus Sphingomonas; species Sphingomonas sp. GC_Shp_3. The sequence continues at coordinate 202,008 of NZ_JALNUT010000004.1, forward strand.
GAAGGTCTGGGTGCGCAAATGACCGGGAGGCGCGGTGGCTCCCGCCGCCGCGCCTGCGGGTACATCAGTCCGCTTCGATGTCGTGATCGGCGTTGTCGTGGACGTAACCCTGATCGTCCACCACGAACACCGATGCCGCGATCGGCTTGCGATCCATCGATACGACCCGCCACACCAGATGGCCGCCCGACACGATCAGTTCCGGGACCTTCGCTGTCGCATCCCAGCAGATATGCGTGACACGGCCAGCCTGTGCGAGATCGTACCACGCGCACGGCGCCGGCACGCGCGGCATCGCCGCCGGGGCGGTCCCGGTGGTCAGCGTATAGGCGGTCTTGGGATGGCGCAGGCCGTGCGTCAGATCGTACCAGTCGGTGAACGATCCGATGCGGTACAGGCTCTCCCGGCTGATCTTCGTGCTGATCCGACGGTGCCGGTCGAGCGCGACCATCTGGTAGGCCGGGTCGCCCGGCGTGTGCACGGCGAAGGTGGTGATCGCCCCGTCGGTATCGCGTTTCAGCAGACGATCATGGTCGCGCCAGACTCCCATGCGGTGCACCGCGCCGTGGGAGACGAACATCACGCCGTACTGCAGGAAGGGCGGCTCACCCTTCGCGCTGAACACCGTATCGAAATCGAGCGAGCCGGGCGCACGCGCCGCCGCGTCCGAAGGTGCGGCGGCTAACAGCGTGAGTGCCGCCAGGAGTCCAAACCGCGCGAGCATCACTGGCGTACCGCCTTGGCATAATCGAAGTAACGGTAGGTCTTGCCGTCGACGGTGAGATCCTTGACCTGCAACTGGATCGTGTAACTGCCCTTGGACAGCGACGTGTCCTTGGTGTTGCCGCTGGGATCGGTCGGCGTTTCGAACATCAGGCCGGTCGCCGCGCCCGCGTCTGGCGAGATGCTCGACGGGGTGATCGACGGTGCCGTGCTGCTCGCCGGGGCGGCGAGCGCCTCGTTGATGATGCGGCCATCGGCGGCTGGCATCGATAGCTTGAGCAAATACGCGACGGTCGGCGCGACATCGACGTTGCCGGTTGGGAAGGTCACCTTGGCGTTCTTGAGGAACGACGGGCCGCTCGCGATCAGCGTGTTGTGCACGTCGGTGCTGCCGAAGCTGCCGTGCATGCCGCGCTGGCCGCCGACGCTCTCGAACTCGATGCCGGTCTTGCCCTGCACGGTGACGGTATCGTCCGAGGTGAACGACACCACCACGTCGGGCTGGCCGTTGTCGCGGCGGTTGGTGTTCTCGAGGTTGACCTGGCTCATCTTCAGCGTGCCGGCGATGCTGCCGTAGCGGCTGTCTACGAAGATCGCGCCATATTCCTCACGCGCCTGCAGGAAACGGACGAGGTTGCGGACCGTGGTCGCGTCATGGCCGGGAACGTAGAAGTAATCCGAGCCGCCGTTCGCCGCGACGACGATGCCGTTGGCGGGGAGGCTGCCGGGCGCGGGCACCTTGAAGCTGGCTACGGGCGCGGCAAGGCCGGCGCTGATCGCCTGATATTTCGTGTTGGCGGCACCGCACAGCGCGCCGGTGGCGTCGTTCTTGAGCGGAATGGTTGGCGTGCCATTGGCGGCGAGGCCGTACATCGCGCTGGTCGAGCAACCCGCGCCGTCATACGCCTTGAAGCCGCGATAGGTGAGCAGATCGGCCGAGCGCACGTCCCCTGAGAAGGAGAAGCCGTTCGGGTTCGCGCCGCCGAGCGAGGCGTTGCTGGTGCCGTTGGTCGCGCCGTTGACGGTGCCGCCGTTCGGCATGCCGCTCGCCGCGTTGATGCCGCGCAAGGGATATAGCGCGAGCGGGCCGGACACGGTGGAGTGCGCGTGATCCGACACGACGACGATGTTGGTGGTGGTGTCCAACCCTTGCGCCTTCAGCGCCGCCATCAGCTCGCCGAGCCGTGCGTCCTGCGACTTGAGACCGGCCTTCACGTTGGCGGTGCCGGGGCCGTAGCCATGTTCGACGTTATCCGGCGTGCGGAACCAGATGAGCGAGAGCATCGGGTTCTTCTTGGGCAGGATGTACGAGGTGAACACGTTCATCATGTATTTGTTGGCGGCGTCTTCCGGCGCGCCCTGCGTCGTGTCGGCAGAGTCGCGCGCGGCGACGGTGAGCGTGCCGCCCGGATCATAAGCGGTGGTGTTGAAGGTGACATAGCCCGCGCGCGCGGTGGGGTTGCCGTTGCCGGATGTGAGCGTGACGGCGTCGCCGCCCGAGTAGTTGTTCACCACGTTGGCGGGCAGCGGGATGTTCGCGCCTTGCAGTTCGGTGACGAGGCTGCGTGGCTGCACGGTGTTCTCGTCGAGGAACATGCCGCCCTTGCCGAGATCCTGAATGTACGCGGCACCCGACTTGCCGATCGCGGCGGTAGTGATGCCGGCAGCCTGCGCGGTGGCGAACAGGCTCTTCACCAGCAGCAGCTGGCCGCCGTAATAGTCGTTGAGCGTGCTGAGCACGGCATAATCTTCGGTGAAGACCGGATCGACGTAATCCTGCGCCGCGCCGCTTGCGCCCTTGCCGACGGGGATGGTGTTCGCGCCGCCCTGCGGCGGCGTCCAGAAGGTGTTGCCGTAGAAGCCCGACGTTTTCGGGAAAGAGCCGGTTGCGAAGGACGAGGCGTTCATCATCGTGAACGTCGGGTAGGTCGAATGGTTGTCGGCGAACTGTACGCCCGCCTGCTGGAGCGCGAACAGGTTGGGCGTGTCGGTGGCGTTGACGTCGTCGGGCCGCAGGCCGTCCCAGACCATCACGATGGTGCGCGTCGCGGCTTGCGCGGTCGGCGTCGGCGTCGCGGATGGGGTCGGCGTGGGGGTGGCGTTGTCGCTGCCGCACCCGGCGAGCATCAGGCTTGTCGAACTCAGTGCGATCAGTGCCGCGCGCATGGTCATGGATTGTGCCCCTCTTCGTCGAACCAGACCACGTGCCGTGTGGCCGATCGCGTCCGGTTAGGGGCGGTGCGTGACTCGCTCATGACCGATCTGTTGCACGACTGTCACGAAACATTGCTGGTGCGGGGCGCCAGACAGCAAAGCGGCCGCGACGCCCCCCGACGTCGCGGCCGCCTCCCGGTAGCCGATTACGATGTGCGAAGCCGGCGCTCAGGCTACGGCAGTCGCCTCCACCTCGTCGGATTCGCGCAGCACGTAACCGCGGCCCCACACCGTTTCGATATAATTGTCGCCGTCGCAGGCGAGGCTGAGCTTCTTGCGCAGCTTGCAGATGAACACGTCGATGATCTTGAGTTCCGGCTCGTCCATGCCGCCGTACAGGTGGTTGAGGAACATTTCCTTGGTCAGCGTGGTGCCCTTCCGGAGCGACAGCAGCTCCAGCATCGCATATTCCTTGCCGGTCAGGTGGACGCGGCTGCCATCGACTTCGACCGTCTTGGCATCGAGGTTGACCGCGAGCTTGCCGGTGCGGATCACCGACTGGCTGTGGCCCTTCGAGCGGCGGACGACGGCGTGGATCCGCGCGGTCAGCTCTTCGCGGTGGAATGGCTTGGTGACGTAATCGTCGGCGCCGAAGCCGAAGCTGCGCACCTTGGAGTCCATCTCGTTGATGCCCGACAGGATCAGCACCGGCGTTTGCACGCGGGCGACCCGGACCCGCTTCAGCACGTCGTAACCATGCATGTCGGGCAGGTTGAGGTCGAGCAGGATGATGTCGTAATCATACAGCTTGGCCAGATCGAGGCCTTCCTCGCCGAGATCGGTGGTATAGACGTTGAACCCCTCGGCCGAGAGCATAAGCTCGATAGCTTTTGCAGTCGTCGGCTCGTCTTCAATCAAAAGCACGCGCATCTGGCAGTTTCCCTGTCGTTCGGCGGCCCCGGACGCCCCCCTCGGCTCGGCGCACTCACTACATACTTGTTAACTGCTCTATAGATGAACGCAAAAGGTTAATGAACCGATAACCGAGCTTTTTAGCCGAGTCGCGGTTATCCCTTAGGGATTTCTACATCCTCGCCGATCACCTCGCGAAGGTAGAGGCTGCGGACAAGCGTAAAGATCACCACCAAAAGGGCGGCAGAAAAGAACAGGCCGAACAGGCCAAAAACCATGCCGATCGCTATGATAACAAACAAGGTTACGGCGGGCGGAATGGCGATCACACGGTTCTGCACATACGGCGTGATGAAGTTGGTCTGCACCAGCCGCACCACCGCATAGGTGACGAGCGCGCCGACCAGCGGGCCGGTGCCGACCGCAGCACCCAGGCCCAAAGCGGGTAACATCGCCGCGGTTGGCCCGATATACGGCACGAATTCGCTGAGCGCGGCGAGCAGGCCGAGCGCCGCCCAGGATGGCACACCCGATATCCACAGGCCGAGCCCGACCAGCAGCCCCATCGTCGTCATCAGGATCAACTGCGCGCGCAACCACAGCCGCAGATTGTGCTCGACGTCCGATAGCGCGTCGGAGATCGCCGGGCGGATCGTCTTCGGCACCATCAGCAGCAGGCCGTGGACGTAGACCTTGGGTTCGGCGGCGAAGAACAACGCGCCGACCATCAGCAACAGGCAGTTGAGGATCAACTCGCCGCCGCCGGTCACCAGCCCGCCGATGTCGCGCGCCACGCGCGAGCCCGCGAACGCCGCCTGCACCGCATCGACGATCTTGGCGCCGACCGGCGTCTGCGACATGTACGCGCCGAGCTGCTGGAGCAGCGAAGGCAGCCGCAGCACCAGCGCGTTGACCTGCTGCCCGAACTGCACGCCGAACAGCCACACCAGAAACGCTGCCGCCGCCAGCACGGTCGCGAAGGCAAGGCCGAGCCCGGCACGCTGCGACAGTTTCAGCCGCCTCGTATAAAGGTCGGCAAAGGCATGGATCACGATCGCGCCGAGGATCGAACCGAACGCGAGGATCAGCAGATCGCCTGCCTTCCACAGCGCCACGACCATGGCGGCGATGAGGATAAGGATCACGACGCGGCGGATGAACCGTGTGTCGTCGGCGTCCGGGCGGAGGCGGTTCATGGTGTCGGCGTAACGCAGAGGTTGCGGAACCGCTCCGTCAGGAAGGCGATCAGCGTCTCGACGCGCGCGGGCCGCAGGTTGCTGGGCGGGGTCATCAGGTGGAGCGCGATCGGCGGGAGCGACCATTCGGTCAGGATCGCCTCGACCGTACCGGCGGCAAGATCGCCGCCGACGATGAAATCGGGCAGCAGCGCGATACCGACGCCGGCGCGCAGCGCGGGCAACATCGCGTCGCCGCTGTTGGAGCGCATCGGCCCGCTCGGCCGCACCGCCGCCTCCTCGCCGTTCGGGCCGGTGAAGCGCCACGGGCCGGACACGTTGGTATAGCCGAGACAGGCGTGTTCGCCGAGTTGCGCGGGATGTGTCGGCCGGCCGTGTCGTTCTAGATAGGTGGGGGCTGCGACGACATAGGTGCGGATCGGCCCCAGTCTGCGCGCGCGCAGGGAGGAGTCTGGCAGATTGGCGATGCGCAAGGCGACATCGATGCCCTCCGCCACGATATCGACACGCGAGTCCGACAGGTTGAGATCGATCTCGATGCCGGGATGCTCGGCGAGGAAGTCGGCCAGCATCGGCGCCAGTTGCACCATGCCGAGTGTCATCGGCGCGGTCATGCGGATCAGCCCGGCGGGCGCGGTGGCGGCATCGCGCGCGGCTTCCTCGGCGGCCTCGGCGTCGGCGAGGATGCGACGTGCGTGTTCGGCGAGGCCGGTGCCGCTTTCGGTCAGCGTCAGCTTGCGCGAGGTGCGGTGGAACAGCGACTGGCCGAGCCGCGCCTCCAGCCGGCTGATCGCCTTGGAGACGGTCGCTTTGGAGGTGCCGATCGCATCCGCCGCCGCGCTGAACGAGCGGTGTTCGACCACGCTTGCGAAAATCGCCCAGGCTTCGAGATCGGGCAGGCGCATGGCTAAAACTCCTTCCTTGCTTTGCTTAGCTGCCGAAACGATCGGTTTCCAGCGTTTCCATTTACGGCGCGATAGGAACGCCTATCTTGGTCGCAACAGAGATCCTCAAGAGGAACGCCGTCATGATCGAGAAACGATCGTTCGAGAGCCTTGGCCATGCCGATCACGGCTGGCTCAACGCACGCCACCATTTTTCCTTCGCCGACTATTACGATCCCGCCCGGATGGGCTGGGGCGCGATCCGTGTGTGGAACGACGACGAGATCGCCGCCAACAGCGGTTTTCCGCCGCACCCGCACCGCGACATGGAGATCATCACCTATGTCCGTTCAGGGGCGATCACGCACCAGGATTCGATGGGCAATCAGGGCCGCACCGGCGCGGGCGACGTGCAGGTGATGAGCGCGGGTACCGGCGTGCGCCACGCCGAATATAATTTGGAGGGCGAGAAGACCACGCTGTTCCAGATCTGGATCGAACCCAAGCGCAAGGGCGGATCACCAAGCTGGGGCGCCAAGCCGTTCCCGAAGGACGATCGCAGCGGCCAGTTCGTCACGCTCGCCAGCGGCTTCGCGGAGGATACCGGCGCACTGCCGATCCGTGCTGACGCGCGCCTGCTCGCCGCCAGCGTGAAGGCGGGCGAAACGATCACCCACACCGTCGCCGCCGGTCGCCACGTCTATCTGGTGCCCGCCACCGGCTCGGTCGAGATCGCCGGACAGCGCTACAACGCCCGTGACGGTATCGCCATCGGCGGCGGTGCTGCCGAGACGGTCGCGATCACCGCAATCGAAGACGCCGAGCTGGTGCTGGTCGATTCCGAGTAAGTTTTCACGTCTTTACAACGAAGGAGCGTTCCATGGCTAAAGTCCTCGTCCTCTATTATTCGTCCTACGGCCATATCGAGAAGATGGCGGATGCCGTCGCCGAGGGCGCGCGCTCGGCCGGTGCCGAGGTCGACATTCGCCGCGTGCCCGAAACAGCACCGCAGGCGGTGGTGGAGGCGGCGCACTTCAAGACCGATACTGCGCATGCCGAGATCGAGAGCGTCGACAAGCTGGCCGAATATGACGCGATCGTGATCGGTGCGCCGACCCGCTTCGGCCGGATGCCGAGCCAGATGGCCTCGTTCCTCGATCAGGCTGGCGGCCTGTGGTACAGTGGTGCGCTGGTCGGCAAGGTCGGCGGTGCGTTCACTTCGACCGCCAGCCAGCATGGCGGGCAGGAGACGACCCTGTTTTCGATCCTGACCAACCTGCTGCACTTCGGCATGACCATTGTCGGGCTGGACTATGGCTATCAGGGCCAGATGGGCGTCAAGGAAGTCCACGGCGGCACGCCGTACGGTGCCAGCACGCTCGCCGACGGTGATGGCAGCCGCCAGCCGAGCGACGTCGATCTCGGCGGTGCGCGTCATCAGGGCAAGCGCATCGCGGAAGCCGCGGCGAAGCTCGCCGGCTGATCCGATACCCGAGACTGGTAAAGGCGCGGCGCGAAAGTGCCGCGCCTTTTTTGTCCGCTTACCGGCGGCGGCGCCGCACCAGCGGAGTCGGCGTGGGTGTCGGCAGCGGCTGGACGAAGTAGCTCTGCGGCATTCCGTTCAGATAGGCCGAGCCCGGTGGCGGCAAGACCGGCGCGGGGGCAGGCACCACTGGCTGGATCACGCCGATCCAGCCGTCCGCCACGTCGCGGATCTGCGGATTGCCGGGAAAGTCGCCGCGCGCGCGGGCAAACAGCAGCCGCGCGCGGGCCGCGCCGGGCGTGTTGATCGATGCGCCGACCCAGCGCCAGTGCCACGGCTCCCACGTCACGCCCTGCGTGTTGCCGGCGGGGAATGACAGCTCGAAGCCGTATTCGGGCGCGTGCGCGAGCAGCCACAGGCCCGCCGCAGTGCGCGCGAAGCACGGGTTGACGTCGCGACACCCGCCGCTCGGGCGCAGGCCGAAGTCGATCGCATAGCCGGTGGCATGTTCGCTGTGCCCCGGCGGCGCGACTGAACGCGCGCGCTCGGCGGCGTCCTTGCATGCCTTGCGCGGCCCGATCTGGCTGCAGAACACGCCGTGCTGGTAGGCGATCGTGCGATAGCACGACACGCCGCGAAGCACGTTGCCCACGCCTGGCGCGGTGGCGGCCGCGGTCAGCATCCGCGCCAGATCCGGCGCGGCATCGCGTTGTATGTGGCACGGTTGGCCCAGCGCGAAGCCGGCGGGCGCGGACACCAGATCGCTTATCGGCGCCTCGCGGTACGGGATATGGCCGAGCACGCGCCCGTCCGCGCCGGGCGTAACCCATTGGCCGGAGCAAAGCTGTTCGGGCGTCGCTGCCATTGCGAGCGCCGGCGTGGCGAGTGTCGCCCAGGCCAGCAGCGTCTTCGTACGTTTCGTAAACCACCGCATGTGCGACTGCTCTGGCATGCGGGCGCTTGCGGTGGCAAGACGGCTTCATGCTTGCAAATCATGTTCTCTTTCTCGACGGCGAGGCGCTCGTCATCGACAAACCCGCCGGCCTTCCGGTCGATCGTCCGCGTGACGGCTCGATCAGCCTTGAAAACCATATGGACGGGCTGACGTTCGGCTTCAAACGCTGGCCGCACCCGGTCCACCGTCTCGACCGCGACACGTCGGGTTGCCTGCTGTTGTCGCGCAATCCAAAGGCGCACGCGCGGCTGCAACAGGCGTTCGAACAGGGGCGGGTGCAGAAACGCTATCTCGCCGTGCTGGAGGGCGTGCCGGAGGGTGAGAGCGGGCTAATCGACCTGCCGCTGCTCAAGGTCAGCACGGCCGAGACCGGCTGGCGGATGCAGGGCGATTCCGCCGGCAAGGCATCGCGCACCGGCTGGCGCGTGCTGGCGGTGCAGGACGGCCGCGCCTTCGTCGAGTTCACGCCCGAGACCGGCCGCACGCATCAGATCCGCGTCCACGCGGCCGAGGCGCTGGGCGCACCGGTGGTGGGCGACCCGATCTACGGAAGCGGTGGCGGTGAAACCTTGCTCCACGCCGCCGCGCTCACGATCCCGCGCGAGGGCAAGGAGCCGATCATCGCCGAGGCGCCGCTGCCCGAGCGCTTCTTGAAGGCAGGGTTCGGTGGCTGATTACGACCTGCCCGAGGATGCGATCGAGGAACGCTTCCTCGCCGCGACCGGGCCGGGCGGACAGAATGTCAACAAGGTGGCGACGGCGGTGCAGTTGCGCGTCGACGTGTTCAAGCTGGGTCTTGCACCCTGGGCGTACCAGCAGTTGAAGACGATCGCCGGCAGTCGGATGACATCGGCCGGCGAACTGCTCATCACCGCGCGCCGCTACCGCACTCAGGACGCCAACCGCGCCGATGCACGCGAACGCGTGGGCGAGATGCTCGCGCAGGCGCACGAACGCCAAGCACGGCGGGTCAAGACCAAGCCAAGCAAGGCCGCCAAGGCGCGGCGCGTCGAGGCCAAGAAGGGGCGGAGTGTCATCAAGGCGGGGCGAGGGCGCGTTTCGACAGACTGAGGTGCGGCCGACGTGGTGGCGCGGCCGGCCTATGGTCGCTAACCGATCGTCACACCCACCACATGCCAGCCACCGTCCTCGCGGTTGAGCGTAACGGTTTCGATCGCCTCGGATTTGTTGGCGAAACGCGTACGGAACTTCGCCATCTGATAGCCCGCAGGCGGTGCTGGCACGTCGGCCTGACTGACGAACGTGCGGGAGATCATGCCACCGAGCGGCGCCCGCGCCTGTTCCGACGCCGCAGCCCAGACCTGCACGGTATTGAGCTTGCGGAACACGGCTCCGGTCGCCCGGTAGCTTTCCTCCCAGCGGGATTGATCCAGCAGCGCCAGCCATTGCCGTGCGGTTTCCACCACCTCCGCGTCGGGGGTGGCAAGCGTGGTGCCGGCTGGCGCTGGCGGTGCGGGATTGCCCTGGGGCATCGCGGCGAAGATCAACAAACTAAGAGCAAACGTCATGACGGAGCCTCCAAGGATCAACCAGGGACGGTGATGTGTCCGCCCCGCGCCATCGGTCGGCGCGGCGCCTTGATCGGCGGGTGGACGGGACGGGTCTGCCCCGATTATCTCGTCCACAGCAAAATTGGGGGTGGGGGGCGTTACCGAACCGCCTTCGGCTTCCAGCAGCACTCGCGCGGCCTCACGACTGCTCGACACCGCCAGCTTCTGCCGCGCATTACGCAGCCGCTCGTTGATGGTGTGTACCGACAGGCCAAGGCTGCGGGCTACGGACTTCGCATCGTGGCCGCGAACGATCAGGCGCAGCGTCTGCTTCTCCTTCTCGGAGAGTGCGCAAATTCCGTGTCTTGCCGGCGTGTTCATACCTCCTCTCGACTATGGTGCGCACCGGGGTGCGGCCACCCCAAAAAACATGTGCTTTTCGTGCTTTCCGATAGCGACGTCAGGTGGGTTGGCCGTCACCGGCAGGCTCCCATAGTTCGATCGGATTGCTTTCGGGATCATGGATGCGGGCGAAGCGGCCCGCATCCGGCGAGTCCCACGCCGGATCGGTCTCCACTGCGATGCCTGCCGCGTTCAGGCGCGCCAAGACGGCGTCGAGATTGTCCACCCGCAGGTTGAGCAGCCACGGTTTGTCCGCCGGCCAATAGTCGGTGCTGCTGCCGAACGGCAGAAACATGGTCGGGCCGGCGGCCTGCCGCCACGGGTCGTAGGCTTCGCCGCCGACACCGAGATGGGTGCGATACCAGCCCCGCAGCGCCTCGGGGTCGTGGGCGCGAAAAAAGAAGCCGCCGATCCCGGTTACCGCCATATCGTCCTCCTAAATGCTCAGCGTGGCACCGGCCCCGCGAACGTGACGAGGCTTTCCGAACCATCCGCCGCCAGCGCGCCGACGCCGACGAACGTGTCGTCGATCACCACGCCCTTCAGCACCTGCGCGGTTTCGCCGGCGCCGACGTCGCGCGTCTGTTGCCAGTCCTGCGCGTCGTTGCGGCGCCAGTGGAGGCGGTAGCCACTCGCGCCCGCGACCGGCACCCACGCCACGCGCGTATCGCTGCCGAGCGCGCCCGCCACCGTCACACCCGATGGCGCGGCCGGCGCAGCGGCGAGGCGGCGGATCGCGGCGACGTTGATCGCGGTGACCTTGGCGAGATAGGCGAAGTCCATCTTATCGGCGGTGTCGCCATATGCCTTGCCGTTTTCGGTGCGCAGGTCCTGATGCTGCGCGTTGTAATTCTCCACGCCGACGCTGAAGCGCACCGCCGGATAGCCGAGCTTCAGGAAAGGCTCGTGATCGCCGCCGCGCCCGAACCGGTCGGGCCGGCGATCGACCAGCACGTCGAGCCCGCCGGGCAGGGTGCCGGCGACACCGTCCACCAGCTTGGCGAGCGAGCGGGAGGGCGAATCATCCTCGCCGCCATTGGCGCGGCGGGCGAGTTGCGCTGGCAGATCGTCGGCGGCGCGGATCCCTTCGGAGAACACGCGCACGCGGTCCGCGACACGGGTGCCATCGGTTCCGACCGTGTTGCCGACGATATCGTTGTTGAACATCGCCGAGACGGTCCAGCCCTTTTCCTTGGCGGTGTCGGCGAGCAACTGCCCGCCCCACAGCCCCTGTTCCTCGCCCGAGAACACCGCGTAGACGATGGTCGCGCGGAACTTCTGCTTCGACAGGATGCGCGCCGCCTCCAGCACCAGCGCCACGCCCGAGCCGTCGTCGTTCGCGCCGGGCGCATCGGCGGTGGCGTTCATCACGTCGCTCACGCGGCTGTCGATATGCGCGCCGACGATGATGACGCGCTTGGGATCGGTGCCCTGCTGGAAGCCGAGCACGTCGACGATCTGCACGCCCTGCGGCGCGCGCGGGCCGGTGAAGGTGCGCGCGATATTGGCGACGGTGATGCAGCCGCCGCACGCATCGGCAAGGTGGCTGAACTCCGCGCCGACCCATGCTCGCGCCGCGCCGATGCCGCGCTTCGGGTCGTCGGGCGAGGACAGCGTGTGGCGCGTGCCGAAACTGACGAGCTTGTCGACCGTCGCCCTCAGCCGGGCGGGGTCGGGCGCTTCGTCCGCCGCGAAGGCGGGGGTGACGAGGAGCAGGGCGGAGGCCGAGGTAACGAGGGGGGAAAGGTAGCGCATAAGCGGCATCGTGCCGCGATCCGCGCGGCGCTTCAAGCCGTGCGCCACGCCCCCGGCTCAAGATCTCCCACCGTCCAGTCACCGATGCTCCACCGCACCAGCCGCAGCGTGGGGTGGCCGACCGCCGCCGTCATCCGCCGCACCTGCCGGTTGCGGCCTTCGCGGATGGTGAGGCGCAGCCAGCGATCCGGCACGCTCGCACGGTAGCGGATCGGCGGATCGCGCGGCCACAGCGCGGGCGGATCGATGCGTTCGGTCTCCGCAGGGCGCGTCATCCCGTCCTTGAGGCGAACCCCGGTGCGCAAGGCGTTCAGCGCGGCCTCATCGGGTTCGCCCTCGACCTGCACCAGATACGTCTTGGGCAGCTTGAACTTCGGATCGGCAATACGTGCCTGCAAGCGACCATCGTCGGTGAGCAGCAACAGCCCCTCGCTGTCGCGGTCGAGCCGACCGGCCGGATACACGCCGGGCACGTCGATGAACGTGGACAGCGTCGCACGTGTCGCCTCGCTGCCACGATCAGTGAACTGGCTGAGCACGTCATACGGCTTGTTGAACAGGATGAGGGTCAAGCAGGCGCGATCAACTCAGGCGGTCGATCGCCTCGCGGGTCAGCGAGCCCGGAACGATCATCAGCGGAACCGGCAGCGAACCCGAATCGCTGGAGAAGTGCGCGATCAGTGGGCCGGGCGCACCGTGCGCGGCGGCACCCAGCACGAGGGCGGCGATGTCGGGGCTGTCCGCGATCATCTCGCGGATGATCTTCGGGCCATCGCCCTGCCGCACCGTGATCGACGGACGCAGGCCGGATTCCTCCAGCAGCGTACCGGCCGCACCCGCCACCAGCCCCTCGGCGTGAAGGCGCGCCTCCTCCTCGATCGTCGCCTGCACGCCGCCGAAGGGAATGAACTCTTGCGGCTCGATCAGCGCGAGGATCTCGACGCCGCCGCCGGTCTTCACCGCGCGGCGCGCCGCGAAGCGCAACGCGATCCCGCTTTCGGGATTATTGTCGATCACAACCAGATAGATGCGCATGTTTGCCCCCGAACGGCGCTGAATACACCGTTGATTGCCCCTCGCGGCCGCTGCGTGCAAGTGCGTGTGCGCGGATGCCCGTGTCGATCATGGTCTTGACCGGGCGCGGATCGGGCGCGAGAGACACGTCAGCCCCAGGATTCGATTTCAAGGACGACTTCATGCCGATCGAGATCAAGATGCCCGCTCTCTCCCCGACGATGGAGGAGGGCACGCTCGCAAAGTGGCTGGTCAAGGAAGGCGACACCGTAAAGTCGGGCGATCTGCTCGCCGAGATCGAGACCGACAAGGCGACGATGGAGTTCGAGGCGGTCGACGAAGGCACGATCGGCAAGCTCACCGTCGCCGAAGGCACCGAAGGCGTGAAGGTCGGCACCGTGATCGCGGTGATGGCCAGCGACGGCGAGGATGCCAGCGCTGCCCCCGCCGCGCCCAAGGCCGAAGCGCCTGCCGCCGCCGCGCCGAAGGCCGAGGCTGCGCCTGCACCCGCGCCGACGCCCGCCGCGCCCGCACCCAAGGCCGAGGGCGATCGCCTGCGCGCCAGCCCGCTCGCGCGCCGTCTCGCCGCCGAGAAGAACATCGACCTTGCCGGCGTGACCGGCAGCGGACCGCGTGGTCGCATCGTCAAGGCCGATCTCGACGGTGCCAAATCGGGTACTGCCGCCGCCAAGGCCGCACCGCAGGCCGCAGCCGCACCGACACCGAGCGCCGCGCCGGCATCGGCTCCCGCCGCGCCGGTCTACGGCGTGCCCGACATTCCGCACACCGCCGACAAGCTGTCGAACGTGCGCAAGGTGATCGCGCGCCGCCTGACCGAATCGAAGCAGCAGGTGCCGCACATCTACCTGACGGTGGACATCCGGCTCGACGCGCTGCTCAAGCTGCGTGGCGAACTCAACGCCGGGCTCGCCGCGCGCGGCGTCAAGCTGTCGGTCAACGATCTGCTCATCAAGGCGCTCGGCGTCAGCCTGATGCAGGTGCCCAAGTGCAACGTGATGTACACGCCCGACCAGCTCATCAGCTTCAGCCGCGCCGACGTGTCGGTGGCGGTGAGCGTGCCGGCCGGCCTCATCACGCCGATCATCAAGGGAGCCGACACCAAGGGCGTAGCGGCGATCTCGACCGAGATGAAGGATCTCGCCGGCCGCGCAAAGGAAGGCAAGCTCAAGCCCGAGGAGTTCCAGGGCGGCACCGCATCGCTGTCGAACATGGGCATGATGGGCATCAAGCATTTCGAGGCGGTCATCAATCCGCCGCAGGGCATGATCATGGCGATCGGCGCGGGCGACCAGCGCCCGTACGTGATCGACGGTCAGCTCGGCATTGCCACCGTCATGTCGGCGACCGGCAGCTTCGATCACCGTGCGATCGACGGGGCGGACGGCGCGCAGTTGATGGCGGCGTTCAAGACGCTGGTCGAATCGCCGCTGGCGATGCTCGCGTAACCACGCGATGCGCCGGACGATCGTCGAACTGATCTTTCTGGCCATCGGCCTGGGCGTGGCGGCGCTTATCGCGTCGCTGGCGTCCTGGGCGGTGCCGGGGATCGGCCGCACGATCTGGATGATCGCCTATGTCGTCATGGCGATCGACGTGCTGCTGCGAATCATGCCGATCCGCCGCGCCTGGGTACGCGACCGCGCCGCCCGGCAGGGGGTGCCGCATGGCGACGGCTGAGCGCCTCATGCCTGCAGGCGAACCGGTGCTGCGCCTCACCGCGATGGCGGCGGACGCCAATCCGTACGGCACGATCTTCGTCGGCTGGCTGATGGGGCAAATGGCGCTCGCCGCCGGCTCGGTCGCCTCGCGACACAGCGGCGCGCGCGCGCCGGTGGTGGCGGCGGACGGCTTCACCTTCACCGCGCCCGTGCAGGTGGGGGACGAGGTGTCGGTCCATGCCGCGATCGTCGCCACCGGGCGCACCTCGATGACGGTGGCGGTCGAGATCGTCCGGCGCGACCGCCACGGCGAGCATACCGAGCGCGCCGCGCAGGGGCGCTTCGTGCTGGTGGCGATGGCCGAGGACGGCCCCAAGGCCCTTAACAGCGACGTTCAAACTTCCGATATCAAGCCGCTTCTTGAAGGAAACCCAAGTGTCTGACACCTACGATCTCGTCATCCTCGGTTCCGGCCCCGGCGGCTATGTCGCGGCGATCCGCGCGGCCCAGCTCGGCCTCAAGACCGCCATCGTCGAGCGCGAGCGGCTTGGCGGCATCTGCCTCAACTGGGGTTGCATCCCGACCAAGGCGCTGCTGCGCACCTCCGAAATCTATCACTACATGAGCCACGCCAAGGATTACGGGCTGAAGGCGGACAACATCGGCTTTGACCTCGAGGCGGTAACGCAGCGCAGCCGCAAGGTGGCGGGGCAATTGAACGCCGGCGTCAAAGGCCTGATGAAGAAGAACAAGGTCACCGTGGTCGAGGGCCTCGGTGCGCTTACCGCCAAGGATACGATCGTCGTCACGCAGGGTGACCAGAAGACCGAACTGAAGGCCAAGCACATCATCGTCGCCACCGGCGCGCGCGCGAGAGACCTGCCGTTCGCCAAGGCCGACGGCAAGCGCATCTGGACGTACCGCCACGCGATGGTGCCGCCCGAGATGCCGACCAAGCTGCTGGTGATCGGATCGGGCGCGATCGGCGTCGAATTCGCCAGCTTCTACAACGACATGGGCGCGGACGTGACCATCGTCGAGATGCTGCCGCGCATCCTGCCGGTCGAGGACGAGGAAGTCTCCGCGTTCATGGACAAGGCGCTAACCAAGCAGGGCATCAAGCTGCTCACCAACACCGGCCTGGACGCGCTCGACGTGACCGACAGCGGTGTGACAGCCAAGATCAAGGGCAAGGACGGGCAGGTCACCTCGGCCGAGTTCAGCCACGTCATCGTCGCGATCGGCATCGTGCCCAACACCGAGAACATCGGTCTGGAAGCGCTTGGCATCGAAACCGATCGCGGCCACATCAAGGTCGACGGCTATGCGCGCACCAATGTCGAGGGCGTGTACGCGATTGGCGACGTGACCGGCCCGCCGTGGCTGGCGCACAAGGCGAGCCATGAAGGCATCGTCTGTGTCGAGGCGATCGCGGGGTTGAAGCCGCACGCGTTCGAGACGTGGAACATCCCGGGCTGCACCTATTCGCGCCCGCAAGTCGCGAGCGTGGGGCTGACCGAGGCCAAGGCCAAGGACGCCGGCCACGAGGTCAAGGTCGGCAAGTTCCCGTTCATCGGCAACGGCAAGGCGATCGCGCTCGGCGAGGCGGAGGGCTTCGTCAAGACGGTGTTTGACGCTAAGACCGGCGAGCTGCTCGGCGCGCACATGGTCGGCGCGGAAGTGACCGAGCTGATCCAGGGCTATGTCATCGCCCGTCAGCTCGAAACCACCGAGGCCGAGCTGATGGAGACGGTGTTCGCGCACCCGACCCTCTCGGAAATGATGCACGAGAGCGTGCTCGGCGCCTACGGCCGCGCGATCCACATCTGATGCGACGTGGCGCGGCGGCTCTTGTGCTGGTCGCCGCGCCGGCCCTGCTTGGCGCGGCCGCACCTGCGCCGGTGGATTATGCGGGCGATGCCAAGGCGCTCGATGCGCTGATCGTCGCCAATTACGCCTATCTCGATCGCTTCCCCGGTGGCGCGGCACCGGCATCGGCGAAGCTCGCCGCCGAGCGGGACGCTGTGCATGACGGCGACAGCCTGCTTCGTTACGCCGAGGATGCGCTGACCGCGCTGGCCGACCATCATGCGATCACCGGTGCGTCATTCAAGGACGATTGGGCGGTCGTGCCGAGCTATGCCGATATCTGGATCGTGGCGGCGGGAAGCGGTTACTTCGTCGATGCCGTTCGCCATGACACGCCGGCCTCGCGGGCGGGCATCGTGGCGGGCGACCGTCTGGTTGCGGTCGGCGGCGTGCCGATCGCTGAGGCGGTGGCGGGGTTCTGGTCGCCGCTCGCGCTAGACGCCGCGGGCGAACGCAGCGCTTATGCCGCGCGCGTGCTGGCGGCTGGGCGGCGCGACCGGCCGCGCGTGCTGACGGTGTCGCATGGCGGTGTCGCGCGGACGGTCACCTTGCTGAGCCTGTACGACGCGCAACCCGGTCAGCCGCCGCTGACGGTCACCGGCACGACGATCCGCTTCAACAACTCGCTCGGAGACTCCGCGACGATTGCGGCGTTCGACTCAGCAATGGCAGGACTACCCGCCGACGCGCCCGTAACGCTCGACCTGACCGACACGCCGAGCGGCGGCAACACCAGCGTCGCGCGCGCGTTGATGGGCTGGTTCGTGACCAGGCCGAGCGCCTACCAGATCCACAATCTTCCCGCCGAGGAGCGCGAAACCGGCATAGCGCGCCAGTGGATCGAACAGGTCCTGCCGCGTTCGGGCAAATATCATCCTGGTCCGGTGAGGGTGCTGGTCGGCCGCTGGACGGGTAGCATGGGCGAGGGGCTGGCGATCGGTTTCGCCGCGTTCGGCAAGCCGGTGTGCGGCACGCGCATGGCGGGCTTGCGCGGTGCGGTCTACGATTTCCCGCTGCCGTCGAGCGGGCTCGTCGTCAAGTTCCCGGCTGAGCGGCTGTACACGGTGGATGGCACCCCGCGCGAAAGCTTCGTGCCGCGCCCGGCCTCCGCATGCCGATGACGGCCACGCGTAGCATCGCGTTTGCGGCGGCGGTGCTTTTGCTGCTTCAGCTTGGCCTGTGGTGGCCGGGCGTCGCGATGTTCGACACGATCGGTCAATATGCGCAGGTGCTGAGCGGTGCGTATGACGACTGGCACCCGCCGATCATGGCGCGGCTGTGGGCGGTGCTGCACCCACTCGGGGCGGGTGGCGCGGCGATGTTCGCAGGCCAGGCGGCGACGTATTGGCTCGGACTTGGCCTGATCGCGGCGGCGCTAGCGCGGGACGGCAGCGTACGTAGCGGCTGGGCGGTGATCGTCGTGGGGACGCTGCCGCTGTTCGTGGCATGGCAGTCGGTGATTCTAAAGGACGCGCAGATGCTCGGCGCGATGTTGGCGGCGGTCGGCATCGTCGCGCGCGCGCGGCTGGGCGGGCGGGCGCTGTCGCTGCCGGCGCTGATCGCGGTTGGCGTATTGCTCGGCTATGCTGTGCTGGTGCGCACCAATGCGGTGTTCGCGGTGGTGCCGCTGGTGGTCATGCTGGTGCCGGGGCGGCGGCGCTGGGTCGCGCGGGCAGGCGCCATTGCCGGGCTGACGCTGGCCGTGTTGGCGGTGTCGCCGATCATCAACCACCGGCTGTTCGACGCGCAGCCGACCAGCGTCGGCAATACGCTGCCGCTGTTCGATCTGGCCGGCATCGCGCATTTCGCGGGCGATGACGGCGTGCTGACCCCAGGCGAGCGCGCGCTGATCGTAACGCGACACTGTTACCAGCCGTTCTTCTGGGATCCGATCGGCAGCGCCGGCCACTGCGGGGCGATCTCCGAGCGGTTCGCGGCAGCGCCGGCTGGCGTGCTGCAGCGCGGCTGGGCGGGCGCGATCCTGCGGCACCCACTCGGCTATGCGCGGCACCGGCTTGCGCATCTCAACTCCACCACGCGCTGGCTGGTGCCGGTGGGTTGGACCAGCGCGGTGCCGCCGGCGTTGTCGGAGGTCAACACGATCGGGCTCGGCACGCCCGGCAAGGTGGTGGCGCCGGTTGTCGTGGCGGCGGCGTGGATGACGGCAACGCCGCTCGGCTGGCCGATCGCGTGGGTCGTCGTTGCGGCCTGTGTGGTGTCTATCGCCTGTGCGACGCCGCGTACGACGATCCGCGATCTTGCGCTGGCGCTCGCCGTCTCCGCGCTTGCGCTGGAGGCGAGCTTCGCGGTGGTTAGCATCGCTTCGGACCTGCGCTACCATCTGTGGCCAATGCTCGCAAGTGCGCTTGCCGCGATCCTGCTCGCCAGCGAAGGCGTGCCGCGCCGTCTTGCGCGTGGGAGCGGCTTGGCACTGCTGGCGGTGGTCGCCACCGGGCTGATTGCTCGTACGGTGCTGCCGGCGCCGCCGCCCGGCTACACCGCGATGCTCGACTGGGATGGCCGCGCTGGACAGGCGGGCACAGGCGCGCGACAAACCCCCGGGACATAAACCAAGGGGGCTTTACATGGTTCGCAGACTTCTTGCGGCGGCGCTGCTCGCGTGCGCCGCAACGCCGGCAATGGCGGAGAGCGTCGTCGTCACCGCCGCACACATGCTCGACGTCGCATCTGGCCGCACGCTCGACGATCCGGTGGTGGTCATCACCGATGGGCGCATCGCATCGGTGGTGACCGGCCAGAACGCGCGGCCGATCATTCCAGCGGGCGCAGCGCGGATCGACCTGCCCGGCAAGACCATTCTGCCCGGCCTGATCGACATGCACGTCCACCTCACGTCACTGGCGGAGATCGGCGGCTATACCGGGCTGAAATACACCGACAGTTTCTGGCAGGCGGTAGGCACTGCCAACGCGAAAAAGACGCTGGAGGCGGGCTTCACCTCGGTGCGCAACGTCGGCTCGGCGGATTTTGACGATGTCGGCTTGCGGCAGGCGATCGACGGCGGCTGGATTCCGGGGCCCCGCATGACCACCGCAACCTACGCGATCGGTGCGACCGGCGGCCACTGTGACGACAATGCGCTGCCACCCAGCCTCGACAAGCAGCAGCCCTCGGTCATCAACTCGCCGGAGCAAGCGCGCGCCAAGGTGCGCTGGCTGCACAAATACGGTGCGACCGTCATCAAGATCTGCGCGACCGGCGGCGTGTTCTCGCTCGGCGACAGCGTCGGCGGGCAGCAGTTGTCGTTCGAGGAGATGAAGGCGATCGCCGACGAGGCGCACATGCTCCACCTCCGCGTCGCTGCGCACGCGCACGGTGACGAGGGCATCAAGGCGGCGATCCTCGCCGGCATCGACACGATCGAGCATTGCAGCCTCGCCTCGGACGAGGCGATCAAACTGGCGATCCAGCATCACACCTGGTTCGACATGGATATCTACAACGATGATTACATCCTCGCCACCGGCACCAAGAACGGCACCGAGCAGCAGAGCCTCGACAAGGAGCGCGCGATCGGCCTCAAACAGCGCCAGACGTTCAGCCGCGCGGTGAAGGCGGGCGTGCCGTTGCTGTTCGGCACCGACGCTGGCGTCTATCCGCATGGCGACAACGCCCGGCAGTTCGCGGTAATGGTGAAATGGGGAATGACGCCGCTACAGGCGATCCGCGCCGCCACGCTGAGCGCGGCCGAGGCGCTCGACAAGAGCGACGACGTCGGGCAGATCGCGGTGGGTCATTACGGCGACATCGTCGCGGTGGACAGCGATCCGCTCGCCGATGTGCGCGTGCTGGAGCATCCGGCAGCGGTCATCAAGGGCGGTGAACGGGTCAAGTAAGCCTACTGCCGCCTCACCTTTGCAGCGCTGCGAGGTGAGGCGGCCGGTTATATCGAAGGCATTGGTGGCAACGGTCGGCGCCGCCATGCGCCGGTCATCGGCGCGTTGTCGTTTGCGGCCGGGCCGGCGAGCGGCTTCACCATCAGCCACGTCGCCAACGCGACCGCCACGAAAGCGACCGCGCCAAGCGTGTTTTGCCCGGTAAGGTCGCCGGCGATCGACAGGGCCGATGCCGTCTGGATCAACACGGCGACACGCCACGCCCGCCGATCCTGCACGGAGATGGCCCAGGCCGCCGCGATCACCCCGGCGAGGACGAAGCCTCCCGTCGAAAGCGCGGTGGTGACCAGAGTGGCAAGCAGCGCCACCGGCAACAGCCGCACCGGCGAGATCGGTGGTTGCGCGGAGAAGCGCGCAACATACCATGCGATTGCGCCGGCCGTCCCGACGATGGCGAGACCGGCCAGCTGCGCGCGATCGAGCGGAAGCACCGCAGCGAGAACGGACCAGACGTGCCCCGTGCGAAGGAATGGTTGCCGCCAAAGCACCTTGAGATCATGCGATGATAGGTCAAGCAACAGAACCGCCATTGTGAACGCCAGCCCCGGCAGCCACGTCGCGATCGGCACGCGCCGGTTGATGAGCAGCGCCACCACGAACGGCGCGAACAGCAGCGCCTGCGGTCCGCACACGAGACCTAGCCCGCACCACAGCAGCATCATACCGTGGCGGCGCTGAATCGCTGCATCGAGCGCCAGCAGGCAGGGCACGGCCCACATCGCATCGCTCCGCCCGAGCAGACCTGCGTTGAGCGCCGTGGCGGGCAGCGCCAGCGTCACCGCCGCCCACCGCGCGGCATGCGGCACGTTCAGCGTCCGCAGCAACCGCCACACCGCGCCGGTCAGTGCAAGCGCACCGACGAGCGGCACCAGCATCGTCGAGTCCGGTCGCGCCAGCAGCGCGTACAGCACCGCCGCCGCAACGAACGAGAGCAGGACAGGAGGGGGCGTGATGCGTGTGGCGGACAAGGAGAGGGTTTCCGATCGGAGCGATCGGACCCATCGCACGTCCGTGGTTAGCGGGCGGTAAAAACGTGGTGGGCGTTGCCTGTGCGGTCGGGCGTTCCTATGATCGGTCGCGAGGAGCGACGTGGGGCCAGCCCACGCGTTTTCCGGCCGCAGAGCCGAACCGGCCGGGGCGATCCGGCAATCGAGAGAAGGAGCCGTCAGGTGGTCGATATCAATGAGTTCGCTAACAAGGCCAAGGGAAGCTTTGACGAGACGTTCGCCGATCCGGCGCGCAAAGCGGGCATGAAGTTCGTGGAGGGCGGCTCGAACCTGGGCCTGCGCATGCTCGATCAAGCCGAGTCGAACACGCGTGAGGCGTTCGCCGCAATGCGTCAGGTGGCCGAGGCGAAGGATCTGTCGCAGGTGATGAAGATCCAGGGCGACTTCATTCGCGAACAGAGCAACCGTTCCGTGACGCAGGCGCGCGAGATCGGCGAACTCATCATGAAATTTGGCCGTGACGTGGTCTCACCCGAGAAAAGCGAATAGTCTTCGCGGCCTCATCCGCACGCGGGGGCATGGCGCGGTCACGGAGCGCGCGTAGGCTGGTGCGAAGCTTCGGGACCGCGATCGGTTATCCGGCGTTGATCACTGCTGCTTTGTAGCGGGTACGGGGCGTGTATCGTCCGGTGCGACGTCGAGCGTCGCATCGCCGCCGAGCGTGCGGTACAGCGTCACCAGATTGGCCGCCGCGGTCAGTTGCGTATCGACCAGCGACCGCTGCGACGAATAGAAGGACTGCTGCGCGGTCAGGCTCTGCAGATACGTGTCGATGCCGCCGCGATAGCGGGCGTTGGACAATTCGAAATTCTCGCGCGAGGCGGCGGTGAGCGCCTGTTGCGCGCGGCTCTGCTCCGCGATCGTGCCGCGTCGCGCCAGTGCGTCGGACACCTCACGGAACGCGGTCTGGATCGCGCGTTCATAGGTGGCGAGCGCGACATCGCGCTGCGCGCGCGACTGTGCGACGGTTGCCTTGCCGGCGCCGGCACGGAAGATGGAATAGTTTACGCTCGGCGCCACCGAATAGGTGAACGCGCCGCCGGTGAACAGGTTGGATAAGGCGCTCGACGCAAAGCCGGTCAGCGCGGTGAGCGAGATGGTCGGGAACAGTTCGGCGCGCGCGGCACCGATCTCGGCATTGGCCGCGCGCAATTCGTACTCCGCCTCCACGACATCGGGGCGGCGCAGCAGCACGCGGGAGTCCAGCCCAGCAGGGAGTTCGGCGACGGTTTGCCCGGCCTGCTCGATCCCGTCCGGCAACAACGCCGGATCGACCGGTGCGCCGACCAGCAACTGCAACGCGTTCACGTCCTGCGCCAGCGCGGTTTTCTGCTCGGCCAGGTCGGACAGCGCGGTCTGCAAGGTGATCTGCGCCTGCGCGAGATCGGTACGCGGCGCGATCCCGCCGTTCAGCCGCTGCGTGGTCAGCGCGACGCTCTTCTGCGCGATGGCGGCGGTCTGTTCGGCGATGCGCAGCAGGCTTTTGTCGGAGGCATAGGTCAGCCAGCCGGTAGCGATGTCGCCGATCAAGGTGAGGCGGGTCGCCCGGGCGGTCGCCTCGGTTTCGAAATAGCGGTTCTGCGCAGCCTGCGTCAGCGAACGGACGCGCCCGAACAGATCGAGCTCAAACGCGGTAATGCCGACATTGGCGGAGAAGCTACTGGTGGTCCCGCCGAACGTGTTCGACGTGCCGGAGACGACCGTACCCGTGCCACCCGTTCCGGTGCCTGTACCCGTGCCGCCGTTGCCGACTCCGCCAGCGCCCGTACCGCCGGTGCCCGTACCGGTGCCGGTGCCGGTGCCGCCAGTGCCGATCCCGCCGATCCCGGTGGTGGTATTGCCGCCAGCCGAACTCGTCTGACGTCGCGAATAACCGCCCGTCGCGCCGATCTGCGGCAACAATTCGGCGCGCTGAATATGGTATTGCGCGCGCGCTGTGGCGATATTCCCCGCCGCGATGCGCAGATCGCGATTGTTGATGAGCGCCTGTTCGATGATCTTCTGGAGCCGCGCGTCGCGAAAGATGTCGCGGTAGCTGACGCTTGGCAGCGTCGCCTCGCTGGTGCGCAGATACGCGTCGCCGGTCGGCCACGACATCGGCACCGGCGGCTCCGGGCGAACGTATTTCGGCGCCAGCGAGCAACCACCAAGCGCTGCAAGCGCGAACGCGCTCACGACCGTGCGGTTCATGCCGTCTCCTCCGGGTGCGGTTCATGGTGGAGCCGGCTCCGCACCGCCTTCAATCCGTCGCGCGCGCCGCGCCGCACCAGCACGAAGAACAACGGAATGTAGAAGATCGCCAGGATCGTCGCGGTCAGCATCCCGCCGATCACCGCCGTGCCGATCGCCACGCGGCTGTTCGCGCCCGCGCCGGTCGAGATCGCCAGCGGCAGCACGCCGAAGATGAACGCGAAGCTGGTCATCAGGATCGGCCGCAAACGGATCCGCGCCGCCTCCAGCGCCGCCTCGATCACGCGCTTGCCCTCCTTCTCGGCCTGTTCGGCGAATTCGATCATCAGAATGGCGTTCTTGGAGGCGAGGCCCATCGTCGTCAGCAGGCCGATCTGGAGATACACGTCGTTCTGCAGCCCACGCAGCGTCACCGCGAAGATCGCGCCGACCAGCCCCAGCGGAATGACCAGCAGCACCGCGATAGGAACCGTCCAGCTTTCGTACAGGGCGGCAAGGCACAGGAACACCACCAGCAGCGAAATGCCGTAGAGGAACGGCGCCTGGCCGGTCGACAGCCGTTCCTGATAGGAGAGGCCGCTCCATGCCACACTGGTGCCGGGGATCTTCGCGGCGAGATCGGTCATTACCTTCATCGCATCGCCCGAGCTCTGCCCCGGCGCCGCCTGACCCTGTATCTCGTAGGAGGAGATGCCCTGGAACCGCGCCAGCGAGTTCGGCGCGGTGTTCCAGCTCGTCGTCGCGAACGACGAGAACGGCGCCATCGCCCCGCTCGTACCGCGCACGTACCAGCGCGCGATATCCTCGGGACGCGAACGGTATTCCGCCTCGCCCTGGACATAGACCCGCTTCACGCGGCCGCGATCGTTGAAGTCGTTGACGTAGCTGCCGCCCCAGGCGGTCGACAGGGTGGCGTTGACCTGCGCCTGACTGAGGCCGAGCGTGCTGAGCTTGAGCGGATCAACATCAACCTTCAGCGTCGGCTGGTCGTCAAGATCGGTCGGGCGTACCGCCGCCAGCCGGTCGTCGGCGCGGGCGGCGGCGAGCAGCTTGTCGCGTGCCGCCTTGAAGTCGACTCGACTCATGCCGCTGGAGTTCTGCAGTTCGAGCGTGAAGCCGTTGCTCTGGCCGAGACCACGCACCGCGCTCGGCTGGATCGCGTAGAACTCCACGTCGCGCAACGCGCCGAGTGCCGCCGTCGCGCGCTGGGTGATGGCGGGCGCGGCGTTGGCTGTGCCTTTGCGGTCCGACCATTCCTTGAACGCGACGAAGCCGCGTCCGGAGTTCTGACCACCGCCGGAGTTGCCGCCGACACCGGCGACGGTCAGCACGCCTTCGACGTTGGCCTTTTCCTGCGTGAGGAAATATTTCTCGATCTCGCGCTGCGCTACCTGGGTCTTGTTGATCGTCGCACCTGGGGCGAGATTGTACTGGAGCGAGGCGATCCCCTGATCCTCGGTCGGCAGGAAGCCGGTCGGCAGGCGCACGAACATCAGCGCGAGGATCACGATTACGCCCGCATAGATCAGCAGGAACAGCCACTTGCGATCGATCACGCGGGTGACGGCGTTGCCGTAGCGTTCGATCATCTTGTCGAAATTGGTGTTGAACCAGTCCTTCGCGCCCTGTGTATGCCGCGCGATCCAGCCGTCATGCTTCTCCTCGTCCTTGCGCTTCAGCAAGGTGGCGGTGAGGGCGGGGGTGAGCACCAGCGCGACGATCACCGACAGCACCATCGCCGACACGATCGTGACGGAGAATTGCTTGTAGATCACGCCGGTCGAGCCCCCGAAGAACGCCATCGGCAGGAACACCGCCGACAGCACCAGCGCGATCGCCACCAGCGCGACGGTGATCTCATCCATCGATCGGATCGTCGCGTCGCGCGGCGAGAGCGACGGGTCCTCGTCCATCAGACGCTCGACGTTTTCGACCACCACAATCGCATCGTCGACGAGCAGGCCGATCGCCAGCACCAGCCCGAACAGCGTCAGCGTGTTGATCGAGAAACCGGCGATCGCGAAGATGCCGAACGTGCCGAGCAACACCACCGGCACCGCGATGGTCGGGATCAACGTCGCGCGCCAGCTTTGCAGAAACACGAACATGACGATCACGACGAGGATGATCGCCTCGATCAGCGTGATGACCACTTCGTCGACGGACAGTTTGATGAACTCGGTCGAATCCTGCGGGAACGAATAGGCGAAGCCGTGCGGGAAACTCTTGGCCTGCCGCTGGAACTCGGCGCGGACCAGTTCTGCGGTGGACATGGCGTCCGCGCCGGGGGCGAGGCTGACCGCCATGCCGGCGCCGGGATGGCCGTTATAGCGGCTGACGATGCCGTAGCTCTCCGCGCCAAGCTGAACCGTGCCGACGTCGCTGATCCGCACCGCCGAACCGTCCGGCTGCGTCTTGACGACGATGTCGCGGAACTGTTCGGGCGTTTGCAGGCGCGACTGCGCGGTGACGGTCGCGTCGAGCACCTGGGTCGGCGGATTGGGCGCGCCGCCGACTTCGCCCGCGGCGACCTCCGCGTTCTGCCCCTGGATCGCGGTGATGACGTCACTCGGCATCAGGCTGAAGCTGGCGAGCTTGTCTGGGTTGAGCCACACCCGCATCGCATATTGCGAGCCGAACACGTTGGTGTCGCCGACGCCCTTCAGCCGGCCGATCGGCTCCTGCATCTTGGAGACGAGATAATCGGACACATCCTCGTTGGTGACGCGGTTGGATGTGTCGTAGATCGCCGCCACGATCAGGAAGTCGGGGTTCGACTTGGTGACGGTCAGGCCCTGCTGTTGCACCTGTTGCGGCAGGCGGGAGACCGACTGCTGCACCTTGTTCTGCACCTGCACCTGCGCGATGTCGGGATCGGTGCCCTTCTGGAAGGTGGCGGTGATCGTCACCTGCCCGCGCGAGGTGGAGCTGGACGAGAAATACAGCAGCCCGTCGAGCCCGGTGAGCTGTTGCTCGATCACCTGCGTCACGCTGTTTTCGAGTGTACCGGCTGACGCGCCGGGGTAGCTCGCGCGGATGTTGACGGTGGGTGGGGCGACGTCGGGATATTGCTCGATCGGCAGCGTGTAGATCGCGCCGACACCCGCCAGCATGATGATGATGGCAATGACCCAGGCGAAGATCGGCCGGTCGATGAAGATGCGGGAGATCACGGGCGCGTCAGCCCTTGGCGCCGTTGGCGCCGTCCGCGCCGGATTTCTTCGGCACCTCGATCTTCTGCGGCGCACTCGCCGGAACCGCCTTGACCTTCATGTTCGGCTTGGTCTTGCCGACGCCCTGGACGATCACCTTGTCGCCGGGCTTCAGGCCGCCGGTGACGATCCAGTCGGTGCCGAACGTGCGCGTCGCGGTGACGTCGCGCAGCACTGCCTTGTCGCCGTTCAGCACGAACACGGTGGCCTCACCCTTGGCGGTGCGCGAGACCGCCGGTTGCGGTACGAGAATGGCGTTGTTGTCGACCGACTGCGCAAAGCTCGCGCGGACGAACATGCCGGGCAGCAGCAGCCCCTGCGGATTGGGGAACACCGCGCGCACCGTCACCGTGCCGGTGGTCGGATCGACCACCACTTCGGAGAATTCGACCTTGCCCTTGATGCCGTAGTCCGTCCCGTCTTCCAGCCGCAGCGTAACGGAGGCGGTGGTCGGCACCACGCCACTGGTCGCGAGCGCGCGGCGCAGGTTGAGCAGATCGCTGCTCGATTGCTGGATGTCGACATAGATCGGATCAAGCCGCTGGATCGTCGTCAGCGGATCGGTCTGGCCGGCGGTGACGAGCGCCCCGGCGGTGAAAAGCGATCGCCCGATCCGACCGGTGATGGGGGCGGGTACGGTGGTGAAGCGCAGGTTGATCTTCGCGGTTTGCAGCGCGGCGCGTTGCTGCGCCACGGCGGCGGCGGCCTGCCGCGCGGCGGCCTGCGCATCGGTATAGTCCTGCTTCGCCACCGCCTCGATCTCGGCGAGCGGCTTGTAGCGTTCGGCCTTGATGCGGGTCGATTCGGCATTCGCCTGCGCGCTTTGCAGATTGGCCTGCGCCTGGTTGGTCGACGCGCGGTACAGGCTCGGATCGATTTCGTAGAGCGGCTGGCCCTGGTGCACCAACGCGCCTTCCTTGAAGAAGCGCTTGTAGATCACGCCGGACACCTGCGGCCGCACGTCCGAACTTTCATAGGCGGACGTGCGCCCGGCCAGTTCGGTGACGATCGGCACGCTGCTTTGCTTGGCGACGATATAGCCGACCTCGGGCGGACCCTTAGGCCCTTTGCCCTTCCCACCGGCGCCGCCTTGCGCGCCCGATCCCGAACATCCGGCAAGCGTGACCGTGCACAGCAGGGCGATCGCTGGGATGATGGAAGCGGGAGAGGACAGGACGGGACGGCGGAACTGAGCGAGCGTCATCGTTTCTCCATCGCATATCCGCCACCGGTCAGGGCATTGCGGTGATCTGGTCAACGCAAACACCGCCGAACGCCGGATATCGGGGCAATACGCCATAGCATTAGACGCATTATTTTGCAGCGCAACACGCCCGATTCGGGCTTACCGCAATTTGGCGATGCTCAGCCCGTCCGCCTTGGCACGATCCTTGGTCGATTCCTCGCTACGCTTCAACGCCTTGGCGATCGCCTTCAGCGCCATGCCCTTTTTCGCCAGCGTGTGCAGCTTCTGGATTTCGTCGGTGGTCCAGGGCTGGCGGTGGCGTTCGAATCGATCTTCGCTCATCGGTGTGGACTACGCCAAACGGACACTGTGCGCCATCTCGACATCGCGGGGGCGGGCGGGCAGAGCGTGGTCGATAAGATGGAGGGTGGCTTGGACAATTATGATGTCGTGATCGTCGGCGCCGGGCATGGCGGCGCACAGGCGGCGATCGCGCTGCGCCAGAACGGTTTCGCAGGCACCGTCGCGATGATCGGTGACGAGCCGGAAATCCCCTACGAGCGCCCGCCACTGTCCAAGGACTATCTCGCCGGCGACAAGAGCTTCGAACGTATCCTGATCCGCCAGCCCGCCTTCTGGGAGGAGCGCGGGGTGACGATGCTGCTCGGTTCCGCCGTCGTTCGCGTCGATCCAAAGGCGCGTACGCTGGACACGGCGGCGGGCGCGGTGATCGGTT
Organism: Sphingomonas sp. GC_Shp_3; assembly: GCF_026540945.1. Taxonomy (NCBI): domain Bacteria; kingdom Pseudomonadati; phylum Pseudomonadota; class Alphaproteobacteria; order Sphingomonadales; family Sphingomonadaceae; genus Sphingomonas; species Sphingomonas sp. GC_Shp_3. The sequence continues at coordinate 230,793 of NZ_JALNUT010000004.1, forward strand.
ATGGCAAGCTGATCTGGGCGACCGGCGGCAGTCCGCGTCGGTTGAGCTGCGCCGGACACGATCTGCGCGGCGTCCACGGCGTCCGCACCCGCGCGGATGTCGACCAATTGATGCGCGAACTGCCGCAGGTGACGCGCGTCGTGGTGGTCGGCGGCGGCTATATCGGCCTGGAGGCGGCGGCGGTGCTGTCGAAGTTCGGCAAGCACGTGACTGTGCTGGAGGCGCAGGACCGTGTGCTGGCGCGCGTCGCCGGCGAACCGCTGTCGCGCTTCTACGAGGCGGAACACCGCGCTCACGGCGTCGACCTGCACCTCGGCGCGAGCGTGGTGTGTATCGAGGAACGGGACGGCGCCGCCTGCGGCGTGCGGCTGGCGGACGATAGCGTGCTGGCATGCGAGATGGTGATCGTCGGCATCGGCATCATTACCGCGGTCGCGCCTTTGCTGGCGGCCGGCGCGGAGGGGCACAACGGCGTCACCGTCGATGCGCAATGCCGTACCAGTCTTGCCGACGTCTTCGCGATCGGGGACTGCGCGGCGCACGCCAACCGCTTTGCGGGCGGCGCGACGATCCGGCTCGAATCGGTGCAGAATGCCAACGATCAGGCGACGGTCGCCGCCAAGACTATCGTCGGTGAGAGCGTCGCTTATGATGCGGTGCCGTGGTTCTGGTCCAACCAGTATGACCTGCGACTGCAAACCGTCGGCCTGTCGATCGGCCACGATGCGGTTGTGCTGCGCGGCGTTGCGGAGACGCGCAGCTTTTCGGTGATCTACCTGAAGGCGGGCCGGGTGATCGCACTCGATTGCGTCAACGCGGTCAAGGACTATGTGCAGGGCCGCGCGCTGGTGCTGGCGGGCGCCGAGATCGACCCTGTGGCGCTCGCCGACACCAGCCTGCCGTTGAAGGCGCTGCTGCCCGCATGAACCGGAGACCGTTATGAGCCTGATCCTCGCCGCCCTGTTGCTCGCGCCCCAGGCGAGCGCGTCCGACAAGCTGCCGCCCGCCAACCCGATCCCGCTGGCGGACGCCGACACGCGCGACGTGATCGCGCCGGTCAACGCGTTTCTCGCGGGGATCGCGGCGAGCGACCCGAAGGCGATTGCGGCGGTGGTGCGGCCCGATGGCGGCGCGACCTATGCGGTGGAAAATCCGGACGGCACGCGCAGCATCACGCGGCGTAGCTGGACGGAGGTGGCGGCGCGCTTCGCCCCCGGCGGCGATCGCTTCGAGGAACGCATCAGCGATCCCGCGATCGAAAGCGATGGGGACGTCGCCATGGTGTGGGCGCCTTATGTGTTCCGCGTGAACGGCAAGGTGCAGCATTGCGGGGTCGACCATTTCGACCTGATCCGCGAACGCGGCACGTGGAAGATCGCCAACGCGAGCTGGTCCTCCCGCACCGCGGGCTGCGACGCGCAATAAAGCGCGTCGTGGCCGAACCGGCATAATCTTGCGACAAACTGCGGGCATTTGGGCCTCTTCATCTTAAGGGGCCCTCATGCGTCGCACGTCCATCGTCCTGTCCGTCGCGCTTGCCGGCACCGCGACCGCTGCCCTCGCGCAGTCGGCCGCGCCGCCGGCGGCACCGCAGCGTCCGCAGCAGACCGCGCCGAGCGATGAGGCCGAGGATCCCGCCGACATCGTCGTGCAGGGACAGAAGCCGCCGGGATCGGTGGTTGGTGACATCCCGCCCGAGCAGACGCTCGGGCCGGCGGACATCCGCTCCTACGGCGTCAACTCGATCTCCGATCTCCTCAACGAACTGTCGCCGCAGACGCGCAGCGATCGCGGCAGCGGCGGCGCGCCGGTTGTGCTGCTCGACGGCAAGCGCATCTCCAGCTTCGCAGAGATTCGCGACATTCCGACCGAGGCGATCCTGCGTGCGGAAATCCTGCCCGAAGAAGTCGCGCTGAAATATGGCTACCGCGCCGATCAGCGCGTGGTGAACATCGTTCTGCGCCGCCGCTTCCGCGCGCTCACCACCGAACTCGCCGATACGCAACCGACCGAGGGCGGCAGCAACACGCCCGGGGTAGAGGCGGACCTGCTCAAGATCCAGGCCGGCAAGCGCGCCAACCTCCATCTGTCGTACAAGGCCAGTTCCGCGCTGACCGAGGCGGAGCGCGACATCACCGCCGCGCCCAGCAATTTCGCGACCGGCGGCAACATCACCGGCGTCGGCGGCGGCGCGATCGACCCCGCGCTCGGCACCGCCACGATCGTCGGCGTGCCCGGCAGCGCGGCGACCACCAACCCGACGATCGGCGATTTCGCCGCGACCGCCGCGAATGTCACCAATCAGGGCCAGTACCGCACACTCGTGCCGTCCAGCCGCGATTTCTCCGCCAACACGGTCTACGCGACATCGATCTTCAACAATGTCAGCGCCACCGTGAACGGCCGCCTTGAGGTGACCGACAGTCAGGGCCTGGTCGGTCTGCCGACCGCGCAGTTGACGCTGCCCGCCGGCAATCCCTTCTCGCCGTTTTCGCAAGCCGTGGTGGTGAACCGTGCGCTCGGCGACGGCTACATCCCGCTCCGCCAGCAGAATTCGAGCGTCGTTACCCATTTCGGCACCACGCTGAACGGTACGCTCGCCAAGTGGCAATGGTCGGTCACCGGCAATTACGACCGCACCGACAGCGAGACGTTTACCGACCTCGGTGTCGATACCTCGGCGTTCCAGACGCGGCTCAACGCGGGCGACCGGACCGCCAACCCGTACGGGCCGCTCGCCGGGCAGTTCACCGGGCTGCCGGTCAATCGCGGCTATTCGACATCGCAGACCGGCGGCGCGGACGCGTTGTTCAGCGGGCAGTTGTTCAAGCTGCCGGCAGGGGCGATCTCCACCGCGATCCGCGTCGGTGCGCAGACCAACAGTTTCGACAGCCGATCGTACCGCGCGAATATCGAGCAGGTCGGCAACGTCCAGCGCGATATCGTCAACGGCCAGATCAACCTCGATCTGCCGCTCACCAGCCGCGCGCGGCATGTGCTCGGCGCGATCGGCACGCTGTCGGCCAACCTCAACATCGCGGTAGATCACCTGTCGGACTTCGGCACGCTGACGACGATCGGCTACGGTGTGAACTGGGCGCCGATCCCCGCCTTGCGCATCCTCGCCTCCGCCACCGATCGCGACGACGCGCCGAGCGCGCAGCAGCTCGGCAACCCGACCATCGTGACGCCCAACGTGCGGGTGTTCGATTACGTCACCGGCACCAACGCGATCGTCACCTCGATCAGCGGCGGCAACCGTGCGCTTATCAGCAGCACCAGCCATACCAAGAAGCTGGAGGGAACGCTGAAGCCCTGGGCGTCGAAGGACATCAGCTTCATCGCCAACTATATCGACGTTCGCACCGAAAACCCGGTCGCCGCCTTCCCCGGTGCGACGGCGGCGATCGAAAGCGTCTTCCCGCAGCGTTTCATGCGCGATGCCGATGGCGATCTGCTCCAGGTCGATTCGAGGCCGATCAACTTCGCGGAATCGAGCCGCTCCGAACTGCGTTACGGCGTGAACTTCTCGATCAGACTGAAGTCGCACATCCAGAAGGCGTTCGAGGCATTTCGTGCCGGCAAGGGGCCGAACCCGCTGGCAGGGCTGTTCCCGCCGGGCGGCCGGCGGCCGGGCGGACCGGATGGTGGCCCGCG
>NZ_JALNUT010000005.1:0-223032 GCF_026540945.1 Sphingomonas sp. GC_Shp_3
TATCCAGACATTCGCGATGCCTTAGGATCCTCCCTAAACCGGACGCTCGTTCATCTTTATCACAACGCGATCGCAGCCCGGTTATCAAGAACGCCTAGCCGTTGATCTGCTGCCAGCTGGTCCAGCGCGTCTGCATCGTCGCGTCCCCAGGCGCAGAGCAACTCTACGGGCTCCACAAAGTGCTCCCCGAGCGGCGTCAGCCGGTACTCGACCGCCGGTGGGATCGCGCTCTGCACATGGCGAGTGACGAGCCCCACCTCCTCCATCTCGCGCAGCGTTTAAATCAGCATCTTCTTGGATCCGCCGGGCAGGCTACGCTGTAGCGCGCCAGTCCGGCATGCGCTTTGGTGACGCACGTGTAGCGTATGCAGGACCATGCTTGTCCACTTGGTCGCGAACAGCGCCAGCAAGCGCCGCGGTGCGCAGTCCTCGCGCCACTCATCCTCGATCGATCCCGGCTGCATAGGTGGTTACCTCTTGGTGCCTGGCACCCTGTTTGGTGCCGTCTAGAACCCGGCCGCGACGCTGCCTAGCTCTGCATGCTCAAGATCAAGAGAAAGATCAGTATGACGAAGACGGCATTGGTAGTGGGCGCGAGCGGTATCGTCGGCAGCGCAACCGCAGCGCTTCTTGTCGAGCAGGGATGGAGGGTGCACGGACTTGCCCGCCGGCCGACCAAACAGGCGAACGTGCATCAGGTCGCGGCCGATCTGCAGGATGCCGAGGCGACGAAGACGGCGCTTTCCGGCATCGAACCCGACGCGGTGTTCATCACAACCTCGCTGCGTCAGGACAGTGAGGCCGAGAACATCCGTGTTAATGCGGCGATGGTGCGCAACCTCCTCGACGGATTGCCTAAGCCGACGGGTCCGAGACACGTTGCGCTCGTCACCGGGCTCAAGCATTATCTCGGACCGTTCGAAGCCTATGGTAAGGGCACGCTGCCGCAGACGCCGTTCCGGGAGGAACAGGGCCGACTCGACATCGAGAACTTCTATTATGCGCAGGAGGACGAGGTGTTCGCGGCCGCCGAGCGCGACGGCTTCACTTGGAGCGTTCACCGTCCGCATACCGTGATCGGCAAGGCGGTAGGCAACGCGATGAACATGGGGACAACCCTCGCTGTCTATGCCACCCTCTGCCGCGAGACCGGCCGCCCGTTCGCCTTTCCCGGCTCGGCTGCGCAATGGTCGGGGCTCACCGACATGACCGATGCCGGACAGCTCGCCCGGCAGCTTCTATGGGCCGCAGAAACCGAAGCGGCGCACGATCAGGCGTTCAACATCGTCAACGGCGACGTCTTCCGCTGGCAGTGGATGTGGGACCGCATCGCCGAATGGTTTGGGTTGGAGGCAGGGCCATTCGAAGGCACGCCGCAGTCGCTCGAGCAGCAAATGGAGGACGACGCAGAGTTGTGGCGCCGCATCGCCGAGCGGGACGCGCTGGTCGAACCCGACCTCACCCGGCTCGCATCGCCGTGGCACACCGATGCCGATCTCGGCCGGCCGATCGAAGTGGTGACCGACATGTCAAAGAGCCGCCGGCTCGGCTTCACGGGCTACCAACCCACCGACGACGCGTTCTTTGCGCTGTTCGAGCAGTTGCGCGCCGATCGCCTGATCCCCTGACCCGACAGACACGAGACCTGCCATGACCCATGAACATCGCCCCGACGCCAACTACGCAGATCGCGACGCCGCCATCGCGATTAACACTTACACGACCGTCCTGAAGCGCCCCCAGGTTCCACACGAGGTATTCGCGACCTACTGGCGCGACGTCCATGGCCCGCTTTGCTCGCGGGTGCCGGGGCTGGCCTGGTACGTCCAGTATCATCTCGACCGCGAACAGGATGCGCACCTCTGGCCTGCGCAGGAGGGAATCGTGCCGTTCCCCAACTATGTACTTGATGGCGGGGTGGAGATCGGCTTCGCCGACGCTGCCGATCAAGCCGTCTTCAACGAGGCGTCCACCATCCTGTTCTCCGACGAACAGAATATGTTCGCCGCAACGGTCGCCTATGCGCTTCCACAAGGCTCGCGGACGCTGGTGGATCGGATTGCAGACCCGAGCCCCAACGGCAACGACGCGCTCGACAGGATGCACGTGCATTTCGGTCCGGGAGCGAAAAATCCGGAAGCGTTCGCGGCCTTCATGGCGTCCTTCGCCGAGACGCTCGCGACCGACCCGGCGCTACTGCGCGTTCGGCTGCACCTGCCGGAAGCCTATGACAATGCCGCTCCCGCACCGCCCGCGCCGGACGTGGCCCACACCGTCCCGCCAGAACGCGAACGCTTGGCGGTCCTGGACCTGACCTTCGCCACGCCGCTCACCCGGCGGCGCTTCTTCGCCTCCAACGAGTTCGCCCGCACGATCGACGAGCAGAAGCAGCGTATTGGCCATGTCACCGCCTTCGCGGTCAGCGGGATGTACACCTACGTCCGCGACAAGGGGTTGACGCTTGCGGGCCTGAGGGGAAGTCGGCCGGCGCAACTCATCGAGCGACTGGGGGCGGTCAATCAGACAGCGGAGGATGTTCGCCGTCTGATGCTGACAGGCACGCTCGATTAGGAGCCCGAGGGTCGGCAGCAATCCTGGAAGATCGCTGCCGGCACCCCATGCGTAAATGATCCAGTTGCAGTCGTTCAGACCGCTCGGCGGGCCTCCCGAAATCTGCCGTACATTCATGTAAGCCAATGACAGCCTTTCGGGCGGCGCTTCGCCGACCTTCAAGCGAGAATATGGCTATACCCAGGTTCCTGCCGGCTCGATGGTGAGTCGCAAGCTCTGGTAAGTGGCTGCGATTGCGATCTGCTGCTACAAGTCCACTCGCAGCCGTTTGGCGCGCTCCTTGAAGGCTTCCTCACCGCCTTCAAGGATGTTGCACACGCTTTCTCGGATGGTTAAATCTTCCAAACCGCCCGCCAAGTAGCGTATTTCGGGCAGTTGCCCCGGGCGGTGCGGTCCACAGGTCGCCACTATAACCTGATCGGCGTCGGTGTTGACGATCAGGTTGGCGTTATGCGTGACGATGATGATCTGTCGCCGCTGCTTGGCTGATCGGAAGCGCTCCATCCTCTTCCTCTCGTCCATGACGCCAAGTCTTGCATTCAAGCGCCATCGTCGGAACAGCATCGGATTTGCCGTCACGCCAATAAAAAGCATCATCGTCCCGCCGCAAATTTGCTATCGAGGAGAAGACGGGCGCGCGCAGCAGGCTTGCGAGCGGATCACGATCGAATAATCCTGTTGCCATGAGGATTTCGGCCCGGGATCTACGGCGCGGCGGTTCGGGAGGGAACGCTAGCTCCAGCCATCGCGCGCCTTTGTCGCGGCGCTCGCTGTTGCCCTTCGCTAACCCGCTCAGCTTACAACTACCTGAAGCGTTCATCTCAACAAGCACGTCCGCAGCGGGCCGTGAGCCCGTGTTCTGCACGCAGAAAACTGCCTGCGGCCAGTCGCGTCGGCGGTTCCATTCCGCATGGAACCCGGCGATATTTGAACGAACGCCCGACACCCATTTCCGATAGTCATCCTCATACTTATCGATAGCGATCTGGGTCAGAGGCATCATGCTATCATCAGGGTAGGCGATGCTTGAGATGTCGAACCCCTTGCCCGGGCTTTGTGGCTTGGAAGCTTCCTTCAGTTGCGTGGGCGTCAGCTCGGCCATCGGGGCAAGCGCGGTAACCCGCTCCACAAGCCGATCGACTTTATCAGATGGAACCGAAAGATAGCGCTTCATTGTCACGTCGAGACGCTCAATCTTAGTGCCAGCTTGATCAGTAAAGCGAAGCTGAAGCATCGGCTCTGCTGCCTTCAGCCGAGCAATCTCGGCGTCCTTGCGGGCAAGCTCCTTTACGCTGTCATCAGCCTCGGGCTCTTTCAGCCAGTGAGTGGGCAACACCCGCACCGGCAGCCCGAAATGCTCTGCCGTCACTGCCGCGAAATTATCGTCGGTCAGGAGGACGACATCATACCCCTTATCTAGGCTTGCGAGCGCCTGATTCATGATAGCCTGATCGTCATGGGTAAGGTCGATTTCCTCGCGCATCTTGGCTTGGTTCGGCGCGCCGGGCGCGAGACGCAGCATGACCCTGGGCCCGGTTTCGCGTAGCAGCTCCCCCAGGGCTTTGGTCGCCATCAGCTCGCGCACCTTCGTGCTGACCGAGCGCGCAACCTTCCCAACTCTCCCGGGCCGGTTTTTCCAGTCGATCAAGCTCGCGGATCACTGGCCCGCAAAGCACGACGTCAATGTCGTCGCGGCCCAATTCTCCCCAGGGCTGATCCTTGAGCGCGCGTCCCTGGATGAAGACGTTTGTGTCAGGAAAAACGATGAGGGGGGATTGGTCGATGATACGGCCGCTATCCTGTCGGAGCGGCAGCTCACCTTCTAGCGCCGACCATGCTTAGATGTGCAAAGGGCGGAAGATCGCTCTTCCGCCCCCTACTGGTGACGTCGGCGCAACTGCGCCGATGGTGCGAGGCCGGCCGCACCAGCAGACCAGCCAACGATCAGTGCCCAGACGGTCTCAAAACAAACAGAGCAGAGCTTCATCACGTTAGTTACTGGGTTCAGGTTGGTGTTCTTGACCTTGTGCGTCTTGCGAGCGCGAGATTTTGAACGTGTAATCATAGGCAATCCCTCCACAAAAAGGACGCTCGCGAAGCGAAGCGCCAGAGCCAAAAAGAGGACACCGATAATTAGCCAGCCTGCAGGAGTTGCCCCCCCCAGCACCCCGAAGCCACGAAGGCCACTGTTCATGCAGGTTCGGCGGTTTGCGTGTTCAATTCCCGGGCAGGTTTGCCACGTGGCACACCCTCTACCACTAGGGCCGAACGCGCTTCAAACGACGCGAACAGGTAATGCCAGGCGCGGCGATGGAAGGCGTTCAGCCATCGTCTCCGACGATGCTCAGCCGCATCATGGATCATGTAGCAGCGCTGACAGAGCGCCGCCAGATTGCGCCATCCCCTTCAACTCTCACCGGAGGTTATTTGGCTGGTGGTGCTAATGTACGTGCGCTTCCCGCTCAGCTTGCGGAACGTCGAGGATCTGCTGTTCGAGCGCGGCTTCGACGTCTGTCATGAGACCGTGCGAATCGACATTGCCAGTCCCGGCGTCGACCGGCAGGCACGACCCAAAAGAGGACGTTCAGGCAACTAGGAGCACCATCCAGAAACGGCCGTTCGTTCATCGGCCTGTGCGGGGACGTATTACGCTCCGCAATGCCGTTCAATTTCGTCCAGTCGGAGCGTGATTGCTCTGCTAGGCAGATGGATAGTGAGCCTCTGCCGTTCCTGTTCGTTGAAACGAGCGGCCTTGATCAGCAGGTCACGGATGGCTGCGCGACCGACGACACTTTCACTCCCGAGCCATCCACTGGCAAGAGCGATCTCAGGCGCTAGGATGAGGAGGCCATAAGCGTCAGGGGAAAATGCTCGGCTATGACGGTGGTGCCCTTCTCGCCCCGATCTCAGTTCCTTCTAACCTGACGACCTCGACTTGGCGAACGGCGGGCGTTTGGAGCCATTAACAGCCTCTCAGCCCGCCCTTCGACTTCCTCAAACTCCTGCTACTCGTTCATGTCGCTATCTACTTAAGGGCGCCAAGAGGAACAATCGCGGTCTTATTTTGGCAGCCTTTATCGGATTAGCGGTGGTGACTGCCGCGGCTAAGCGCCAGCACGGATCGCCCGCTGGTCCAGGACAATGCGAAGCGCTCCTTTAGGCGCGCTGCCGGTGACGATCGCCTGCCCAACAAAGCCGGTAGTGTCATAGCTTCCTACGCGGACAACACGCATTGGCGTGCCCTTCTTCTGCGGGCAGGTTAGCGTTTGCGTGTAGCGCCCGTTTGCAACGGTCTGGCTTTCGATCCGGCATTGCGCCTTTGGGTCCGGCGCGAGCAGCGCTTCGATGCCCTGACCCGCCGAAATCTGTTTGCGCTCGACCTTGGTTTTCCCACGTGCCATGCGAACAAAGAAGCTGGGCACACCTGGTATCGTAAGGACTATGAGTTTCGACTTTACCTGCCAAGTGCCGGGCTGCACCATTGGCCCAACCGTTACAACGGGCGGCATAGCGAGAGCGAGGGCGATAAGGCTTATCATCGCCTGATCGTGTACCGCCCGCCGGCACATCGCAACCGTGAATGATCATATACTGAAGTCGCGACGTGAAGACGGTCATGAACTTGGCGCGGCTGCCGATCGCTTCAAGTACTATCGGACCGCCTGCCAAGCCGTTATCAAAGGTGATCGGCTCTACCATTCACGGCAGGCGAGACCCAATCCCGGTCGTTCAGGCCGCCATCCCGGTTCCCCGACTTCTGCGATTCATTTAGGTTTTGGATTGGGTTCGAAGGCCCAAGCCGCTCCCAATGCTAAACGGCGAAATTTGGGATCAAGCCGCCATTCCGAACCGGCTTCTAAACGGCGGTATCTGTCAAATGCCGACGTTCAGCGTTTGCTCCTCTGATCTCATTGGCCGACTGAGATAGGGCCGGCTTCGGTCTTTCCGGGTTAAGACTGGGAATTGGGAAAGCCGAGTTCTAGGCACGCCAATGGTTGGGTCAGTGCTCTGCCACCGAAAAACTGGACCGCTTTTATCTTAGATCTGCCGTTGCAGCTGACGGGTTCGGGCTACATGCATCCCCTGATCCAGGGGATGCATGTAGCCGCAGAGAATTCGACTAGATCGGCACGCAATCCTGTCCGGGATCAAAACGAATTTCCGACGCCACGCCGATCAAATTGAACCCCGTCATCGACGAGCCGCATCACTGCGCGATGGTCGCTCAAAGGTGGTGCAGAATTCACATGGAGAGCGACCTACCGCTTCAAGGTATCTGCTCTGCTCAAGCCCAGTGGCAACGACGTTACGGTACAACTGCCGACCTATAAGTTTACCGGCTGATCGACGACGTGCAGCCTGACGCGGGGGAGGTCGCGCAGACGGCCGGGTTGACCTATACCACTACGCTCCACCCCGCCCTTCCGGCTCGGCTTGCCCGATGCGATTATAGCATATGGTTGGCGGGACTACGCCCTGACCGGGTCGAAAAGCAATCTGATCGGTAGATCATCCGCCGCAAAGCCTACCGACAACCCAATGTTTGTCAGGCTCTGCCAACCATCAGCCCAACTGCGGAGAGCGCGGGGCTCCAGCGCGACTTCCACGTTCCCAGTGGCTTCCCCCGCCAAAAATGCCTTGGCGAACCCGACCAATGCGAATTCGGGGCTGTGGCGATAGACCTGCACGACGACATGACCGGCGCGTGCCGAGCGATTGGTCACGCACGCGTGAACGACAAAATCGCCGATCCGTGCTGCATCAAGCGTGAAGCGCGTATAACCGAAGCCGCTGCCGAACCCGTGCAGCGGGGCGATGCCGCGCATCGCGAGTCCGCGATAGCCGATGCGAACACCGTCCTCGTAGACGAGCTTGCCGGACGCATCCGGTGCCAGCGCCAGTGCGGGGTAGTCAGCCTCATCGCGCGCGAGGGTTACCGGCAAGCGCCCGCCCGGCTCGCGGTCGCCAGCGAGAACCTCGGCAAGCGCGCGGCCGAACTCCTGACCGGGATACCATGCCACCAGAAAAGCGGGCGCGGTCTCGGCGAAGGTGGCGTCGAACGCGTGGCCGACGTTGGTGACGATCACCACGCGCGGATTGGCCGCAAGCACCGCGTGGGCGAGCGCGAGCTGCGCTTCCGGCAGTCGGGTGTCGGCACGATCCTTGCTCTCGACGCTGGCGTCGGAGGTTTCGCCGAGGATCAGGAACACGGTGTCCGCCGCTTCCGCCGCCGCCACGGCGCGCACCAGCATCTCCTCGGGCGTTATTGGCACGCGTACGCCGAACCACAGTCCTTGCACGCGGGCGGGCTGATGGCGGAACTCCACCTCGACCAGCACGGATCGGCCGGCTTCGAGCGTGACGGCGACACTGTCGGCCTCGCCACTCTTGAGGCGCCCCATCACATCGGACGCGGCGACGGTCTCGTCATGGCGCAGCACCTCGCCGCCATCGACGCGCATACGCACCGCGCCGGTCGCGCCGAGGTAGAAGATATGCTCGCCATCTCTCTCGGGGCGATACCAGCCAGATGCGCGGATGCCGGCGGGGCGATCCCACGCGCCCTGATCGTGTACGCCGACGAACCAAACCAGCGAATTGGTCGCGCGGGTTTCGCTGTGGCGCGGCGTGCCGGTGAAGCTGTCGTCGTCGAAATAGTCGAGCGTCATGCCGACGGCGCCGTCGCCGAGGTCGCGCGCCGGTGTCACCGGCATGGCGGGCAAGCGCGGCTGCGGATCAACGCCGGGTTCGTAGAGGATCGTCGCACCAGCGAAGCGCGCGTGGATCGCGTCAAGTGGGCGCAGCGCGTCGGGCTTGACCGCGATCTTGGCGAAGGTGCCGCCCTGGTAGCACGGTGCAGCGGCGTTGGGGCCGATCACCGCGATCGTGCCGGCGCGGGCAGGATCGAGCGGCAGAAGATCGTCATCGTTGCGCAGCAGCACGAAGCCGGCCGCTGCGGCCTCGACGAGCAGAGCCTCGGCATCTTCGACATCGGTCGTATCTCCGGCGGAGGCAAACCGCGCCGCGAAGGTGGCTACGCGCGCCGCGGCATCGGCTACGCGCGCCCGCGGCACGTCGCCACTCGCGACCGCGGCATCGGCGTGCGCGCCGAGGAAGCGCGCAGGGCCGGGCATCTCAAGATCGAGGCCGGCGTTGAGCGTCGGCGCGGTGGTGTGCGTGCCGAACCAGTCGCTCATCAGGACGCCGGCAAAGCCCCACTCGCCTTTCACGATGTCGGTGATGACATGGTGCTGCTCGGCGCACCACGATCCGTTGACGCGGTTGTACGCGGTCAGCATCCCGCCAGCGCCCGCCGCCGCGGCATATTCAAACGGCAGCAGATACACTTCGCGCAAGGCCCGCTCGTCCACCACGATGTCAATCGTGTCGCGCTGGGTTTCGCTATCGTTGCAGACGAGATGCTTGGTCACCGAGGCTACGCCGGTGGACTGCAGCCCAGTCGCCCAGGCCGCGCCCGCCACGCCGGTGAGCATCGGGTCTTCCGAGAAATATTCGAAGGCACGGCCGGCGAGCGGACTGCGCGCGAGGTTGACGTTGGGCGCGAGCACTGCCTGCACGCCGCGCGCCACCGCATCGCCGCCGACCAGCGCGCCAACCCGCGCGATCAGGCCGAGATCCCAGCTCGCGCCGAGCGCAATTGGGCATGGCGTCAGCAGCGATACGTCGCGCTCGTCCACGCGGCCGCTGGCGATCCCCATCGGGCCATCCGCCATGGTGATCGATCGCACGCCAAGGGCGGGCACTTCGTGCGTCGACCACATCGATGCGCCAGCGGTGAACAATGCCTGTTCGTCCAGCGGCAGCGTGGTGATGTCGGGTGCGTTCATGCCGCCGTCTCCAGTGCAAAGGCCATCAGGTGCGCGGCCTGAAGTTCGATCTGCGCGGCGACGCCTGCGTCGGCGACCGATCCATTCGCCGCGAACGGCTTCTGCTCGACAGAGTTGATCGCGATCCCCGCTGGCGTCGGCCAGCCGCGCATCGCGTGGACGATGCCGCGCAAAGCGGCGAGCGTTACCCCGCCCGCCTGCCAGCCCGCCGCCGAGACGATCAGCCCGACCGGACGGCCATCGAAATAGGGCCGTGCATCGCCGCGAATATCCTCAAGCAGGTCGATCGCGTTCTTGACCAGCCCCGACACGCCGCCGTGATAGCCGGGCGAGCCGATCACGATCGCATCCGCAGCCCGCACCGCCTCGACCAGCGCGCGTTCGGCATCATTGCGCTCCGGGCTTTCCGCGTTGAAGTGCGGCAGCGCGGCCAGCGCGGGGCCATCGAACATCCGCGTCTCCGCGCCGCGCCGCGCGCAGGCGGCGAGCACGGCGCGCACCAGCAATTCGCTCGACGATCCGCTGCGCAGCGTGCCGCCGATGCCGACCACCCGCTTCGCCATTACGCACCCCCGCGCAGTTCGGGCATCACCCGCGTGGAGAGCAGATCGACCGTCTGGTTGCCGAGCCGCAACCGTTCGTCGGTCAACGGCCCGGTAAGCGTGCCGCACAGGATGTTGCCGATGCCCAGCTCCGCATAGGGCCGCAGATGTTCGACCACCGTCTCGGGCGAACCGTACAGGCACCAGGTGCCGATCCAGTCCTCGGTCAGCGCATCGGGCGTGCGGTCGGTCTTCTTGTTGGCGCCGTCGCTCTCGGCCTGCGCGTTGAACGCGGCCTCGCGCTCGACCGCGTCCTGATAGGCGCGCAGGATCGTCATCATCTCGTCGCGCGCCTGCTCGTCGGTTTCGGCGACGTGAACGAGCTGGTAGGTGTGCGTCGACCACGACAGCGCATCGCGCACCACGTCGGCGGAATGGCCGGCGGCCTCCAGCATGTCGCGGTAGATTTTGAAGTATTTGCTGACATGCTCCATCGGCGCAGTGCCGCCGATCTTGGGCGGCGTGAAGGCGGGGATGAACGCGGGCCAGCCGTTCTCCGCGGCGCGGCGTGCGCTGGTTTCCTTCATCGCCACCGGCATCAACCGCGCGTGGCCGGGCGTGTACGCAGCCGGCGCAATGCGTTGCAGAACGCGGCCCTTGTGCGGGCCGTTGTCGATCTCGACCGCCGGATCCTCCATCTGCTTCGCCCACAGCTGTTCGGCGATTGCGAGGTTGCGCTCGGAAACTGCCGACGCTTCCTTGTACGTGACGCCGAAGCCGATCATCTCCTCGGGCGTGGTGCCTGAGCCGATGCCGACCAGCAGCTTGCCGTCGGTCAACTGGTCGAGAATGTTGATCCGCTCGACAAAGCGCACCGGGTGGTGGAGCGGCACCGACGTCACCGAGAAGCCGAAATGCATGTGTGGCAGCTTGGCGGCGAGGTACGCCGCGAACATGTAGCTGTCGCTGGCGATCGGCATATAGCCGTTAAAATGATGGTCCGGCATGAAGATTGCCTCGAAACCGCGTTCGGCCGCGTACAGCGCGTGTGCTTCGAGATTGCGGATCAGCGCGCGATCCTCGTCGGGCGCCATCGAGCGACCGTTCAAAAAGACTGAAAAACGCATCTTGTCCTCCCCGCACCATTCGTGCTTCAGTGCCGTGCCATAACTAGAACCATAATTCTGCTTTGTGCAATGCCTTTCTGGCGTGGGATTGTAAAACGGCATCGCGGGAGAGGCGACATGCGACGATTGCGGATGGCGATGGTGGGCGGTGGTCCCGGTTCCTTCATCGGGCCGGTGCACCGCATCGCCGCCGAACTCGACCGGGAGATCGAGCTGGTCGCGGGCGCGTTCAGTAGCGACGCGGCGCGGTCGGCGGAGGCCGGGCGGCACTACCGGATCGACCCCGCCCGCGCCTACGCGTCAGTGGATGCGATGCTGGCGGGTGAACGCGGCCGCGAGGACGGTGCCGATTTCGTCGCGATCACCTCGCCCAACCACCATCATCTGCCGGCGGCGCGTGCCGCGCTGGCGGCGGGGCTGCCGGTGTTGAGCGACAAGCCCGCCACCGCTACGCTCGCCGAGGCGCAGGCGCTGGTCGAGGATGTCGCACAGGCCGCCGTGCCTTACGGCCTGACCTACACCTATTCGGGCTACCCGCTGGTGCGAGAGGCACGGACGCGTGTCGCGGCGGGGGCGCTTGGCACGATCCGCAAGGTAATGGTCGAATATCCGCAAGGCTGGCTCGCCGAAGCGGCGACCGGCAAGCAGGCGGAATGGCGGCTCGACCCGACCCGCGCCGGGCTGGGCGGCTGCATCGCCGACATCGGCAGCCACGCCTTTCACCTCGCCGAGTTCGTGACCGGGCAGCGGGTGACGCGGCTGCTGGCCGATCTCGGCACGGTGGTGGCGGGCCGCACGCTCGACGACGATTGCCAGGTGCTGTTACGCTTCGAGGGCGGTGCGCGCGGGTGCCTGCTCGCCTCGCAGATCATGCTGGGCGAACGCAACGGCCTGCGGCTGCGGGTTTACGGCGATGCGGGGGCGCTCGACTGGCGCCAGGAAGACCCGAACCGGCTGACGCTGCATCACCTCGACGGCCGCACGGAGATCGTGCAGGCCGGCGATGCTGCCCTGGGGCCGGCGGCGAAGGCGGCGAGCCGCACGCCGGGCGGTCACCCGGAGGGCTATTTGGAGGCATTCGCCAACCTGTACCGCGATTTCGCGCGGCAGTTGCGCGGTGAGCCCGGTTCGCTGGTGCCAGGCATTATCGACGGCGTGCGCGGCATGGCGTTCATCACCACCGCGGTCACCGCCAGCCGCGACGATGCCGGCTGGGTCGACCTCATCGTTTAGGAGACGCAAACCCATGCGCACCATCAAAGGCCCAGGCATCTTTCTCGCGCAGTTCGCCGGTGACGCTGCACCGTTCGACAGCCTCGACGGGATCGCGGACTGGGCGGCCGGGCTCGGCTACAAGGGCGTGCAGATTCCGAGTTGGGACGCGCGGCTGTTCGATCTCGCGGCAGCGGCCGACAGCAAGGATTACTGCGACGACATCGCCGGTCGCCTGGCGGAACGTGGTCTCGTCATCACCGAATTATCGACGCATCTGCAAGGGCAGCTCGTCGCGGTGCACCCTGCCTATGACGCGCAGTTCGATGCGTTCGCCGCACCGCATGTGCGCGGCGATCCGGCGACGCGGCAACGCTGGGCGGTCGAGCAACTCGGGCTGGCTGCGCGCGCCAGCCGCAACCTTGGCCTCGCCGCGCACGCGACGTTTTCGGGCGCACTGGCCTGGCCGTATTTCTATCCGTGGCCGCAGCGCCCGGCGGGGCTGGTCGAGGATGCGTTCGACGAACTGGCGCGGCGCTGGCGGCCGATCCTCGACAGGTTCGAGGACAACGGCGTCGATCTCGCCTTCGAAATCCATCCCGGCGAGGATCTGCATGACGGCGTGACGTTCGAGATGTTCCTCGACCGAGTCGGCGGCCATGCCCGCGCCAATATGCTGTACGATCCCAGCCATTTCGTGCTGCAACAGCTCGACTATCTGGCATTCCTCGACATCTATAACGCGCGGGTGAAGTGCTTCCACGTCAAGGATGCGGAGTTCACGCCGAGCGGGCGATCGGGCGTATACGGCGGTTACCAGAGCTGGGTCGACCGACCGGGGCGGTTCCGCTCGCTCGGTGACGGGCAGGTCGATTTCAAGGCAATCTTCTCGAAGATGGCGCAATATGATTTCCCCGGCTGGGCGGTGCTCGAATGGGAATGCGCGCTGAAACACCCCGAACAGGGCGCGGCCGAGGGTGCGCCGTTCATCGCCGACCATATCATCTGCGTAACCGAACGCGCGTTCGACGACTTTGCAGCAGGGGGCGCCGACCGTGCGCTCAACGCGCGTTTGATGGGGATTTGACATGACCGCCACGATCCACCGCCGCACCCTGATCGCCGCCGGCGCCGCCGCCATCGCCGCCCCTGCGCTCGCTGCCTCTGCCCTTGCTGCCAAGCCGGGCGATGCGCGGTTCCCAAAAGGCTTCCTGTGGGGCGCCGCCACCGCCGCGCATCAGGTCGAGGGCAACAACGTCAACAGCGATCTGTGGGCGGTCGAGCATGTCACGCCGACCGCGTATAGCGAGCCATCGGGCGATGCCGCCAACAGCTTCGCGCTGTGGCCGACCGATCTCGATCTGGTGCGGAACATGGGCCTCAACAGCTATCGCTTCAGCCTGGAATGGGCGCGGATCGAGCCGGTCGAGGGCCAGTTCTCGATCGCGATGCTCGACCATTACAAGGCGATGATCGCCGGGTGCCGCGCGCGCGGGCTGACGCCGCTGGTGACGTTCAATCATTTCACCACGCCGCGCTGGTTCGCCGCCTCGGGCGGGTGGAGCAATGCGCAGTCACCGTCGCTGTTCGCGCGCTTTTGCGAACGGGCCGCCCGCCACCTCGCCGCTGACATCGGCTATGCCACTACGCTCAACGAACCGAACCTCAGCGGGCTGCTCGGCATCGTGCTGCCGCCGGGCATCGGCGACCGGCTGATGGCGACCGACCGCGCGATGGGCGAGGCGGCGGCGCGCGCGTACGGCGTGGCGCAGTTCAACCCCGGCAACGCGCTGTGGATCGCCGATCCGGCGCGGGTGCAGGCCAACATGCTCGCCGCGCACGCCGCCGGGCGCGCCGCGATCAAAAATGTGCGGCCCGACCTGCCGGTCGGGGTCAGCCTCGCGATCATCGACGATCAGGCGGTGGGGCGCGATTCGATCCGCGATGCGATGCGCGCGAAACTGTATCTGCCGTGGCTGGAGGCGGCGCGGACCTGCGATTTCGTCGGCGTGCAGAACTACACGCGCTCGCTGTGGGATGCGCGCGGGCGGATGCCGGTGCCGGCCGGCGCGCCGGTCAACGATGCCGGTGAGGAGATCTACCCCGCCTCGCTTGCCGGTGCCGTGCGCTATGCCTATTCGGTGGCGAAGGTGCCGGTGATCGTCACCGAACACGGCATCAACACCGCCGACGATGGCCCGCGCCAGCGGCTGATCCCCGCCGCGCTCACCGAACTCGCCCGCGCGATCGACGATGGCGTGCCGGTGCGGGGCTATATGCACTGGTCGCTGATCGACAATTTCGAATGGGTGTTCGGCTACGGCCCGAAGTTCGGCCTGCACAGCCTCGACCGCACCACCTTCGCACGCACGCCCAAGCCGAGCGCCGCGATCCTCGGCGCGATCGCACGGCGCAACGCGGTCTAGCGCGCGTTGAGGCGGAGCCGCGCGTAGAAGTCGTTGAAGGTGAGGCGGGTGTCGAGCTGGTCGAACACCCGCACCATCCGCCCGGGGACGACCTCCCCGTAATGGCCATCGTCACCGATCCGCCGCGCTGGAAGATCGGCATAGTGGCTGCTCTCCGTCGAGATCGCCGACAGCAGCACCAGCGGACTGTTGCCGAGCGGCCAGGTGTCGCCGAGCGTCACGAAGGACGGTGGCGTGGTGAATTGTTCGTACAGCCAGCGCGCGAACGGCGAGATCGGGCGAAGATCGGCGCTCAGCGCGGCGATCGACACCTGCATCTGGCGGTAGGCGGGCTGCGGCACCTGCCAGCGTGGCACGCGGCTTTCCTCGACAACGTAACGCGCGGCCGCCGTGTCGACCGCGAGGTTATATTCTCAGCCACCGCCGGGTACCCGCCGCCGGCGATCCAGATCAGCGTCATCCGCTTGGCGATGTCGGGCGCGAGCCGCAGCGCGGCGGATCAACTCCAAAGCCGTTCCGCGCCCGGCCGCCGCGCTGCGCCCTGCGAGCGCGGCATCGGCAAGCTTGGGATCGACGGCGGAACTCGTCACCAGCGTCACGCGGGTCTTGGGCGTGAGCAATTGATGCGCCAGCGCGGCAAGACCGTCGGGGTCGCCGGCGAAGTCATCGTCGACGATCACGCGCGCGCTCGGTCGCTGCGGGATCATCCGCGCGACCTGCGCCACCGCGCGACTGCGCGACCCGCCGTCGCGATACCCACGCCACCTAGCAACAGCAATGAACGCCTATCGATCATGGCAACGCGCGGTAGCGGAAATCCTGAAACCGCACCATCCCCTTGCCCGCCGCGAACAACGCGGGGCGCAGGCTGGCGAGA
The DNA here is from genome assembly GCF_026540945.1 of Sphingomonas sp. GC_Shp_3. Classification (NCBI taxonomy): domain Bacteria; kingdom Pseudomonadati; phylum Pseudomonadota; class Alphaproteobacteria; order Sphingomonadales; family Sphingomonadaceae; genus Sphingomonas; species Sphingomonas sp. GC_Shp_3. The sequence continues at coordinate 15,604 of NZ_JALNUT010000005.1, forward strand.
TCGTCGACCGTGTTGGCGTTGTAGCCGGACACTTCGCTGCGCACGCCGTGGCGGGTCCAGTGGGTGCCGTCCGTGCTGTAGTAGAACGTGACGATCTGGCGGTCGTTGACGATGCGGAGATGCATGGTGCGCACCGCGGGCGCCGGCTCGCGCCAGAAGCTGACCTTGCCGCCGCGGTAACTCGTCATCGCGGTGCCGTCGATGCCCATGCCGAGGAACAGCCGGTCGTCGAAGAACAGCAGCAGGCCACCCTGCGCGCCGCCCTCGACATCGACCAGCACGCTGATCTCATAAGCGCGATCGCCGACGAGTTGGGTCAGCGGTGAACAATCCTGCGGACCCGCCCCCTTGGCGGCAAGAGTGAGCGCGCCGCCGCTGACCCGCGCGCGGCGAAGCTCGTCGGCGGTGCCGGCGTAGAAGCTCCAGCGCGTGCCGAAGCTCGGCTCGGTGAAGGCGTCCGATCCGGCCAGTCCATGCGGCAGCGCGGTGCCCGCCGGCTTGGGCAGCGGGCGCGACAGGTCGCCGCCGGTCGCGCGGAACCAGCCATCGGCGGTCCACTCGATCGGCTCCAGCAGCGTCTGCCGGCCGAGCGAACGGTAGCCGTTCTCATAACCGTGATAGACCATGTACCATTTGCCGCCCGGCCCCTCCACGGCGGTGGCATGGCCGCGCGACCACCACGCCTCGGCAACGTCGCGGGTGCGAACGATCGGGTTGTTCGGGCAATTCTCCCACGGTCCGTCGACCGACCTAGAGCGCGCCGCAATCACCATATGCCCGGTCGCCGGGCCGCTCGTGCCACCCACCGCGCTGATGAGGTAGAACCAGTCGCCACGCCGGAACAGCTTCGGCCCTTCTAGCGAATAGGCTTCGGTGATCCAGTTGTCGGGATAGTGCCAGCCGTCATAGACCTGCTCGATCGGCCCGTCGGTGGAGAGACCGTCGGCGGACAGCCGCACGCGCTTGATGCCCGACAGGAACAGATAACGCCGCCCGTCCTCGCCGACGACATGGCCGGGATCGATCAGCGTGCCGATGCCGAGATCGACCGGCTCGCTCCACGGCCCGTGCATCGAGGGCGCGTGGATGACGTAGATGTTGGCGAAGCTCTTGAGGCCCTTCGACCACGGCGCCGCCATGAACGGGATGTAGATGTAATACCGCCCGTCATGCTTGACGAGATCGACCGCGAACACCGTGCCGAGCGGCCGCGCCAGCGCCGGGCCGACCGGTGTCCAGTTCACCAGATCGCGCGAGTGCCAGATCAGCAGACCGGGCGCGGCATCGAACGACGAATGCGTCATCCAGTAATCGTCGCCGTCTTTCAGGATCGACGGATCGGGATGATCGCCGGCGAGGATCGGGTTGAGATAGCGTCCATCGCCGAGATCCGCACGCCGCTGCCCTTCGACACCCGGTCGCCAGCGCGGCTCCGGAGCCCTTGCTGCGGATGCTGCCAGCGTCGCCGCCGGTAGCATCGTACTGGCGGCACCAAGCGCGAGCAGATCGCGGCGTGAGGTGGTCATGCCGCGACGCTCACCGTCTTCTCGTCGGTGTTGATCGACGGGAACGGCAGGTAGGACACGCGCAGCCGTTCGGCGAGGGTCAGGCGGTGTTCGCCCGGCGCAAGCGCCTCCTGCCCGACCACGCTGATCGTGGCCTTGGCACCGAAGTTCCAGCGCCGATCGTATGCGGTCTCCATGTCCGCCAGCGAGATCGGCCCCGCGCCCTCGTCGAAGCGGATCGCCTCGCGCCGCACCGCTTCGCCGTCGAGCGTAATGGCCAGATCCTCGATCATCGACAGGCCAAGCCCGCGATAATAACCGAGCTTTGCCTCAAATGCGAAACCGTCGGCGGTGGCGCGCACGCTGTCGTCCACGATTAGATATTTGTCGAACATTATGCCTGCTCCCCGATCAACCGTTCGAACATCGCGTGCTGGCGACGGACCTGCTCGCGGCTGTCGACCGGCATCACGTCCTGTATCCAGCGGTTGCCCTCATACTCGCTCGACAGCGTACCTTCCCAGCCGGCCGCCGCCAGCACCGGGATCACCTCGTCATAGGCGATCGACGGATCGGTCGCATCCGCGTTCATCTCGTAAAACTTCGCCTGGATGTGGCGGAAGTACGGGGCATATTCCTTGAGCCGCTTGGGGTTGGCATAGGGCGCGTGGCGCAGCGTCTCGGCCATCGCAACCTCGGCCTTGTTGCCCTGCATCTTCACCGCGACTTCGTAGATCGTGTATTCCGACATGATCTTCTGTTCGTGCTGGTCGACGATGAACTGCGCCACCTCGGGCCGCGCGCCCTGCCGCTCGAAGCGGGCTCGAAACGCCGGCGGATAGTGTTTCATGAAGATGCCCATGTCGGGTAGAATGCCGAGATGTCTCGTGCCGAGCTGGTCGGCAGTGTCGATCGTGCGCAGGATCCAGGCATGTTCGAGATGCCACGGCGCGTGCACCTCGACTCCCATGTGCACGTCGAGTTCCTCGGCATAGGGCACGCATCGCGCGAGGATATCGGGCCGCACGAACACCAGGATGCGCATGTTGCGGATGCCGAGGCGATTGCACAGTTCCAGATCGCGACGGATCGATTCGACCTGCTCGTCGTCGCTCATCAGGCGATCCTTGCGACGCTTGGTATCGAGGAACATGTCGTAGCAGGTCAGCTCGCAACCGTGCTTCGCCACCGTCTCCTGCCACCATGCCACCTCAGCGTCGGTCACGTTGGGGAAGCTCGGCATGTTCTGTTCGGGCAGCAGCTCGATGCCGGTCGCGCCGATCGAGGCGGCGAAGGCGATGCAATCCTCAACGTCCAACTGGCCGAGGAACAGTTCTTCCTGAAAACTGTAGAGGCTGACGCCCCGTTTGATCTTGGACATGGCTTCAAACCTCGGCAGTAAGGGGATGGGAGGCGGCGCGGCGGACCGCACCGACAATGGCGACCAGCGCACCGATGCCGCCGATGATACCGGCGCACAGGAACGCGCCCTGCATCGTCACGGTCGCGGTGCGGATCAGGCTAACGAGCAGCGGGCTGAGGAACTGACCGAAGAAGAAGCACGCGGTCCACACGCCCATGCCGCGCCCACGATGTTCGAACGGCAGCTTGCTCTGCGCCCAGGCGAGCAGCGTCGGGATGGCCATGCCGGCGCCGGTCTGCTGAACGGCGAGGCCGGCGACCATCACCTGCCAATTTGGAGCACGGCCGATCGTGGCGAGCCCGAGCCCGAGCAGCGCGAGCACGATGGCGAGCTGCGCGCCCGAACTCAGCCGTCCGGTCAGCCAGAACACGCCGGCCCCTGCGATGATGAACAGGCTGGGAATCGCGGTGATCCGGCCGAGATCCTCAGACGATTGGATACCGACCTCACGGAAGGCCATTCCGCCGTTCACAATGAAGACGTAGTAGAGGAAGGCGGTGAACAGTGTGACGGCACCGATCTCTACGGTCGTCTTCCACGGGAAACGCGTGGTCGCCGGCGCCGCACCGATCGCGAGGCGCTGGCGCAGCGTCGCGTCGTTGCGTGGCTCGAACATGAACACCAGCATCGCGACAAAGATCGGGAAGGCGACGAGGTAGATGAGGAATACGCCGTTCCAGCGCAGCGCGGTGAGGTAGCCGGCACCGAAGATCATGCCGCTCGCCAGCAACGGTCCGGCGCTACCCTGCAACGCCAGCCAGCGCCGCCGGGGCACATCGTCCCAGTAATCGCCGATCAGCGTGTTGAGCGTGGTGAGGATCGCCGCCTCCGTCACGCCGAGCACCACGCGCGAGGCGTACATCAGGTTAAGATCGTTCAGCAGGAACGGGATCGCGCCGAGGAACGCGTAGAAGAAGGTCGAGATCAGCAGCAGCTTCCGCCGTCCGAAACGATCCACCAAAATGCCGGCGAACGGCGCAAGCAGTGCGATCGCGAGGCCGGGAGCGGACACCATTGCCGGCACCATCCAGCCCGCGTTCGGGTTCGCCGAAAAATGGTCGATGATCGCAGGAACGGCCGGGAACAGCGTGACGATTGCGAGGATCGGCAGGAAGCCTGCCGCGATCACCGTCAATCCCTGCCCGATTCCCGGCTGCCGCTCGTCGCTCGCCGCGTGTGCCAAAACCCTCTCCTGTTATCAGGCCGTCGTGGTAACGGTCAAAATACGAACTCTTGTTCTATTTCTGATTACCGCTATGCTCGGACCCATGTCAAGCTGGGTTACAGGGGAGGAGCCGGTCCTAGGAACCGGCATCGAGGCGCTCACGCCGGAGCGGCGCCGGCTGGCGTTTGCGTGCGTGTTGCTCGCCTTCGTGCTGGATCTGGTCGATACGACGATCGTCAACACCGCCCTCCCTGCGATTCAGGCCAATCTGCACGCCGGCGCGCCGGCGACGCAATGGGTGGTGACCGGCTATTTCCTCACCTTCGCGGTGCTGCTGGTCGCGGGCGGGCGATTGGGGGATCTGTACGGCTACCGCCGCCTATTCCTGATCGGGGTGTTCGGCTTCACGCTATCCTCGGTCGCGTGCGGGTCGTCCGAGACGCCGTTTGCGCTGGTGCTGTGCCGCGCCGTGCAGGGCGCGAGCGCGGCGATGATGGCGCCGCAGGTGATCGCGTTGATCCAGTTGATGTACTCGCCGCTCGAACGGGTTTCGCGCATGGCGGTGTTCGGGCTGGTCGGCGGGCTTGCCGCGATTGCCGGCCCGGTGCTGGGCGGGTTGTTGATCCAGTCCGATGTCGGCGGGCTAGGCTGGAGGCTGATCTTCCTCATCAACGGGCCGATCGGCCTCGCCGCGCTCGTCGCCGGCTGGCGGCTGCTGCCGGAAGGACGATCGCCGCACCCGCTGAAGCTCGATCCGTTGGGTACGCTGCTGCTGGCGGCCGCGTTGCTGGCGCTGCTCGTGCCGCTCATTAGCGGCGAAGCGGCGGGATGGCCGCTCCGGGCGGTTGCGCTGCTCGCCTCGTGCGTGCCGCTGATGGCGCTTTTTTGGCGCCACTCGGTCGCGCGTACCCGGCGATTCGGCTCGGCGTTGATCGCGCCGGAACTGCTCCGCATCCGCAGCTTCGCGCTCGGCCTGTCGATGACGTTGCTGTTCTCCGCCGCGACGACCGGGCTGCTGCTGGCGCTGAGCATGACCTTGCAACGCGGCCTGCACTATTCGCCACTGCAGGTCGCGCTGCTGCACATGCCGTTCGGGTTCGGTGTGATGGCCGGTGTCGCCGCGATCGGACCGCGTGCACTGCCGCGTCTCGGGCGCTTGTTGCCGGCCGGCGGTGCGCTGGTGATGGCAGCGGGCACGGGTGCGCTGGCGGTGGCGATCTTGCAAACCGCTCCTGCCCCGCTGCCGCTGGCTGGCGCATTGTTCGTCGCCGGCATCGGCATGGGTTGCGTGACCGGGCCGCTCGGACCGATCACGCTCGCGCGGGTCGATCGGGGCCATGCCGGCGTGGCGGGCGGCATGCACAACGGCGTGCAGCAGATCGGCGGCGCGCTCGGCAGCGCGTGCGTGGGCAGTCTGTTCTTCGCCTCGCTGCGCGCCGGCAGCGCCACCACCGCCTTTGCGCCGACCGCGCTGTTGATCGCGCTTCTGCTCGGCGGGGTATCCGCCGTCGCGATGCTGCTGCCGCGACAGGTGTTCGCGCCGGAAGACTAGCCGACCTCGCGTCTCGCTACCGCGAGCAACTGCCCGCGCAGCCAGGCGAGACCGGGATCGCCACCGCGCGCGCGGTGGTATTGCAGCACCTCGCGCATCAGCGGGAAATTGAACGGGATCGGGCTGGTCGTGATCGGCAGACTCGCCGCCATCAATCTCGCCAGCCGCGCGTGCATCAGCCCGATCCGCTCCGTTCCCGCCAGCATCCACGGCACCGCAGCGAAACTCGGCACGGTCACGCCGACGCGCCGCGACACGCCGAGCTGCTCCAGTTGCCGATCGGCGAAGGCGGCGGGCACGTCGGTTCCGACCATCACCGCGACATGCTCCAGCGCGCAGAAATCCTCGCGGCTGATCGGCCCGGCCAAGGCAGGATGATCGCGCGCGCCGACCACGACGTGGCTGTCCTCGAAGGCGAGGTCGAGCGGGTGGCGCTGCGAGGCGAACTCCTCCGGGATGACCATGAGGTCGATCTTGCCCTCGTCGAGCCGCAACGCGGCGCGCTCGCTGGGCAGTTCCAGCGATAGCCGCAGCCCCGGCGCCTCCCCGCCGAGTTGCTCCGCCAGCGGCCGGATCAGCACCATCATTACATAGTCGGATGCGGCGATACGGAAGGTACGGCGGGCGCTCGCCGGGTCGAAAGTGGCCGAACTGTCGACGATGCCGTCGATTGAGCGCAACACCGCCACCACCGGCTCCAGCAGCGTCTCGGCCAAAGCGGTCGGGAACATCCGCCGCCCCTCCAGCACCAGCAACTCGTCGCCAAAATAGCTGCGCAGCCGGGCCAGCGCCGCGCTCACCGCCGGCTGGCTGAGATTGAGCCGAGTCGCCGCGCGCGAGACGCTACGTTCCTCCATCAACGCGGCGAAGGTGGCGAGTAGGTTGAGGTCGAGTCCACGAAAGCGCATCGCATACCTATCATTTGAATGGATAGCTTAGCATCCAAACAATCACCTTCATAGAAGCGGATATCGGCCCTAAAGCCGGTAACGGCAGCGACCATTAAGCGCCGCGCAAGAGAGGACACGTCTTGGCACCGGAAACCTCAGCACTGGTCATCGGCGGCGGCATCGGCGGCCTGACCGCAGCGATCGCGCTCCGCGGCAAAGGCTTGGCGGTCAAGGTGATCGAGCGCGATCCGAACTGGTCGGTTTATGGCGTCGGCATCATCCAGCAGGGCAATGTCGTGCGCGCGATGGCGGCACTCGGGCTCATCGAGGATTATCTTCATGCCGGATGGGGTTTCGATCAGGTCGAGATCGCGATCCCGACCGGGCAGATCGTCGCCAAGATCCCGACGCCCCGGCTGGTCGAGGGGCTTCCCGCCAACGTCGGCATCGGCCGCCGCGCGCTTCAGAAGGTGCTGGGCGACCGCACCCGTGCCGCCGGCGCGGAGGTGCGGCTCGGCATCACCGCCGAGACGCTAGAGGATGACGGTAACGGCGTTACGGTACGCTTCAACGATGGCAGCACCGGCCGCTACGATCTCGTCATTGGCGCGGACGGCCTCTATTCGCAGACCCGCGCCACACTGTTTCCAGATACGCCCGCACCCGATTTCACGGGCCAAGCGGTGTGGCGCTACAACTTCCCGCGCTTGCCCGATCTCAAAGGTCTGCGCGTGTTCGAAGGCCCGACCGGCGTCGGCCTCGTGCCGCTGTCTGACGCGCTGATGTACATGTACGTCACCACGCCCGAACCCGGCAACCCGCGCTACCCCCGCGAGGGGATCGCGGCGGTGATGCGCGACAAGCTCGCCGGTGTACCCGCCCCTGCCATTCAGCGCTTGCGCGATCAGATCGTCGAGGATGACGAGGTCGTCTACAAGCCGCTCGAATGGCTGTTCGTGGAAGGCCCGTGGCACAAGGGCCGGGTCGTGCTGCTCGGCGATGCGATCCACGCGACCACGCCGCATCTCGGTCAGGGTGCGGGCATGGCGATCGAAGATTCAATCGTGCTCGCCGAGGAACTCGTCCGGGCCGATAAGCCCGGAGCCGCGTTCGACGCGTTCCGCGCGCGCCGCTTCGAGCGCTGCCGCTACATCGTTGAATCCAGCCGCGCGATCTGCCTCGGCCAGCTCGGCCTCGCGCCGCTGGTCGAAAACGCATCCGCCACCCGCGCGATGTTCACCAAAGTTTCCGAACCGATCTGAGGACTATCCCGATGAGCCGTGTCACCGAAATCCGTTATGTCGGCTATGGCGTCGCCGATCTCGCCGCAGAGCGCGACTTTTATGCCAACGACTGGGGCCTGAAACTCGTCAGCGAGCAGGACGGCATGGCCTACTTCGCCGCCGAGGGTAGCGACGAGATGTATGTCGTGCGGCTGCGTGAGGATGCCGCCAACCGTATCGACGTGATCGCGCTCGCCACCGGCAGCCGCGCCGATGTCGACGCGCTGTTCGCCAAGGTCGAAGCGGCCGGCTGCAAGGTCATCTTCGCGCCGAAGTCGCTCGACAGCCTCGGCGGCGGCTATGGCTTCCGTTTCTTCTCCCCCGATGGCCTGCCGTTCGAAGTGTCGTCGGATGTCGCGCGCGGCACCGGCCGCGCGCTGGTGAAGTGGGAGGCGGTACCGCAGAAGATCAGCCATATCGTGCTGCATTCGCCCGATCACCGCGCGATGGTGGGCTTCTTCACCGATGTGCTCGGCTTCAAGGTGAGCGACTGGCTGGGTGACTTCATGGCGTTCCTGCGCTGCAACGAATGGCATCACCGGCTCGCGATCCTGCCGGGGCCGCCCTGCCTCAACCATGTCGCCTACGACATGCTGTCGGTGGACTGCATGATGCGCGGCATTAACCGGCTTAAGCAGGCCGGCACGGACATCAAATGGGGACCGGGTCGCCACACCGCCGGCAACAACACGTTCAGCTATTTCACTACGCCGAACGGCTTCGCGGTAGAATATACCTCGGAGCTTGAGCAGGTCGATTTCGAAAGCCACGAACATCAGGTCCATCAGCCCGGACCGCACACGATGGACCAGTGGGGCACCGGCGTCGGCGGCCCGCAGACGATGCCGCATCCGAAGCCCGATGCCGGCCTGTTCCAGCCGGTCGCAGTGTGAGGCGCTGATCGGATGGCCCTGCTAGACCTCTTCCCCAATTACATCTGGAACCTGTCGGTCGCGATCGCGCTGGAAAGCGGCGGGCGCGTCGGCGAGATCGTCGATATGTGCCAGCCGATCCGCGATGCGGCGGCAAAGGGCGCGGATGCCGGTACGCCCGCGTTCATGGCGCAGTGGATGGCGATGGCCGACAAGCTGATCGGCCTGGCCGACGAGGACGAGGCACGCGGCCGCAGTTTCTCCGCCGCCGCCAAGCTCGACCGTGCGGCGCTATACCTCATCACCGCCGAACGCATGCAGGGCCACGGCCATCCCGGCCGGCAAGAAACCTATGCCAAGGCGCGCGCCACCTTCGACAAGGCGACCGGCCTCGGCAAGTTCAATCGCGAGCGCGTCGAGATTCCGCTCGACACCGGCACCATGCCTGCCTTGTGGGTGCGTGCACCCGGTGACGGCCCGCAGCCGGCGGTGGTCTACTGCAACGGTCTCGACAGTTCCAAGGAGCTGCTGTTCTGGTCCTGGCTGCCCGATGCCCTCGCCCGGCGCGGTATTTCGACACTGTGCGTCGACCAGCCCGGTAGCGGCGAGGCGTTGCGCCTCCAGAATCTGCCTGTCGATCCGCACAGCGAGCATTGGGCATCGAAGGCGGTCGACTGGCTGGAAAGGCGTACTGAGGTCGACCCGAAACAGATCGGCATGACCGGCATTTCGCTCGGCGGGCATTTCGCGCCCCGCGCGGTCGCATACGAACCGCGCTTCGCCAGCGGTGCGGTGTGGGGCGCCAACCACAATTGGGCTGAGGTCCAGCAGAAGCGGTTGCGGCGCGAGGGCGAAAACCCGGTACCGCATTACTGGGCGCATGTGATGTGGGCGTTCGGCGCGACCGACATGGAGGATTTCCACATCAAGTCCGCCGCGATGACGCTGGACGGCGTGATGGACAAGATCACCGTGCCGTTCCTCGTCACCCACGGCGAGAAGGACCGTCAGATCGCGCTCGATTACGCGCATCAGGCTTATGACCAGCTTACCAACTCGCCACAACGCGAACTCAAGATCTTCACCCCGCGCGAAGGCGGCGTCGAGCATGTCGGCGCGGACAACATGGCATATGGCCGCGATTATATCGCCGACTGGTTCGCCGATACGCTGGGAGGGCACGCCGCATGAGCCGCCGTTTCGTCGATCTGTCGATCACGCTCGATAACGACGTTATCACCGATCCGCCGTTCATGCGGCCGAAGATCACCTACCAGACGCACGCCGAGACGGTGACCGAACTCCAGCACTTCTTCCCTGGCGTGACGGCGGACCAGATCCCCGGCGGCGTCGGCTTCGCGGCGGCGGAACAGGTGACGATGACGACGCACAACGGCACGCACCTCGATGCACCATATCATTATCACCCGACGATGAACGGCGGCGAACGTGCCATCACCATCGACGAGGTACCGCTCGACTGGTGCTTCCGCCCCGGCGTGAAGCTCGACTTCCGCCATTTCGAGGACGGCCATGTCGTCACGGCGGAGGAGGTCGAGGCTGAACTCGCCCGCATCGAATACACGCTGCAACCGCTCGACATCGTACTCATCAACACCCGCGCCGGCGGCGCACTCGGCGACCCCAACTTCGTCAACATCGGCTGCGGCATGGGCTATGCGGCGACGATGTACCTGACCGAGCGCGGCATCCGCGTCACCGGCACCGATGCATGGAGCTGGGACGCACCGTTCAGTTACACCGCGAAGAAGGTGGCGGAAACCGGCGACACCTCGCTGATCTGGGAAGGGCACAAGGCCGGGCGCGACATCGGCTACTGCCACCTCGAAAAGCTGCACAACCTTGAATCGTTGCCGCCGTTCGGTTTCACCGTGTCGTGCTTCCCGCACAAGGTGAAGGCGGGCTCGGCCGGCTGGACGCGCGCCGTCGCGATCTTCGAGGCATGAGGCTCGCGACCCGCCGCAACGGCACGCCCGATGGCGAACTCGTCGTCGTAGCGGCAGACGGCGCGCATGCCGCGCCGGCGAGCGGCATCGCCGCGACGATGCAGGCGGCGCTGGAACGGTGGCGTGACGTCGAACCCGCCCTGCTTGCACTGGCGGACGCGGTCGCGGGCGGCACTGCGCCGGGGCTGACGACGCTCGATCCCGCCACGCTTGTCGCCCCCCTGCCTCGCGCGTGGCAATGGCTGGATGGATCGGCCTATCTCAATCACGGCGATCTCATGCAGAAGGCATTTCGCCTGCCGCCGATCGAGACCGATCGCCCGCTGATGTATCAGGGCCTGTCCGACCGTTTCCTCGGCCCCAACGACGATGTGCGGTTGCCCAGCGAAGACGACGGCATCGATTTCGAGGGCGAAGTCGGCGTGATCGTCGATGCGGTGCCGATGGGAATCAGCGCAGCCGATGCGCTCGGCCACATCCGGCTGATTATCCAGATCAACGACTGGTCGCTGCGCACGATCGCGCCGATCGAGATGAAGACCGGTTTCGGCTGGGTCCAGGCCAAGCCCGCGTGCAGCACCGCACCGTTTGCGAGCACGCCTGATGCGCTGGGCGATCGTTGGCACGACGGCCGCCTCGCCGCGATCCTCGAGACGCAGGTGAACGGTGAACGCTTCGGCGCGGTCGACAGTGGCGCGGAGATGGCGTTCGGCTTTCACGAACTCGTCGCCCATGCCGCCCGCACCCGCGATCTCGTCGCCGGCACGATCATCGGCTCGGGAACTGTATCGGCGACCAACTATGCGGAGGTCGGCTCGTCCTGCCTGTCCGAGCGGCGCGCGATTGATGCGATCGCCGGACGACCGCTCACGCCATTCCTGCGCTTCGGCGACCGCGTACGGATGGAGGCGCGCGTGAACGGTCAGCCAATCTTCGGCGTAATCGACCAGCGGGTGATTGCGGCCCGAACCGGATAGACAGTCGCAGACAACGCGCGCTTGACGTATAATAGAATAGAATTAGAGTTATATTATCGTTTAACGCAGCTGGGACGGCATCGTCCCGCATAGACTGCATAGCATGGGGAGGATTTCGATGCGGCTTCTGACGACCTTGATGGCAACGAGCGCGATGACGTGCGGCGTGGCGCCGGCTTATGCCCAAACCGACCCCGGCCAGCAGGCACCGGTGGTATCGAGCACGCCGCCGACCAGCCCGACTGCCCCCGGCCAGACCGGCGTGGATGCCAGCACCACCAGCGTGATGCACACGGCGACCGGCGATCAGGCACCCGATAACGCCAATGCCTCGACCCAGCAGATCGGCGATATCGTCGTCACCGCCAACCGCGTCGCATCCTCCGCACAGAAGACGCCGACTGCGCTGACCGTGTACAGCGGTGCCGATCTCGCCGCCGCCGGCGTCACCAGCGTCGCCAATCTCGCCCGCGTCGACCCGAGCGTGAACTTCACCGCGCGCAACGGCGGCGGCTATATTGCGGTGCGCGGCATCGCCTCCACCGACGTGACCGAGATCGGCGATCCTTCGGTGCCGATCGCACGCGACGGCTTCTTCACCAACCGCTCGTTCAGCATCCCGACCTCGATGTACGACCTCCAGCGGGTCGAGGTGCTAAAAGGCCCGCAAGGCACGCTGTTCGGCCGCAATTCGACAGGTGGCCTGATAAGCCTCGTCACGCGGCGACCCGGCAAGGAACTCGGCGGCAACTTCGCGCTCGAGGGCGGCAACTACGGCACCGTCAACGCCGAGGCCGGCGTCGACATCCCGGTCGGCGATCGGCTCCAGCTCCGCTTCTCCGGCATCGCGCATCGCCACGACGGCTACCGGGTGCTGACCGGCATCGGCGGGCGCGGCGATGACGACCAGACCACCTCCGGCCGTTTCACCGCTGCGTTCCAGCCGTTCGACGGGTTCGAGGGGGTCGTCCAGTACCAGCACGACAACGTGAACGATGTCGGCGACGTCGCGACGATCAGCCCGGTCGGTCAGGTCCTGCCGACCAGCTTCAACGAAAAGCGCTTTCCGAATTACGCGCCGACCACCAACAAGGTGACCGGCAACCGGATCCATTGGGAATTCACCTACAGCAACCTGCCGCTCGGCGCGTCGCTCACCTATTCGGGTGGCTATGACAGTTCGCACTGGCGCCATGCGCTCGACGCGAGCGGCAACGCCAGCAACCCGGTCAACTTCATCCAGTCGGAGAACCCCGATACCTGGAACCACGAGGTTCGCCTCGCCACGCCGCAGGACAAAATCGTGTCGGCACAGGTCGGTTATTTCCATTTCAGCGAGAACAACACGCTCGACAGCGGTCTGCTCGAACGTCAGGGCACCTATGCCGGAAACTACCTCGTCCACTTTAACTACAACGTGCGCACCCAGTCCGATGCCGGCTTCGGCCAGTTCAGCGTCCGCCCGACCAGCACGATCCGCCTGACCGGCGGCTTCCGCTACACCTGGGACAAAAAGGATCGCGTCGGCACCTCGCAACTGCGCTGCGACATCGCCGGTATCCCGTCGTTCCTGTACCCCGTGCTCGGCTGCGTCGGCACGCCGCCGACCTTGCCGGGCCTCGGCAACGGCAGCATCCGCGTCAGCAAGCCGACCTACCTCGGCGGGATCGACTGGAGCCCTACCGCGCGCAACATGGTCTACGCCAAATACTCGACCGGCTATAAGTCGGGCGGGTTCAACTCGAACGGTTCGGCTCCCTCGGTCGATTACGGCCCGGAATCGGTGCAGGCTTGGGAGATCGGCACCAAGAACAAGTTCCTGGACAATCGCCTCCAGGTGAATCTCGACGGCTTCTACTCGACCTACAAGGGCTATCAGGCGTCGCAGGCGACGGCAGTGGTTTCCTCGGGCACCGGCGTCTTCAACATCGGCAGCGCGACGATCTATGGTGCAGAGGCGCAGGTCATCGCGCTGCTCGGCAGCGCCCGGCTCGATCTCAATGCGACCTACCTGCATTCCCGGTTCGACAAGGACGTCGGCTTGGTCAGCACCACCGATCCGCTGACCGGCAATGTCGTCTCCGCCAGTGTCGCCGGTCACGCTTTGCCGAACGCACCCGATTTCGTGATCTCGGGCGGTCTCGAGGACAAGATCCCGCTCGGCGGCAATGGTGCGTCGCTGACGCCGCGCATCAACGCCAAATATTCGACTTCCTATTATTTCGACGTGTTCAACTATGCCGACACGCGGCAACGCCAGTATGCCACCGCCGACGCCTCGCTGACCTTCGCGCCGGCGAGCGGCCATTTCGAGGTGAGCGTGTTCGTGCGCAACCTGACCGACAAGGCGGTGTTCGCCAACGCACAGCGCAACTTTACCGCGATCCCGGCGATCAATGGCTATCAGTTCCAGGCGCCGCGCACCTACGGCGGACGGTTCAGCTTCAACTTCTGAAGCCTAGCGGCACGCACAAGAAAACACCCGCTCCGAGCCATCGGAGCGGGTGTTTTCGTATCGGCTATCGCTGGACGGTAGCTGCGTTCAGATCGCGCCGCTCTTGAGCATCCCCACTGCCGCATCACACGCACGCGCAGTCAGCGCCATATAGGTAAGCGACGGATTCTGACATGCCGACGAGCTCATCTGCGCGCCATCGGTGACGAACAGGTTGGCGACGTCATGCGACTGGCTCCATTTGTTGAGCACCGACGTTTTCGGGTCGAGCCCCATGCGCGCGCCGCCCATCTCGTGGATCGCCGAACCGCCCGGGCCGGGCTGGTCGAGGCCCATCACCACCATGCCGCCGGCCGCCTCCAGCATGTGCTTGGCCTCGGCCTTGGCATCGGCAAGCGCGGCATGTTCGTTGGCGCCATGTTCGAATGCGATGTTGAGCACCGGCGCACCGTGCGGATCGGTCTTCACCCGGTCCAGCGTCAGCCGGTTGCTGGCGCGCGGAATGCTCTCGGCGAAGGTGACGAGCACCATCTTCCACGGGCCGATCTCGCGCAGCTTCTCCTTGAACGGCGCACCCACGCCCGGCATCCGTTTGCCTTGCGTCCACGTGCTTTGCAGGCCGCCGCCCTGGAAGCTGTAGCCGCGCGTGAAACCCGGCGCGTCCTGCGCATCGAGATTACGGAAGCGCGGGATGACGATGCCGGTCGGGCGGTTGCCGTAGGTGGTGCGGGTCTCGAACCCCGGCATCATCGCCATCGCCGCCAGCGTTGTCGCGTGATCCATGATGTGCGTGCCGAGCACGCCCGACGTGTTGCCAAGCCCATGCGGGAACGCCTCCGAGTGCGAACGCAGCAGAATATGGTTCGAGTTGAACGCACCCGCATTCAGGAACACCAGCCGCGCGGTCGCCTGGCTGCGCGTGCCGGTCGCGATGTCGAGGATGCGCACGCCGGTGGCGCGGCGGGTATGCGGATCGTAATCCACGCCTTCGACCACGGAGTCGGTGACGAGCGTCAGGTTGCCGGTTTTCTGCGCCGCCGGCAGCGTCGAGCTTTGCGTCGAGAAATACGCGCCATACGAACAGCCGCGTGCGCAGATCGAGCGATACTGGCACTTGCTCCGTCCCTCCTTCGCCTCGGTGAGGTTGGCGGTGCGGCCGATCGTCAGGCGGCGATCCGGCCACTGCCGGCCGATCGTGTCGCGGACATGCTGTTCGACCGGGTTGAGCGCCATCGCCGGCTGGAAATGCCCGTCCGGCAGCGCTGCCATGCCCTCGTGCGCGCCCGATACTCCGATGAAATCCTCGACCTTGTCGTACCATGGCGCCACGTCGGCATAGCGGATCGGCCAGTCGGTGCCGTGGCCGTCGGCCTTGTTCGCGCCGAAATCGTAATCGGACCAGCGATAGCATTGCCGCCCCCACGTCAACGACCGCCCGCCGAGCTGGTAAGAGCGGAACCAGGTGAAGCCGCTCGCTTCGGGCGTGGTGTAGGGGTTCTCGACATCGTTGACGAAGTGGTTCTGGGTGAATTCATTGAAGTGCCGGTTCTTGGCCTGCACCGGATAGTCCTGCGCGTACAAGGCGGCATCTCCCTCACCGCGAAACGGCAGGTCCCACGGCGCGAGCGTTTCGGTCTCGTACTTGCCGTGTTCGATGTTGCGGCCACGTTCGACCAGCAACACCTTCAGCCCCGCCTCGGTGAGCTCCTTCGCCGCCCAGCCGCCGGTGATACCGGAGCCGACGACGATCGCATCAAAATGTGTGTTCATCCGAAATCCACCGCGGTCCAGTCGCTCGAATAGGCGTGCATGCCGGGCGTGATCGGCACATCCGGGTCGAAGCGCCCCGGCACGAGTTCGTAATTCAGCTCACGCGAGCCGCCGGTTTCGGACGTGTAATAGCCGGTCAGGATGAGATCCTTGATCTTGTGCCAGGGATGATCCTCCTGCCCCGGCGTGAAGGCGTGTGCGTCGAGCGCGGTCAGCGCGGCGAGTTGCTGCGGCGCTGCCGCCTTGAGGAAGTCACCTTTGGCCAGCACGTCGAGCTCCTCGCCGATCGGGGTGAGCAGCCGGCGGCTCCCCTCCGGTTCGGCATCGGTGTCAAGCGTCGAGGCGCCGACGATCGCCCCACCCGACCCCGGGCTGCGCGTGCCGTCGAGGCCGTGTTGCAGCGCTTGCCACACGAAACTGGGAACGGCGGTGCCGAGCGACCCTTGCGTCTCCGTCGCCGGGATCAGCAGGTCGCTGACCACATCGAGCAACGCACGCCTGTCGGTCCGCGCGCGCCACCAGCGGGCGATCTTCGGCGCCTCGAAGCCGATCACCGGCAGGCAGAACAGCAATGGCAGGGCGGCCAGCCCCAGCATCTCACGCCGCGCGATCACTGGCGCGGAACCGTGTTCCCCGCTCATAGCGGCGTTGCCTTGCCGAGCCTCATCATCTCTCTCCGTCCATGCGCGCGCACAGAATTAGACTTTCTATTCTGTTTACCGGCAAATGACGGTTCCCGCAAGCGGGCGGATCAGTCGGGGCGGCGCGCCAAGAAGGCCGCGCACATTCGGCCAAGGTCTTCTTTCAACTCGGTCCAATCGCCCTCGTCCGACACTTCCTGCGAAGATCCGAAACCGAGATAGCGCGCAATCGTGGCGTAGATCACCCGGTAGGCGGAGCTCACCGCCCGCTCCGGTCGCTCCGCACCGATCGCGTCGCGGTAGCACAGCATCTCGCGTTGGATAAGCAACCCGATCCGGTCCGCCGATGCTTTGCCGACGCCGGACAGCTTTTGATCGTAGCTCGCGCGCAACATCATCGGGCGCAGCACAGCAGCGTATCGGCGCAGCGATTCCGCATAGGCTTCGACGATATTGGAAACGAACGATTCCAGATTGTCGGATTGTTCACGTACCGTTTGAAGCATCTCGCGTTGCTCGCTATCTACACGCGCGAGCACGCTCATATGCACCGCGCGGATCAGATCGTCTTTACTGTTGAAGCGAAGATAGATCGAGCCGATAGAAACTCTGCCCGCCTTAGCCACTTCAGCAAGCGTGAAGTCGTCGTTGCCACACCGTATCATCAACTTTTCGGCCGCGACCAGCATGCGTTCGTAAGACGCGCGGCTACGACCCTGCTGCGGCTCGCGCGACACCGCACCCAGGGCAGCATCAGTGTTCATCTAAGTCCCTAACATGTTGATCAATGAAAATAATTCCGGCAATATGGCCATTCTCGATACTACGCAATCGCCCGCAATTACGCGGTTCGTGCCGGCGGTCGGCAGATGGTCGCGACTCAGATCCGGGAGGAAGCGCTATCGTGTCAACGCTGTTCTTCGGTGTGGACTGACGTCGAAGCGAGACCCGCAGATCTCGTGCAACTTGTTGGAAACGCATAGCTACTGAAAGCATGAGGGGGTTCCCGATCGGCGCCGATCGAGACTCTATCACCATCGTAATTCCCTTAATTTTATCAAAATTTGCATCGCGTGTAGCGGAGACCCGTTTTCGATGCCGATCCAGACCAGCCGGGCATATTGAGCCAACCGATCCCGAATGCCAGCACAAGTTCAGCTATGACGGCAACGGCGCGATTTCGGCATCGGCGCTCGGCGGCGCCCCGGCCGACGTGATGATCGACGTTCTCAGCCTAGACGACGGCAGCCTCGATTATGAGCGCTTCCTGATCGTCGCCGAGCTTGAGGACCGCATTCGCGACGGGACGATCGACCCCGCCAATGTCACGGAGGAAATCGCGTTGTGGAGCGCGATCGACGCCTACGGAAAGCGCAAAGCCTTCGGCCACGTGGCAGTCCGCTATCTTGGGGACGAACCGCTGTAGCGACGCGAAAGCTGCACGAACTTCGAGCCCATGACCGTATTAATGTGCCGGATTAACCTCACGTAACCGTCAGCTTTCCGCTGTTTGAGTCGAAAGCGGACTGTCAGTCTCTGGTGAATGAACGGAAGCAATCGTGTTTCGGTGCTTCAAAACGGCCGTTCCGCTTTCCACCAACTACAACATGCGAAATCGCGCATCGAGTCTTCCGATTAGGACATCACAATTGTTGCTATACGCTCGGCGTTGACGGGGAAAACGTGCATTTCCGGCGGGAAGTAGCAATACCGCACACGCGCCGTTACTGCGACGCGGTGAACGCCGGGGGTCAGGCCACCGGTTTTTAATACCAGCACCGATGCCCATTCGAACATGCCCCAACGCTTGTCGACCGCCTCGCGTAGTTCGGCCAGGCCGTATACTTCGTCGCGGATGCGCAGGCGATTTTGCTCGTACGGGAATTTCTCACCATCGACGGTGACGTCGACGCCATCGAACAATGACAATCTCGTGCCATGGTAATTGGGTATCCGCAGCCGGACTTCGAAGCCATCGCGTGCACCGACCGGCCCGAAATTGCGAAATCCGGTGCTTTGGATCAAGCTGCGTTCAAGCATATGCGTCCTCATTCAAGATTTTAGCTGTGACAACAATGGGACGTCATGCATCCGAGTCGACGGCTTTCCGAAATAGCGCCTGCTGACGACGAACCTGCTCAATCGCGAGCCAGGGCTTGCGGAGCCCTTCATACTCGCTCGACAGATAACCCGAATAGCCAGCTCGCTGTAAAGCGGGGATGACCTTAGCCCACGGGATGTTCTGGTCTTCGAGATTATCGTCAATCTCGTGAAACTTCGCCTGCACGAAAACAATATATTTCGCGATTGGAAGCAGATCGTCCGGATCAACCCGAATACCATTCAGGAAATCGAGACGCTCCCGCATTTCCGGCGTAATCTCATGCTGCCCCCAATGTTTCAGTGGCCGATCCTGAAAAATGCCGGTGTCGATCAACAAGCCGAAATTTTTGGTCCCGGTTCGTTCGATAAACTCGATATAGCCATCCACAACCGGATGTCGGATCGGGGTCGGCGCGTGAATCTCCGGGCATATGACGATGTCATACTTATGCGCCAGATCGAGCACCCGTTCGACCGCGCTCGACCAATTTGGATCTGGATCGAGTTCTTCGGAAGTCACGCCGAACTTTGGTCGTAGAAATTTGAAGCCCAATCGATGCGCAAGGTCCAAATCGCGTCGAAGTTCGATTGCGCTTTCTTCCGCCGTCAGGTTGCGCGATAAGGTAATCCGGTTGTCGACCCAGGTGCACATATTCGTGGGTTCGAGGGCATGTTTATCGAGCAACCGGAACCAGTTGTCCAACCAGGCGGAGCTTGGATTGGGATACGCCTCCACATGCGCCTCGCCGAGAATTTCCACACCCGTCGCACCAGTGTCTGCGACGTGATCGAACATATCGTCCAGCCCCATCACAGTGCCATAGTCATCCGTGTAGCTATAGAGCGACACGCCATATTTAAATGTCTTTGGCACAGGCTATATTCCTATGATCAGCGCCACCGCCACGACCAGGGGGCGGTGGCGTAACACTTTATCTAATCGGTGATTAGCAGGTTTGCAAGGCCTGGCATTGAACGGATCTAAGGTTCCTGTGCACGTCTTTATCCAGCGTCGCGAAGGGCACGGCCTTTGCGAGAGACACTTGCACAAATCATTGATCGGTGATTAGATCTGCTTTCGCTGCTGTAACCGTCCATGAGGTGGCATGTGCAAACAAGCCCGAACACTGATCGGCACGTCGGCACTGATCCCGCATCGTCTTCATCTGAAGCGCGCATTCCGATCAGCACAGAGCCCCCAAAAGCCATTGGCGGCGGTCGGCTCGCCGGCAAGACTTGCTTCGTCACGGGGGGTGCGCAAGGTATAGGTCGCGCCATTGTCGAACGCTTCGGCGCAAAGGGCGCGGAAGTGATCGCCGCAGATCACAAGTTCGACCATGCCCCGCCCTTCGATGCCGGGGTCCATCGTCTTGTTTTAGACGTGACTACGAGAGCGCGGTCGCGCGCGCGGCGTCGCTCTGGTCGCAGACCACTGTGCTGGTGAATTGCGTAGGCATAGTCTCAAATGGCACGATACTGGACTCCGCGCCCGCCGAGTTTGACAGAAGCTATACCGTCAACACACGGTCGATGGTCCTGACGATCCGTGCATTCCTGCCGGCCATGCTGGCTCGCAAAGAAGGTTCGATTATTAGTATCGCATCGGTGGTATAATCCGTGATGGCCGCACAAAACCGCTGCGCTTATGCCACGAGTAAAGCGGCGGTGATCGGACGGACCATGGCGGTCGCCAAAGACTTCATCGCCGACGGCATCCGCTGCAACGCGATCAGCCCTGGCACGGTCGAAAGTCCCTCGCTTGGCGATCGCTTCGCCGCGACCGGCGATGCGGACGCCGCTCGCGCGGCGTTTATGGCACGGCAACCGACCGGCCGACTGGGGCAACCGGCTGAGATTGCGGCGGCCGCACTGTTGCTTGCGTCGGCCGAGGCGGCTTTCATGACCGGTACAAAGGTTATTCTCGACGGCGGCATGCCTGTAACCCTTCCAATTGCCCGATCCGGGTAGAAAACAGGCGCCAATCTGAATGGTCATTGATCGCTCGCACCGAATTCGCTTTTAGCGCGCTGACGTGCCGCTAGTCTGGTGGGCCACCGGGAAAAGATACATGGCGAATTCAAAACCCTATCACCGCGAGGATCTGCGCGAGGAGCTTCTGGAGGCCGGCCGCGCTTATATCGCGCTGCACGGACACAACGGTTTGTCGATCCGAACGCTGGCCCAGCAGGTCGGTGTGTCCCCCGGGGCACCCTATCATCATTTTCCCGATCGTCGGCAATTTCTGCTCGCGCTGGCGATCGAGGGGTTCAAGGATCTCATTGCTGCGAGTGCGGACGTGCTGGCCGCGCAGCTGCCCAGCGACAAGAAACTGTTGGCCATGGGCATGCAGTTCATCGACTTCGCCGACAGCAATCCGCGATTGCTCGATCTCATGTACGAAAGCGAGCTGACCGCTCCGACACTCGACCCTGAGCTTTTGCGCTATCAGATCGTCGGCCACGATGCGCTCAACATTCCGATCGCGAGTAGTCGGCCAGATCTCGCCGAAGACGAGATCGAGCTTCGCAACCTGGTTTTCTGGTCGACGATCTACGGCTTCGCCTCGATGCGCCGCAAAGGCATCATCCACGCACGCGAGGATGAGGTGACAGATCAGAACTTCGCGGTCGCGGCGGTTTTGCGCAAAGCGGTCGAATCGGCTTTGGCCCCTTGATCGGCTGGGCCGGCGTTACCGATCAAAGCGGCCTGATACGGACATTGCGGAACAGGATTTCAGAACATTCGATCTGCAACAGGATACGGCCGCGCGTCAGCGGAACATATTTCCCGTTCGAACGCGCTTCCATGTCGAACAGCGTGTTGACGATGCGGCCGTTGACGATGTGAGCCGCCTTTTGTCCCGTTGCGATCAATTCCACGGTGTTCCAGTCGGTCAGCGATGCGAAATCGCCATCCGCTTTCAAATTCTGCCGCAGCGAACCGCCTGCGTCGAACTGCGGCCCGTAGACGTGATAACCCGGCGGATTGTCCGGCCACGATGGCAGACCGCCGAGCGAAATCCCGCCGACAGCCCGATGATTGATCGGCAGGGCATCGCCGGTGTTCCGTTCCATGATCTGATATTCAATACAGTCCGGCCACAACAGATCCGCGATGGCAGACCGCCGAGCGAAATCCCGCCGACAGCCCGATGATTGATCGGCAGGGCATCGCCGGTGTTCCGTTCCATGATCTGATATTCAATACAGTCCGGCCACAACAGATCCGCTCCGGTCGGCGTGTGGTAGAGGATGCCGCTCTCGCGCTTCCAGTTGGGACGCGGTTTATAACGCCGCGTGCCCCATTTATACTCGAGCGAGAGGTGGTAGTCGCCATATTCCTGTGCGGTCGCGAGATACCCCATGCCGGCGGCGGGCGGACCCCGATAACTCGGGCCAAGAATGTGCAGCATGCCGTCGTGGATATCGATGACATGATCGCGATCGACCGCGCCATTGCCATCCTGAAAAAACGTTCAGCCCGACAGATCACGACCGTTGAATAGCGGCCGCCAACCCTGCGCATCCGGGGTTTCAGCGATGCGGCCAACCGCCTGAGCCGCCATCCCAAGCGGTGCCATCATCGCACCGCTCGCGGCAATGAGACCAAGCGCCTCGCGTCTCGTCGATTCCATAACCGATCCCTCCTAGCGCCGTTCGCCTTCCGCATGTCATCGCCACGACGCGCTCCTCTCTGCGGATTACCGTGAATCTCATTCTCAACATTCCTATTGGGTTTGCCGAGCTTTCAATCTAAGTGGTGATTAGTTTGGCAGTCTCGTGCTGTCAAATTGTGAAACGCAGCGACTTGCGAGCCGCATTTAGATAAGCAGCGCGCTACGTGTCGCGCCGGAGAGGACCGATGATCGCAACCGCCCGATACCGCGCTATGCTGACCCGAGCCGCATTGCTTGCCACCGCACTGACGTTGCTGCCTGCTGCCGAGCGCGCGCCTGGAGGCGATACGGCTAACGCACCGGCGGCCACGAAGCGCCTGACGCTGGAGGAGCAATTTCAAGATCCGCCGGCATCGGCACGGCCCCGCGTATGGTGGCACTGGATGAACGGCAACATCACGCAGGATGGCATCGCCAAAGATCTTGCGTGGATGAAACGCGTCGGTATCGGCGGCGCGCAGAGCTTTGATATCAATCTCGCCACGCCCCAGATCGTCGATCATCGGCTCGTCTATATGAGCCCCGCTTGGAAAGCGGCGTTCCGCTTCGCCGCTAGCGATGCCTCCCGACTCGGCCTGGAACTTGCGGTCGCATCATCGCCGGGCTGGTCGGAAACCGGCGGCCCATGGGTCGCCCCGGCGGACGGCATGAAAAAGCTCGTCTGGAGCGAGACGATGATACCCGGAGCGAAACCGTTCACAGGCTCGCTCAAGCACCCACCGGCAGTGGCAGGGCCCTTCCAAGGCATCCCACGCCAGCCGGACCTCTCGGACCTTCTCGCCGGGACGACACCAAAGCATATCGACGATTTCTATCGCGACGTCGCGGTGTTCGCGGTGCCTGAGACAGTCGTCGACAAGACCGTAACGGCGCGCGTGCGCGACGGGCTTGGTGCCTCGATCGACATCGCATCGCTTACGGACGCCGACCAGCAAACCGGCTACACGGTCGCCGCCCCCAAGCCGGACGAACCCCGCATTCTGCAGTTCGATTATCCCGCTGGGCAGACGCTGCGCTCGGCGCGGATTTTTCTGCCCGGTGCCGCGATTCCGCTGATCGGCGGGCTGTTCACCGCCCGGCTCGAGGCTAGCGCGGACGGTACGGCATGGCGCAAGGTGACGGACATGCCGCTGGATGAGGTTCCAACGACGGTAAGCTTCCCGGCGGTGACCGCGCCGCACTTCCGTGTGGTGATCGGCACCGCACCAATGCCCGCGCCGGCCGCCACCGGGCTCGACATCGGGCTGGCAACCGGCAGCGTATTCGGCAAGATGCTTGGCGGCCAGTTCGCAAAGCCGGTTACAGTGGGGGATATCCGCCTGTCACCCGAACCGCGCATCGACCGGTTCGAGACGAAAGCCGGATTCTCGATCGCGCGCGATTACTATGCGCTTGGCGCGCCCGGCGATGACGCGACCGGTGCCCCGCCTGAAGCGACGATCGATCTTACCGGCCGGATGCGCCCCGATGGCACGCTTGACTGGACGCCGCCACCGGGCCGCTGGCGGATCATCCGGCTCGGCTATTCGCTGCTGGGAACGACCAACCACCCCGCGACCGACGAGGCGACCGGGCTGGAGGTCGACAAGTTCGATCGCACCGCCGTCCGCGCGTATCTCGATCATTACCTCGGTATGTACCGCGCGGTTACCGGGCCGGATCTGCTGGGGCCGGCCGGCGTGCGCACGATGGTGACGGACTCGATCGAGGTCGGCGCAAGCAACTGGACGCCCAAGCTCATCGAGCAGTTCAAGAAGCTGCGCGGCTATGATCCGACGCCGTGGCTGCCGACGCTCACCGGTGTGCTGATCGGCACGCGCGAACAATCGGACCGCTTCCTGTACGACTATCGTCGCACGCTGGCCGACCTGATCTCGAGTGAGCATTACGGCACGGTGGCCGACGTCGCACATCAGTCCGGCCTTAGCCTTTACGGCGAAGCGCTGGAGAGCAACCGACCGACGCTTGGCGATGATATGGCAATGCGCCGCCATGCCGATGTGCCCATGGGGGCAATGTGGGCGTTCGGGCGCCGCCAAGCCCCCTCCCCAAATTACGTCGCCGATATCAAGGGCGCGGCATCGGTCGCGCATCTGTACGGACAAAATATCGTCGGCGCGGAATCGATGACGGCGGCGGACGCGCCTTGGGCGTTCGGCCCAGCCGATCTGAAACGCGTGATCGACCTCGAATTCGCGCTCGGCGTCAACCGCCCCGTCATCCACACATCGGTCCACGCGCCGGTTGACGACAAGCTTCCAGGATTGTCGCTTGGCGGGATCGGCCAGTTCTTCAACCGGCAGGAGAGCTGGGCTGAGCTTGCACGTCCCTGGGTCGACTATATCGCACGCAACGCATTCCTGTTGCAGCAAGGTCGGAACGTCGCCGATGTCGGCTTCATTTATGGCGAGGAAGGCCCGCTGACCGCGCTGTACGGCGAGACCGGTATACGCGGCGCTCCGACCGCGAACGGCTATGATTTCATCGATTCCGCCACGCTGTTGAACGCGCTACGCAACGACGGCGACGCCGTCGTATCGCCCGGCGGCGCGCGGTATCGCCTGCTGTATCTCGCCGGATCATCCGATCGAATGACACTTGCCACGCTTCGCAAGCTTGCCGCTCTGGTCGAAGGCGGCGCAACGGTCGCCGGCTTAAAGCCAAGCGGTAGCCCATCCTTGGGTGAGGCGACGAAAGAATATACCGCACTCTCGTCGAAACTGTGGCCCGGTGGGGCCGAAGCGCGGATCGGCAAGGGCCGGATGCTCGCGACCCGCGATATCGATACCGCGCTGCGTGAGGCTGATATCCGCCCTGACTTCACGTTTACGGGCGCAAGCCGGGCGGCGTTGATCCCCTTCGTGCACCGCCAGCTCGCCGATGGCGACAGCTATTATCTGGTCAACCGGCGCGACCAGCCCGAGACGATCGAGGCCCATTTCCGCGTCGTCGGCAAGGCCCCGCAGATCTGGCATGCCGAGACCGGCCGGTCTGAACCGGTCAGCTACCGGATCGAGCATGGTGAGACGATCGTCCCGCTCACGATGGCGGGCGAGGACTCGTTCCATGTCGTGTTTCGCACGCCAGCGATAGCGGCGGTTCACGACGAGCGTGTAACCCAGCCGCTTCGCGTCGCCGCCCTCGATCGCGACTGGACGGTCGCGTTCCAGCCGGGACGAGGTGCGCCTGCGCGCGCGCGCTTCCAGACGCTCGCGCCTCTCGATAGCAATACCGATCCAGGCATTCGCTATTTCTCTGGCGTCGCGACCTACACCCATCGGTTCACCACCCCGCGTCGCTGGAAGCCCGGACAGAAACTGCTGCTCGACCTCGGCGAGGCGAAGGAGATTGCCGAGGTACGGGTCAACGGCAAGCTCGCCGGTTATGCATGGCACGCGCCATACCAGATGGACATTGCCACGGTAACGAGACCGGGTGTGAATCAGCTCGAAGTCCGCGTCGCCAATCTGTGGGTGAATCGCTTGATCGGCGATCAGCAGCCGGGCGCGACTAAGGTCACATGGACCGGGAGCGCGACGTACCGCGCGGATGCACCGCTACGGCGGTCCGGGTTGATCGGCCCGGTCACATTGCGGCGATGATGGCGGGTCATGCTTCGAGATACGCCTCATTCCTTTCGGCGCGGCGCCTCCGTAGGGCATGAGGTGTATGCGATGCGTAGGACGCGATGAATACCCTCAGGCGAAAGGCAACGGGACGCCGTGTAGCGACCGGGGGTGAGACCGAAGGTGATCGGACTCGCCCCCTCGTGCTGGTTCAGAAGTGGAAGCCGGTGCGAATGCTGTAGGGCCGCGGGGCCTGCCATTGATAAGCGTTGATGAGAATACATTACGTTTTACGCCCAGAAACGCTTTCTTGATGTCCCGCTAATGCCTGGATTAAACGCGTTGGTGGAATCGAGTTGGCGATAATGTGCCGGCAAGGCGGGTTTTGCAGAATAGATGCGTCAAACGTTATGCTCCTGCGGGATATTCCGCCCCGCGTATGTCGAGCAACGCGAGCATGTCTCGCTTCACTGTGGCAGCATCGCTACCCAATTTTAAAACGTAGTCCTGATGCAGGACGTGGCAGAAGAAATGGCCATAGTAGAGGGGCAGATGTTTCCGCAAGACATGAAGGTTCAGTGGTCGCGCAAGCTGCGGGACGCTCATCCGGTCGGCACTCGCTTTCGCATCCGCGTTTTCGAGGAAACGGGTGAACCACCTCGATATCGCTGTGGATCGGTAGCCAAGGTGGCCGAACGGAAGTTCGGGGAACAGGTTGGTCTCACCACACAGGCGTTGCGAGGCCGCGAACGCCAGAAAGCCGCAGCGGATCAGTTCATCGTGGACGGGCACGACCCGTTCGCTCGCGTTCGTCTTCACGCGCTTCTCGTCCCCGGTAAGACTGACGCCCGAGGTCACATTAAAGCAGGCAACCCCGTCCATCTCTCGAATGTCGGATACCTCAAGCTGGCAAATCTCGTTGAGTAGTAGGCCGCTGAACAGCGCGATCAGCGGCACCCAGAATCGAGCGCGGCGCGGTCGCTGATCGCCGGGGATTGCGTAGCCATTCGCGTCGTCGCGACATCCGGTGTAGATCGGCGCATCGAAGATGCGGCGAAGCTGCTCGGTTGAGAACGGATTGCGCTTATCGCGCTTCTTCACCGGGTCGGGGAGCTTGAGCCACTTGAGCGGATTGCGATCGAGATACCCCTCGTTGATCGCCCAGTTCATTACCCCGCCGAACCGATTGACGTAGGCGTTGAGGTTCGCGGTGCTGATGAGGCGGGCCTCGCCACTCGCCTTGGCGGCAGCGACCACCTCCTTGATCGTCATGTCAGGGAAGCGTTGATGCGCGCTCTTCGGCATCTCGCGGAGCAACGCCACAGAGTCGCAGCATCCCTCGCGCGTGATATCGGTGAGCGCTGTCTGCTCACCGAACACCTCGATCACCCATTTTCGGGTTGTCGCGTGGGCGATCTGGGTCCGTTTGCTCCATTGGTGCTTCGGGTCGGCGAATGAAACGATCGTAGACATCGCCAATCGTGCGCCTGTTCGATGGCGGGGGCGGCGCTGGCGGTTGCGGAGCAGCCGGAACCCATGGCAACAAAATAGGCGGGCCGTTCAGCGTGGTGACGATCAAGGCCGGATCGGCCAGCCTGCCGATCGAGGCCCGCGCCTTCTCGAACTCGCTCTCCACATCTGCCGCGATCCTATGGATGCGCCGAAGCGCCATCGCATAGCTGTCAGTATCGAGTGAGCGCCATACCTCGCGCCCTTCCCAGACCGTCAGGAGATCGGTCGGCACCCGTCGTCTGTAATGGAAGATGCCGCGCTTCGAACACAGGCCAATCGGTCGATTGTGCAGACGCCTTGTGTAGACGCCCTGACGACGATTTTCCGAGCATTTACGAGGGCTTGGAGCACCACGAGCGGCATCATTGTGTAGACGCTTGGTGGAGACGATCTTGGTGCTGAACCGTAATTTCGACGGTTTTGTGAGGACTTCCAATGGCTTGGAAGTCGCTGGAGCGGGCGAAGGGATTCGAACCCTCGACCCCAACCTTGGCAAGGTTGTGCTCTACCCCTGAGCTACGCCCGCTCTGGCGATCTGCCTTCCGAACGCTGCCGGAAGGCGGGGTGAGGCGCGGCTATTAGCTGCGCTGTTCGGGGCTGGCAACCCCCATATTCACGTTCTCGTCGATCTTTGTGAAAAGCCTTGGCTTGTTCGCCCAAGCGCCCACATAAGGCACCACACAATCGAGCATTGGAGCGCGACTTGGCTACCCTGGGATTGAACGCCGCCGAACGCGAGGC
The DNA here is from genome assembly GCF_026540945.1 of Sphingomonas sp. GC_Shp_3. NCBI lineage: Bacteria > Pseudomonadati > Pseudomonadota > Alphaproteobacteria > Sphingomonadales > Sphingomonadaceae > Sphingomonas > Sphingomonas sp. GC_Shp_3. The sequence goes on from NZ_JALNUT010000005.1 coordinate 43,702, forward strand.
CGTCGAGAGCTTCCGCCGCGACGTGGTCGAACCGTCGATGACGAGCCTCGTCATCATCGATTTCTGGGCGGAATGGTGCGGACCGTGCAAGGCGCTGACGCCGCTGCTGGAAAAGGTCGCGGCGGCCTATGCCGACAAGGGCGTGGTGCTCGCCAAGGTCGATACCGACAAGAACCAGTTCATCGCAGCGCAATTCCAGATCAAGTCGATCCCGACCGTCTATGCGATGTTCCAGGGGCAGCTTGTCGCCGATCTGACCCAGGCGCGCACGGAATCGCAACTGCGCACGATGCTCGACCAGATCCTCAAGCAGTTACCGATCGAAAGCGAAGGTGCCGCGCTGGAGGCCGAGATCGAGCCGATGATCGCGATGGGCGAGCAGGTGCTGGCCGACGGCGATGCCGAGCAGGCGGTCGACATCTTTCGCCAGATCGCGGAGCTGGCGCCGGACAATGCCGCCGTTCATGCCGGGTTCGTGCGTGCGCTGGTCGCCAGCGGCGATCTCGATGCAGCCGACGCGCATCTGGCGCTGATCCCGGCGGAGATCGCCAAGCTCCCCGAGATCGAGCGCGCCCGGGCGGCGCTCGCGCTCGCGCGGGATGCCAAGCCGGTCGATGATCTCGCGGGCCTCGCCGCCGAGGTCGCCGCCAATCCGCACGACATGGACAAGCGCTTTGCGCTCGCCGGCGGGCAGATGGCGTCGGGCGACCGCGAGGCCGCCGCCGCCACGCTGCTGGCGATGATCGCCGAAGACAAGGCGTGGAACGAGGCCGCCGCGCGTACGCAGTTGCTAAAGCTGTTCGAGGTGGTCGGGCTCGAAGATCCGTGGGTGTCGGCACAGCGTCGCAAGCTTTCCGCGATCCTGTTCGGATGAGCGAAGCCGCGAAGACCACGCGCCTGTCGATCTTCCCGCTGCCGGGGGCGTTGCTGTTCCCGCGCATGCATCTGCCGCTGCACATCTTCGAGCCGCGCTACCGGGCGATGGTGTCCGATGCGATGGCGCGCGACCGGCGCATCGGCATGATCCAGCCGCGCACGGGCAAGATCACCCGCAAGGACAGCCCGCCGCTGTTCGAGATCGGCTGCGTCGGCAAGATCGGCGAGTTCGAGGCAGGTGAGGATGGCCGCTACAATCTGGTGCTGGAAGGCGTTGCGCTGTTCCGCATCGTCCGCGAACTCGACGTGACCACGCCGTTCCGGCAGGTTGAGGCTGAACTGCTGCCGCTGGCGGAGGAGCCCGAGATGCTGTCGCTGTCGCGTCGCTCGCTGTTGGAGACCGAATCGCGCGCGTTCGCGGATGCGCAGGGTTATGCGGTGGATTGGGACGCGGTGACGCGGCTGGACGACGAGGCGCTGGTCAACGGCATCGCCCAGATCGCGCCGTTCGACGTTGCCGCGAAACAGGCGTTGCTCGAATCGCCCGATATCGAGGATCGCGCCGAACTCATCATCCAGTTGATGCAGTTCTTCGGTCGCCATGACGGCGAAGATTCGGTGACGCTGCAATAACGTTCCGGATGCGGGGCGGTGGCGAACCACGCGCCCCGTGACCAGTTAGGCCTTCTTGCGGCCGCGCTTGGGGGCGGCGGCAGCCTCGGCGTCATGTTCCTCATCCGGCTGGTCTTCGCCGGCTTCGGTCAGCGCCTCGCCAAGCGCCTTCAGCTTCTCCTGATTGGTCTCGGCCTTGTCGGCGATCTTGGTCGTGGCGGCACCAAGCCGGTGGAGCAGCGCATGCACGCGGTCTGCGTCCGGTGCGTCCTTCTCCAACTGCTTGCGCAGCGATCCCAGATCCCGAAGGATGCCCTTCGCGCCGGTCGTGTCGATATCCGCCAGCGCGGCTTCCCAATCCTCGATCATGTCGGCGCCCTTGGCGGCCTTGGTCGTTTCCAAACCGCGATTGATCGCGTTCATCGTCCCGGCGAATTTCACGGCCATGCTGTATCCTTTCAGGCAACCGGCAAACACCGGCGGCCGTCAAACGGGACATGACGTGGAAAGCCGCACCGTCGACGCGGCTTAAGCGGCAGAACGTGCCGTATGCGGCACGTTGCGCTGCCGATTGATCCAGATCAGCGGTGCATCACACCCGCATCGGCATCAGCACGTACAGCGCGGCGGCCTTGTCGTTCTCGCGGATCAACGTCGGCGCGGCGGCGTCGGCGAGATGCACCTCGACCGTATCGCCATCCAACTGGCCGAGGATATCGAGCAGGTAGCGGCTGTTGAAGCCGATCTCGAACGGCAGCGATACATATTCGCCGGGCACTTCCTCGGCGGCAGTGCCGTTGTCGGGGCTGGTGACCGACAGGATGATCTTGTCGCGGTCTAGCGCCATTTTCACCGCGCGCGTCTTCTCGGTGGCGATCGTCGACACGCGGTCGACGCCTTCCTCGAAGCTGCGCGGATCGATCTTGAGGATCTTGTCGTTGCCGGTCGGAATCACGCGGCTGTAATCGGGAAAGGTGCCATCAATCAGCTTCGACGTCAGCAGCGCATGGCCGAGATCGAAACGGATCTTGGTCGAGGACAGCGACACGCCGACCTGCGCATCGACTTCATCGAGCAGTTTGCGCAACTCGGCGATACATTTGCGCGGCACGATCACGTCGGGCATCGCCTCGGCGCCTTCCGGGCGTGGCATCGTCACGCGGGCAAGGCGGTGCCCGTCGGTGGCGGCAGCCTTGAGCACCGGCTGCGGATCGGCCGAGACGTGCAGGAAAATGCCGTTGAGGTAATAGCGCGTCTCTTCGGTCGAGATCGCGAAGCGCGTCTTGTCGATGATCTGCTTGAGCGTTTCCGCCGGCAGCTCGAACGTGACCGGCAGTTCGCCCTCCGCGATCACCGGGAAATCGTCGCGCGGCAAGGTGCCGAGCTGGAAGCGGGCGCGCCCTGCCACGATGGTCAGCTTGCCATCGGCGGCGGCCAGGCTGACCTGCGCGCCCTCGGGCAATTTGCGGGCGATATCGAACAAGGTGTGCGCCGAGACGGTAGTCGCGCCCGGCTGATCGACCGCTGCCGCAATCGTCTCGTTGATCTGGAGGTCGAGATCGGTCGCCATCAGCTTGAGGCCGCCCTCAGCCGTCGCCTCGATCAGCACATTGGAAAGGATCGGGATGGTGTTGCGCCGCTCCACCACCGATTGCACATGGCTGAGGCCCTTCAGGAGGGTCGCGCGTTCGATCGTCGCCTTCATCTCAATCCCCCGGGCCATCAGCCCACTTATCGTCCCGCCCGGCGTTAAAAGCCGTGGGTTAATGCGCCGTTTCCATCCTTAACGCGAAAAGGGGCCGGAGCAAGCGCTCCGACCCCTCCCCTCGCCCGATTCGGACGCTTAGAAGCGGTAGCCGACGCCCACCGCGATCTGGTGGCGATCGGTGTCGACGTCGAAGTTGTTGGTATTGGCGCCGTTGCGATACTCCAGGCGCGCATCGCCGTAGTTCGAATAGCGATACTCGATCTTGGCATAGGTGTTGGGGCTGATCGCCTCCTCGATGCCAGCGCCGACGCGGTAGCCGTCGAGGTTGTAATGCGCGCCGGTTTCGGTCACGCCGTCGCTGGCGGTCAGGTCGAGCCGCCCGTTGGTGTAGCCGCCCTTGGCATAGACGAGCGTGGTCGGCGACACCTTGTAGCCGATGCGCGCGCCGGCATAGAGATCGCGGCCCTGCTTGACGCGGCCATAGCCGAGCGCGGCGGCGCTGTACGGTGCGTTGGTGACCTTGCCGGTCGAGCCGGTGATCTCGCCCTCAACGCCGATCACGATGTTGCCGAGATCCTTGTCGTAGCCGATATCGCCACCGTAGAGCAGGCCATCCGCCTTGCGGTCGCTGTCGATATCCGAGTCCGGGCCGCGACCGGGCTGGAGCTTGTCGTAGCCGAGCAGCACGCCGACGCGCGGTCCATTGAACGCGGTGCCGGAAACGGGGGCGGGCGGCGGGCCGTCCTGCGCCATCACGGGTGCGGCGACGCCCAGGCCGAGCACGGCGGTGGCGGCGGTGACAAGAAACTTCTGCATGATACTCACTCCATTACACATTTCCGCAACTGCCGGGCAGCATCCGGGGCGGGAATGCTCAAATAGGTGAGCGGATCACGCGTTGCATGAACCTCAGATAAACGCGGAAATCCGTTGCTTTTGCGCCACACGGGGTTGAAAGCGCACCCATGGCTTCCAAGGCAGCGCGGTTCATGATTTTGGCAGGCGCGGGCCTTTGGCTGTGCGCCGCGCCGGCTGACGCGCATGACGCGATTGGCGTGTACAAAAATTGGGGCGCGTTCAGCGATCCTTCGCCATTGCACTGCTTCGCGATCGCGCAACCGGTGCAAAGCGGCGGCAGTTCGCGCTGGCGCCCGTTCGCCAGCGTTGCGAGCTGGCCGAGCCAGAGCGTGCGCAACCAGCTTCACATCCGGCTCAGCCGTACCCGCGACCCCCGCGCCCGCGTCACGCTGTCGGTCGGCGAGCGTCGCTTCGAACTCGTCGCAGGGCGTACCGACGCCTGGGCGCCGGATGCGCGCACCGATGCCGCAATCGTCGCGGCGATGCGCTCGGGCCGCAGCATGAGCGTCGAGACACTGGCGAACAGCGGCGGCCCGTTTGCAGACGTCTATGCGCTTGGCGGCGCGGCGACCGCGATCGATGCCGCGGCGCTGGCGTGCGTGCGGGCCCACAGCTGAGCCGCGAGTAGAAAATCCTGCGAAAAGCTGCTATATCGTGTCTATGCAGACAGCTTCCGCCGCACTGATGCCCATCCCCGGGCACATCGATCCCGTGCCCGTGCCCCGCGCCGCCGTGCCTCGCCCGGACGGCCGGATCGACCTGCTCGGCCTGTCCAAGCTCGACTTGCGCAGGGCGCTGGAGACGGCGCAGCTCGAACCCAAGCAGGCGAAGCTGCGCGCCAAACAGCTTTGGCACTGGATCTACAATCGCGGCGTGACCGACTTCGCGCTGATGACCGATATCTCCAAGACGATGCAGCCGTGGCTCGCCAATCGCTTCGCGATCAGCCGGCCGGAAGTGGTCGAGGCGCAGGTGTCGACCGACGGCACGCGCAAATGGCTGCTGCGTGCGCCCGATGGCGAGGATTACGAAGCGGTGTTCATCCCCGACGCGGATCGGGGCACGCTGTGCGTGTCGAGCCAGGTCGGCTGCACGCTCAACTGCCGGTTCTGCCATACCGGCACGATGCGGCTGGTGCGCAACCTCACCGCCGCCGAGATCGTCGGGCAGGTGATGCTGGCGCGCGACGCGCTCGGCGAATGGCCGTCGACGCCGGAGGGGCGGATGCTCACCAACATCGTGATGATGGGCATGGGCGAGCCGCTCTACAATTTCGATGCGGTCAAGGATGCGCTCGGCATCGTCATGGACGGCGACGGGCTTGCGCTGTCGAAGCGGCGGATCACGCTGTCGACCTCGGGCGTGGTGCCGATGATGGCGCGCGCCGGTGCCGAGATCGGCGTCAACCTCGCGGTGTCGCTGCACGGCGTCACCAAGGAGATCCGCGACGAGATCGTGCCGCTTAACCGCAAATACGGCATCGAGGAACTGTTGCAGGCGTGCGCGGACTATCCTGGCGCGAACAATGCGCGGCGCATCACCTTCGAATATGTGATGCTGAAGGACAAGAACGACAGCGATGCCGATGCGCATGAGCTGGTTCGGTTGCTCAAGCATTATCAGTTGCCCGCCAAGGTCAATCTGATCCCGTTCAATCCATGGCCGGGCGCGGCGTACGAGACCTCCACGCCGGAGCGGGTCAAGCGGTTCTCGGAAATCGTGTTCCACGCGGGCATCTCCGCGCCGGTGCGCACCCCGCGCGGGCGCGATATCGACGCGGCGTGCGGTCAATTGAAAACGGCGAGCGAGAAAAAGAGCCGCGCCGAACTCGACCGGCTGGCCGAGGAGAAGCAGGCGGCGCTGGGGTAAGGCGCGCCGGCAAGCGTCAGCAAAGCTGACGCGAGCAGAAGGCGCGCCCGGCCGGCGGCGCTACAGCGCCGTCATAACGCTTAAGGCGCACGACTACGCGTGACGGGCGAAACCGCTCGCGATAAAAGCACCCTAACGTCGGACCTTAGCCTCACCGGCGAAGGGCCTTACTCTACCCTTGCGGAGCCTCGCCTTGAACGTCGGTAGCATAGCCCTTGCCGCCGTTGCAGGCGTGTTCGGCGGCGCGATGAACGCGCTTGCCGGCGGTGGTACATTCGCCACCCTGCCCGCGCTGATCGCGCTCGGTCTGCCTGCCAACGCGGCCAACGCCACCTCCAACGTTTCCCTGCTGCCCGGCGCGGCGGTGAGCGCGTGGGGGTTTCGTGACGAACTCGGTCCGCTCGGCGGGGTCGATGTGCGGGTGCTGGCGGCGATCACTTTCGTCGGCGGGCTGGCGGGCAGCCTGCTGCTCGTGTCCACGCCGACGCATCTGTTCGATCTGCTCATTCCCTGGCTGCTGCTCACTGCCGCACTGGTGATCGCGTTCGGGCCGCGTGCTGCCGCCGCGCTGCACAGCGTCGTCACGATCGGGCCACGCGCGCTGGTGGTCGGGCAGGCGCTGCTCGGCATCTATGGCGGGTATTTCGGCGGCGGCGTCGGCATGATGCTGACCGCGACCTACGGCTTGCTCGCCAACATCACCCCACGCGCCTTGTTCGCGCCGCGTACGTTGATGCTCACCGTCGCCAACGGGGCGGCGGCGATCGTGTTCGTCTCGACCGGGCTGGTGCGCTGGGACGCGGGCGTGCCGATGCTGATCGGTGCGATCCTCGGCGGGTGGATGGGCGCCAAACTCGGCAAGCGGCTGTCGGCGGCGGTGGTGCGCGGTGGCACGCTGGCGGTGACCTGCGTGGTGACGATCGTGTTCTTCGTGCGCGCTTACGGCTGATCGGGACGGCGCATTCGGAACAGGCTTTCGTCGCCCACCTCGAAATAATCCGCCGGGCCACCGCCGCGCAGGATCGGACGGGCGCGACCGGTCTGGTACACGCCGTCCTCCAGCATATCGGGCGCGATATGCACGCCGATCACCTCGCCGAACACGACCCAGGTGTCGACGGCCTGACCTTCCTTGGTCTCCAGCCGCAGCGTCTGCGTCGCGCGGCATTCGAGTTGAACCGGGCTTGCCGCGACCCGGTCGGGCTTCACCAGCCGCGAGGGCAGCGCTTCGATGCCGGCGAGGTCGAACTCGTCGACCTCCGGGCCGACCATCGCCGCGCTGGTGTTCATCACCTCGGCAAGCGCGCGGGTGGCGAGGTTCCAGACGAACTCGCCCGTCTCGGCGATGTTGGCGACATTGTCCTTCCACCCGACCGACGCGAAGCCGATGATCGGCGGTTTGTAATTGAATAGGTTGAAGAAGCTGTACGGCGCGAGGTTGCGCACCCCGGCCGCGCTGCGCGTGCTGATCCACCCGATCGGGCGCGGGCCGACGATCGCGTTGATCGGATCGTGGGCGAGACGATGGCCGGTGGCCGGCTCGTAAAAATGATGATCGGTGGTCAAGACATGGTTTCCCTTGCAGCGCGCGTGGCTCTACAGGATTTGCGACGGTCGCGTAACCATCCGCGCCGGTTTGGCGTATACGGACCATGACCATGACAGACACCGATCCCCCGCCCGCCAGCACGCCGCGCACGATCTATCGGCACCGGATCGCCACGCGGGCCTGGCATTGGGTGAACGCGGTGACGCTGTTCATCATGCTCGGCAGCGGGCTCACCATCCTCAACGCGCACCCGCATCTGTATTGGGGTGCGTACGGCGCGAACTTCGACCATCCGTGGCTGAACACGATTCACTGGCCCAGCTACGTGACCATCCCGGCGCACTATAACCTCGCGATCGCGCGGCGCTGGCACCTGCTGTTCGCGTATGTGCTGTCGTTCGGGCTGCTCGGCTATATGGTGGTCAGCCTCCTCAACCGGCATTTCCTGCGCAAGCTGCGGGTGCGGGTGCGCGATCTGTCGGCGGCGAACCTGTGGCATGACGTGCGCGAACATCTCGCCATGCGCTTCCACGATCCGGCCGATCCGCAGGCCTATAACATCTTCCAGAAACTGTCGTATGTCGGCGTGATCTTCGTGCTGATCCCGACGATGATCCTGACCGGTCTCGCCATGTCGCCGTTCATGGACGCGGCATGGCCGTGGTTGCTCGATCTGTTCGGCGGGCGGCAGTCGGCGCGTTCGATCCACTTTATCGCCGCCGCCGCGCTGACCGGCTTCATCGTCATCCATCTGACGCTGGTGATTTTGGCAGGGCCGATCAATGAGGTACGGTCCATGATTACCGGGCGCTGGCGCGTGCCGGAGGAGGAGGCATGACGCTGCTGACCCGCCGCACGCTGATTGCCGGCAGCGCCGCCGGTGCCGGGTTGCTGCTGTCCGGCTGCGACAAGGTGGCGCAGGTGCCGGCGTTTCGGAAGATTCTGTTCTCGGGCGAGATCATGAATCGCGGCCTGCAACGCGCGCTGTCGAACCGAGCCGCGCTCGCGCCCGAGTTCACGACGGCGGAGATGTCGCCCCGTTTTCGCGTCAACGGCACGCACAATCCCGGCACGCCCGACTACACCGCGATGGTGGCGGAGAACTTCGCGCACTGGCGGCTGAAGGTCGGCGGTTTGGTGGCGCGGCCGCTCAACCTGTCGCTGGCGCAGGTACGAAGCCTGCCTACGCGCACGCAGATCACCCGCCACGATTGCGTCGAGGGATGGAGCGCGATCGGCAAATGGCACGGGCCGCAGCTCGGCACCTTGCTGAAGGCGGCGGGTCTCCGCGACACCGCGCGCTACGTCGTGTTCACCTGCGCGGACCTCTACAACGGTCAGCCCTATTACGAATCGATCGATCTGCTCGACGCGTTTCACCCGCAGACCATCCTCGCCTGGGCGCTCAACGACCGGGTGCTCGATGTCGGCCACGGCGCGCCGCTGCGGCTTCGCGTGGAACGGCAGCTTGGCTACAAACATGCCAAGTATCTGATGCAGATCAACGCGGTAGCATCACTGGACGGAATCGGACGTGGCAAGGGCGGCTATTGGGAGGACAATGTCGATTACGATTGGTATGCGGGCATCTAATTGTTAACGGCTCGCGCATGGCTCTGATCGACATGTTCCTCGCCGCGCGGGTCCAGCGCGGGCAGCTCACCGTCCACCACGCCGACGGCACGACCAAGACGTTCGGCACGCCGACGCCCGGCTTCCCGCAGGTGACGATCCGCTTCACCGACAAAGGCGCGGCGGCCGCGATCGTGCGCGATCCCGCACTCGGCGCGGGCGAGGCGTACATGCACGGCCGCCTGGTCGTCGAACACGGCGATGTACGCGAGTTGATCAATCTGCTCAGCTCGAACGACCCATGGGAGACGGGCGCAAACCGGCTCGCCGCCGTGCCGATGCGCCGCGCGGTGGAGGCGGTGACGCACCGTATCGGCCGCATCAACATGGCGAAGCGGTCGAAGCGCAACGTCGCGCACCATTACGATCTGTCCGACCGGCTGTACGATCTCTTCCTCGATGCCGACCGACAATATAGCTGCGCGTACTTCACCGATCCCGCCAACGGGCTGGAGCAGGCGCAGGACGACAAGAAGGCGCATATCGCCGCCAAGCTGGCGCTCAAACCCGGCATGACCGTGCTTGATATCGGCTGCGGCTGGGGCGGCATGGCGCTGTACCTGCATGCCAAGACCGGCGCACAGGTGCTTGGCGTAACGCTGTCGGAAGAGCAGCTAAAGGTTGCACGCCGTCGCGCCGAGGAAGCAGGCGTCGCCGACAAGGTTCGCTTCGAACTGATCGACTATCGCCATGTGACGGGTACATTCGACCGGATCGTGTCGGTCGGCATGTTCGAGCATGTCGGACCGGCGCATTACCGCACCTTCTTTCGCAAGTGTCGCGACCTGCTCACCGACGACGGCGTCATGCTGCTCCACACCATCGGCCGCGCCGGTAAGCCGGGCGTAACCGACAAGTGGACGACCAAATACATCTTTCCGGGCGGCTATAACCCGGCGCTGTCCGAAATCGCAGCGTCCTACGAAGGGCTGCGGATGATGATGACCGACGTGGAGGTGTTGCGGCTGCATTACGCCTACACGCTCGACGCCTGGTACGAACGCACGGTGGCGGCGCGCGAGGCGATCGTCAGCCTGTATGACGAGCCGTTCTACCGTATGTGGCAATTCTATCTAGCGGCCGCGGCATCGGCTTTCCGCTTCGGCGGCTTGGTCAACTACCAGCTTCAGTTCTCGCGCAACCGCCACGCACTGCCGATGACGCGCGATTATATGGTTGAAGGTGAGCGGGCGCTGCGGGGATGATCCGCGCCGCGTGAAACACCTTTGGGCGTACCATAGCCCGGCTCTGGTACGCCCGTTGGATCAGGCTGGGATCTGCTGGCTGATGCAGTGGAAGCTGCCGCCGCCGGTCAGGATCGCGTCGGCGCGCAGGCCGGTCACCGCGCGGGTCGGGAACAGCGCCTGGATCGCCGCGACGGCCGCATCGTCGTTGGGTGCGCCGTAAAGCGGCACCACCACGGCGGCATTGCCGATGTAGAAGTTCATGTAGCTCGCCGGAATAACCTCGTCGTCGCGCAGCACGCGGCCCGGCGAAGGGATGCGCGTCACGTCGAGGCCTGCCGCCGCCGCCGCGTCCGCCGCTTGTGAGTATACCAGCCAGTTGGGGTCGTTCTCGGTCGCCTGTGGGATCGCCACCACGCCGGGCGCGACGAAACGGGCGAGATTGTCGACATGGCCATCGGTATGGTCGTTGAGCAGCCCGTCGCCGAGCCAGACGATCTCTCCGAAGCCGAGATCCGCCTTCAGACGCGCCGCGATCTCGTCCTGCGAAAGATCGGGGTTGCGGTTGTGGTTGAGCAGGCACTGCCGGGTGGTGACGACACGACCGGTGCCGTCGCCGTCGATCGCGCCGCCTTCCAGCACCCAGTCGCAGCGCTCCACCGCCACATCGATCGTGTCGGCAAGGCGCAGGCCGATATCGTCGTCGCCGGGCAGATCGTATTTGCCGCCCCAGCCGTTGAAGCGGAATGCGCGCGCCGTGCCGTCGCCGGTCAGGATCGGGCCGGTATCACGTAGCCAGATGTCACCGAACGGCTGCACCACCACCTCGGCCACGTCCCCCGCCACGCGCACCGCAGCGCGCGCCGCCTCGTCATCGGCGGCGACCAGGATGACCTGCTCGCCCTCGCCCTCGGCATGAACCGCGCGTGCGAACGCGGCGACTTCCTCCCGTGCCGGTTCGAGATCGTCTTCCCACAGTTCGGGGTGGCTTGGGAAACCGATCCAGACGGCCTTGTGCGGCGCCCATTCAGGTGGAGGGACGATGTTCGGCATAGCTCAAGTCCTAGTGTGCGGCGGCGCGGCTCTTATCGCGAATCGCGCGGAATTCGGCGGTCTTGTACCAATTCGGCCATTGATCGCCATCGGCGAGTTCGCGGCCCAGTCGGTAATAAAGCGTGAGATCCTCGACCGCCCCCGACCAATCCCACTTGGGGTCATATTCGTCCTGCGGCTTGTGATAGCGGTTGGCGATATAGTCGAGCGTCGCGGCATGGCCTGCCGCCTCGCCACCGACCAGCAGATCCTCGCCGGCACCGCCATCGAACATCGGCACGCCCAGTTTGGCGAAGCTGAAATGATCCGAGCGGAAGTAGCTGCCGCGCTCCGGGTTGGGTTCGGGTTTCACCACCCTGCCCTCCGCCTCGACCAGCGTCTTCATCAGGTCCTCAAGCTCGGACTTGCCCGCGCCGGTGATCTCGAAATCATGGGTGCGGCCCTTTACGTTGAGCACGTCCATGTTGACCCCGCCGACCGTTTCGCTGAGCGGATAGACCGGATGCTCGGCATAATAGCGCGAGCCGAGCAGCCCGGCTTCTTCCGCCGTCACCGACAGGAACACGATCGAGCGGCGCGCCGGACCCGCCTTCACCTGCGCCTGGGCAAGCGCGACGAGGCCGGCCACCCCGCTGGCATTGTCGAGCGCGCCGTTGCAGATGCCGTCACCCTTGACCGGGTCGCAATGGCCAAGGTGATCCCAATGTGCGGAGTACAGCACGTATTCGCTCGGCGCGGTCTTGCCGGGCAGAATGCCGATGACGTTCTTCGAGGCCTGCCGGCGGATCGTATTGTCGAACGACACCGACGCCTTCACCCCGAGCGGCACCGCGCGAAAGCCCTTGTGCTTGGCCGTTTCACTCAGCGCGGCGAAATCCTTGCCAGCACTCGCGAACAGCGCCTTGGCCTTGTCGAGCTGCATCCAGCCGACCGCCGCGCTCTCGGTCATGTGGTCGCCCGCCTCGTCAAGTTCGAGCTGCGGGCCGGTGTTGCTCGACTGGACGACGCCCCAGCCATACGCCGCCGGCTCGGTGTCGTGGACGATGATCGCGGCAGCGGCGCCCTGTCGCGCGGCCTCCTCGTACTTGTAGGTCCAGCGGCCGTAATAGGTCATCGCCTTGCCCTCGAACAGGCCGGTGCGCGCCGCCGATTGCCAGTCGGGATCGTTGACGAGGATGACCACCGTCTTGCCCTTCACGTCGAGCCCGGCATAGTCGTTCCAGCCGCGTTCGGGCGCGTTGATGCCGTAGCCGACGAACACGACATCGCTGTCCGTGATCGCGATATGCGGCACGACCCGGTAGCTTTTCAGCACCACGTCGCTGCGGAACGCGAGCGCGAGCGGCGCACTGCCGCCGGTGATGGTGAGCGGCGAGACGTTGGTGGCGGTGATCTCGACCAGCGGCACCTTCTGGAACCAGCCGCCGTCGACGCCCGGCTTCAGCCCCGCCGCCTTGAACTGCGCGACGATGTAGGCGGTGGTCTTGTCCTCGGCCGGGGTGGTTGGCTTACGCCCTTCGTATGCGTCGGACGACAGCGTCTGCGTAACGGACTTGAGCGTATCCACCGAGATGGCGGGCGTCTGCGCAAGCGCAGGCGTGGCAAGCAGCGACAGGCCGAGCAGAGAAGCGCGCATCAACATTCCCCCGAAGTGTTATCCGGCGGTTGTGGCAGTGCGCTCGCAAGCGCGCAACCGGTGGCGATCAGAACAGCTTGATCTCGGCGAGGCGGACCTGCGCGCCGGGCGCCTTGCGGATGACGAGGCGGACCGCGGTCGTTCGGACCGGCTGGAAGGTGACCGCAGCGGTCGCGTTGGCGCGCGGTGCGCCCCGCTGCGTCGGAAGCGGTCGCCACTGGCCGTCTGCCTGGTATTCGAGGGCGTAGCTGTCGGGCGCGGCAAACGCGCCGCCGGCGAAGAACGACAGTTCCGCGCGGGTGAGCGTGACGGGCTTGCCGAAATCGACCGCAAACCATTCGTCGCGGGTCGCGCCGGTCGACTCCCAGCCGTTGGGCAGTTCGGGCATGAACCACACGCGCCCGTCGATGCCCTGATGCAGCCGTTCGGGGTCGGTGCCGCTCGATGCGGTCGGCCTGGGATAGTCGCTACGGACGAGGCTGATCGATTGCGCGCTTGGCCGGACGATCACGGGGTTCGGCGCGGCGGGAACCGGTACCACCAGCTTGCCGAGCTCCGCGCGCGACGCGACCAGTGCCCCATCGAGATAGACGCTCAAACCCGCGCGCCCACGATAATGCCGCCCGTCGGCATCGTAGAACAGCGAGAGCAGCCGCCCGTGATACGGCACGTCCTGCACCGCGAACCAGCGCAGTCGATCCCTGCTGCGGTCGTTCACCGGCAGCAGCGGGTCGATCACCACGCTGTCGTCCGCCTGCGGCTCTATCCCGGCGAGGCCGGAGATCACCAGATCGTCGAAGCCGCTGTGGAAATAATGGTGGCTGCGCGGCAGGCCGACGATCGGCTTGCCGGTGGCGGGATCGTAATCTTCCTCCAGATCGAGCTTTCCGCCCTGATAATGCATGCCCGCATATTGCCGCAGCAGCCGCAGGTAATCGCCGCGCCCGATCGCGCCGTCCGGCCCGGCGTGGAGGCGGTTGGCGAGGCCGGTCAGCACCTGTGTCGTCTGGAACGGCCAGATCGGGCCGTTCCACTGGCATTCGCGCGATCCGGTCGCCGCGTCATAGCGGTACTGACGCATGTAATATTGGTAGCTCGGCTCGGTCGTGCGCAGGCCCGCCGGGCCGCCGAGCTGATCGGCGGCAAGGATGTGTTTCCACGCGCCGTCATACTTCGGTTCCGCGCCGATCAGGCCGAACGTCCACGGCAGATACCCGACCAGTTCGCGCGCGCGGATCTGGTCCCAGTAATGCACATACTGATCGTCGACCTTGTACCGGTCGATGAAATGATCCTGCCGGTCGCTCCACAGCGCGTCGAGCACACGGCCACGCAGTCGTTCCACGCGGGCGGCGTAATCGGCCGCGGTCGCGCGGTCACCGGCGAGCGCGGCAAAGCGGCTGATCGCCAGTGCGTTGGCATATTGATAGCTGTTGATCGACGGGCGGAACGCATCGCCGCCGCGAAAGCCGTCCTTGCCGCCCGAAGCGTCGATCGAGGAGACGGTGTACTCGGTCGCGTCGAGCAGCGGCTCGATCCAGTACAGCCCCTTGGTGAAATCGAACCGATCGTCCCACAGACCATAGACGTGGCGCATCGCCGGCAACAGCGCGAGCGCGGCTTGGCTGTCGTGATCGACCAGATACCGACCCCATGCGGCATCGGCGATCGCCTCGCTGAAATGCCGGTCATTGCCGCCATCGAGATAGAGGAAGCGCAGGTAATCATCGGCAAAGCGGCGGTCGCGCAGCCAGCGCCCCTCGGCGATGTGGAAGGCGGTGGCATCGTTGAGGCTGGCATAGGGCTCGCGCTGCCAACCGACATCGTTGAGAAATTCGGTGGAAATATAGCCTTTCGCACCGAGATCGCGCTGGTGTGCGCGGAACACCTGCCAGCGGTAGTAATACACCGCGTTCAGCGTCTCGTCGGAACTGTCGAACAGCGGGATGCGATCGCGATACCAGTCGGCGTCGTTGCCGTAGCGGTGCTGGAGGATGGTGTCGCGCGCCAGGCGCGGAGTCGGCGGCGAAGGCGCCGCCGCCAGCAACAGCGGGGCTGCGCACAGCATCGCCGTGCGCACTGCCCGCAGCGACGATCCGGCACGACCGATCGCCCGGATGAGCGAGGTACGTCGGCCGGATCGCGCGAGCATCACCGGAACCCGTATCGCACGCCGAGCGCGAAGGTCCGCGCCAACAGGGTGGTAGCGAGATTGTCCGTCACCGGACCACCGGCATCGCCGAACTTGTAATAGGTCTGCTGCGTCGAGTTGGTCAGGTTGGTCGCGTCGAACGTGACGCCGAGCCGCTTGGTGAGCGCATAGGTAAGCTGCACGTCGAGGCTCTTTTCAGGCGTGCGCCACACGCCGATCGGGTTGGCGAACAGCCGCGCCTCGTTGTTGGCGAGGAACTCCTTGCGCCACACGTACGAAACGCGCGCGCCGACGGGCCCGCGATCATAGGCGAGCGTCGCGTTGTACGACAGTTTCGACACGCCGAAGAACGGCGACTGGAACTGCCCGATCAGCGTACCCTTGGCATCGAACTGCGGAATGTTCTGGCTCGAATCGAGCACGGTCAGGCTGCCAACGAAGCCGAGGCCATCGAGCGGGCCCGGCAGGTAATGCGGGAAGTAGGTGACGCCGACCTCGACCCCCTTCAACACGCCGTTGGACGCATTGAGCGGCCGCGTAATCGCGAACGTGTTCGTGGCGCCCGCGACGATGCCATTGTTGGGAATGTTCTCGATCTGCGTGACCGGCACCACCAGCCCGTCGATCTCGCGACGGAAGCCGGTGACGGTGATCGCGCTGTCGCGGTCGAAATACCATTCCAGCGCGACGTCGTAGTTCCTCGACTGCGTCGGCCGCAGGTTGGCGGTGCCGGCGGAGCCAGACCCGTAGCCGACGTTGGTGAGATCGCCGGTCAGCGTGTAGTTGGGGTTGAGATCGGTGTAGTTCGGACGGCGCAGCGTCTCGCCGAAATTGGCGCGCAGCCGTAGCTTGTTGGTGATCTCGTAGCGCAGCGTCGCGCTCGGCAGGAACTTGCTGGTGGCGACCGAGGCGTCGGTCTCCGAAAAATTGTCGAGCCGGTTGAAGAACTGCGAATTGGTGTCGACCGTGACGAAGCGGACGCCCGCCTCGATCTGGAGCGGCCGACCGAAGATCGACAGCTCGCCGTCCGCCATCGCATAGGCGGCCATCGTCACCTCGTCGGTCTGGAAGACGCGGCCGAGCGTCAACTGGTCCGAGGTCTTGAGCTTGTAGAGCGAGCGCACCGTATCGGCATTGGCGTTCAGCCAATAACCGTTGGCGAGCACCCAGCTGCTCGGCACGTCGGCGCGGCCGTCAAAGAAGCCCGAGTTGGTGAAGGTCGCCCCGTCACCCAGCGAAGACAGCGGCATGCCGAGGTTGGCGGCGTCCTGCGTGCGGGTCGACACGTCCGCCTTACGATCGTCGATGCGCCAACCACCCTTGATGCGGCGCAGGAAGCCGCTGTCCCAGGTATATTCGCCGTCCAGCGTCGCGGTGATCGCGCTGCCGTGATCGCGCTCGGCATTGTCGTACAGCTGCGCGACGTTCCAGATCGCCGGGTTGGTCAGCAGCGAATCATCGTCGAAATGGTAGGACGGGATGCCGCCGCCGTGGTTGAAATCGACGTTGATCTGCTTGGCGGTGCGCTCGGTCCGCATCGCGATAAAGGAGGTGTTGTAGGTGCTGGTCTGATACGCGATGTCGGCGACGATCTTGCCGCGACCGCCGGCCACGTCCCACTTGCCGTTCAAGGCATAGACGAAGCTGTCGGTCTTGTTCTGGGTGTAGTCGCCGCTGTTGAAGCCGTAGACGTTGTTGGCGACGCGCGACTTCACGATGTTGGTGCCATCGTACAGCGTCGGTGCCTGCGGGTTGTCCCAGAAATCGACGAAGCTGAATTGCAGGCTGTTGAAGGTATTGCCGCGGAAGCCCGAGTAGAACGCCTCGGCGGTGTAGACCGAGCTGCTGTTCGGCGCCCACTGGAACGCGATGTTGGCGGACGGCCGCTCGCGCCGGCCGTACAGGTCGGAGCTGAACACCGCGTCGCGCGACAGGACGTAGGGCGTGGACACGCCGTTCACCAGCATGGAGGAGCCGGGCGCCGTTGCCAGCCCCGCATCGGTGCCGACCTGCCATGCGCCCAGCCCCGGCGCGGTGATGAACGCGCCAGTGGTCGGGTCGGTCGCCGCCGGGAAGATGCGCTGGAACGGCACGAGACCGGTGCCCGCCGCCGGGTTGAGCGTCGCGAACGGCACCAGCGCGCCCGCCGTTGCCGTCATGTCGCGGTAGTTGGTCTTGCTGTAGCTGCCGTTCACCAGCACGCCGATATCGCCGATGCCGGTTGTCCAACGATCGCTGACCAGCAGCGCGGCGTTCGGATTATAGCTGTCGGCCTGTTCGTTGTAGATGCCACGTGCGAGACCTGAAATAGCGAAGCCGTCGAAATCGAACGGGCGGCGCGTCTTCACATCAACCTGGCCAGCAAGACCGGTCTCGATCTGGTCGGCGGCGCGCGTCTTGTAGACGTCGACCGACTTGATGAGGTTGGCCGAGATATCCTGCAACGAGAAGGACTGGCCGGCGGCGGTGAAGATGTTGCGTCCGTTCAACGTCGTCAGCGCATCCGGCAGACCGCGGATCGAGATGCCGGCCGCCTCGCCGCCGCTGCGGTTGGTCACCTGGACGCCGGTGACACGCTGAAGCGCCTCGATCACGTTGTTGTCGGGCAGCTTGCCGACATCCTCGGCGACGATCGAGTCGACGATCTGCGTCGAATTCTTGCGCACGTTAAGCGCGCCGACGATCGACGCGCGCACGCCCTTCACGACGATCTCGTCTGTCTCGGGATTGCTGGACGGGATCGCCGTGTCCGCAGGCGCGGCGGTATTGTCGCCCGAGGCGGCGGTGGTGCCGCCGTCGCTTGGCGGTGTCGACTGCGTGGTGCTCTGCGCGAACGCCGGTCCGCCCGCGAGCAGCGCCAGCACCGAAACCGTGCCAAGGATCGTGCGATTCGTAGCCATGTCACATCCCCTCTTCAGACCGTTCTATGCGGTCATTAGTCCAACAATTAATCGATAGGCATTTGCCGCTGTCGCGCGGTGTCGTCAAGCATGGCGGCGCGATTTCAAAGCGGTGTGACGCAAAAGCTACCATGCGCTCACAACATATCTTGCGAGCCCTTATAATATGTCAACTTAAGTCGGAGTAATTAGTTGTCGGTTGCAACCTTTAACAAGGCTGCGCCGTGGGCAGATACCTCGGTGGCAACCACGCCGCGCATCGGGCCGAGCGGTACGCGCGCCCAGAGATCGCGCACATTCGCAGCACCCGCGATGCCAAGCCTGTCGAGCGGCAAGGCAACGCGCCGCTCCGCCTTCGAGGTGTTGAACAGCGCGACGTAATATCCCCTGCCCGGTGCCGCCGCGCTCCAGATCCGCGTGCCGTCCTCCAGATAATGCGGGCGGTTGTCGCTGCTCGCCTGGTTGACCGCGATCACCTCCGGGTTGGTGAGCAACGCGAGCGTCGCCGCGTCGAGATGGCGCAGGTCGCCACCCATGATGAGCGGGGAACGCGCAATCGACCACAAGGTCATCAGCGTACGCTGCTCGTCGGGCGTGAAGCGCGTATCGCGCGCGCCAAGCGCGAGCCTGCCAAGCGGCAGCATGTCGCCATCCGGCCAGCGTCCGTTGCCGGCATACGGACTCCAGTTCTCCAGACGGGTGAACTGAGCCTCCAGTTGCGGCCACTCGTCCCAGAAATCGTCGGCGATGCGCCACATCTCGGCATGGCGGCGGACGTGATCGGCGCGGACCAGCGGGGTTTCGCCGGGCGACAGGCTGAGAATCATCGGCCGCCCGGATCGCTCGATCGCACGCGCGACCGCCTCGATCTCGGGCGCGTGCGCGTCGTACGGGCGGCTCATGTCGTCGACCTTGACGAAATCGACGCCCCAGCGGGCGTATTGCGCATAGACGCTGTCGTAATAGGCCTGCGCGCCGGGCTTGCGCATGTCGACACCGTACATGTCTGGGTTCCACGCGCAGATGCTGGTCACGTCGGCGATATCGCGCGCGCGATAGGGCGTGCCGAGCACCGGCAGGTTAAGCTCCACCGCGAGGCGCGGAATGCCGCGCATGACGTGGATGCCGAAGCGCAGGCCGAGCGCGTGGACCTTCGCCGCAAGCGCCGCAAACCCCTGCCCGTTCGCCGCGGACGGAAAGCGGTTGGGCGCGGGCAGCACCCGGCCGTTCGCGTCCATCGTCGGCATCGGCTTGGCGCTGTAGGCGTAGCTGCTCGCGTCCGGCTCGTACCATTGGATATCGATGGTGAAGACGTCGTAGCCGGCGGGCAGCAGCTTGGCCGCCATGATCCGCGCGGTCTCGAGCGCCTGCGCCTCGGTGATCGTGGTGGCGAAGCTGTTCCAGCTATTCCACCCCATCGGCGGGCGCGGCGCGAGCGAGGGCCTGGCCCGCTCCGCCGCACCGGCGACCGC
Source organism: Sphingomonas sp. GC_Shp_3 (assembly GCF_026540945.1). Taxonomy (NCBI): domain Bacteria; kingdom Pseudomonadati; phylum Pseudomonadota; class Alphaproteobacteria; order Sphingomonadales; family Sphingomonadaceae; genus Sphingomonas; species Sphingomonas sp. GC_Shp_3. The sequence goes on from NZ_JALNUT010000005.1 coordinate 63,203, forward strand.
CGGCAGCGCCGCCGCCGCAACCCCGGCGGCGAGCAGTTCGCGGCGGCCTAGCCCGCTCACGCGCGCAGCGGCCCGTTGGCGACGGGCGCGCCAAAGTCGGGCACGCCGTCCGCCGTATAGCGGAACGGCTGGACGCGGGTGTGGCGATTGGGATCGAACAGCGGATCGCCCTTGATCTCGGCGTAATCGCGCGCGTGATAGACCAGCATGTCGCGGCCGCGTTCGTCGGTGGTGAAGCTGTTGTGGCCGGGGCCGAACACCTTGTGTTCCGGCGACGACTTGAACACCGGCGCCGGCGATTTCGACCAGTTCGCCGGGTCCATGATGTCGGCATCGTCGCGGCAGGTGAGCATGCCCATGCAGTAGCGCGCATCGGTCGCGCTGGCGGAGTAGGTCATGAACAGCCGGCCATTGCGCGCCAGCACCGCCGGCGCCTCGTTGACCTTATAGCCCCGCACCTCCCAGTCGAGCGTCGGCACCGACAGCCGCACCTGTTTGGCGGCGAGCGTCAGCGGCGTCTTCAGCGGCGCAAGATACAGGTTGCTGTTGGTGTCGATGCCGGGCTCGCGCTGCGCCCAGGCGAGGTAGCGCTGCCCTTTGTGCACGAACGAGGTCGAATCGAGGGTGAAGCTGTCCCAGTCGGTCTGCAACTGGCCGAGCACTTTCCAGGTGCCGGTCATCGGGTCCAGCCCGTCGCACACAACCGCATAGGTGCGGATGTGGAACACGTCGTCGCCACCACCGCTTGGGCCAGCGGCGTAATACATCGTCCAGCGGCCATCAACGAGATGCAGTTCAGGCGCCCAGATGAAGCCTGACATCGGCCCGGTCTTCTCATGCCGCCACAGCACCCGCTCGGGCGCGGTGGCAAGGCCAGCGATCGTGCGCGAGCGGCGCAGCACCAGTCGGTCGTACTCCGGCACCGATCCGGTCATGTAGTAAGTGCCGTCCGTATGGCGGAAGACCTGCGCGTCGGCGCGGTTCCTGACCAGCGGATTGACGATCACGGGCTTCGGCGCGACGCGCGCCAGCGCTGGCGTAGCGGTGAGTGCAGCGGCGGCGGCAACGAAGCCGCGTCGATTCAGGTCGGTCATGGTTCAATCCTCCGCTTGCGGCCAGCCGTCGGCGCCCCAGCGGATCGGGGCGATCCGGAGCGTCGGGGCACCATTCTTGTCTTTGTCATAGGCGTGATAGACGACGTAATCCTTGCCGTCCGTATCATGCAGGAACCCGGGGTGGCCGGGTCCGCGGAAACGCCCCTTCTCGGGCAGGTCGGCGCGCAGGAACACGGTACCGCCGCCGTTCAGCATGCTGCTGCCGTCCTTGCCGAGATACGGCCCGGTGATCTGCTTCGCGCGGGAGACCACGGTATAGTAGGTACTGTTCACGCCCTTGCAGCAATAATCGTAGCTCGCGAACAGCCAGTAGGCGCCGCCATGCCGGATGATGAACGGCGCTTCCACCGGAGCCGGCGCGCCGGCAGGCGCAGGCCGGTGCGCGATCGCGATCGGCTGGGCGGCGGGGTGGAGCGGCTTGCCGGTCGCGGGATCGAGTTCGACCAGCTTCAACCCACTCCAGAAGCTGCCGAAGCTCAGCCATTGCCGTCCGTCAGCGTCGATCGCAAGGTTCGGATCGATCGCGTTATAGTCGTTGGTGACCATCGACATCAGCACCAGCCCCTCGTCGCGCCAGCCGTAGCCAGGCGCGGCGGGATCAAGCGTCGGGCTGGTGGCCAGTCCGATCGCCGAGCGGTTCGAGCCGAATGTCGATACCGCATAGTACAGCCGCCAGCGCCCATTCACGAACGCTATGTCGGGCGCCCACATCCCTTTCGCCCCCGGCACCGCCTTTGTCGCCCAATCGGGCAGCGCGGTGAGCGGCGGCGACGCCTTCGTCCAGTGCACCAGATCGGGCGAGGTCTTCGCCGACAGGCCAGTGCCGAACACGTAATAGGTGCCGCGTTCCTTCGCGATCACCGGATCATGCGTCGGCACCAGATCGCCGGTCAGCCGACTGTTAAGCGTGGCGCCCGTGGGTGCCGGCGACTGCTGGGCACTCGCAAGACCTGCGAGTGCCAGCGCCGCCATGCCGAGAACGGCTCTCCGCATGGTCTTCTCCTGTTGCTCGACCGTTATTGCAGGTCGAGCATCACCACCGACTTCGCCGGCAGCGCGACGCTGAGCGTCGAACCGTCGATCCGCGCGCCGGTGAAGGCCGCTGGAGCCACCGCGTTCGGCGTGTTGAAGTCGTTATACGCGTTGATCGCCCCGGCGGTGAGGATCTGGCCCGACACCGCGCTCGCCGTGACTCCGGCGAGCCCGACGCTGACCGTGATCGGCTGGTTCGGGTTGAGGTTGGACAGCGCGACATGCACCTTGCCCGCCTTGTCCCGCACCGCCGATGCGCTGATCTGCGGCATCGTCCACTTGTCCTTGCCGTACCACGGCGACTTGATGTCGAGCGGCAGCACGGTCGCGTCCATGTACGGCTTGTACATCTGGTAGACGTAATAGGTCGGCGTCTTCACCATCTTGTCGCCTTCGGTGAGGATCATCGCCTGCAGCACGTTGACCATCTGCGCGATCGCCGTCACCCGCACGCGGTCAGCATGATGCGCGAAGATGTCGAGGTTGATCGACGCCACCAGCGCATCGCGCAGCGTGTTCTGCTGGCGCAGGAAGCCGGGGTTGGTGCCCGGGTCCGCCTTGTACCAAGTGCCCCATTCGTCCACCGCCAGGAAGACGCGCTTCTTGGGATCGTATTTGTCCATCACCGCGGCGTGCTTGGAGATCAGCTCCTCCATCCGCTCGGTATCGGACAGCGTTTCCGCCCAACCCGCTTCGTCGAACTGCGTCGAGGATGCCTTGGGCGGCCAGCCGCCGCCGCCGGGCACGGTGTAGTAATGCAGCGAGACGCCGTCGATCTGCCCGGCGGCGTCGCGCATCATGGTTTCGGTCCATTTGTAATCGTCGCCATTCGCGCCCGACGCGATCTTGACGATCCTGGTGCCCTCTGGCGCGACGATGAAGGTCGCGTAACGCTTGGTCTCGTCGGCGGCATATTCGGCGCGCATGTTGCCGCCGCAGCCCCACAGTTCGTTGCCGATGCCGAACAACGGCACCTTCCACGGCGCCTTGTGGCCGTTCCTGGCGCGTTCGTCGGCAAGGCTGCCGGCCGGTGCGGTCATATATTCGACCCACTCCGCCATCTCGCGCGGGGTGCCGTTGCCGACGTTGCCGGAGATGTACGGTTCGGACCCGAGCTGGTCCATCAGGTCCATGAACTCATGCGTGCCGACCGCGTTGGGTTCAGTCACGCCGCCCCAGTGGGTGTTGACCTTGACCGGGCGCTTGGCGGGCGCGCCGATGCCTTCCCGCCAGTGATATTCGTCCGCGAAGCACCCGCCGGGCCAACGCACCACCGGCACGCCGAGCTGCTTCAGCGCACCAACCACGTCGTTGCGGAAACCGTGCGTGTTGGGGATCTTGGAGTTCGTGCCGACCCACAGGCCGCCATAGATGCCGTTGCCGAGATGCTCGGCGAACTGGGTGAAGATGCGGCGATCATAGACCGGGCCGGGCGTATCGGCATGCAGCGTCACGCTGGCGGTGCCCGCCGGCGGCGGCGTCTCGGTCAACGGCACCGGTTGTTGCGCCACGCTTCCGGTGGCGCCGGCGACCAGCGCCGCGCCGGTCAGCATCATCTGCAGGAACTTCCGCATTATCATCCTCCCAGTTTTAATCGTTAAATGCTTCTACGCTCTCGCGTCGTGCCCGCAGGAATACATCGGCGACGAGCTTGAGCGGGCGTGTGTCGATCTCGCTGCGGCCGGTTCTTACCAGTGTGGCGAAATGTGCATAGAGGCCGGAATATTCGCGGTCCTCACCGTGAACGGCGCTGCCTGGCAGCGTCAGCACCGCGCCGCCGTTAGAGAGCGTGCAGGTACCGGCATCGGTTTCAACCACAATGTCCCAGCGTTGCGGCCCCGTCTGCCGCCAGTCGAGATCGACGTGGATGGTCATGCCGGCGGTACCGCAGAAGGTGAGGTCGGCGGCGATCGGCGCGGCGCGGTTGGCGGGAATCGCGAGCGTGCCGGCGCGCAGGAAGAACGGGCGCGGCAGGATATGCGTCGCGATCGACAGCGCATTAATGCCGGGATCGAACACGCCGAGGCCACCCGGCTGCCAGATCCAGGCCTGCCCCGGATGCCAGACCCTCACGTCCTCGCGCCACACGATCGACACGCTGTCGATCCGGCGTTCCGCCAACCATGCCCGCGCCGGCGCCACCCCGGCGGCGAAGCGCGAGTGCCATGCCGCGAACAACGTTACGCCGGTCTCGGCGGCTTGCGACTCCAACGCATCGACTTCGGCGAGTGTCGCGCCTGGTGGTTTTTCTAAAAAGACGTGAATACCGTGCGCCAGCGCCTGCGTGGCAAGATCGTAGCGCACCTGCGGCGGCGTACAGAGCGCGATCGCATCCACCGCCGGCCCGTCCGCCAGCAGCGCGTCGAGGCTGGCGCGGTGCGGCACACCCGCGACGGTCTGCTCCGCGAGCGGACTCACCGTCGCGGCGAGGCTGAACGCTTCGTCGCCCAGGATCGCGGGCAGATGCTGGTCGCGCGCGATCTTGCCCATGCCGACGATGGCGATGCGGATCGGGTCCACGAGGTCAGAGCGCCTTGACGACTGCCGGCTTGGCCTCGGCGCGAGCGAGCGGGTTACGCAGCGGCAGCGTGAACGGCGCCGCCGCAATCTCGAACACGTCTCCCACTTGCGTTTGCACCCCCGCGCTGAACGACAGCGTGGCGGTGCCGAAGAAGTGCACGTGCACGTCGCCCGGGCGGCGGAACAGGTCGTATTTGAAGTGATGATGTTCGAGATTGGCGAAGCTGTGCGACATGTTCGCCTCACCCGACAGGAATGGTTGCTCCCACAGCGTTTCGCCATCGCGCACGATGCGGCTGGTGCCCTCGACGTGGTCGGGCAGCGCGCCGACCAGCAGTTCCGGGCCGAGCGAGGCCTGCCGCAGCTTGGAATGTGCCAGCCACAGGTAATTATGCCGCTCGGTTACATGATCGCTGAATTCGTTGGCGAGGCAGATGCCGAGCCGGAACGGCGTACCGTCCGGCCCGATCAGGTAGATGCCGGCAAGCTCGGGCTCCTCTCCACCATCCTTGGCGAACGCGGGCATTTCCAGCGGCGCGCCGGGCGCGACGAGTTGCGAACCGTCACCCTTGTAGAACCATTCGGGCTGCTGGCCTTCCGCGCCGCCGGCGGGCTTGCCGCCGGCAACCCCCTCCTGAAACATGCGCATCGAATCGGTAAGCGTCTCGGCAGCAGCGGCTGCCTTGTGCATCTTGTCACGTCCCTCGGCCGAACCGAGGTGGGTAAGCCCGGTGCCGGCCAGGATCATGTGTGCGCTGTCGTCATGGTCGATCGGCGCGATGATCTCGCCGGCCGCGAAGGCTGCGGCGAGGTCGACGGTGTCGCCGGTGCCCAGCGCCGCCACTGCGGCCGCCAATCCGGTGCCGCTCTCGATCGCCTGCAACGCCAGTGCGCGGATCGACGCCACCCCGTTGACGAACGCTGCGCTGTCACCATCGGCGGCGATCACCGCTCGCGTGCCGGATGGTGTACGGTGCTGCAACAGGCGAAGCGCCATGCGATTAATCCTCTCTTCGGTGCGCGCACCGGGCGCGTTCTGCCGTCAAAGTACCTCGGCGCACCCAAAACCCCGACCAGACTCCCGCCTGGTTGGCGCGGTCAGCCCGACCGCTCGTGTCCGCCGTTCGATTACTCCTACTTATTTTTGCCAGCCGGACAATGCAATCTTTCGTTTTGAAACGGCGAAACGGCTGGTACGGCTGGCAGCGGGAGATAAGGATGACCGAACAGGACCAAGGCGTGGAAGGCGCGGTCGTAGAACGCACGCCGCGCGGCACCGGGCGCCGGCTAAACGGCGCGATCGCACACAAAATCGGCATAGCGATCGTCTCGGGCGCCTATGCGCCGGGCGATATCCTGTCGAGCGAGGTCGATTTCTCCGAAGCGCTCGACGTGTCGCGCGGCGCCTACCGCGAGGCGATCCGTGCGCTTGCGGCCAAGGGGCTGGTCGAAAGCCGGCCCAAGGCGGGCACACGCGTGCTGCCGCGCGCGCGCTGGAACTTGCTCGATCCCGACGTGCTGACCTGGGCCTTCGCGGGCGAGCCGGACGCGCAGTTCGTCCGCAACCTGTTCGAACTGCGCGCGGTGGTGGAACCGGCGGCGGCAGGGTTCGCGGCGGAGCGACGCGATCGCGACGATCTGCGGATCCTCAAGGACGCGCTCGGCCGAATGCGTCGCCATTCGCTCGCCACCGCGGCGGGCCGCGCCGCCGATCGCGATTTCCATGACGCGATCCTGCGCGCCACCCGCAACGACGCGATGATGGTGCTCGCCGCCAGCATCGGCACGGCGGTAAGCTGGACGACACAGTATAAACAGCGCGCGCGCGAGCTGCCGCGCAACCCTATCCCCGATCACGCCCGCGTCTACGACGCCATCGCAGCCGGCGACCCGGCCGCCGCAAATGCCGCCATGCGCATCCTCGTCGATCTCGCGCTGGAGGATACCGCCAGCGCCATGCAGAACTTCGCTTAGCCAGTCGTTTTGATGTGGCATCAGGGCCTTGCCCTGCCAATTCTTGTCTGACTATACATTTCATGCACAAGGCGCCGCATCGCTGGCGCTCCAGGAAGGGACTCAGAGGATGCTGAATATCTGGCGCGCCGGCGTGGCGGCTCTTGCCGTGGCGACCGCCTTCACTCCCTACGCGGCCAACGCCGCCGAAGCCAAGCGTGAGGCGGCAGGCACGCTTGCCGACGGTTCCGCGGTGGAAGCGGTGACGCTCTCCAACGGTCACGGCGTATCGGCGCGCATCCTCAACTACGGCGCGACGCTTCAGTCGCTGATCGCGCCGGATCGCGACGGTAAGCTCGCCGACATCGCACTCGGCTATGACGATGCGGCCACGTATCAGAGCCACCCCAACTACTTCGGCGCAACGATCGGGCGTTATGCCAACCGCATCGCGGGCGGCAAGTTCACGCTCGACGGCAAGACCTACCAGCTGCCGCTCAACGATAAGGTCAATTCGCTGCACGGTGGCGGCAAGGGGTTCGACAAGCAGGTCTGGAAGATCGTGTCGGTCAAATCGGGGCCGACTGCCTCGGTGGTGCTCGCCTATTCGAGCCCGGATGGCGACGCCGGCTACCCTGGCGCCCTTGATGCAACCGTCACCTACGCACTCGACGAGAGTGGCGCGCTGAAGGTCAGCTACGACGCGAAGACCACCAAGCCAACCGTCGTCAACATGACCAATCACAGCTTCTTCAATCTCGCCGGTGAAGGTGCGCCGGCCGGTGCGACCTTCCATACGCTGATGATCCCCGCCAAGGCGTACACCCCGGTCGACGCGCACCTGATCCCGACCGGCGAGCGTCGACCGGTCGAGGGCACCGTGTTCGACTTCCGCGCACCCCGCGTCATCGCCGAGGGCATCCGCGACGGGCGCGACGCGCAGATCCGCTTCGGCCAAGGCTACGATCATAATTTCGCGCTCGACAAGGGCCTGACCAAGACGCCGGAACTCGCCGCACGGCTGGAAGACCCGGCCTCGGGCCGCGTTCTTGAAGTGCTGAGTACCGAGCCTGGCGTGCAGTTCTACACTGGCAACTTCCTCGATGGCACGTTCGTCGGCAAGCATGGCCACGTCTATCGAATGGGCGATTCGGTCTCGCTCGAGCCGCAGAAGTTCCCGGACTCGCCCAACCATCCCGATTTCGTGTCGGCACGTGTCGATCCCGGCAAGCCGTACCACAGCGAGATGATCTTCAAACTGTCCGTCGCACCGCGCTAACGGCAGCAGCTTCGTTCCACGTGAAACCGTCCCGTTTGCGCATTGGAGCAGGCGGGACGGTTGCGTTTTGGCGACCGCTTTACGACGGTGCGTGACGAAGCTACGCCTTTCCCCGGGGACGTTTTGGGGAGCGGGATGAAACACATAGCATGGGCGGCGTTGGCCGTAGTGTCGCTGGCATCGCAGGCTGGGGCGGCGAGCGACGCCGCTACGCATTTCGGCGCGCGCGAGGATGTTCGTCAGATCAGCATTTCGCCTGACGGCAAACGTATCGCGTATATTGCTCCAACCGGTGCGCGTGGCGACGCCATCATCATCGCCACGGTCGCAACCGGCGAGCTGACTGCGATCTCATCCTCATCAGGCAATCCCGATCGGCTGCAATCCTGCCATTGGACCACCGATACCCGACTGGTCTGCAGTATCTACATGGTGGCGACCGACGCGCAGCAGCGCGTGCTACCGTTCTCGCGTATCTTCGCGCTCGATGCCGACGGCAAGCGTGTCGTCATGCTAAGCGCGCGCACCAACGATCGATCGCTGAACTACGCGCTTGGCGGTGGCGAGGTGATCGACTGGCAGGCCGACCGAGCCGACGGCAGCGTGCTGATGACACACACCTACGTACCCGAATCGACCACGGGCAGCCTCGTCGCCAGCACACAGGAGGGGCTGGGCGTCGACCGTATCGACACGGTCACGCTTAAACGCACGATGGTCGAGCCCCCTCGCAAGGGCGCCGAGGCGTATATCAGCGACGGCCACGGCATCGTGCGGATCATGAAGCTGCGCGGCGAGAATACCGCCGGTTATATGAAGAATTCCGTCAGCGTGTTCTACCGCACGCCGAATAGCCGCCAGTGGAAACCGCTTGGCGTCGTCAAGCAGAACGACACGACCAGCATCGGGTTCGATCCGGTCGCGGTCGATCCTGACAAGAATGTCGCTTATGGGTTTGATTCAGTCGATGGTCGTACCGCGCTCTATGCGGTCGCGCTCGACGGATCGTTGAAGCGAGAGCTGGTTCTCGCCCGGCCAGATGTAGATATCGATGCCGCCATATCGGTCGGGCGACAGGATCGTCTAGTTGGCGTCAGCTTCGCCACCGACAAGCGCCAGACGGTGTATTTCGATCCAGACCTCGCCAAGCTGTCGACCGCGCTTTCAAAGGCGCTGCCGGGCCTGCCGCTCGTCAACATTGTCGATGCCACCGCCGACGAAAGCAAGCTGGTGATCTTTGCCGGCAGCGATATCGATCCCGGCCGCTATTACCTCTACGATAAAGCAACCCGCAAGCTGGCGGAGCTCCTGCCGGTACGCAAGGCACTCGCCAAGACCACGCTGGCAACGGTCAAACCGGTCAGCGTCAGCGTCGCTGATGGCACGACGATTCCCGCCTATCTGACGCTGCCGCCGGGAAGTTCCGGCAAGGGTCTGCCTTCGATCGTCATGCCGCACGGTGGGCCGGACGCGCGTGACGAATGGGGCTTCGACTGGCTGGCGCAATTTTTCGCGAACCGCGGTTATGCCGTCCTTCAGCCCAATTTTCGGGCTTCGACCGGGTACGGGATCGCCTTCTTCGAAAAGAACGGCTTTCAATCCTGGCCGATCGCGATTGGCGACGTCAACGATAGCGGGCGCTGGTTGGTCAAGCAGGGCATCGCGGATCCAGCTAAACTGGCGATCGTCGGCTGGTCATACGGTGGCTATGCGGCGCTACAATCCGCCGTGGTCGATCCGCAGTTGTTCAAGGCGATCGTCGCAGTGGCGCCGGTCACCGATCTCGAAAGCCGCCGGCAGGAATGGCGCGACTTCACCAACTTTCCCCTTATCGACGCGCAAATCGGTCATGGCCCTAATGTCGCCGCCGGATCGCCGGCGCAGCATGCCGATCGTTTTGTCGCGCCGGTGCTGCTGTTCCACGGCGATCTCGACCGTAACGTCTCAGTCGCCGAATCGCGGTTGATGGCGGCGCGGCTAAAGAGCGCGCATAAGCTGGTGACGTACTCCGAAATCCCGACGCTCGACCATCAACTCGAGGATAACGCGGTGCGCGCGACGATGCTCGATACGATGGACGGGTTTCTGCGCAAGTCGCTGGGGTTGCCGGCGACGCCGTGAGGGTGGGTTTGAGGCTAGAATATAAAAAAGGGCGGCCGTTGCGGGCCGCCCTTTTTGTTTCTCGGGGTGAGCGAGGCGGGCGAAGCCCGCGTCGTCGGTCGGCGCCATGGCGCCGCCGGCCGCTCGCGCTGAGGAACCTCGATTTAGCTTCGCTAAATCTCGATCAGCGCGAGTAGAACTCGACCACCAAGTTCGGTTCCATCTTTACCGGATACGGCACTTCGTCGAGCGTCGGCACGCGCGTGAAGGTGACCTTGGCGGCACCATCCGGAGCGACGTAATCGGGGATCTCACGCTCGGACAGCGCCTGCGCTTCCATCACCAGCGCCATTTCCTGCGCCTTCGAACCCAGCGTGATCTCTTCACCAGCGAACACGCGACGCGAGGCGATGTTGCACTTCACGCCGTTGACGCGGACGTGGCCGTGCGAAACGAGCTGACGCGCGGCGAACACAGTCGGCGCGAACTTGGCGCGGTACACGATCATGTCGAGACGCATCTCGAGCAGGCCGATCAGGTTCTGGCTGGTATCGCCCTTCATGCGTGCCGCCTCATGGTAGCATGCGCGGAACTGCTTCTCGGTGACGTCGCCGTAATAGCCCTTCAGCTTCTGCTTGGCGCGCAGCTGCAGACCGAAGTCCGAAACCTTGCCCTTGCGGCGCTGGCCGTGCTGGCCGGGGCCGTACTCACGCTTGTTCACCGGGGACTTGGGACGGCCCCAGATGTTCTCGCCCATACGGCGATCGAGTTTATGCTTGGCGCTGGAACGCTTCGACATGATATTTCCTTAGACACTTGCCAACAACAAGACCGGCGCGTTCTGAAAGACCGTGCCGATCGATACCCGGTCATCGCGCCGACAAGACATACCGGGGCCACCGCTTCACCGGGGTGCGGGACCAAATGCGAAGGCGGGCGGTTAGCGGCGGGCCGCACAAGAGTCAAGGCGATCATCCGCCGAGACGAACCTTGTGGATGCGGCTATGCGCACCCCACTTGACGCCACCCGGCCTAGCCTTTCACCCTCGTGCGTACACGTAAGGATGTGACCGAACCGCCATGCAGCTAGTTATCGTCGAATCGCCGGCCAAGGCGAAAACCATCGAGAAGTATCTCGGCTCCGACTATCGCGTGCTGGCGAGCTACGGCCACGTCCGCGATCTGCCGCCCAAGGACGGTTCAGTGAACCCCGACGAGGGGTTCGCGATGGAATGGGAAAACTACGCCGACAAGACCAAGCAGCTGAAGGCGATCACCGATCTCGCCAAGACCGCCGACCGCCTGATCCTCGCCACCGATCCGGATCGCGAGGGCGAGGCGATTTCGTGGCACGTGCAGGAGGTGCTGAAGAACCGCAAGGCGCTGCCCAAGGACGTGCAGCGCGTGACGTTCAACGCCATCACCAAGGCGACCGTGACGGAGGCGATGAAGCACCCGCGCGAACTCGATACCGATCTGATCGACGCGTACCGCGCGCGGCGTGCGCTCGACTATCTGGTCGGCTTCACGCTGTCGCCGGTGCTGTGGCGCAAGCTGCCCGGCGCCAAATCGGCCGGCCGTGTGCAGTCGGTCGCGCTGCGGCTGATCGTCGAGCGTGAGCGTGAGATCGAGGCGTTCCGCGCACAGGAATACTGGTCGGTCGCCGCGCAGATGGAGCAGGACGGCACGCCGTTTACGGCTCGGCTGACGCGCTGGAACGGCGACAAGATCGACCGCCTGTCGATCGGCGACGAAGCCACCGCGATGCGCGCCAAGGCCGATGTCGAGGCCGGGCATTTCACCGTTCAGTCGGTCGAGACCAAGCCCGCCACGCGCAACCCGCCGCCGCCGTTCACCACCTCGACGCTCCAGCAGGAGGCATCGCGCAAGCTCGGTTTCTCGGCCGATCACACGATGCGGATCGCGCAGAGCCTCTACGAGGACGGCGCGATCACCTATATGCGGACCGACGGCGTGCAGATGGATTCGAGCGCGATTTCCGCCGCGCGTCTCGCCATCGCCAACCGCTATGATGCCGGTTACGTGCCGGACAAGCCGCGCCACTATACCTCCAAGGCGAAGAACGCGCAGGAAGCACACGAGGCGATCCGCCCGACCGATTTCGGCAAGGATCGCGCCGGCTCGGGCGATCACGGCCGGCTGTACGATCTGATCTGGAAGCGCGCGCTCGCCAGCCAGATGGCGTCCGCGAGACTGGAACGCACGACCGTCGAGTTGGCCGAGGGCACCGGCCGCACGGCTTTGCGCGCCACCGGCCAGGTCGTGCTCTTCCCTGGCTATCTCACGCTGTACGAGGAAGGCACCGACGACAGCGCCGACGAGGACGCGCGCCGCCTGCCCCGCCTGCGCGATGGCGATGCGCCCGCCAAGAAGGCGGTCGACGCCGAGCAGCACTTCACCCAGCCGCCGCCGCGCTTTTCGGAAGCGAGCCTCGTCAAACGGCTGGAGGAACTCGGCATCGGCCGGCCTTCTACCTACGCATCGATCATCAAGACGCTCAAGGACCGCAGCTACGTCCGCACCGAGAAGAACCGCTTCTTTGCCGAAGAAAGCGGGCGGCTGGTGACGGCGTTCCTCGAACGCTTCTTCGAACGCTATGTCGGCTATGATTTCACCGCCGGCCTTGAGGACGAACTCGACGAGGTGTCGGGTGGTCGCGCCGAGTGGCAGGCGGTGCTGGAGGCGTTCTGGAAGGACTTCAAGCCGCGCACCAGCGAGGTGATGGAACAGAAGCCCTCTGAAGTGACCGCGGAACTCGACAAGTTCCTCGCGCCCTATCTGTTCCCGGAGCGCGCCGACAGGGCCGACCCGCGGCTGTGCCCGAATTGCGGGGTCGGCCAGTTGGCGTTGCGTGGCGGCAAATTCGGTGCGTTCGTGGCGTGTTCGAACTATCCGGAATGCAAATACACCCGCCGCTTTGGCCAGGGCGGTGCGGCGGAAGACGGTGCCGCACTCGAGAACGAGATTCTCGGCAACGATCCCGACACCGGCCTGCCGATCGAGCGCAAGTCCGGGCGGTTCGGCCCGTACGTCCAGCTCGGCGACGGCAAGGAGGCGAAGCGCGCCTCGATCCCCAAGGACATACCCGAACTCGATCTGGAATGGGCGATCAAGCTGCTGTCGCTGCCGCGCACGATCGGCACGCATCCGGAGACGGCAGAGCCGATCCTCGCCTCGATTGGGCGCTATGGACCGTATCTGCAACATGCCGGCAAGTACGCGCGGCTGACCTCGACCGAGGAGGTGTTCGAGACCGGCATGAACGCGGCGGTGGTCAAGCTCGCCGAAGCAGCGGCGGGTGGCGGTCGCCCGCAGCGGGGGGCTGCGCGCGAACCGCTCAAGGTGCTCGGCAAGCATCCCCGCACCGAGGCGGAGATCAAGCTGATGGAGGGTCGCTACGGCGCCTATGTCACCGATGGCGAGACCAACGCGACCTTGCCCAAGTCGATCGAGAAGGATGCGCTGACGCTTGAAGAAGCGGCGCAACTGATCGATGCGCGCGCGGCGGCGGCCCCCGCCAAGCCGAAGAAGAAGGCACCAGCCAAGAAGGCCGCACCGAAGAAGGCGGCGGCGAAGGCTCCGGCCAAAGCGGCAGCCAAGAAGGCGCCTGCCAAGAAAGCCGCACCAAAGGCCGCAAAGGAGGCTTGATCGCCTGACCCGCTAAGCCCGTTCGTCCCGAGCGAAGTCGAGGCATACGCCAAGGCTGCGCTCGGCACGAACGGACGGTGGTGCGCTTTCAGGCGGCGTAGCGCGGGCGTGCGCCGCTCATCGCCAGCCAGGCGCGCGCGGCCTTCTGTGCGACCGAAATTTCGCGTGGCGACATGTCCTCGGCGATCTCGCTACGGCAGGCCATCGCCTCTTCGCTGCCGGCGACGGCGGCGAGATTGAACCATTTGTGCGCCTCGACGAGATCGATGCCGACGCCGGATGCGCCGCTCGAATACACCATGCCGAGATCGTACAGCGCACCCGCATCGCCGCGTGCCGCATCGGCGATGCGACTGTCGATGAGAAACTGCGCGCTTTTCAGGCTGCTGCCCATGTTCCGTGAACCCCCGTTTTTAACGATCAACTCTGTGACGTCAGTGTCGCGCATGATCGTTAAAGAATCGGTTAACGGCGATTAAGCATAAGTCCGGAGCGGGATATCGCGCAGGTCAGCAACGATGACCCGATTCGGCGCTTTGCAGCCCGGGATCAACTCCGCAGGATTACAGGGTTTTGACTTCGCAGCGCAGGCTACGACACCGCGCCGGCTCGTCCGCCAAACGAATCGATACTGTATCGAAACGCGGAAGCGGGTGTTCAGATCGCTTGCATGTCCACCGCGACGTTGTCGATCAACCGCGTCGAGCCGAGCCGCGCCGCGGCGAGCAGGCGTAGCGGGCGGCCAGGTTCGGGATGCTCGGTCAGCGTCTCGGCATCGACCAGGCAGACGTAGTCGATCGCGAACCCTGCCCCCGTCAGCATATCGTGCGCGCTGGCGATCGCGGTCGACACGTCGCCGCCCCGCCCGATCTCGCGCGCCGCCACGCCGAGCGCACGCGGCAACGCCACCGCGCGCACCCGCTCGCCCTCGTCGAGGTAGATGTTGCGGGATGAGAGCGCGAGCCCGTCATCCTCGCGCTGGGTCGGCACGCCGACGATCTCGATATCGAAGTCGAGATCGGCCACCATGCGGCGGATCACCGCGAGCTGCTGGAAATCCTTCTCGCCAAACAAAGCCACATCGGGGCGGACCTGATTGAAAAGCTTGGCCACGACCGTCGCCACCCCGTCGAAATGCCCCGGCCGGGCCGCGCCGTCCATCCCGGCGCTGACCCCGCCGACCGAGACGTTGGTGGCGAAGCCGGCCGGATACACCTCCTCGACCGGCGGCGCCCACAGCACGTCGCAGCCTGCGCGGGTCAGCATTTGCGAGTCTGTAGCCTCGCGTCGCGGGTAACGCGACAGGTCTTCGCCCGCCCCGAACTGGCGCGGATTGACGAAGATCGACGCGACGATCCGCCGGCCCGGCCGCTTCGCCGCCTCGATCAGCGCCATGTGCCCGGCGTGGAGCGCGCCCATCGTCGGCACCAGCGCCACGCTCTCCCCCGCCGCACGAAAGGCGGCGATAGCGTCTCGCAACGGGACGATCTGACGGATGGTTTGCACGGGCGTCTAGCCTCCGGTAAGAATGGCCCGGCCTTCTATGGGCGATGGCCGATACGGGCAACACAAGGATCATAAGACATTGCCGGGCGACGGAAAAAAGCCGCACATCATCGTGTTCGCAAACGAAAAGGGCGGCACGGGTAAATCGACGACGGCGGTGCACGTCGCCATCGCGCTGGCGGCGAAGGGCGGCCGCGTCGCCGCGTTCGATCTCGACCACCGGCAGCGCACGGTCGGGCGCTACCTCGACAACCGCGCGACTACCGCCAAGCGCACCGAGCGTGACCTCATCATTCCGCGCCACGCCACGCACGACGGCAAGACGCCGGAACGGTTCGAGGAGCTGTTCGCCGATCTGTCGGAGGGCAGCGACTTCCTCGTCATCGATACGCCGGGTCGCGACGATCCGTTCGCGCGGCTGGCGGCACAGCGCGCCGATACTTTGGTGACGCCGATGAACGACAGTTTCGTCGATTTCGATCTGATCGGTCAGGTCGATCCCGACACCTACAAGGTAACGCGGCCGAGCTTCTATGCCGAGCTGATCTGGGACGCGCGCAAGATCCGGGCGCGCGCGGATGGCGCGACGATCGACTGGGTGGTGTTGCGCAACCGCGTTCAGCACATCGAGGCGCGCAACATGCGGCGCGTGTCCTCCGCACTCGACCAGCTTGCCAAACGGGTGGGCTTCCGCATCATCCCGGGGCTTGGCGAACGCGTGATCTACCGCGAACTGTTCCCGCAGGGGCTGACTATGCTCGACGCGGGCGCGTTCGGTGAGATGGGGCTGAGCCACGTCGCCGCGCGGCAGGAGCTGCGCGAAATGATGAACGCGCTGTCGCTGCCCGACGTCGCCATCCCACAAGTCGCATAGTGGCGAAGGTCCTCGTCCTGATCGCGTTGATCGCGTTCGGCTGGTATTATTTGCGTCGCAAACCTGCGCCCGCGCGCATCGACGAGGCAGAGGCGCGCGCGATCCTCGGCGTCAGCGCATCGGCCGACGCGGACGCGATCCGCGCCGCACACCGCCGGCTGGTCTCGGCGGTTCATCCCGATCGCGGTGGCTCGGCCGATCTGGCGCGGCGGATCAACGCCGCACGCGACGTGCTGCTCAAGCGGTGACGCACCGCATCGACCCTGCCATCCTGCGCGAATATGACGTGCGCGGCGTGGTCGGCGAGACGCTGCACACAGCGGATGCGCATGCGC
This sequence comes from Sphingomonas sp. GC_Shp_3, assembly GCF_026540945.1. Classification (NCBI taxonomy): domain Bacteria; kingdom Pseudomonadati; phylum Pseudomonadota; class Alphaproteobacteria; order Sphingomonadales; family Sphingomonadaceae; genus Sphingomonas; species Sphingomonas sp. GC_Shp_3. Next base: position 79,586 of record NZ_JALNUT010000005.1, read on the forward strand.
TCGGGCGTGGCTTTGCGAGCGTCGTGCGGCGCGGGGGCGGCCAGCGTGTCGCCGTCGGTTATGACGGGCGGCTGACCTCGCCCGCGCTGGAGGCGGCGCTTGTCGCCGGGCTGACGACAAGCGGCATCGACGTGGTGCGCATCGGCATCGGGCCGACCCCGATGCTGGCGTTCGCGGAGGCGACGTTAGCGGTGGATGGCGGCATACAAGTAACCGGCAGCCATAATCCCGCCGATCAGAACGGCCTCAAGTTCACGCTGCACCACGCGCCGTTTTTCGGCGACGATCTCCAGCAGCTTGCCCGCCTTGCCGAGACGGGCGACTGGACCGAGGGCGCGGGCGCGGTAACCGAAGCGGACGTGCTGCACGCCTATCTCGACCGGCTGGTCGCCGGGTTTGGCGGGGCGGCGTACCGGATCGGCTGGGATGCCGGCAACGGCGCGTCCGGCACGGTGATCGAGCAGCTCGTGCAGCGCCTGCCGGGTGAGCATCACCTGCTGTTCACCGATATCGACGGCAATTTCCCCAACCATCATCCCGATCCTTCCGAAGAACCGAACCTGGCCGATCTCAAGGCGCTGGTCGTGGACAAGCAGCTCGATTTTGGCGTGGCTTTCGATGGCGATGGCGACCGGATCGGTGTGGTCGACAGTCTCGGTCGCACGCTCGCGGCGGATCAGATTCTGTCCGTTCTGGTCGAAACTGCGCTAAGCCGCGCGCCCGGCGCGAGCGTGATCGGCGACGTGAAGACCAGCAGCGCCCTGTTCGAGCGGGTGCGTACGCTCGGCGGCGTGCCGGTGATGTGGAAGACCGGCCACAGCCTGATGAAGACCAAGATGCGCGAGACCGCTGCGGTCATCGGCGGCGAGATGAGCGGGCATATCTACTTCGGCGGCGCGTTCGGCGGCGTGGACGATGCGCATTACGCCGCCGTCCGGCTGATCGATGCGGTGGCGGCGAGCGGGCGCACGCTTGCCGATCTGCACGATGCGATGCCGCGTATGGTCAACACGCCCGAACTGCGGTTCGCGGTGCCGGCCGCGCAGAAATTCGCGGTGATCGAGGAGGTTCTCGCCCGGCTCACCGACCAAGGCGCAGCCGTGAACCGCACCGACGGCGCGCGGGTCGATACGGCTGATGGCTGGTGGCTGCTGCGCGCGTCGCATACGCAGGACATGCTGACCGCGCGTGCCGAGGCGCATGATGCGGCGGGGTTGGAGCGGCTGCTCGCCCAAATCGACGCGCAGTTAGAGGCGAGCGGGATCGTGCGCCCGACGTGATCCGGCGGCAGGGCTGGCTTTTCCCCGCCCGAGCCGCCACCTAGAGGGCATGCCGCCACCCCCGCCCCCGCCCATGATCCGTGTCGTCGATCTCGAAACCACCGGCCCCGCCCCGCCCGCGCACGGCGTGTGTGAGATCGGCTGGCAGGATGTCGCGTTGCAGGCCGACGGCAGATGGGAACTGGTTGGCGAAGGCGGTTCGCGGCTGGTCAACCCCGGCCGCTCGATGCCGCCAATCACCCAGGCGATCCACCATATCCTCGATGAACAGGTGGCGGATGCGCCGCTGTGGCACGATGTCGCCCGCGCTGCGCTCGATCCGTGGCCGCGCCGGCTCGCGCTCGCCGCGCACCGCGCCGACTTCGAACAGCAGTTCTGCACGCCCGCGCTGACCCGCAGCGCCGAATGGATCTGCACCTGGAAATGCGCGATGCGGCTGTGGCCGGACGCGCCCAGCTTCTCCAACCAGGTGCTGCGCTATTGGCGCAAGCCGGAGGGTATCGAGCATGAACGCGGCCTGCCCGCGCACCGCGCCTTCCCCGATGCCTATGTCACCGCCTTCCACCTGCGCGACATGCTGAACGAGGCGAGCATCGAGCAGTTGCTCGAATGGTCAAACATGCCCGGCCTGTTGCCGCGCGTCCGCTACGGCCCTGATCGGGGCAAGGAGTGGCACGAGATCGAGGATGACTCGCTCACCAAGTTTCTCGGCGACCGTGACATCGACGTGCGCTTCACCGCCGAGACCGAATTGGCGCGGCGGCAGAGCGGCGGCTTCGTCGGTCGGCAGAGCCTGCAAGAACGCCTGCTCTGACAGTTCTGGGTTGATCTATATCAATTCTGTCCCACTGGTGTTTTACGGCGGCGCGCTCTACCAACCACAGCGATGATGGGACGGGTGATACGGGCCGTGGGCGGCACGCAGGAAGCGGTCGGCCGTCTGTTGATCACGTGCATGGCCGTAGGGTTCATCGCGTTGCTTGCCGCCGGTCTGGCTGCGGTGTGGGCGACCTCGCGCAACCAGGCGCATACCGACGCAGTCAACCACACATACACCGTTAAGCTCGCGATCGCGCAGACCCGCACGCTGGTTGAGCAGGGCGAAACCGCACGACGCGGCTATCTGCTGACCGGCGACGCGGATTATCGACAAAATTATATTCTCGCCGCCGCGCAGACCTCGCCCGAGATCGACCGTATCGCGGCGCTGACGTCCGACAATCCGGTCCAGCGCGCCAATGTCGCGGCGTTGCGGCCGCTGGTGCGCAACCTGGTGACGCAGCGCGACCTATCGATCGCGCTCACCGCAACCGGCCGGACGAGCGAGGCGGTGCAGCGCTTCATCGCGGAGCGGGTGGCGCGGCGCATGTACCAGATCCGGACGCTGCTGATGCGGATGGCGGACGAGGAGTCACGCCTGCTCGCGATCCGCGATGCCGAACAGCGTGCGGCCGTGCGCGCATTTTACGGCGTGCTTGGCGTCGCGGCGGTCTTGCTGCTCGTCGTCGCGCTGCTCTCGATCGCGACGGTGCTGCGCTACACGCGCGATCTCGCCAGCTCGCGCGACCAGTTGCGGGCTTTCGCCGAGTCGCTGGAGGAGCAGGTCGTGGAACGGACCACCGATCTCACCCGCGCGAACGAGGAGGTGCAGCGCTTCGCCTATATCGTCAGCCACGATCTGCGCTCGCCGCTGGTCAACGTGATGGGCTTCACCGCCGAACTTGAGGCCGCGACAGCAACCATCTCTGGCCTGATCGACCGGGCCGAGGCGGAGGCGCCCGGGATCGTCACCGAAGACATGCGGCTCGCCGCGCGCGAGGATCTGCCCGAGGCGATCGGCTTTATCCGCACCTCGACGCAGAAGATGGACCGGCTCATCAACGCGATCCTCAAACTGTCGCGTCAGGGCCGGCGCGTGATCTCGCCCGAGCCGCTCGATATGGCGGCGCTCGCCGTGTCGATCCGCGGCAGCCTGCAGCATCTGCTCGACGATCGCGGCGCCGAGATGATCGTGAAAGAGCCGATGGTCGGCATCGTCAGCGACCGGCTCGCGGTCGAGCAGATCCTGTCCAACCTCGTCGAGAATGCGGTGAAGTATCTCGATCCGAAACGGCCGGGGCGCATCGTGCTGCGCGGCGCACGCGAGGGCATGCGTGCGGTGTTCGAGGTCGAGGATAATGGCCGCGGTATCGCCGCCTCGGATCATTCCCGCATCTTTGATCTGTTCCGCCGCTCCGGTACGCAGGATCAGCCGGGCGAAGGGATCGGACTCGCGCACGTCCGCGCCTTGGCGTATCGGCTTGGCGGAACTATCGACGTGGCATCGGAACTGGGTCGGGGCTCCACCTTCCGCGTGAACCTGCCCCTGATCTATGCCGAAACCAAGAACCGAAGCGAGCGAGACCCAGCATGACCGACCAACGTTCCGTCAGCATCGTGATGATCGAGGACGATGAGGGCCATGCCCGCCTGATCGAGAAGAACATCCGCCGTGCCGGGATCCTGAACGGCATCAACCATTTCACCGACGGCACCACCGCGCTCGATTACCTGTTCAACCACGAGCACGGTCCGGCGCACAATGGTCCGGCGCTGGTGCTGCTCGATCTTAACCTCCCCGACATGAGCGGGACGGACATTCTCGCCAAGATCAAGGGATCGCCCGAGCTGAAGCGCACGCCGGTCGTGGTGCTGACCACCACCGACGACAAGGTCGAGATCCAGCGTTGCTATGATCTCGGCTGTAACGTCTACATCACCAAGCCGGTCAATTACGAAAGCTTCGCGCAGGCGATCCGCCAGCTTGGCCTGTTCCTGTCGGTCATCCAGGTGCCGGAGATCGAAGGCGACTGATGCTCAACGCGGTCCCCGCCTCTGCTGCGACGCACGTCCTGTATATCGACGACGACGAAGGTCTTCGCCGGCTGGTCGGGCGTTCGCTCGCGCGGCATGGCTTCGTCGTGACGGTGGCGGAAGGCGGCCCGCAGGGTCTGGAGCTTGCCAAGGCACAGCGCTTCGACCTGATCGCGGTCGATCACTACATGCCGGGTATGGATGGCCTTGAAACGCTGGCACATCTGCGCACGCTCCCGGACGCACCGCCGGTGGTGTACGTCACCGGTTCGGAGGAAGGTCGCATCGCCGTCGCCGCGCTGAAGGCCGGGGCGGCGGATTATGTGGTGAAGGCGGTCGGCCCGGACTTCTTCGATCTGCTCGTCAGTTCGTTCTCGCAGGTGCTGGAGCGCACCCGGCTCGAGCGCGACAAGCTCGCCGCCGAACAGATGCTGCGCGCCAGCAATGCCCGGCTCGAGGCGCTGCTGCGCGAGGTCAATCACCGCGTCGCCAACAGCCTCCAGATCGTCTCGGCGATGGTGCGGCTGCAATCGACCGCGCTTGTCGACGACAGCGCCCGTGCCGCGCTTGAGGATACGCAGCGCCGCATCGCCGCGATCGCGCAGGTGCACCGCCGGCTCTACACCACCAACGATGTCGAACAGGTCGACATGCGCGAATATCTCGGCGCGCTGGTCGACGAACTCGGCGAAACCTGGTCGAGCGAGGCGGAGCCGCGCACGCTGACGCTCTCGGCCGAACCGATCCGGCTGACGACCGATCGGGCGGTGTCGCTCGGCGTGATCGTCACCGAACTGGTCAGCAACGCCTGCAAATACGCCTACCCGCTCAAAGGCGGTGAAGTGCGGATCGCGCTTTCGCATGTCGGGGACGAGCAGTTCCGGTTGGCAGTCGAGGATGACGGCATCGGCATGGACACCGCCGCGCCGGCGCGCGGCACCGGTGTCGGCACCAAACTGATCCGCGCGATGGCGCAGAGCCTGCATTCGATCGTCGAATATGATGTTGGGCAAAGCGGCGTAGGCGGCGTGCGCGCGACGTTGACGGCCGCGCTCGGCTAAGCGTCAGTCGGTGGACAGGCCATGTGCCGCGTCCGCCATCCGCTCCCCGCCTTCGGGTTCTGGACGCTCGCCGAGCACGGTGACGATGCTGCCGGCGATGATGAGCAGGCCGCCGACGATGATCGTCGCCCCCGCCGGATCACCGAACAGACCGATGCCGAGCACCGACCCGACCAGCGGCTCAATGTTGATGAACACGCCCGCCGCGGCACTCCCGACCCGCGCCGCGCCGACGTTCCACGCCACCGTCGCGAGGAAGGTCGACAGCAGCCCCTGCCCGACGATCCCGCCCCATGCCGCCGCCGACACGTGCAGCGGCGGCGCGCCATGCAGCAACAGCGCGATCGGCAGCACTGTGATCGCGGCGATGATAACCGTGACGGCCGGCACCGCCATCGCGCCTGCCATGCCGGGCGACGTTTTCGGCGCGCCGCGCAGCGCCAGCAGCCAGCCGAGGAAGATCACCAGCGATACCAGCGACAAGGCTATACCGAGCGGCGAGCCCGATCCGTCCGGCTTGCCCGCGATCAGCACCGCGCCGAGCGTCGCCCCGATCACGCCCAGCCAAGACGCGCGGCTCACCCGCTCGCGCAGGACGAACGCCGTCACCGCGATCAGCGCCGGCATCGCCCCGACCAGCAGCGCCGCCAGCGTCACCGTGACGCGCGCCAGCCCTTCAAACTGCACCATGAACGCGACGCCATAGCAAATCCCGGCCAGCACCACCGGCCCGTTGCGGAACAGCCTCCGCGCCTCGGCCGAGGCAAGCGCGAACGGCAGCGACACGATCGCCGCGACAGCGAAACGCAGCAGCACCATGTGCGCTGGCACCATTTCATGAAGCGCGATCTTCCCCAAAGGGAAACCAAGGCCCCAAAAGACGCCGGCGAGAGCGAGAAAAACGAACGGCATAGCCATGCTCGTCGCACAGCATCGACGACTTTGCCACTCGTCAGGCAGCGATTGTCCTTTGCAGGCGTACACCTGCATGCACTGCGGTTGACGCTGCACCGCAGCATCGCCACTTGCACGCTATGCCTGCAACCGCTCCCGCAATCGATGACGCTCGCCCGAACGCGCCCGTCGCGGTCATCCACTTCGCGCTGGCGATGGGCGGTTTCGCAATCGGCACCACCGAATTCGCGACGATGAGCCTGGTGCCGTATTTCGCGAAAGGTCTCGGCATCGATGCGCCGACCGCCGGCCATGTCATCAGCGCCTATGCGCTCGGCGTTGTGGTGGGCGCGCCATTGCTGGCGGTGGCGGCGGCGAAACTGTCCAGGCGTATGCTGCTGATCGCCCTGATGACCGCCTTCGCATTGTTCAACGGCCTTTCCGCGCTCGCGCCGAGTTATCACTGGATGCTGTTGTTCCGCTTCCTGAGCGGCCTACCACATGGCGCTTATTTTGGCATCGCCTCCCTGGTTGCGGCATCGCTGGTGCCGACCAACCAGCGTTCGCAGGCGGTCGGGCGGGTGATGCTCGGGCTGACGGTGGCGACGATCCTCGGCGTGCCGCTCGCCAACTGGCTGGGCCAGGCGGTTGGCTGGCGCTGGGGGTTCGGTGTGGTGGCGGTGCTCGCGCTGCTGACGGTGCTGCTCGTCGCCTTGTTCGCGCCGCGCGACACGCCGGAGCCGGGAGTCAGCCCGCTCACTGAACTCAGCGCGCTCGCCAACAAGCGCGTATGGCTGACGCTTGGCATCGGCGCGATCGGGTTCGGCGGGATGTTCTGCGTCTACACGTACCTTGCCTCGACGTTGCTCGACGTTACGCGCGCTTCTGCGGCGAGCCTGCCGCTGGTGCTGGCGGTGTTCGGCGTTGGCATGACGCTCGGCAACATCATCGCGCCGCGCTTCGCCGATCGTGCGCTGATGCCCACGGCGGCGGTCCTGCTCGCCGGCAGCGTGGTGTCGCTCGCGCTCTACCCGCTCGCCGCGCCGCATTTCTGGTCGATCTGCCTCGACGTGTTCGCGATCGGTTTCACGGGCGCCCTCGGCGCTGTGTTGCAGACCCGGTTGATGGACGTGGCCGGAAAGGCGCAGGCGCTTGCCGCTGCGCTCAACCATTCGGCGTTCAACACCGCCAATGCGCTGGGGCCGTGGCTGGGCGGCATCGCGATCGCGGCGGGTTACGGCTGGACGTCGACCGGCTGGGTCGGCGCGGCGCTGGCGCTGGCGGGCCTCGGCGTACTGGGCTTGGCGGTGCTCGACGATCGCAGGATCGCGTAACCCGCCACTGCCGACAGCAACGAGCCGAGCAACACGCCAACCTTGACCTGATCCTGCAACGCCGCCCCGCCTGGGAATGCGAGGCCGCCGATGAACAGGCTCATGGTGAAGCCGATCCCGGCCAGCAACGCCACGCCGTATAGCTGCGCCCAGGACGCACCACTTGGCCGCGCCGCAATGCCAAGTCGCGCGGCCAGCGCGACACCACCAAGGATGCCGGCCTGCTTGCCGAAGAACAGCCCGACGATCACCGCGATCACCAGCGGCGCGCGCAGCACATCCGCCGGCAGGCCGCCAAGCGCGATACCGGCGTTGGCAAAGGCGAACAGCGGTACGATGCCGAACGCCACCCAAGGCGACAGCGCGTGTTCGAGCCGGTGGAGCGGCGAGTGCGCGTCGTCCGGCGTACCGCGTGAACGGATGATCGGGATCATCGCCGCCGCCAGCACGCCCGCGACGGTGGCATGGACGCCGGAGAGCAGCACCAGCCACCACAGGCCTACGAAGGCGAGCAGATAGGGTGCCAGCGTCATAACACCACGCCGGTTCATCGCCGCCATCACCAGCAGCATCCCCCCTGCCCCGGCGAGCGCGATCCAGTCGATCCCGGTCGTATAGGCCACCGCGATGATCGCCACCGCGCCCATGTCATCGACGATCGCCACCGTGGTCAGGAATAGCTTCAACGATGGCGGCACGCGAGGGCCGAGCAGCGCCATCACGCCGATCGCAAAGGCGATGTCGGTCGCCGCAGGGATCGCCCAGCCCGGCCGCAATGCCGCATCGCCGCCAGCGACCGCGAGGAACAGCGCAGCCGGCACCAGCATCCCCGCCGCCGCCGCGATCACCGGCAGCCGCCGCCGCGCGGGGTTGGACAGCCGCCCGTCGACAAGCTCACGCTTGATCTCCAGCCCGACGAACAGGAAGAACACCGCCATCAACGCATCGTTGATCCACAGATGCACCGTCATCGCCCCGAGCGCCGGCGCCAGCACAGGTCCGGTGCGCAGGTGCAGCAGGTGGAAATAGCGATCGGCAAACGGCGAGTTGGCGACGATCAGCGCCAGCGCTGCTGCCGCCATTAGCACGATGCCGCCCGCCGCCTCCTGCCGCAGGAAGTCGCGCAGTACCGAGCCTGCTCTCGCGGTGATCGTCTTGGTCATGTCCTCGCGTAACCCATCGCTCCGCGAGACGGAACCGGTCATGCTGCAAGCCACGCAATCGCTCGTGCAACGCGCGCAAGATGAGCGATTCCGATTTCGCCCGATTTCTGGCGGGAGTATAAAGGCGATCGCAGCAAAACGTAGATCGGAGCAGGACATCAGACGGACTGGCGTGGGCCTTTGGATCGGGACGACTGCACTCGTGGTCGCCGCCTTCTGGCTGTTGCTTTTCGTCGCGCCTGCGCTGTTCAACGCGCATACGTCGACCGGCCTCTGGCTATCGATCCTGTTGCTCCTGCTCGTACCGCCCGGTCTTGCGCGCATCTTCGCGCGGGTCGTCCGCATGCTGGGCTATGAACAGGAGTGAACCATGGACTTCGAGGATGACAGGATCGGGGGCGGCGTATTGCGTCGCTTCGCGGTTCGGCGCACGGGCACGGCGGTGATGCTGGTCATCACCTTTGGCGTGCTGGCGATTTTCCTCATGGGTGCGTTCGCGCGGGTGCAGCCGGGCTACGTCGGCATCCGCGTCAACAACATCGGCGGCAACGCGGGCGTCGCGTCACAAGCTTTGCCGGTCGGCTGGTATTTCGCGCCTCCGGGTACCAACATCTACGAATATCCGGTGTTCACGCGCACCTACACCTGGACACATTCGACCACCGAGCAGAACGGCACGGATGAATCGTTCAGCTTCCAGGACAAGAACGGCCTCGGTCTGTCGGCGGATGTCGCGGTCGCCTATCACGTCGATGCCAGCCGCGCGCCGGTGCTGTTCCAGCGCTATCGCACCGAGATGGACGCGATCGTGGCGGGGCCGGTGCGCAACGCGATCCGCAACGCCGTGGTCGAACGCGCCGCGCAGCTCGGCGTCGAGGAGATCTACGGCCCGCACAAGAGCGAGCTGATCCAGACCGCCTTGCGCCACGTACAAGCCTATTTCGCGCCGTTTGGGCTCCAGATCGAGCAGCTTTACTGGGCCGGCAACATCGTCGTGCCCGACGCGGTGCTGGCGCAGATCAACGCCAAGATCGCCAACGAACAACAGGCGCTCGCCGCGCAGGCCAACGTCGCCACCGCGACCGCCGACGCGCAGGCCCGCGTCGCAAAGGCGCAGGGCGACGCCAAGGCGATCCAGGTCGAGGCGGAGGCGATCCGCACCAACCCGGAGATCGTCAACCTGCGCGCGGTGGAGAAGTGGGACGGCCGCCTGCCGACCTATACCGGCGCGAGTGCACCCTTGCCGTTCATCGGCACGAAGTGACGCAATCGGCCGGATCGTTCGCGATCCGGCCGATCATTGCTGCCGCTCACGCCCGAAATTGAGACCGCGCGTGACGTTATAGTCCAGCACCGTCATCACGAAGAACGCCGCTGCCTGTTTGATCTTCGTCCACCAGCTGGTGCGTTCGGTATAGAGTTCCGGGGTGATCCGCTCCGAATCCACCACTTCGCCGTCGAAATAGCCGCGAACATGCGCGGCGAAGGCGGCATCGTCGATCCGCAGCATCATCTCGAGGTTGAGGAACAGGCTGCGCACGTCGTAATTGGCCGAACCGATATATACCACGTTGTCGATGACGAAGAGCTTGGTGTGCAGCTTCGTCGGCTGATATTCGTAGATTTCCACACGCTTGCGCAGCAACCCGGCATAAGTGAAGCGCGATGCCCAGATCGCCGCGCCGTGATCGTTCTTCGATGCCAGTACGATCCGCACTCGCCCGCGCATGCCCACGGTATCGAGCCGCTTGAGCATCCCCGGGCTCGGCGCGAAATAGCCGGCGATCAGGGCGATGTCGCGTGCGCCATCCATGTCGTGCTTTACCGCCCGCGCCCATGGTGACAGCCGCCGCGTCGGACCGCCGAACAGCCAACGCGCAGCCCCGTGCGGCTCGCTCCAGTTCGACAGGTCGCGGCCGAGCGCGCGTAGCGGCGCCTTGGGCAGCTGCGCCCACTGCGACAACGCGTCGAAATAGCCGGTGATGCGGTGTGCCGCCGGCCCCTCGACAAGCAGACCGAGGTCGCGCCACGCCTGTTCCGCCGGCGTGCCGAAATATCCGTCCTCGACATTGAACCCGCCGATGATCGCGCGCGCCAGTTCGCGCGTCTCGCCATCGGCCAGCGCCAGCTTCTGATGGTTGCGCAGCAGGTAGCGCCGTCCCCATCGCGGCACGAAGCGGCAGACGCGGACACCGGCATCGCGCAGCGGATCGAAGAAGTGATGCTGCGCGGCATGTTCGCTGCCAAGCCCGTCGACGATCAGCGACACCGTCACGCCGCGCGCCGCCGCCCGCATTAGTGCGGCGCGCACCGCCTCGCCGACACGATCGTCGACATAGATGTAGTAGAGCATCCGCAGCGTGGTTCGCGCGCCGTCGATCAATGCGATCAGCATATCGAAACGTTCCGGCCCGGTGACGAGCATGCGCAGACGATTGCCGTCGACCATAAACGTCGGTTGTGAGTCAGACACTGCCATGGCGGCGTCGTGGCGCGCAGGAGACGGTTGGGCAAGTGTCGCTTCGATCACATATCGCCGTCACCACCGCACAAGGCTCGCGTCGCAATCGGCACCCTCAGTCGCCGGCATGGCGCGTTTCTTGACTTGGTGGCGTGACGCGCGTAGGTCATCACGCTTATCCCCAGCATTATCCACGAAGGAAGCCGTTCATGGCGCGCGTCACCGTCGAAGATTGCGTCGACAAGATCCCGAACCGGTTTGATCTGGTGCTGTTCGCCGCGCAGCGTGCGCGGCAGATTTCCGGCGGCGCCGAGCTGATGCTCGACCGCGACCGTGACAAGAACCCGGTCGTCGCGCTGCGCGAGATCGCCGAGGAGCTGGTTCGTCCCGATCATCTCGAAGAGTCCGTTATCTCCGGCATGCAGAAGGTTCAGGTCGACGACGACGACGCACCGGACGAGGTCGGCTCGCTGGCCGCATCGGCCGAGGCGCTGCGCCTCACTGCCGCTGCCCCGCCGCGCAACCAGAACCTGGGCGCCGATTACGACGGCTGAGCCGAGGTAATGGGTTTCTAAAAAGGGGCGTCCGTTCGCGGGCGCCCTTTTTCGTGGTACCTCATCTGCCACGGCTGGAATACCCGAACCACGCCAATCCGCAGCGCCGTCCAGAAGGCCGCAATGAACGGTGGCGACCGTTAGCACGGCCGCCCCTTCATCCTCAGCGCTGGCGCAGTGTGTCAGCCGCGACCGACCGACGTATAGTCCAGCCCGATCCGCCGGACGTCCGCCGGCGTGTAGATGTTGCGCAGATCGACCAGCACCGGCTCGGCTAGGATCGACTTGATGCGGTTGAGGTCGAGCGCGCGGAACTCGTTCCATTCGGTGACGATTACCAGCGCCGACGCACCCTCCGCGCAGCTATACGCGTCGGTGGCGAACTCGACGTCCTTCATCACCAGCTTGGCCTGCTCGATGCCTTCGGGATCATAAGCGCGGACGTGCGCGCCCTCGTCGATCAGCGTCTGCGCGATCGCGATCGCGGGCGAATCGCGCATGTCGTCGGTATTGGGCTTGAACGTCAAGCCGAGCAGCGCGACGGTCTTGCCGCGAATCTCGCCGCCCATTGCCTTGACGATCTTGCGCCCCATCGCACGCTTACGGCTGTCGTTGACCGCCACCGTCGCCTCGACGATCTTGACCGGCGCCTCGAAATCCTCGGCGGTCTTAAGCAGCGCGAGCGTATCCTTGGGGAAGCACGACCCGCCATAGCCCGGTCCTGCATGCAGGAACTTCGAACCGATGCGGTTGTCGAGGCCGATGCCGCGCGACACGTCCTGCACGTTGGCGCCGACAGCCTCGCACAGATCCGCCATCTCGTTGATGAAGGTGATCTTCACCGCCAGGAAGGCGTTGGCGGCATATTTGATGAGCTCCGACGAGCGGCGCGCGGTGAACATCAACGGCGACTGGTTGATGAACAGCGGACGATACACTTCCGACATCACCTCGCGCGCGCGTGCATCCTCGGTGCCGACCACGATACGGTCCGGCCGCTTGAAATCGTCGATCGCGGCGCCTTCGCGCAGGAATTCCGGGTTGGAGACGACACAGATGTCCGCGTCGGGCGCGACTTCGCGCACGATCCGCTCGACCTCGTCGCCGGTACCGACCGGCACGGTCGACTTGTTGACGATCACCACCGGCTTCTTCACCGCTGCCGCCACTTCGCGCACCGCCGCGTAGACGTAGGACAGATCGGCATGGCCATCGCCCCGCCGTGACGGCGTGCCGACCGCGATGAAGATCACGTCGGCGTCCGCCACCGCAGCCTCGGTATCGGTGGTGAAGGTCAGCCGGCCGGCGGCGACATTATCGGCGACGAGCGCGTCTAGACCGGGTTCGTAGATCGGCATGATGTTCTGGTGGAGCCGCTCGATCTTGCCGGCGTCCTTGTCCACGCACGTCACGCGGTGGCCGAAATCGGCGAAACACGCGCCCGACACCAGTCCAACATAGCCCGTGCCGATCATCGTAATCTGCATGTCGCGATCCCCCATAAGCGTCGCCAATGTCCACGCCCTTACACATTGCAATGCAGCAAACAACGTGCACGCCACGCGGATCGGCGCCGAAGCGGTGCGAACTGTAGACGCATACCACGCGGCCGCTTGTTCGGCTGCGGTTAAGCGCGTAATCGCGAGACGCAAGCATGGCCAGACCTTCCCAGACCCGTTCCCGCACGCCCGCGCGCCCGACCAAGCCGCTGTGGCGCCGCCGTCTCGTCCTGCTGATCCAGATCGGTGTGGGGCTGGCCGTGCTGGCCTTCGCGGCGATGGCGATCACCGTCTATGTCACGCGTGCGCAGTTGCCGAGTTTCGACCAGCTCAAGTCCTCGCCCAACGGACAGATGATCCGCGTGCATGCCGCCGACGGCACGGTGATCGTCTCGCTGGGGCCGAGCTACGGCGACTGGCTGACCTATGACCATATCCCGGCGGTGATGCGTGAGGCGATGATTTCGGTGGAGGATCGCCGCTTCCGCTCACACATTGGCGTCGATCCGGTCGGCATGGCCCGCGCGATCAAGCTCGGCATCGCCAACCGCGGCACTGGCAGGCGTCAGCAGGGCGCGTCGACGATCACACAGCAGGTCGCACGCACCATCTTCCTGTCAAACAAATACGATCTCGGCCGCAAACTGCACGAGGCGTTCCTCGCACTCGCGCTGGAGCGCAAGTTCTCGAAGGACGAGATCCTCGAACTGTACCTTAATAAGGTGTATTTCGGCGGCGGCGCCTATGGCATCGACGCAGCGTCCCGCAAATTCTTCGGTCATGGTGCCGATCACCTCTCGCTGGCAGAGGCCGCGATCATCGCCGGGCTGGTCAAGGCGCCCTCGGTCTATTCGCCGACTGCGGACGAAACCGCCGCCAAGGATCGCGCCGGCGTGGTGCTCTCGCTGATGGAAGAAACCGGCGCGATCACGCCGGGCGAAGCCGCCGACGCGGATATCCAGAACGTCAAGTTCGCGCCCGAGCCGAAGCAGAACAGCGTGCGCTACTTCACCGACTGGGCGCTGCCGCAGCTCGCCACGCTGATCGACGAGCCGACCCGCCCGCTCGAGGTGTGGACCACGCTCGATCTCAACATGCAGCGCGCGGCCGATACGGCAGTGCGCACCAATGCGCCGGCGGGTGCGCAAGGCGCATTGGTCGCGATCGACCGCGACGGCGCGGTCCGCGCGATGGTCGGCGGCAAGGATTACGTGTCGTCGATCTACAACCGCGCGACCACGGCGGTGCGGCAGCCGGGATCCGCGTTCAAACTGTTTGTGTACCTCGCTGCGCTTGAGGCGGGCCACAAGCCTGACGATTCGATCGTTGACGAGCCGATCACGATCGACGGCTGGAGCCCGCGCAACGATGCGCGCCATAACATCGGCCAGACCACACTGCGCACCGCCTTCGCCTATTCGATCAACACCGTCGCGGCGAAGCTCGGGCAGGAGGTCGGTTTCGGCACCGTCGCGGATATGGCGCGGCGCTTCGGCATCACCACGCCGGTGAACACCCACCCCTCAATGGTGCTCGGTACGTCGGAAGTGCATCTGCTCGATCTGACGCGCGCGTTTGCCAGCGTCGCCAACAAGGGTGTGGCGGTAACGCCCTATGGCATCACCAAGGTGACTGCCGGCGGGGAGGTCATCTATACGCAGCAGATCGACACCAGCCACGTCCTCGTCGCGCCCTATGTCGCCGCCGAGATGACCGATTTGCTGCAAACCACCGTCAACACCGGCACCGGCAAGGCCGCGCAGATCGGCCGTCCGGTGGCGGGAAAGACCGGCACCACCTCGTCGAGCAAGGACGGTTGGTTCGTCGGCTTCTCCTCGGGCCTCACCACCGGCGTGTGGATGGGGCGCGACGATGCCAAACCCGTCGCCGGCCTGCACGGCGGCACCGCTCCGGCCAGGGCGTTCCACGACTTCATGGCGGTGGCAGTCGCCAATCGTCCAGTCGAGCAGTTCGACACGCAGGTGACGCTGCCCGACATGTCGATCGAGCCTGATGAGGAAAGCTACTACGGCCAACCGGACAACGGTGTGTTCGTCGACGACGACGGCAATCCGGTGCAGCCCGAAGCACCGCAACCCCGCCCGTCTCGCGACCAGCGCGTCGATGCGGATGGCAACCCGATCGGCGACGGCGCCGTCACCCCGGACGAGGACGCGCAACCCCGCCCCGAAAAGCTCGATCAGCAGTGGATGGATCATGTGCTCGGTCGCGATCAGCAGCCGAACCGCCCGCGCGGCGATCGTCCGGTCGGCGCACCGCCGCCGGTGCGCCCGCAACCTGGCTATGCGGATCCGCGCCCGAACCAGTGAAGCGCTGCGCCGTGCGCGCGGAGCCATGCCCGCGATTCCTCGGGGTCACCGTCGTCGAGATCGGCGGCAAGCGCGTGGAAATCCGGCCCGTGGTTCATGTGGACACGGTGCGCGACCTCATGTGCCACGGTTGATCGCCGCACGAACGCCGGCGCGAGGATCAACCGCCAGCTGTAGCGGATCGCACCGCTGGACGCGCAACTGCCCCAACGCCCGCGCGGATCGCCGATACTAACCGTGGTGACCGTCACGCCGGCCCGCGCGGCATGTTCGGCGGTTTCAAGTGTCAACACGCGCAGCGCCTCGCGCCGCAGCCACAATTCAACACGCCGGGACAATCCATCGAGCGGACCGCCGCAGAGCAGCCGATCGCCGTCGAGCGTGATCTTGCGGGGGCGTCCGGGCTCCCAGTCCAAACCCACCGGCACACCGCCGATCGGGATGGTCACACCCGGTGCGAAGGGTTGCGGCTCCGGCAGGCGGGCACGCTGCGCATCGATCCAGGCCTGCTGCCCCGCCGCCCACTTCAGAGCCGCCTTCACCGGCGCGCGCGGCGGCAGCGTCAGCCGCACGCGCCCACTCGCCGGATCGACCGACAGCCGCGCCCGCCGCGCCCTCGGGTGGCGCACCACCTCGAGCGCGTCGCTCACAATTCGCGATCGATCACATGGTTTTCGAAGTCGCCGGCATCGTCCTCGGAGATCGTCCAGCCCTTTACCGATTCACCGGCGCGGTGCACCGCGTCGCGATCCCCCGAGACGAGGTAATGCCAGCCCGGCAATGGCTCACCCGCCGCACGCAGGCGGTACGCGCAGGTCGTCGGCAGCCAGTCGATCGAATAGACGTTGTCCCGGTTGAGCCGCACGCATTCGCTGACATAGGCATGGCGGTGCCGGTAATCCGAACACTGCGCGGTCCGGCGGTCGAGCAGCCGGCACGACACGTTGGTCGGGAAGAGCTCGCCAGTCTCATCGTCCTCCAGCTTGTGCAGGCAGCATTTGCCGCAGCCATCGCACAGCGCCTCCCACTGCGCGCGATCGAGCTTTTCGATCGGGGTGTTTTCCCAGAACCGGTTGCTCACTTCACCCACCGCGCCAGTTCGCCGGCCACCGCGTCAGGCGTTTTGTCGACCGGGATCAGCGCCACAGGCTGGCCCTTGGGATCCATCAGATACGCAACGCGCGAATGCTGCACCATGTACCCCCCGCCGGGGGCGGGCGGCTGCTTCTGGTAGAACACGGCATATTCCTTTGCCATCGCCGCGATCGCCTGGGGGCTGCCGGTCAGTCCGACCATGCGCGGGTGGAAGGCAGCAACGAAGGGTTTGAGCACCGTCGGCGTATCCCGCTCGGGGTCAACCGTGACGAAAACCGGCACCACCTTCGCAGCGCGCGCGGCATCCTTCGCCTCGAACGCGCGCAGGCCGGCGCCAAGCGTCTGCATGTCGGTCGGGCACACGTCAGGACAGAACGTGTAGCCGAAGTACATCACCCGATACTGACCGGCGAAGCGCGCATCGGTGACTGTGCGGCCGTTCTGGTCCGTCAGCGTGAAAGGGCCGCCGATCTTGGCACCGGCGAGCGGTGGCGACTGGGTAGCTTCGGGCGCTCGCGAACAGGCTATTGGCATGCTCGCCAGCAGGGACGCGGCGAGCAGCGCGGTGATTGCGCGGACATTTGCGTTCATGGTGCAGGCAGCCTTGATCTGATAGCGGCGCAGGCGCAAGTCCGGACCGTACAGTCAAAAGGTCGATTTCACCAATGAACGCACGTCTTGCGGGTCTTTCCCTTCTCGTCGCCGCGCTGGCGCTCCCTACCGCACCTGCCACCGCGCAGCTCAACCAGTCGGCGGGTTACAAATTCCTCCAGGCGATCCGCGATGCGAAGAACGACGACGTCATCGCGATCCTCTCCAAGCCCGGCCAGACCATCGTCAACACGCGCGACTTCAGCACGGGCGAGGGTGCGATCCATATCGTGACGAAGCGGAGCGATACGGCCTACCTCAACTTCCTGATCGCCAGCCAGGCTGACGTAAACCTGCGCGACAACAAGGGTGAGACGGCAATGCTGATCGCCGCCGGTAACGGGCGCAGCGATATCCTAGAAATCCTCAAGAAGGCTGGCGCAAACGTCAACCTAGCCAACAACAGCGGCGAGACCCCGTTGATCCGGGCGGTGCAGCACCGCGATCTGGCGACGGTCCGCACGCTGCTCAGCGAAGGCGCCGATCCCGATCAGACCGACAACGTCGCCGGCATGTCGGCGCGGGACTATGCGCATCAGGACACCCGCTCGCCTGCCATCGCCAAGCTGATCGACGAGACGCCGAAGGCTGCAAAGCGCGTCGTGTCCGGGCCGAAACTGTAAAGCGGATCAGAACCCTTCCACCGCATCCGGATCGAGCACAGCGGTAAGCCTGCGTGCCGCGCGGCGCGCAAACGCCAGTGTTATGCGCTTCCGCGCCGGGGCGGGCAGGGCGGTGGTATGGGCCTCGCGTGTGATGACCGCATCGTAGCGATCCGCGACGATGATGCCCGTACGTTCTGGCAGGAACGCCGCCCCGTCGAGCGGCGACACGTCGAAGCCGGCCGGAACCGCCCAATAGTAGCGGTCGCAACAGCCGAGATAGTCGGTCCACTTGCCATCCCCGAGCAGATCGGCACGCGACACCTTGATCTCGACGATCACGACATTGCCACGCGTGTCGAGCGCCATCAGGTCGGCACGCCGGCCGCCGTCGAGCGGCACCTCGGCGATGGCGACGAGATCGTGGCGCAGCAACATCCGCACGGTGCCGCGCGCCACGTCGGCGGCGCACAGCGACTGACGGACGGTATCGAGATCAGGCGTGGCGAGCATCACTCGACACTAGAACATTCCGCGAACAGGTCAATTCCGCCCGTTCGGTAACAATCGTTCAGCGATAGAAGATGTGGTTGCCGATCGACGCGATCTGCGTGCGGCTGGCGCTGAAGCTTGCGTGACGCGCGTGGAAGAACAGCGCCTTGGGCGCGGGGCTGTCCCATGCATCGTTGAGCGCGACGCGTGCGACGGCGAGCGCGACACGGTAATTGTGGTTGTCCGATACGTCGGGAACGCGGCCACCGCGCACGAACGAGAACTGGCCGGGCTGCGTCACCACCGAGCAGATCGACGTAGGAAACTTGCCCGACTTGCTGCGGTTGATGATGACTTCGGCAACGGCGAGTTGGCCGCTGAGCGGTTCGCCCTTTGACTCGAAATAGATCGCACCAGCGAGACACTGCAGCGCATCGTTGCGCGCGATGTCGTCAGAATGGGCGGTATCGGTTTGTGCGGCGACCGCATCGTCGAGCGAGGCGTAGCTGGGAGCGGGAGCAGGCTGGACTTCGGCGGGATCGGTACGATCAACCGCGGGAGCAGTGCTCGAATCTGGTGTGGTTTGCGTCACGAGGACGGCAGGAACCATTTTTGCCGCAGGGGCGTTGTAACTTTGATTGATTTGAACAGCAAAGCCGGGAGTGCTGGCCCCGGCGAGGCCGGTGAAGCTGGTCAAGATCGCTGCCAGTGTGGCAGCGCGATGCAGAAACGACATTCGATCGACTAATGTGCGGTAGTGCGCGCAAGCGACCCTACCCTGTTACAGGCCGGTCCCCCCGGACATCCCCCGACTGCGTAACCACTCCGGATCGCACCCGGACTGACACAACGCGAAAACGTTGTCCGCGCCATGCCAGCGGAAGCTTCAAAAGGTCAACGCGGCAGGATTGTTTCTGCGGCGACTCGTTGCGCAAACGGGATATCGAGATCGATGACCCACAGATCCGGGTCGCGGCTACGACGGCGCTGCCAGTATGCGGTCACCTCCGCCGGCGAATCGATATGACCCGGGCCGGCAGAAACGAGGAAAGGATTGCCGGAGAGATCCCGACCGGGCTCGACAAACCCGTCAAACCGGCCTTTATCGTTTAGTATTAACAAGATAGAGCCAGCTTGCTGGTGTCCTTTAGCCAATACCATGGCCATGCCACCAGCGTCGTTGACGCGCCGCAGCAGCGCGGAGACCAATATGCCGCTCGGCAAACGGTCGTTCATGAACCCACCCGGTAGCCCGGAAGCGCTGCCAACGCGATCCGGGAGCGCATGAACGTGCCGGTACCCCGCGCCACTTCGTCGCCTTGCTCGTCGATCAACCGCGCCTCCGCGACGAACACCCGCCGCTGCCCGCTGATCCAGCGGCCCTCGGCGATGACCGGCCCACTCCGCAGCGGCTTGGTCAACAGCAGGTTGAACGCGGTGGTGAGCAGAAAGCGATCCGACACCAGACTGTTCGCCGCGTAGAAGGCGGCATCGTCAAGCATCTTGAAATAACTGGTACCATGCGCTGCCCCGCCGGCGTGGAAATAGCGTTCATCCACCTGGAAGTGAATCCGTGCAACTCCAGCCTCGAAGATCTCCAGACGTGACTCGAACAGCTGATTGATCGGTGCGGCAGCATAGAGATGCTCCAGCGCGCGAAAATGCGCTGCTTCCCCTGCCGTGGCAGGATCAGGCGGCGTCACGCGCCTCGCCGGTGCTGAACAGCGCGTACAGCGCATCGGGCGATCCCGCACCGCGCAACTTCGCCACAAGCGCGCGATCGCGCAAGGATCGCGACACCAGCGCGAGCGCCTTCAGGTGTGCTGCTCCGGCATCGGGCGGCGACAGCAACGTGAAGATGATGTCGACCGGCAGATCGTCCACCGCCCTGAAATCGATCGCGTGCGCCAGCCGGGTGAAGATACCGACCACGTGGGGCAGCCCCTCGATACGCCCATGCGGCGTCGCGACACCGCCACCGAAGCCGGTGCTACCCAGCTTCTCCCGCGCGGAGAGCGCGTCGGTCACCGTCACCGGATCAAGCGCATAGGCCGACCCGGCGATCATACCGATCTGCTGAAACAGAGGTTTTTTTGCACTAACGGCAAGATCCGCCACTACCGCGCCGGGCAGTAGCAGATCGCTGAACTCAGTCATGACATTCCTTCGGCCGTTCACCGGCGCTTCTCCGCCGGCGCGCATAGACCGGAATGCGCGCCGGCGAAAGCGTCAGGCGGTGCCGTTTGTCGCGCCAGTCGCAGCGCGGTGCGGCTCGACCCAGCCGATCGTGCCGTCGCCCCGGCGGTACACCATGTTGTACGCGCCCGATCCGACGTTGCGGAACAGCAGCGCGGCGGTGTTGCGCAGGTCGAGCATCATCACCGCGTCCGACACGGTGGCGTCAGGCACGTCGACGCGCGTCTCGGCGACGATCAGCGGGTAATCGCCCTCGATCTCCTCCTCGGCGGGATTGTCCTGGAACACGGTGTAGCCGGCGTTGTCGGTCACGGTCCCATCGTCGGCGATGCTCGCGCCGCCGGCGGGCACGGCGCTGCGGTCCTTCAGGCGGCGCATGTAGCGGCGCAACTGCTTCTCGATCTTGTCGGCGGCACCGTCAAAGGCGACGTGCGCTTCCGTGCCGCTGTTGTTCGCCTTCAGCACTAGGCCCTGCATGACGTGCGCGACGATGTCGCAGGCGAACGCGCCGTGCGGAGCGGGGCTGAAGGTGACCTGCGCCGAGATGGCGCGGGCAAAATATTTGGTGGCGATCGCCTGGAGGCGCTCGTCGACATGGACCTTGATCGCCTCGCCCGTTTCGACCTGATGGCCGGAGACTCGGATATCCATGTGTATTCTCCTTGTATGTCGGGCGGGAAGGCTGAACCCTCCGTCCGCTATCGTCAACCAGATGCCGCCGCACCCCATAACGGGTCGGTGACGTTCTTTAAAAACGCGGCGTGGCGCGCAAGTTCCGCCGCGCTCGCCGTAAAGGTACGGGGCGGCCGCACCGTGACCGGGCCACTCGCGACGGCGACCTGAGGCTCGAGAACCGGCGTATCGGTGAGCAGTCCAAGGCCGATCTGCCGCCCGCCGGTGAGTTCGACATAGACCTGCGCGAGCAATTGCGCGTCGAGCAAAGCGCCGTGAAACGTGCGTGCGCTGCGGTCGATGCCATAGCGCGAACACAGCGCGTCGAGGCTGTGCTTGGCACCCGGGTGGCGCTGCCGCGCGATGACGATGGTATCGACCATGCGGTGCATGCCGACCGGCGGCCGTCCGCACCGCCCGAGTTCGCCGTTGAGGAAGCCGAAATCGAAGGTCGCATTGTGCGCCACCAAAGGCGCGTCGCCGAGGAAATCGACCAGCGCGTCGACGCCGTGGGCGAACAGCGGCTTGTCGGCGAGGAACGCATCGGTGAGGCCGTGAACGCGCTGCGCCTCCGCCGGCATCGCGCGTTCGGGATGAAAATAGGCGTGGAAACTCTTGCCGGTTTCGACACGATTGAACATCTCGATACAGCCGATCTCGACCAGACGGTCGCCGTCGGCAAAGCTGAATCCGGTGGTTTCGGTGTCGAAGACGATCTCGCGCATGGCGGTATTATCGGGGTTCGGGTGCGCTCAGGCAAGCGATCACGCGCGCGACAGCGGCTTGCGTATCGGCGAGCGTACCGCCGGTCGGGATGACGAAATCGGCGCGCGCGACCTTATCCGAGTTGGGCATCTGCCGCGCGAGGATGGCGGCGAATTTCTCCGTCGTCATGCCGGGCCGGGCAAGGACGCGGGCGCGTTGCACCTCCGGCGGCGCATCGACCACCGCCACCCGTTCGACATAACGCGCGCCACCGGTTTCGAACAGCAACGGCACGTCGAGCAGCACGATCGCGGCGTCGCGGTTGGCGGCGAGGAAGGCGGCGCGCGCCTCCGCGACGGCGGGGTGGACGATCGCCTCCAGCCGCCGCAACGCCGCAGCGTCGCCCAGCACCGCCTTGCCGAGTGCGGCGCGGTCTACTCCGTGCGGCCCGGTGGTGCCGGGGAACGCGGCTTCGATCGCCGCGACCAGCCGCCCGCCCGCGCCCTGCAACCGGTGGACCACCGCATCGGCATCGAACACCGGCACGCCGGCGTCCGCGAACATCGCTGCCACCGTCGATTTGCCCATGCCGATCGAGCCGGTCAGCCCGAGTGCGATCACGCCAGCAACAGCGCGCGCAGTTCCTCGTCACGGTCGCGCGGCGGGGCGACGCCGAAGAACAGCTCGAACGCGATCGCCGCCTGCCCGACCAGCATCTCCAGGCCATCGACCGTTTCCAGCCCGCGCGCGTCGGCCTGCGCGAGCAACGACGTCTCGATCGGCGCGTACACCACGTCATAAACCAATGCGTCGTCGGGCAGGGGGGTGAGATCCACGTCGAGATCGGGCTGGCCGACCATGCCGAGCGTGCTGGTGTTGACCAACAGCGCCGCCGCCGGGATCGCGCTGCCGAGTGGAAGCGCCTTACCCTTCAGCCCGAACGCCGACAGCAGCGCCGCGCCCTTCAGCACGTTGCGGTTGAGCAACGTCACCGGCCCCACGCCCGCCCGCGCCAGCGCGAACAGCACCGCGCGCGCCGCACCACCCGCGCCGATTACCACCGCCGGTTTGCCCGCCAGATCGCGGTCGGCGATCGGCGTGTAGAAACCGGCGGCATCGGTGTTGGTGCCGATCAGCCCGTCGCCCTGTCGCAACACGGTGTTGATCGCGCCGATCGACGTACGCACGTCACCCGGATCGTCGACGTGATCGAGCGCGGCGAGCTTGTGCGGCACGGTGATGTTGCACCCGCGCCAGTCGGGATCGGCACGGCGTTCGGCGAAATAGCCGGCGAGATCCGCCGCCAACACATGCCGGCGGGCATATGTTGCATCCAGCCCAAGCGCATCGATCCAGAAGCCGTGGATCAGCGGCGATTTGGAATGGGCGATCGGATCACCGATCACTTCCGCGTACATCGTCATGCCGGCATCACCCCTCGTATGCGCAGATAATCGAGCACCTGGAGCAGCGGCAGGCCGAGTACGGTGAACTGGCTCCCCTCGATACGTGAGAACAGTTGCGCGCCTGGCCCCTCGATCCGGTAGCAGCCGACGCAGCCGGAAATCTCCGGCCATTCCGAGTCGAGATACTGCTCGATGAACGCGTCGGATAACGTCCGGACGTGCATCTTGGCGCGATCCACCACCCGCCACACCGGCCGCCCGGCTTCGGCGATCACCGCCGCGCTGACGAGATCGTGGCGTTTGCCCGACATCCGGCGGAGATGCTCGGCGGCATTCTCACGGCTAATCGGCTTGTCGAGCATGGTGCCGTCGTCCAGTTCCACGATCGAATCCGATCCCAACACCAAAGCGCCCGGCACCCGCTGCGACACCCGCAGCGCTTTCAATTCGGCAAGCGCATCGGCGAGATCGCGCGCCGGCAAACCGTCCGCGCGCAGTGCCGCTTTGGCGCTCTCCTCATCGACCCCCGCCGACACCGCCTCGAACGGTACGCCTGCCGCCGACAGCATCGCCCGCCGCGATGCGCTTTTCGATGCGAGCAGCAGTTTCATGCGTCACCCCGTTCCGCGACCAGCGCGATGATCGCCGCCGCCGTTTCCTCGATCGATCGCCGCGTAACATCGATCACCGGCCAGCCGTTATCCGCGAACATCCGCCGCGCCCAGGCCACTTCGCGTGCGACCGCTTCCTGGTTGACGTAATCCGTCTCCGGCGCCTGGTTGAGCGACAGCAAGCGGTTGCGCCGCACCTGGATCAGCCGATCGGCACTGGTGGTCAGCCCCACCACCAGGGGCTTCTTCAGCGAGAACAACGCGCGGGGCGGTGGGCTTTCCACCACCACCGGGATGTTGGCGGTCTTGTAGCCGCGGTTGGCGAGATAGATCGATGTCGGCGTCTTGGACGAGCGCGATACGCCGGCCAGCACGATATCGGCCTCCTCCCAGTCCTCCGCGCCCAGACCATCGTCGTGTGCGATGGTGAACTGGATCGCATCGACCCGCGCGAAATAGGCGGCGTCGAGCACGTGCTGCCGCCCCGGCCGCGCCTTCGCCTGCTGGCCGAGCAGACCGGACAGCGCGTTGGTCACCCCGTCGAGCGGCGCCACCGCCGGCAGGCCGAGCGCGTGGCAGCGCATCTCCAGCGCACGCCGCGTCTCGCTGTTGACCAAAGTGAACACGACGAGGCCGGGATTTTGCGAAATTTCCTGAAGGATGCGTTCGAGATGCCCCTCGGTCCGCACCATCGGCCAAAAGTGCCGGATCGTCTCGACGTCGTCATACTGCGCAAGCGCGGCCTTGGCGATGTTCTCCAGCGTCTCGCCGGTCGAATCCGAGAGGAGATGGAGGTGCAGCCGCATCCGCGGAGCCTCAGCAGGACAGAAGTGTGGATAACATCGGGACGATCGCTAGCGGAACTTTGCTTTTGCGAAAAGGCCGATCGGGCGGTGGAAAAGCCGCGTTTTCTCCACAGCGGCGTGCACATCGCGGCGATTTGTCCACAGCCTGTGGAAAGCGGGTGCGACGGAATCGAATCCGGTGCGTTTGGCGGTGTTCGGGGCGTCAAGCTGTTGGCATTTCGGGGACGGCGGCATAAGCCCCGGCTTCCACGTGCCAATCACCTCCACATCCTTTTAGATTCTTCTTTATAGTAAGAGGTAGACCGTCCTTGAGCCCCGAGACCATCCGTTGAAGCCCTTACTCGCGACGTTACGGGGGTGGCGACAGCCGGTGCCGCCGGTGTGGCTCATGCGGCAGGCCGGGCGTTACCTTCCCGAGTATCGTGCGCTGCGAGCGGAGAAGGGCGGCTTCCTCGCACTCGCAACCGATCCTGAAGCCGCAGCGGAGGTGACGGTGCAGCCGATCCGTCGCTTCGGCTTCGATGGGGCGATCCTGTTCTCCGATATCCTGATGGTGCCGGCAGCCCTCGGCCAGACGCTGACGTTCGGGGTGGGGGAAGGGCCGGCGCTCAGCCCGCCATTGGTCGATCACGCGCTGGAGACGCTGACCGCGAACCCGGGCTTCCTGGATCCGGTGTATGAGACAGTAAGGCGGGTGGCGGCAGCCCTGCCGGCCGAGACGACGTTCCTCGGCTTCGCGGGGAGCCCTTGGACGGTCGCTACCTACATGGTTGCCGGGCGCGGCAGTCGTGACCAGAGCGAGACGCGGCGGTTCGCCTATGCCGATCCTGTGCGCTTCGCGGCGATCGTCGATGCTATCGTGGAGTCGACCGTCGCATACCTCTCGGCGCAGATCGAAGCCGGAGTGGAGGCGGTGCAGTTGTTCGACTCTTGGGCAGGCTCGCTCGCGCCCGCACAGTTCGAACGTTGGGTAATCGCCCCCAATGCGGCGATCGTCAGCGCCTTGCACGCCCGCTACCCGCATGTCCCGGTGATCGGCTTCCCCAAGGGCGCGGGCGGCAAGCTGCCGGCGTACGCGCGCGAGACCGGGGTCGATGCGGTCGGCGTGGACGAGACGGTTGATCCGCACTGGGCGGCGACACACCTGCCCGCCGACATGCCGGTGCAGGGCAATCTCGATCCGCTCGCGCTGATTGCCGGCAGGGAGACGCTGGAGAGTGCCGTCTCGAACGTGCTTGAGGCGTTTGCGGATCGGCCCCATATCTTCAATCTCGGGCACGGTATCCTTCAGGATACGCCGATTGCCCATGTCGAGCGCCTGCTGGCGCTGGTTCGGAGCGCGCGATGAATTTCCTCGGCAACGCCTATCCTTGGGTGAAGGCAGCGCACCTGATCTTCGTGATCTTCTGGATGGCGGGCTTGTTCATGCTGCCACGCTATCTAGTCTATCATCAGGAGGCGCTCGGACAGCCCGAGGACGCCGCGCGCTGGGTCGAACGCGAGGGCAAGCTGCGATCGATCATTCTCACCCCGGCGATGGTGCTGGTGTGGCTGCTGGGCCTGCTGCTGGCGGCGAACGCGGGGTTGTTCAAGGGTGCGCCCGGGCTGGGCTGGCTACATGCCAAGCTCGCGCTGGTGGTGATCCTGACAGGCTATCATGGTTGGGCGGTGGGCTATGCCAAGAAGCTGGCGCGCGGACAGGCGATGCTGGCGGGGCGCACTTTGCGCATGGTCAACGAGGTTCCGGCGATCCTCGTCACGCTGATCGTCATTCTGGTTATCGTCCAGCCGTTCTGACTTGACTTGCGGCAAGGCGGGACCTAGCTCTTCGTGGCATGTCGCTGCGCGGCGCCGTCCTGGCGTTCGTTTTACGGCATCCTCCCTCCAGCATCGTCGTGCGATCCTCGCCGACCGACGCGTACCCATCCAGCACATCCTGCGGACACGCCCTCATGCATCTCAAAGACCTCAAGAACAAAAAGCCCGCCGAACTGGTCGAGATGGCGGAAGGCCTCGGCATCGAGGGCGCGTCGACGCTGCGCAAGCAGGATCTGATGTTCGCGATCCTCAAGGTCGCCGCCGAAAATGGCGAGCAGATCATGGGGTTGGGCACGATCGAAGTACTGCCGGACGGTTTCGGCTTCCTGCGCTCGCCGGAAGCAAATTACCTCGCCGGTCCGGACGATATTTACGTTTCGCCCAACCAAGTCCGCAAGTTCGGCCTGCGCACCGGTGACACGGTCGAGGCGGAAATCCGCGGCCCGAAAGATGGCGAGCGCTATTTCGCTCTGGTGAAGCTCACCGCGGTCAATTTCGACGATCCCGATGCGGTTCGCCATCGTGTCAATTTCGACAACCTCACGCCGCTGTATCCCGAACAGAAGCTGACGCTCGATCCCGCCGATCCGACCATGAAGGATAAGTCGGCGCGGGTGATCGATATCGTGTCGCCGCAGGGCAAGGGCCAGCGCACGTTGATCGTCGCACCGCCGCGCGTCGGCAAGACGGTGATGCTCCAGAACATCGCCAAGGCGATCACCGACAATCACCCGGAGGTGTTCCTGATCGTGCTGCTCATCGACGAGCGGCCCGAGGAAGTCACCGACATGCAGCGTTCGGTAAAGGGCGAGGTGGTATCCTCAACCTTCGACGAACCCGCCACCCGCCACGTCCAGGTTGCCGAGATGGTAATCGAGAAGGCCAAGCGGCTGGTCGAGCATAAGAAAGACGTGGTTATCCTGCTCGATTCGATCACCCGTCTCGGCCGTGCCTACAACACCGTGGTGCCGTCGTCGGGCAAGGTGCTGACCGGCGGTGTCGACGCCAACGCGCTCCAGCGGCCGAAACGCTTCTTCGGTGCGGCGCGCAATATCGAGGAGGGCGGTTCGCTCTCGATCATCGCGACTGCGCTGATCGATACCGGCAGCCGCATGGACGAAGTGATCTTCGAAGAGTTCAAGGGCACCGGCAACTCCGAAATCGTGCTCGACCGCAAGGTCGCGGACAAGCGCATCTTCCCGGCGCTCGACGTCGGCAAGTCCGGCACGCGCAAGGAAGAGCTGCTCGTCGATCAGGGCAAGCTGTCGAAGATGTGGGTGCTGCGCCGCATCCTCATGCAGATGGGGACGATCGATTCGATGGAGTTCCTGCTCGACAAGATGAAGAACTCGAAAACCAACGAGGATTTCTTCGACAGCATGAATCAATAGCCGACAGCGGCCTGCCGCATGCTGCGGCAGGACTCGCTTCGGCTCGGCCGGCGGTGCACCGCACCGACCGACGACAGCGCGGGCTTTGCCCGCGCTTTTTTTTTGTTCAAAGCAACCGCCCCACCGCACCCTCAAACTCCAGCAACCACCGCTTGGTCGCCACCCCGTCGCCAGCCGAATACGCCCCCAGCGACCCATCCGCGTTCGTCACCCTATGACACGGCACGATGATCGGCAGCGGGTTGCGCGCACACGCCTGTCCAATCGCGCGCGCACCGGAGCCGATCGTCCGCGCCAGCGCGCCATAACTGAGCGTCTCGCCAAACCGCACCGCGACCATCGCCGTCCGCATCGCCTCTCCGCGCGGGGAGGGGGACGCCGCCAACGGCAGATCGAACGCCGTCAGCCGACCCGCAAAATACGCCGCGATCTGCGCAGCACCTTCCGCGAGTGCACCCAACCCAGCGAGCGGCTCACCCGAACCTGCTTCGATCATCACGCGCTCAATCACGTCGGGCGTGCCGATCAGCCGCACCATACCGATGGGCGTTGCGATCCGGGCGAAGTCGCGCGCATACATGGCCGGACTATAGAGCGCTCAATCCCGACGCTCAAGCCAAGGACGCGGCGATGAAGATCAATGTCGAGGTCGATTGTACCCCGGAAGAAGCGCGCCGCGTGATGGGCCTGCCGGATTTCACGCCGGTGCATGACAAATATATCGAGATGCTGACCCAGTCGATGGACGGCGTGGTGTCGCCTGACGTCATGGAAAACATGATGCGGAGCTGGGCGCCGGTCAACGACGCGGGCATGAGCTTCTGGCGCAAGATGTTCGAAGGTGCGTCGTCCAAGCCATGATGGATACGATCTTCGCGGTTTCCAGTGGTGTTCCACCAGCGGCCATTTCGATCCTCCGGATCAGCGGTACGCAAGCGCTGGCAGCAGCCACACGGCTGGCCGGCTCGCTGCCACCGCCACGCAATGCACGCGTACGATCGCTGCGCGATCCCTCTACCGGTATACTGCTCGATCGTGGATTGGTGCTGGTGTTTCCGGGGCCGAAAAGTGCAACCGGCGAGGATCTGGTCGAACTGCACATCCACGGTGGCCGTGCGACGCAGCGTGCGCTCGAGGATACGCTTGCGCGCATTACGGGTCTGCGACCTGCCGAACCGGGCGAGTTCACCCGCCGAGCGTTGGCACACGGTCGCATCGATCTGACTGAGGCGGAAGGGCTGGGCGATCTCCTTAGCGCCGAAACCGAGCAGCAACGTCGTGCGGCATTGCGCTTGTCGGAAGGTGGTCTACGCCAGCGTATTGAGGGCTGGAACGACCGACTGCTCGCGCTTGCCGCCGGGATCGAGGCAGCGCTCGACTTCTCGGATGAGGAGGATGTTCCGGCCGAGGTCACACAGTCTTCGGGGCAGATGATGGTCGTGTTGGCCAACGAACTGGCGGCGCTCGTCGCTGCGCCGTCGGTCGAGCGCTTGCGCGACGGTATCCGTATAGTGATTGCCGGTCCCCCAAACAGCGGCAAGTCGACGCTTATCAACCGTCTGGTCGGGCGCGACGTGGCGATCGTCTCGCCGGTTGCAGGGACGACGCGCGACCGGATCGAAGCGCCAGTCGTTCGCGCCGGGATTGCCTTCGTGCTGACTGATACCGCAGGTCTGCGTGACGCTGACGCGGATCAGATCGAACGCATCGGCATTGAACGAGCGGAGGCTGCGATCGCTGCAGCCGATATCGTAATCTGGCTCGACGATGCGGCACCTTCGATAGAACACGCGCTGTGGCTGCATGGCCGATCTGATCTGCCTGGACGGGAGGACATGCCAGATGGACCGGCCTTTTCGGTATCGGCGCATAGCGGCGAGGGGATCGAGCAGCTCTGGGATGTGCTTGGCCAACGTGCCGCAGAGATCGGCGGCGTTTCCAACGATATGGCGATCAACGCCCGACAGCGGAAACTGCTCTCACAAGCAGAGGTGGTCCTGCGCGAAGGGGCGGGCGAGCAGGATATTCTGCTGCGAGCAGAGGCGATCCGCAGCGCTCGATACGCCTTCGACGCGATCACTGGCCGTGCGAATGTCGAGGCGGTGCTTGATACTCTATTTGGCCGATTTTGCATCGGCAAATGAGCGTTCCACGTGGAACGCTTTGACTTGCCCGCCACGCGCGCATAGCGAGACGGCATGAGCAGATTTGACGTGATCGTCATCGGTGGCGGCCATGCCGGGACCGAAGCAGCCGCTGCGGCTGCGCGGCGTGGTGCGCGTACCGCGCTGGTGAGTTTCGATCCGACTAAGATCGGCGCGATGTCCTGTAACCCCGCGATCGGCGGACTGGGCAAAGGCCATCTGGTCCGCGAAGTCGATGCGTTCGACGGGTTGATTGCCCGTGCGGCCGACGCGGCGGGACTGCATTACCGCATGCTCAACCGCAGCAAAGGGCTGGCGGTGCAGGGGCCACGCATTCAGGCCGATCGGCGGCGCTATGCCGCGGCGATCCAGCACATGCTGGCGGAGCAACCTAACCTTACGATCGTCGCCGGCGAAGCCGCTGCGCTCGTTACGCAAGGGAACCGCGTCACCGGGGTAGCGCTGGCTGATGATAGCTCCCTCGTTGCGCGTTCGGTTGTTTTGGCGACCGGCACCTTCCTGGGCGGTAGGATCTTCCGCGGCGAAGAGCGCGCCACGGGGGGCCGTATCGATGAAGGTGCAGCAAGCCTTTTGGCTGAGCAGCTTCGTGGCGCCGGCCTACCGATGGCACGCCTGAAGACCGGTACGCCGCCGCGTCTCGATGGTCGCACGATCGACTGGGTGAGGCTCGACCAGCAGCCAAGCGACGCCGAACCTTGGACAATGTCGCCGCTCACGACCGCGCGCGTTCTGCCGCAACTGCACTGTGCGATCACGCGGACCAACACGACGACGCACGACATCATCCGCGCGGGCCTCGATCGCTCACCCTTGTTTGGCGGCGCGATTGCAGGAGTGGGACCGCGTTATTGCCCGTCGATCGAGGACAAGATCCATCGCTTTGGCGATCGCGAAGGTCATCAGATTTTCCTGGAGCCGGAGGGTTTGGATGATCCCGTCATCTATCCCAATGGAATTTCGACATCCCTTCCTCTCGACGTACAAACCGCGCTGATCGCGTCGATCGCGGGGCTGGAGCGAGCGCGCATTCTGACGCCGGGCTATGCGGTAGAATATGATTACGTCGACCCCCGCGCGCTCGCGCCGAACCTTGAGTTGCGCGCGATCTCCGGTGTGTTTTGCTGTGGGCAGATCAACGGCACCACCGGCTATGAGGAGGCAGCGGGGCAGGGTCTGCTCGCCGGGATCAACGCAGCCGCACACGCACTGGAGCTTGCGCCGGTCGTGCTGGATCGCGCCAGCAGCTACCTGGGCGTGATGATCGACGATCTTGTGCTGCAAGGTGTGACAGAACCGTACCGAATGCTGACCGCGCGTGCGGAGTATCGGCTACGATTGCGCGCGGACAATGCCGAGACGCGGTTGAACCCGATCGCGGCTGCTGCAGGGTGTCTTGGTGCAGCGCGGCTAAAACGTATGCGTCAACGTGACGAAGCGCGTGGCGAGATTATGGAGCGTTTAGAGCAACCGGCATCGCCTGCGGATCTCATCGCACGCGGCGCTCCTGTCAGCGCCGGGCCGCACAAGCGTTCTGGCGCAGAATGGCTGCGCATTGCGGGCGTGACTGTCCAACATGTCGCGGCGGACCTCCTCACCGGTACTGATGCGAACCTGTTGGGGGAGGTTATCGAGGACGTGCGGTATGCGCCTTACCTCGCACGGCAGGAGCAGGAAGTCGCGCAAGTCCGGCAAAACGACACCGTCAGCCTCGCTGCCGATCTGGATTATGCGGCGATCCCAGGGTTATCGAACGAGATGGTAGAGCGTTTGAGCAAAGCCTGTCCGGCAACCTTAGGACAGGCCAGCAGACTGCGCGGGATCACCCCAGCTGCGCTCGCCGCAATCCTGTTGCACGCGCGCGGGCGGCAGGCAGCATGACGGAAGAGGAAGCACGAAATTGGATCGTACAGCGGTTCGGTTCGACGGCACAGCATCAGATGGAGCGGTTGGTCGCGCTTGTCGAAGCGGAGGCTGGGCAACAAAACCTAGTCGCGCGTTCGACTCTGGAGACGATCTGGGCTCGCCACGTCGTAGACTCAGCGCAGTTGATTGGCTTCGCGGAAGGGCAGTCTGGGACGTGGCTCGATATCGGCAGCGGCGCCGGCTTCCCCGGATTGGTTGTAGCAGCACTGACAGACCGGCCCGTGCTGCTCGTCGAACCGCGCAAGCGTCGTGTCGCGTTCCTGCAAGAGACAGCGCAAAGTCTAGGCCTCGAAAGCCGGGTGACGGTGATCGCTAGCAAAGTTGAAACCGTCCGTGAACGGGCAACGGTGATCTCCGCCCGTGCCGTTGCGCCGCTGATCGATCTGTTTGGCGCGGCATCATACTGTGCTGCCCCAGACACTCTATGGTTGCTGCCAAAGGGCCAGTCGGCGCGTGAAGAGGTGGCAATCGCCCGGCATGCATGGCATGGAGCGTTTCACGTGGAACAGAGCCTTACCAACACAGAATCTCTGATCGTGGTAGCACGAGGAGTGGCGCGTCGATGCAAGTCATAACGGTCGCCAACCAAAAAGGTGGTGTGGGGAAAACGACCACCGCAATCAATCTTGGCACCGCACTCGCTGCGACGGGCAAGCGCGTGTTGCTGATCGATATCGATCCGCAGGGCAATGCCTCGACCGGGCTCGGCGTTGGCCGGAACGAGCGTGAGTGCTCCATCTACGATGTCCTGCTGGGCGAGGTGCCGCTGCAAAAAGCGGTCATCGGCACCTGTGTTCCTGGTCTTGATCTGGTGCCCGCTACCGTAGATCTCTCCGGAGCGGAGATCGAACTGGTCGAGTATGAGGAGCGCACGCACCGGCTCAGCCGCGCGATCAGCCGTTCGGATCAGCGCTGGGACGTGGTGCTGATCGACTGTCCGCCGTCGTTGGGCCTGCTCACGCTGAATGCGATGGTGGCTTCTAATTCGCTGCTCGTGCCGTTGCAGTGCGAGTTCTTCGCGTTGGAAGGGCTAAGCCAGTTGCTCAATACGGTCGAACGTATTCGGGAGCGGTTCAACCCCGGTCTGTCGATCATCGGCGTTGCGCTCACCATGTATGATCGCCGCAACCGTCTTACCGAACAGGTTTCAGCGGATGTGCGCGCTGTGCTTGGCCGCGTCGTCTTCGACACCGTCATTCCGCGTAACGTGCGCTTGTCCGAGGCACCCAGTCATGGTTTGCCCGCCCTGATCTATGATTTCCGCTGTTCGGGGTCGGAGGCCTATATCGCGCTTGCTCGTGAGTTGCTGACGCGGTTGCCCGACTCCTTCACACCTGACCACTCGACCAAAGCCGCGGCATGAGCGACAGCACCACACCGATCAGCCGTCCCAAGGGTCGATCAGGCCTAGGCCGCGGCTTGGGTGCCCTGATGGGCGAGATGACGCGCGAACAGCCGGTCGGCGCGAGCCAACCGGTCGCGCAAGGGGTGCGCATGCTCCCGGTGGGGTCGATTGCACCGCACCCGGGCCAGCCGCGTCGTCACTTCAAGGAGGAGGCGCTGGACGAACTGGCGGAATCGATCGGCGCACGCGGATTGATCCAACCGATTGTGGTGCGGCCGCATGGCACAGGCTATCAGATCGTCGCGGGCGAACGCCGTTGGCGCGCTGCGCAACGTGCACGGCTGCACGAAGTCCCGGTGATCGTGCGCGACTTTAGCGATACCGAGACGCTGGAGGTCGCGCTGATCGAAAACATCCAGCGCCAGGATCTCAACGCGATCGAAGAAGCGGAGGCGTATCAGCGCCTGCTCGCCGACTTCGGCCACACGCAAGAAGCGCTCGGCAAGATCGTCCACAAGTCGCGCAGCCATATCGCCAATCTGCTGCGCCTGCTGGAACTGCCGAAACCGGTGCAAGATCGTGTCGTCGATGGCGCGATCAGCATGGGCCATGCCCGCGCGCTGATCGGCGCGCCTGACGTTGAGGCGCTGGCCGACCAGGTTGTCGCCAAAGGGCTATCGGTCCGAGATACCGAGAAGCTCGCGCGGACGGTGAAGCCTGAAACTGCGCGGGTGCGTGGTCACGGTAGTGGCGAGCGCGATGCGGATCTCAGCGCGCTCGAGCATCAGCTTGGCGATCTGCTCGGGCTGTCGGTGCGGATCGCTTATGGTGCCAAGGGAGGTTCGTTGACGCTCGGCTTCTCGACTCTCGATCAACTCGATATGCTGTGCCAGCGCCTCAGCGGCGAGCGGATCTAACGTTCAACGTTGCCGGGCCGCCATCCTTGCGATGACCGTCATCGCAGCATCGGCGACCACGTTTCCGGGATTGTTCGGCAACATGATCGCACGCTCGGCTTGGCGGATCCGCTCGATCGCGTCGCTGATCCGGGCAGTATCCCACAGCCGTAGCGCACGCGTCGTGCTAGCCCGCTCGCGGAAGAACACGCGCTCGATCAGCGCCTTCGGGTCTGCACCGGCGTCGATGTCCGCCTGCATCTCGGCTAGCGCGATCAGGCGGCGGGCGAGTTGGCGCAACACCGGGATCGGCGATACGCCCGCTTCCGCAAGGCCGGCGAGTTCGTCGGCGAGCGTGTCGGGATAACCGTCAAGCGCAGCCTCGATCGCGCGCGACATCTCGCTGTCGCCAAGATTGGCGCCGACTGCGTCCAAGGCGGCATCGTCCAGTTCTCGTGGCCGCTCCGGCGCCGCGTCAAGATACAACGCAAGCTTTTCGAGCTCACGTGTCATCACGGCGCGATCGCCACCGCTCGCCGCTGCGAGCCTTGCGGCAGTGCCGCCGGTCGTTC
Source organism: Sphingomonas sp. GC_Shp_3 (assembly GCF_026540945.1). Taxonomy (NCBI): domain Bacteria; kingdom Pseudomonadati; phylum Pseudomonadota; class Alphaproteobacteria; order Sphingomonadales; family Sphingomonadaceae; genus Sphingomonas; species Sphingomonas sp. GC_Shp_3. The sequence continues at coordinate 114,361 of NZ_JALNUT010000005.1, forward strand.
GCAGGCCATGCTCACGCGCGATCGCGGTCGCGAGGCGATCGGCATCACCACCTTCTGGCAGGTAGCAGGCCAGACACATCGCGCATTGGTGGGCGAGTGCAAGCTTGACGACTTTGGCCGTGGCCTTGAGCGTTGGGGCGAGCACCACCACCGGGTTGCCGCTCCGATCAGCGTCCAAAAGCAGCGTCAGCGCTTCGAGGCTTTCCTCGCCCGCGCCGGCGACCCGGATATGGCGTGCGCCGCCGAATAACGACAGCGCTGCCGCCTCATCGGCAAGTAGCCCGGGATTACTGCGCAGTTGAGCCGGTTCGAGATCGATCCGTTCAGCTTCCGGGCCAAGCGCACGCCCGAGCCGTGCCGCCAGCTCGCGTGCGCCAGACTCGTCGGGTCCATGGAAGAGATACAAGCGAACGTCGGGGCTAACCGCGTCGATGGCGGTGCGTATCTGGTTGGCGTTTGCCTTCACGGCTCGGATGCGGGCGCGTGTTCGGCGTACAGCGCGACGCGCGACACGATCTGATCTGCGACGATGGCCGAGAGGTTTTCCAAAGCCGTGTTTTCCGCCGCGATCGTGGCGTATTCGGAATTGACCACGTCGATGCCGGCATCCGATCCGGCTGTCGCGTCCAACACCACGGTACCTTTGGCAAGCTCGACCAGTTGATAGCGCGCCCGCAGCGTGCGCCGCTCACGCGACACGCTGTCATCGCTCCGCACGCCCAGACCGATGATCTTATCGTCGAGGCGGACCTCAAGCCGATACAACGGGGCCTCGCCATTTGCCGCCAGCTTATCGCGTAGCGCATTGGACATCAGCCAGCCGGACTTGCCTGCGATCGGCGCGACTTCGACACGGGTCAGCATCGTCGCGACGGCCCCGCTGCTGCCGCCGGAGTACAGCGGATGCAGCCCACACCCCGGCAGCGCCAGCGCAAGCAACAGAGCGGCGGCACGCGCCCTCATGCGACGAGGTTCACGAGGCGGTCAGGCACGACGATGACCTTGCGCGGCTCCTTGCCTTCCAAAAAGGCAATTACCTTTTCGGATCCGCGTGCCATTGCCTCCAGCGTTGCCTTGTCGGCGCCCTTGGCGGCGGTGAGCGTATCGCGCAGCTTGCCGTTGACCTGAATCGCGATCGTCACCTCATCCTCGACAAGCAGGGCAGGGTCGACTTCCGGCCAGGCGGCGTCGGCGATCAGGCCATCCTGTCCCGCCATCGACCATAGTTCCTCCGCGATATGAGGCGTCATCGGCGCGACCAGCCGCAGCATGGTCATCGCGGCGTCCTGCCGGTCGCGCGATGCGGGCGCCTTCTCAATCGCATTCGCCAGCGTGTAGAGCGCCGCGACCGCCTTGTTGAACTGCAATCCCTCGATCGCCTTGGCGACTGCATCGGTGGTGCGGTGGACCAGCCGGCGCAGCGGCAGGTCGTCACCGGCTGTGAAATTGAAGTCTCCGCCTTCAGGGATCGGCGGCACCTCATTCTCGAACACCCGCCAGACCCGCTGCACAAACCGCCACGAACCTTCGATACCGGCCTCGCTCCACTCGAGATCGCGTTCAGGCGGAGAGTCGGACAGCACGAACCAGCGCACCGCATCGGCGCCGTATTGATCGACGATCTCGGTCGGGTCGACGGTGTTCTTCTTCGACTTCGACATCTTTTCGACGCGACCGACGATCACATCCTCGCCCGTATCGGTGACGAAGGCGGTGCCGTCCGCACGGCGTGAAATCGCCGACGGTTCGAAGTAGGTTGGCCGTTCGTGCTCTTGGCCCCGCTGGTAGTAACTCGCGTGCGTCACCATGCCTTGCGTGAACAATCCGGCAAACGGCTCGGCGATGTCGAGCATGCCGATATGCTTAAGCGCCCGCGTCCAGAACCGCGCATAGAGCAGGTGGAGAATGGCATGCTCCACCCCGCCGATATATTGCGCGACCGGCAGCCATTTTTCCGCCGCCGCCCGGTCGAACGGCTTGTCACCCGGTTGGCTGGCGAAACGGATGAAGTACCACGACGAATCGACGAACGTGTCGAGCGTATCGGTCTCACGCCGTGCGTCACCACCGCAGGACGGGCAGGGGACATGCTTCCAGGTGGGATGGCGATCGAGCGGGTTACCGGGGATGTCGAAGCTGACGTCCTCGGGCAGCACGACCGGCAACTGTTCGCGCGGCACCGGCACCGCGCCGCATGCGTCGCAGTGGATGATCGGGATCGGCGTGCCCCAGTAGCGCTGACGGCTGACGCCCCAGTCGCGCAGGCGGAACACGGTCGACCCCGTGCCCCAGCCTTCGGCCTCGGCGCGCTGGATAACAGTGCGCTTGGCATCCTCGATCTCAAGCCCGTCAAGGAACTGCGAGTTCACCAACGTACCCGGCCCGGTATAGGCGGTGTCGCCGACGAACACCGGAGCGGTGTCGTCACCCTCCGCCACAACGCGGCGCACCGGCAGGTCGTATTTACGCGCGAAATCGAGATCGCGCTGGTCGTGCGCGGGCACGCCGAACACCGCGCCGGTGCCATAGTCCATCAGCACGAAGTTGGCGATGTAGACCGGCACCTGCCAGTCGGGGTCGAACGGATGCGTCGCGGTCAGCCCGGTGTCGAAGCCGAGCTTCTCCTGCGTTTCCAGTTCGGCGGCGGTGGTGCCACCCTGTTTGCACCGCTCGATGAATGCGGTGACCTCAGGGTTTCCGGCGCTGAGCTTCTGCGCGATCGGGTGATCCGCCGCCACCGCGACGAAACTCGCGCCGAAGATCGTATCAGGCCGGGTGGTGAACACCGCGACCTGTTCGCCGTCGCTGAGGTTCCACGTGAAACGTAACCCCTGGCTCTTGCCGATCCAGTTCTCCTGCATCAGCTTGACCTTGTCGGGCCAATGCTCAAGCTCACCCAGACCGGCGAGCAACTCGTCAGCAAAGTCGGTGATCTTCAGGAACCACTGCGACAGCTTGCGCCGCTCGACCAAAGCACCCGAGCGCCAGCCGCGCCCATCGATCACCTGTTCGTTGGCGAGCACGGTCATGTCGACCGGATCCCAGTTGACCGACGATTCCTTGCGATAGACGAGATCGTGCGCGAACAGATCCAGGAATAGCGCCTGCTCCTGCCCGTAATACTCAGGATCGCAGGTGGCGAACTCGCGGCTCCAATCGAGCGCGAAGCCCAGCCGCTTCAACTGCGCCTTCATCGTCGCGATGTTGTCGCGGGTCCAGCCGCCGGGGTGGACGTGCTTCTCCATCGCGGCGTTTTCGGCCGGCATACCGAATGCGTCCCAGCCCATCGGGTGGAGCACTTCGTGGCCGGTCATGCGCCGGAAGCGCGCCAGCACGTCGCCCATCGTATAGTTGCGGACGTGCCCCATGTGAATTTTCCCCGAAGGATAGGGAAACATCTCAAGCACATAGCTACGCGGCTTAGAGGAATCGTCGCGCGCGGCGAAGGTACGGTGCTGGTCCCACGCCGCCTGCCACGCCGCGTCGGACTTCAGGCTGTTGAAGCGTGACATGATGGTATTGGTACTCCGCTAGGGGCGGTTCAGTTCGTGATCGCGGCTCGGCGCAGGTCGCGTGCGCGGGTGAGAATGATGTCTTCCAGCTTCTGCACGGTCGCGGCCTGCACCGGCGATTCGACCCACTGGCCGTTCTGGTTGACTTCGCGCAGCGCGGCGACACGGAGGCCATCGGCACGCAGATCCTGGTCGAGGATCGTCACCGTTACCTTCATCCGCTCGGTCGGCGCGGCAGGGTTTACATACCAGTCGGTGACGATCACGCCGCCGTTGGAATCGGTCTGGAGAAGCGGCATGAAGCTCAGCGTGTCGAGGCTGGCGCGCCACAAATAGGCGTTGACGCCGATGGTGGTGACCTTCGACGGCGCCAATGCCGCCGATTTGGGATGACCACCCTTGTGGGCGCAGGCGGCAGACGACAAAAGCAGCGAGACCACGATCGCGGTGCGCAACGGGCGGGACATGGGCGGTTTCCTGAGCGTGGTCATGAAGAAGCCTGTCTCTATAGAATGTACCGGCCCCGCCGCAAGCCGCGAGCGCGACCGGCACCCTGTGGCCCGGGAACCACATGCCGGATAAATTGCGTCCGTATAGTGGCAGGCGGGAATGGAATCGTGATAGGCGCGTTCCAACTTATAAGAGCGGGTAAGCGCAAGGCTTTGCCGGCAAAGGGAAACGGGGACTGTTCGGTGATTTCGATTCGGCTGCTGTCGGGAATAGGGGTGGGGGCGTTGATCGCCGTCGGCCTCGCCGTGGCGCCCGCAATCGGCGCATCGGATGATGCCAAGCTGCGTGCGGTCCGCACGACCGCGCCGGTCTATGGCGGTATCGGGGCGTTCACGCCCGCGTCGGCCGATCCTCGGCTGGCCGCGCTGCTCGCGCAGGGCGGGCTCGATCCGGCGGGTTTCCGCTTCACGCCAGCCGAATCGCATCGTGAAGGCAGCCGGGCCGTGACCGTGGCCGTGCAGGCGCGTTCCTCGCGTGGGGTGCTGGCGGCGGAACGGACCAGCGGCGCTTCGGTCGCGGCGGTGCAGCTCGCACCGATCGCCTACAATCTCGGCGTTGCGGTCGGTTGGCGGCGTTTCGCCGTATCGGGTGATATGACCAAGATCGATCTTGCCGGCCTGCCGGGCAGCCGCGAGGCTACCGATGTCGGGGTGAGCTACACGGGCAAGCGCTTCAGCGGTCAGGTCAAGGCGGGAAGCGATCGTCCGCTACCGGGTGGCCCGAAGCTGATCGAAGAGGCACCGGCCTATTCGCTCGACGTAGGTGGATCGTACCGGCTGACGCGGAACTTCGACGTTACCGCCGGCGTCCGTTACAAGGCCGAACACAGCGACCGGCTGGCGGACCTCAATGTCGATCGGCGCGACAGCCAGGCCGTTTACGTCGGGACCGCCTTCCGCTTCTAGGCGGTACTGTTTTGCCGTTCGCGCCGCGCGAATCGCCAACGACTTTCGCCACCGTAGACGACGTAGCCCTGCATTAGCCTCGCGTTGCCGGTCGGGTTTGCGCGCGATTAGCAACGCTCCAGGCGTCAATCGCAGCCCAGCCGTGAAAGCCGAGGCGACGCAGCCGTCGGAACCGAACACCATCCATCCCGCCTAATGCAATGGCAGCGATCGGCAGCCCCCGCCCGATCGCCGCCGCTCGTGTCGGGCCGAGCGCGCGCACGCCGGGGTGCGACCGTGTCGGAAAGACCGGCGACACCATTACCGCGTCCGCTCCGGCACGACATGCGGCGACCGCGTCGGACCGGCGGTGCGCAGAGCGGGTCGACAATCCGTGCGTGGCAAGGCCATTGTGGACGCCGTCCTCCCGCCACGCCAGTCTGGCGTGGCCTGCGCGCAGCAGCACCAGTCCACGCCGCCGGGCCAGCGTTGCCAATCGCGCAAACAGGGCGCGGCGTTCGGCGAGTGGCGTGGCATAGTGGCGAAACACCACGCCGCTCCCACGCGGCAACCGCGCAACTGCCTCCCATAACGCATCGCCCAGCCGCTCGTCGGTCATCAGCCAGAGCGTGGGAACGGGGTGGCGGCGCGGCATGTCGCACCCTATAGCGCCGGCGATGCCTTCCGACGATCCCGCCGCCGCGCTCGCGACCATTACCCAGGCAATCGCGCAAAGCGCGCGCCTCGCCCGCCGCGAACCCGCCGTGGTGACGCTGATCGGGATTTCCAAGACCCACCCCGCCGAAGCGATCGTGCCGCTGCTCGAAGCGGGTCAGCGTGCGTTCGGTGAAAACCGCGTGCAGGAGGCCGAGGCGAAATGGCCCGCCCTGCGCGCGCGGTTTCAGGATGTGACGCTGCATCTGGTCGGGCAGCTCCAGTCGAACAAGGCCGATGAAGCGGTTGCGCTGTTCGATGCGATCCACTCGGTCGACCGGCTGTCGCTGGTCACCGCGCTGGCCAAGGCTATGGAAAAGCAGGGCAAACGCCCCGAATGCTACCTTCAGGTCAACATTGGTGACGAACCGCAGAAGGGCGGCTGTGCGGTCGCGGATTTACCTGCTTTGCTAGGCGCCGCGCGCGCTGCCGGGTTGCCGGTCGTCGGGTTGATGGCGGTGCCGCCCGCCGATGTCGAGCCGGCGCCGTACTTCGCCTTGCTCGCCAAACTGGCGCGCGATCATGATCTTACCGGCCTCAGCATGGGCATGTCGTCCGACTTTGAAACGGCGGTGACGCTCGGCGCAACCCACGTCCGCGTCGGCAGCGCGCTGTTCGGAGCACGGGCATGACGTTCGACGCGCGCAGCAAAGGCCATCAGCCTTCCGGGCTGCTGTCCGGCAAGTTCGATGCGCTGATCTTCGATTTCGACGGCGTGTTGATCGACAGTGAGGCGCTCGGCAACGCGCATCTCGCGGACTATCTCACCGGCATCGGCCATGCGATGTCGCGGCAGGAGGCGATGACACGCTTCATGGGGTTGTCGGGACGCAGCTTCATCGACGCGATCGAAACGCATATCGGCCAGCCGCTCGGTGAGGATTTCTACGCCGCGCGGGCGGAGGAGGATGCACGCGTGATGTCGCAAGGCATCGACGCCGTCGCCGGCGCAGTCGCGTTCGTGCGCGCACTGCCCGCCGACTTGCCTAAGGCGATCGCTTCGTCCAGTTCGACCGCGTGGATCGCGCGGCATCTCGATCATATCGGCCTGCGCGATGCATTTGGCGACCACATCTACTCCGGCAAGGAGCATGTCGCCCATGGGAAGCCCGCGCCCGATCTGTACCTCCACGCAGCGCGCGCGATCGGCGTGGATATTACGCGGGCCGCAATTCTCGAGGATTCGGTCGTTGGCGCAACCGGAGCGGTGGCCTCGGGCGGGTATGTGATCGGCTTCTGCGGCGGCAGCCACTGCGCGCCCGATCATGCCGAGCGGCTCCGCGCGCTTGGTGTCGCGGCGATCGCGGCCGACTTTACCGAGGTCGCCGCGTTGCTCGCCTGACGCGCGGTCCCGCGACTCGCCCATTTTGCTTCCGTTTGGACGCGCGAATCCCTATATCCTCACCATGACGACACCCATACCCGCAGCTTCCAATCAGAACGATTATGGCGCCGACTCCATCAAGGTGCTCAAGGGCCTCGATGCGGTCCGCAAGCGCCCCGGCATGTATATCGGTGACACCGATGACGGCTCCGGCCTGCATCACATGGTGTTCGAGGTGTCGGACAATGCGATTGACGAGGCGCTGGCCGGGCATTGCGACCGGATCGACATCACGCTCAACGCGGACGGCTCGGTCTCGGTCGAGGATAACGGCCGCGGCATCCCGACCGGCATCCACTCGGAAGAAGGCGTCTCGGCGGCCGAGGTCATCATGACCCAGCTCCACGCCGGCGGTAAGTTCGAGAACACCTCGGACGACAACGCCTACAAGGTGTCGGGCGGTCTGCACGGCGTCGGCGTGTCGGTAGTCAACGCGCTGTCGGAGTGGCTCGATCTGACGATCTGGCGCGACGGGCAGGAGCATTATATGCGCTTCGCATTCGGCGATGCGGTCGCCCCCTTGAAGGTCGTCAGTGACGCCAATGGCAAGAAGGGCACCAAGGTGACGTTCTTTCCGTCGCCCGCCACCTTCAAAATCACCGATTTCGACTTCGAAAAGCTCGAGCATCGCTACCGCGAACTGGCGTTTCTCAACTCGGGCGTGCGGCTGTTCCTCACCGATGCGCGGCACGAGGAAAGCAAGACGGTCGAGCTGTTCTACGAGGGCGGCATTGCCGCGTTCGTGAAGTATCTCGACCGCAACAAGCAGCCGCTGATGCCCGAGCCGGTGGCGATCTCCGGCACCCGCGACGACGTGACGATCGACGTCGCGCTGGAGTGGAACGATTCGTATTACGAAAACGTGCTGTGCTTCACCAACAACATCCCGCAGCGCGATGGCGGCACGCATCTTGCCGCATTCCGCGCAGCGCTGACCCGCACGCTCAACAACTATGCCGAGAAATCCGGCATGTTGAAGAAGGAGAAGGTCTCGCTCACCGGCGACGACATGCGTGAGGGATTGACCGCGATCGTCTCGGTCAAGCTGCCCGATCCGAAGTTTTCGTCGCAGACCAAGGACAAGCTCGTCTCGTCGGAAGTCCGCCAACCACTCGAATCGCTGATGGCGGACAAGCTCGCCGAATGGCTCGAGGAGAACCCGGCGCACGGCAAGTCTATCGTGCTCAAGATCATCGACGCCGCCGCCGCACGCGAAGCCGCCAAGAAGGCGCGCGAGCTCACCCGGCGCAAGGGCGTGATGGATATCGCCTCGCTGCCCGGCAAGCTCGCCGATTGTCAGGAGCGGGATCCCGCCAAATCCGAACTGTTCCTGGTCGAGGGCGATTCGGCCGGTGGTTCCGCCAAGCAGGGCCGTGACCGGCATTTCCAGGCGATCTTGCCGCTCAGGGGCAAGATCCTCAACGTTGAACGCGCGCGCTTCGACCGGATGCTATCGAGCCGCGAGATCGGCACGCTCATCCAGGCGATGGGCACCGGTATCGGCCGCGACGACTTCAAGATCGACAAGCTGCGCTACCACAAGATCGTCATCATGACCGACGCGGACGTCGATGGCGCGCATATCCGCACGCTGTTGCTGACGTTCTTCTACCGGCAGATGCCCGAGATCATCACGCAGGGGCATCTCTACATCGCGCAGCCGCCGCTCTACAAAGCGACGCGCGGGCGGTCGGAAGTATACCTCAAGGACGATCCCGCGCTCGACGAATATCTGGTCGAGAACGGCGTTGCCTCGACGGTGCTGGAAGGGGCTGCCGGCGGCACGCGTTCGGGCGCGGATCTGCGCAGTCTGGTCGATCATGCCCGGCGGATGCGCACTCTCATGCGCTACGTGCCGCGCCGTTACGATCAGACCATCGTGGAGGCGCTGGCAATGGGTGGCGCGTTCGATCCTACCCTCGACGTGGCGGCGCGTGGTGCGCTCGTCGCGACCGTCGTGCAGGGTCTCGACGCCGCCGATCCCGAGGCGCGCTGGTCAGCCGACGTCAGCGAGGAAGGTGGCATTCATTTCAAGCGACTGTGGCGCGGTGTGACCGATCACCACATTCTCGAGGCGGCGTTCCTGATTTCTGCCGAGGCGCGCAAGCTGCACGCGCTCGCTGCCGAGAATGCGGAGGATTACACGCAGACCGCGCGGCTGGTGCCGTCGCGCGCCGCCGCGGCTGCGGCAACCGCCGCCGAGGCGGACGCGGATGCTGCGCCCGAGGAGGAGGACAACGCCGAAACCGCCGCGCCGATCGCGATCGGCAAAGGCGAGTCGATGGTGGCACGGCCCTCGCAGTTGCTAGAGGCGGTTCTCGCCGCCGGTCGCAAGGGGCTGGCGATCCAGCGCTACAAGGGTCTCGGCGAGATGAACCCGGAACAGCTTTGGGAAACCACGCTCGACCCGCAGGTCCGCTCGATGCTGCGCGTCGAGGTCGAACAGGCCGATGTCGCGGACGAGATCTTCACCCGGCTGATGGGCGACGTGGTCGAACCGCGCCGCGAGTTCATCCAGGAGAATGCGCTCAACGTCGCCAATCTCGACGTTTAAGCGCCTGCGCGACCCGCAGTCATTGCGGAGTCGCGCAGGCTCGATACAGTGCGGCGAACCATAAGAGGATCAGCCGATGCGTTACCTTGCTCTCGCCGCCGTCGCCGCGTTCGTACCGGGGGCAATCCTCGCTGCACCAGTGGTATCGCCCGCGATCCAGAAGGCGCTCGCCGATCCCGCGCGTGCCGATCAGCAGCCGGATGATGCACACCGCAAACCAGCGGAGTTGCTGGCGTTCGCTGGGGTGAAACCCGGCCAGCAGATCGTCGACGTGCTGCCGGGCGGCGGCTATTGGACGCGGATCTTCACCGGTGTCGTCGGCCCGAGCGGGCACGTCTATGCGGTGTGGCCTAAGGCTGCCGCCGCTTACGGGGCGAAGGGTGTGGCGGCGCTTCAGGCAAAGAACCTCGCCAACGTTACCGTCGCGGTCGATCCGGCGATCATCACCGTCACCAAGCCGGTCGATCTCGTCTGGACGGTCCAGAACTACCACGATCTCGCCAACAACGGCGGCGGCGAAGCAACACTCGGCGCATTCAACGCGGCGGTGTTCAAGGCGCTGAAGCCCGGTGGCATCTACGTCGTGGTCGATCATGCCGCGCCGACAGGCTCCGGCCTTGCGGATACCGAAACGCTGCACCGGATCGACCCGGCTGTCGTCAAGCGCGAGGTGACCAACGCGGGCTTCACGTTCGTCGGCGAATCCAAGGCGCTGGCGAACCCGGCCGACGATCATACGCTGAAGGTGTTCGACCCGGCGATCCGTGGCAAGACCGATCAGTTCGTCTACAAATTCCGACGCCCCTGACGCCGCATGCGCGGGCGCTGACCACCTGGACGGCGGCCAAGAAAACGCCGCCGCCCGTCGAGACGTGATACTACGATTGCGGACGACAGCCTCTGCGTGAAGCGCCGCGCGAACTGTGTCGATCGGCCAGCGCGCGTGCGGTTACAGCAGATAACGCATTTTCATCTGTTTCCGCTTCACGGCGCCCACCACCGTATCGAGCTTGCCGTCGCCATTTCTCGCGTGGATTATCGCGACGTCGAGCGAGTTTAGTGACGGGCGTTGCCGCCGGCAGCATCACCGGCGCGGTCGCCGCCAGTGCGGGACGCAGCGCGCGCATGATCGCGCGCGAAGGTGCCGAGGCCAAGATCGGTGCCGCACAGCCGGTCCCAGACCCGGAAATACAGGCCGTAATTACCCTTGTAATGCTCATGATGCCGCTGGTGATGGCTCGCGGTGATGATCCAGCGCCCGATCGGACCACGCCACAGCACCGGCGGGAACATCTCCCACCCCATATGATTGGTGACGCCCATCACCGTCATCACGGTCAGGACGATGCCAAGTCCGATCGGGTGGATCGGGATCACGAACACCAGCAACGGCACCACCAGCGCCCCACTCAGCGATTCGGACACCGAGAACGCCATCGCCGCCCAAGCCGTCGGCGGCCGGCTGGCATGGTGAACGGCATGGACGCGGCGAAACCATTTCGGCTGGTGCATCCAGCGATGCGACCAGTAAAACCAGGTGTCGTGCGCGAACATGTACAGCAGCACCGACACCGGCAGATACCAGAGCGGGAAAGCGTGCAGGTCGCCGTAGATGCGCGTCCACCCGCGATCGCGCCAACCCCAGGCGACCACCCCGGCGGGCACACCGTAGATCACGGCCGCAGCAAGGCTCCAGCCGATTTCGCGGCGGATCTGCGTGTTCAGCCCCGCGTACAATCCGGGATGGCGCGCCCGCGTCGCCGCGGCGAACGCGCCGCTGACAAGCAGGTACCGCAGTCCCACGATCACCGACATGGCGAGTGCGGACAGAGAGATGGCGAGCAGTGTTGTCACGAGAACACCCGTACACGCTTGGCGCGGCATTTGCACTGTTGCGTGAATCCGCTAGGGGCAGGCGATGGCCGAAGTCCACCACTGCGACCTTGCGATCGTCGGCGGCGGCCTCGCAGGCGGTCTGCTCGCGCTCGCGATTCACCAGCGCCGCCCCGATCTCGATCTTCGTCTTGTGGAGGAGAGCGATCACTTCGGCGGCAACCACGTTTGGTCGTTCTTCGCCGCCGATGTCGCGCCGGAGAATCGCTGGCTGATCGCGCCGCTCGTCAGTTACGGCTGGGCTGGGTATGACGTTGTTTTCCCTGGTCACGCACGCACCATCGACCAACATTATTACTCGATCGAATCGGAACGGCTCGACCAGCGCATCCGCCAGCGGCTCGCACCGGCCGCGCTGATGACCGGGCAGCGTGTACTGGCGGTCGCGCGCGACGGCGTGATGCTGGCGGGCGGTGACCGGATCGCCGCCAAGGGTGTGATCGATGCGCGCGGCCCGGCTGATCTGGGCCAGCTCGATCTCGGCTGGCAGAAGTTCGTCGGCCACGAATATGATCTTGCCGATCCACACGAGATCGACCGGCCAACGGTGATGGATGCCACCGTATCGCAGGCGGAGGGGTATCGCTTCGTCTACTGTCTGCCGTTCACGGCGACACGGATGTTCATCGAGGACACCTATTACAGCGACACGCCCGACCTTGACGGGCCCGGGCTGGGCGCGCGCATCCACGCCTATGCCGCGCTACGCGGATGGGCGCCGGAGCGGCTGCTGCGCGAGGAGGCGGGCGTGCTGCCGGTGGCGATGGACGGCGATTTCGAGAGCTATTGGAAAAGCGGCGGCGCTGGCGTTGCGAAAGCCGGTATGCGCGCCGGGCTGTTCCACCCGATGACCGGCTATTCGTTGCCCGATGCGGTGCGGCTCGCGGCGCTGGTGGCTGGGACGGACGATCTGTCAGGTGCGGCGCTGCATGATCTTACCCTGGATCACGCACGTCAGCTGTGGCGTGCGCGGGGCTTCTATCGTATTCTCGCACGGATGTTGTTTCGTGCCGCCGAGCCGGCGGAACGTTACCGCGTCCTCGAACGCTTCTACCGTCTCGATCCGGGCCTGATCGGGCGCTTCTACGCAGGAAACACGACGATGCCGGACAAGATCCGTATCCTTTCCGGCAAGCCGCCGGTGCCGATCACGCGCGCTGTTGCTGCGCTCGCCGGCTTTGGCGGGGGTGCGCGTTGATGCCGCCGGTGACACGCTCGGCGATCGTGGTCGGCGCCGGCTTCGGCGGGCTGGCGCTCGGCATACGCCTGCAATCTGCAGGCATCGACACGACCATCGTCGAGGCGCGCGACAAGGCCGGCGGACGCGCGTACGTATGGGAACGCGATGGCTTCACCTTTGATGCCGGCCCGACTGTCATTACCGATCCGGCCTGCCTGAGCGAGTTGTGGGCGCTGAGCGGGCGCGACATGGCCGAGGACGTGTCGCTGGTGCCGGTTACCCCGTTCTACCGGCTCAACTGGGCGGACGGCGTCAGCTTCGATTATTCCAACGACGACCCCGCGCTCACTGCCGAGATTGCCAAGCTCAATCCGGACGATGTCGCCGGCTACCGCAAATTTCTCGATTATGCGGCAGGTGTTTACGAGGAAGGTTATGTAAAGCTCGGCGCCAAGGCGTTCCTGGATTTCGCGTCGATGATCAAGGCGGCGCCGGCGCTGGCGCGGTATCAGGCGTGGCGTTCGGTCTATTCGGTGGTGTCGTCGTTCGTGCAGGACGAGCATCTCCGTCAGGCGCTGTCGTTCCACACGCTGTTGGTCGGCGGCAACCCGATGACGACCAGCGCGATCTACGCGTTGATCCACAAGCTGGAACGCGACGGCGGTGTATGGTTCGCACAAGGCGGTACCAATCGGCTGATCGCCGGGATGGTGACGCATTTCGAACGGCTGGGCGGCGTGCTGCGGCTGAACGATGCCGCTACCAGCATCGAGACGGTGGGAGACCGCGCTACCGGCGTCACCACCGCCAGCGGCTGGTCCGCCCAAGCCGACATGATCGCCTGCAACGGCGACGTGATGCACGTCTACCGCGATCTGCTCAAAACCTCGCGCAGCGCGCAACGCACCAAGAAGCGGCTCGACCGCAAGCGCTATTCGCCGTCGCTGTTCGTGGTGCATTTCGGCATCAAGGGCACGTGGCCGGGCATCCCGCACCACATGATCCTGTTCGGACCGCGCTATAAGGGGCTGCTCGCCGACATCTACGATCACGGCGTGCTGCCGGAGGACTTCTCGCTGTACCTCCACCACCCAACCGTGACCGATCCGAGCATGGCGCCGGAGGGGCATTCGACCTTTTACGCGCTTGCGCCGGTGCCGCACATGGGCAAGTTCCCGGTCGACTGGACGGAGATCGCGCCGATCCTCGAGAAGCGCATCCTCGACGAGATCGGGCGGCGGCTGATCCCGGACATTCACGAGCGGATCGTCACCAAGTTCAGCTATACGCCCAACGATTTCGCGCAGGATCTCAACGCGCATCTCGGCAGTGCGTTCTCGCTGGAGCCGATCCTCACGCAGAGCGCGTGGTTCCGCGTCCACAACCGTGACGACCAGATCCCGAACCTGTACTTCGTCGGTGCCGGCACGCATCCCGGCGCGGGCATCCCGGGCGTGGTGGGAAGCGCCAAGGCGACGGCGGCGTTGATGCTGGAGGAACTGCGGTGATGAAGCGGCTGGCGGTATATTGCGGATCGGCCTCCCCGGCGGACCCCGTCTATATCGAATCGGCGCGCGCGGTCGGGCGCACGCTGGCGGAGCGTGGCATCGGCGTGGTGTACGGCGGCGGTCGCCTTGGCCTGATGGGTGCGGTCGCCGATGGCGCGCTAGCGGCGGGTGGCGAGGTGATTGGCATCATCCCGACCGCGCTCGTCAATGCAGAGGTTGCGCACAAGGGCCTCACCGAACTGCATGTGGTCGACACGATGCATCAGCGCAAACAGGCGTTCACCGATCTCTCGGATGGTTTCATCAACCTGCCCGGCGGCACCGGCACGATGGACGAATTGTGGGAAGCGCTCAGCTGGGCGCAGATCGGCTATCATGCCAAGCCGGTCGGGCTGCTCAATGTCGCGGGCTATTACGATCACCTCATCGCCTTCGTCGCGAAGATGGGCGAGGTCGGGTTCCTGCGCCCACAGCATCAGAATATCCTGATCGTCGACGACACGCTCGACGGGTTGCTCGCCAAGATGGCGGCGCACGAGCCGGTCGAGACCATCACCAAGATGCGCAAGTCGGACCTATAACGGGTGCGATCCGGCGCCGTAGCCAGTCGTAGCGCGACGGTCGCCGCCGCGCAGCGCTCGATCGCGCTTGGGTCGAAGAGCTTTGCCGCCGCCAGCCGGCTGTTCGACCGTGAGACGCGTGAGCGGGCATGGCTGCTCTACGCGTGGTGTCGCGCCTGCGACGATATCGCCGACGGACAGAATCATGGCGGCGACCTGACCCGCGTTACGGACCCGCAGGCGCGCCTGGCGGAGATTACCGCCAAGACCGAAACTGCGCTGGCGGGGGAGGTGGTCGGCGATCCGCCGTTCGACGCACTGCGAATCGTCGCCGCCGAAACGAACATGCCACGCCGTTTCGCGCGGGATCTGATCGCCGGTTTCGCGCTCGATGCGGAGGATTGGCGACCGCGCAGCGAGGGCGATCTGTACCGGTACTGCTATCATGTCGCGGGCGTGGTCGGCTGTATGATGGCGGTGGTGATGGGCGTCTCGCCAGACGACGACGCGACGCTCGACCGCGCGTGCGATCTTGGCATGGCGTTCCAGCTTGCCAACATCGCGCGCGATATCGAGGAGGATGATCGCGGTGGGCGCTGTTACCTGCCGGTCGAATGGCTGGTCGAGATGGACTTCCCGCCCGGCCAGCACATGAAACCGCCGTTTCGCAAGCGTTTAGCCGTGTTGTCGCGCCGTCTTGCCGATCGCGCCGCCGCGTTCGAGGAGAGTGCGCGCCACGGCGCGCCCGCACTGCCGTTCCGCTCTGCCTGGGCGGTGCTGTCGGCGGCGGCGATCTATGGCGCGATCGGGCAAAAGGTGGCGGAGCGCGGTGAGCATGCGTGGGACCACCGCGTCACCACCTCGACGGGGGAGAAGGTGCGCTTCATCCTGCGCGGGTTGATCGAGGCGCGGACCCGCGTTGTGCGGTATCCGCCCACGGAGCGCCCGGCTACGCTATGGCAACGGCCACGCTAACGCGCGCTTAGAGCTTCCCGAAGGCGGCTTCGTAGCCGCTACGGTCGCCGGCGGTGAGCAGCCGCGCCTGTTCGATCCACCGATCACGCGCCATGCGGCCTTGGAACGCGCCAAGCCGCGCGTCGAGCGCCTCCGCTTCGGCGGGGCTGAGATCGGCGATCTGATCGATGCGGGTGTAGCCGAGTTCGGCAAGCGTGCTGGCAAGCTTGGGGCCGAGACCTTTCAACTGCGTCAATTCCGATGCGCTGGACGCTGCCGGAGCAGCGACCGGGGTCACGGCAGAGACCGACTCGACCGCGGGTTCCGCAGCGGGCGGGGCCGGCGGCAAAACGGCGGCGGCCGGTTCGGAAATGCTTTCGGCCGGTGGCGGCGGCGCAGGTGGTGTGATCGGTTCCGCGTCGCGGCGGACCGGGGACGTGGCGGGAACGTCGCTGCCCATCGGCGCTTCGACCGCGGGCGGAGCGGTTGCGCCCGCTTCCTCGGCGATCTCGCGATTCTCGGCGACCTGTCGGTCGGCCTGGCGGCGGCGGCGGCGCAGCACGCTGCCCCACCAGATGATGAGGATCGCAGCCGCAGCGAGCACGATCATCAGCACGATGTGGACCATGGTGATCGGCCCCATCAGATCGATCGAGGCGGTGCTGTGCTGGGCGCTCGTCGTGGTGTCCATACTATAGCTCCGTTGGGGTGGGCGGGCTCTTAACGCAACGGCACGCGATTAGTCGCGTGCCAGCGCCTCGGTGATCAGCCTGCGCGAATTGGCGATGCCGTACAGCGCGATGAAACTGCCCATACGCGGACCTTGGCTTGAGCCGAGCAACGTCTCGTACAACGCCTTAAACCAGTCGCGCAGCGTTTCGAAACCGCCGACGCCGTCAAACTGCGTCTTGCCGATCTCATAGACGATGTTCTGGATCGCTTCGGCATCGCCGTCCGCCGGCAATGCCGCCAATTCGCGATCGAGCCGTGCGAGCGCGGCGCGCTCCACCGCATCGGGCGCGCGTTTCACCAGCGTCGGCGCGACGAAATCGCGGCCATAGGCGATCGCGTAACCGATCATCCGGTCGAGTTCCGGATAGGCCTCGGGCGTCGCGTCCGGCACGTAATTGGCGAGGTACCCCCACACCTGCTCGCTTGTGGCCTCGCCCATCACGCTGACGAGGTTGAGCAGCAGCCCGAACGTCACCGGCAACGCACCCTCCGGCAGCTTGCCGTCGTGAATGTGATGCACCGGGTTGCCGAGCCGTTCCTTCACGGTCTGGCCGGCGTAATTGCCGCGGAACTGCCAGTATTCGTCCACCGCGCGCGGGATCACGCCCATGTGCAGCGACTTGGCCTTCTTCGGCTCGCGGTACGCGAAGAAGGCGAGGCTTTCCGGCGAGCCGTAGGTCAGCCATTGTTCGATCGACAGGCCATTGCCCTTCGACTTGGAGATCTTCTCGCCCTTCTCATCGAGGAACATCTCGTAGTTGAACCCCTCGGGCGGGCGACCGCCGAGCACGCGGCAGATCTTCGAAGATTGCGTGACCGAATCGATCAGATCCTTGCCCGCCATCTCGTAATCGACGCCGAGCGCGACCCAGCGCATCGCCCAATCGACCTTCCATTGCAGCTTGGCATGGCCGCCGAGCACGGTCTGGGTGATGCGTTCGCCGTCTTCGTCGGTGAACGCGATCAGCCCAGCGTCGGCGTCGACCACCTCGACCGGCACCTGCAACACGATGCCCGACTTGGGGCTGACCGGCAGCACCGGCGAATAGGTCGCACGGCGGTCCGCGCCCAGCGTCGGCAGCATCACGTCAAGGATCGCCTGATAGTGACGCAGCACACCCTTCAGCGCATCGTCGAAACGACCATCGGCATAATAGTCGGTCGAGGAGGCGAATTCGTATTCAAAACCGTAATCGTCGAGAAAGGCGCGCAGCCGGGCATTGTTGTGCGCGGCGAAGCTGTCGTGCGTGCCGAACGGATCGGGGATGCGCGACAACGGCTTGCCGAGATGTTCGGCCAGCATCGCCTTGTTGGGGACGTTGTCCGGCACTTTGCGCAGGCCGTCCATATCGTCGCTGAACGCGATCAGGCGGGTTGGCTGGTCCGACAGCGCGTGAAAGGCGTTGCGCACCATCGTCGTGCGCAGCACTTCGTTGAACGTGCCGATGTGCGGCAGCCCCGATGGGCCGTAGCCGGTTTCGAGGATGATGGCCGCACCGCCGGGCTTGCCGTTCGGGTAGCGCTTGAGCAGTTTGCGTGCTTCCTCGTAGGGCCAGGCTTTGGATTCGAGGGCGGCGGCGCGGATGTCGTCTGTCATGGTGCGAGCGGACTAGCGCGATCGCGCGCGCGCGTCACCCCGGCGCGCGTTTCGTGATTTCACGCGGATGTGTTAGGGACGTGCCATCGTCGGCACCGCTTCTCGTGTAAGCGCCGGCGGCTGAGAGACTCGTGCTCCCGCTTACCAGCCGGGGACCCGATTCATGATCCAGCTTCACACCCTTTCGTTCCGTGAGGCGCGTTGATGTCGCGCGCAGTCCAGATCGACGCCACGCGCGAGGATGTCGTCGCGATGTGCGCGAAGCGCGGCGTAACGATCAGCGCGATCGAATCTTTGGTGTCCGGTGGCACGCGCGTCGTGCTGAACACCGGCGCCGATGCCGAGATCATCCGCACCGCCTATCGCACCAAGATCATCACCGCGCCGGTGGTCCGCGCAAAATGGGCGCAGGTCTGACACCTCACCCCACTAACCTTATCGGAGAAACACGATGGCCAAAGGCCAGAAGAAGAGCAACCGCGAGGTCCGCAAGCCCAAGAAGGAGACGGCCAAGAAGCCGCTCGCCGAGCCGTCGACCAAGAACGCGGTCAAGACGGATATCAAGGCGTGAGCGGCTCGGCACCCGATAAGGGTACGGTCGAGCGCGCGTTCGAACTCGCGCGCGGCGGTGGTTGCCGCAGCGTCGACGATATTCGCCGCACGCTGGTGCGGGAACGCCACGACAGCGTGCTGTCGCATCTCAGCGCGCCATCGCTGGTGCGGCAGTTGCGCGTGGCGCTGGCGGGATGATGCCGCGCCATTGACCGGCAGCGGTTGCCATTCTGTTCCGAACCGTTATTTCTGACTTGTGCTGCCGCATCCCGCCCTCCACGCCAGCCACGGCGGCATCTGGATCGCCGATGCGGATGGTACGCGGCCGATCGGGCGTGGCGAGGCGATCCGCATCGCCGCCGACACGCCGGTGATCCTGCTCAACGCGCCGCTGGTGGCGCAACGCTTGGGCTATGCCGAACTGTCGGGTCTCGACGTGCTCGAACTGTTCGCGTTGCTGTTCCCCGCGCGCTTCATGGTGCCGACGCCCAAGGGGCTCGCGCGGGCGGCCGGACTCGACGCGCCGGCGAGCGACGGCGACGTCGCCGCGTTCCTGCGGCGTGCAGCATCGGCGCTGCTCGATGTGACCGAGAGTGACTGGCCCGAGCGCGAGGGCGCGTGGAGCGCAACGCAGAACCTCGGTCGATTGCGCTGGCCGTGGGCGCCGATCCTGGCGGCGCGGCTGCACCGCCCGGCGACGGCGGAACGCTGGCTGTTCACCAAATTGCCCGAATGGTCGGAGAGCGCACCGCGTCCCGCGCCGCGCACCGTTACGCTCGGCGTGGAGGAGACCGCCGCGCGGCTCGCCCACCTCACCGGCAGCGCCGCCGAGGAACGCGTCGGCCAGCGCGCCTTCGCACAGGCCGCGACCGAGGCGTTCGCGCCGCGTATGGTGCGCGACGCGCCCAATCTCGTTCTGGCGGAGGCAGGGACGGGCATCGGCAAGACGCTCGGCTATCTCGCGCCGGCATCCTTGTGGGCGGAGAAGGCGGGCGGGGCGGTGTGGGTGTCGACCTATACCAAGGCGCTGCAACGCCAGTTGGCCGCCGAAACGACGCGGCTGTTCCCCGATCCGGCCGAGCGGCGGCTCAAGGTCGTGACGCGCAAGGGCCGCGAGAACTACCTGTGCCTGCTCAATCTGGAAGATGCCTTGCAGGGCGGGTTCGCTGGGCGCGCCGCCATCCTCGCGCAACTGGTCGCGCGCTGGGCGGCGTATAGCGCGGATGGCGACATGGTCGGCGGCGATCTGCCCGGCTGGCTGACGACCTTGTTCCGCCGCGCCGGTCACACCGCGCTGACCGACCGGCGCGGCGAGTGCGTTTATGCCGGCTGCCCGCACTACCGCAAATGCTTCATCGAGCGCGCCGCGCGCGCCAGTGTCGAGGCGGATATCGTCATCGCCAACCATGCGCTGGTGATGGTCAATGCGGTGCGCGGGCGCGAACTCAACACGCGGCCGACCCGCTATGTGTTCGACGAGGGGCATCACCTGTTCGATGCCGCCGACATGATGTTCTCCACTGCGCTGACGGGACAGGAGACGATCGAGCTACGCCGCTGGCTGCTCGGCCCCGAATCGGGCGGGCGCGGGCGGCGGCGTGGGCTCGCAGCGCGGCTGTCCGACGTGGCGAGCTATGACGAGGCGGGGGCGCTCGCCATTGCCGATGCGGTCAAGGCGGCGGGGGCGCTTGCCGCCGATGGCTGGCTGCAACGGCTGGCGGAGGGCGCGCCGTTCGGACCCGTAGAGCATCTTCTCGCCGCCGTGCGCGGGCTGACCTATGCGCGCGCCGAGACGGATGGCGATGCGGGGTATGGGCTGGAGACCGAGCTGGTCGAACCGGACGCGGCGCTGGTCGAGGCGGCGGGGCAGGCGGCGCATGCGCTCGATGCGCTGGTGCGGCCGTTGGTCGCGCTCGGTCGGCGGCTCGAGGCGGTGCTGGCGGATGCGCCCGACTGGATGGATGCGCCCGCGCGCGCGCGGATCGAAGGCGCGATTGCCTCGCTCGGCTGGCGAGCGGAGACGGTGGCGTCATGGCTGGCGCTGCTCGCCCGCGTCGGCGGCCCGGCGGCGGAGCAGTTCGTCGACTGGCTGATCGTCAACCGCATCGAGGGGCGCGATTACGACATCGGCCTGCTGCGCCACTGGCTCGACCCCTCCAAACCCTTCGCCGAGGTGGTGCTGCGGCCCGCGCACGGTGCGCTCGTCACGTCGGCCACGCTGCGCGGCGGCGGCGCGGATGCCAACGAAGGCTGGGACGTGGCGGAGGCACGCAGCGGTGCGCAGCATCTGATTCGCCCCGGCGCGCGCTTCTCCGCGACCAGCCCGTTCGACTATGCCAATCATGCGCAGGTGCTGATCGTCACCGACGTCAAGCGTGGCGATCTCGGCGGCCTCGCCAACGCCTATGCGCGCCTCGCACTGGCCAGCGGCGGTGGGATGCTCGGGCTGTTTACCGCGATTCGCCGGCTGCGCGCGGTCCATGCCCGCATCGCCGACCGGCTCGCGCGCGAAGGGCTGCCGCTCTACGCGCAGCATGTCGATCCGATCGATACCGGCACGCTGGTCGATATCTTCCGCGACGATCTCTCCGCCTCGCTGCTCGGCACCGATGCATTGCGGGACGGGGTGGACGTGCCGGGGCGTTCGCTGCGGCTGGTGGCGATGGAGGGCGTGCCCTGGCCGAAGCCGAGCGTGCTCCACGCCGCGCGCCGACTCGCGGGCGGCGGTTCCGCCTATGACGATCGCATCGTGCGGGCGCGGCTTGCACAGGCGTTCGGCCGGCTGATCCGCCGCGCTGACGATCGCGGTGCGTTCGTATTGCTATCCTCGGCGATGCCGTCGCGGCTGCTGTCAGCCTTCCCGCCCGGCGTGCCGGTGGCGCGCGTCACGCTCGATGAAGCCATCGCGCGCGTAAGACGGCTTCCTTCCGTGGTCGAATCGGGGCAAGAGGCGGTCGAGGACGCCTGACGGAGAAGGCCCGAGTTGAAAACGCTTACCCTGCTCCGCCATGCCAAATCGGGCTGGGACGATCCCGTCGCCCGCGATTTCGACCGGCCGCTCAACGGCAAGGGCAAGCGCGCGGCCGCGATGGTCGGGCGGCATCTGCGCGATCTCGGCCTGTCGTTCGATCATGTCGTCGCCTCGCCTGCGGTGCGGGTGATGGAGACGCTCGACGAGATCGAACGCGGCTATGGCCGGGCGTTGGGCATCGGGTGGGACCGCCGGCTGTACCTCGCCTCGGCGGAAACGCTGCTCGATCTCGTTCAGGCGCTGCCCGATACGGCGGCCGACGTGCTGCTGGTCGGGCACAATCCGGGGCTTGAGGATCTGGTGCTGATGCTGGTGCCGGGCGGCACGGGCGATCTGCGCAGCGCGGTCGAGCTGAAGTACCCGACCGCGAGTGTCGCGCGAATGACGTTCGCGGTGGACGACTGGAGCGGCGTGACGACCGGCGGCGGTGCGCTGGCATTGTTCGTACGGCCGCGCGATCTCGACCCGACGCTGGGGCCGGACCAGGACTGATCCCGCGCGCTCTGAGCCGGGCCCTGCCTGCCGGAGTGCAGGCGGAAAGCTCAGCTCGGCTTCTTGCCCAGCAGATCGCCAAGCCCGGCGAGCGCGCCTTTCGGCTTCGCCTCCTCCTCGGTCAGTACGCCCGCGTCGCGCAGCACCGCCGCCGCGTTCGCGCTGCGCGGGAACGGATCGAGCGCAAGCGCCATCGTCTCGGCCGCCGCTTCGCCGAGATCGATCGCACCGCCTTCATAAGGGATGGTGTCGAGCGAGCCTTCGTCCAGTTCGATTTCCTCGTCCTCGCCCGCAAAGCCTTCGGCCACGAACAGCAGCGCGACCGGCTCGTCCACGGTGACCGGGATCGGTTCGTCGGTCACGGTGCAGGCCTGCACCACGTCCGCGCCGACACGACCGCGCACCGCGATACCCGCCGCCTCCTGCCGCACTGCCAGCGTCGCGTCGAGCCGGCCGATCGAGACCAGCCCGAACCGCGCGGCGAGCGCGGCACGTTCGGCGGCGTCGGCGGTGATCGTCACGCTGCGTTCGCCCGCTCCGATCGTATCGATCCGCTCGGGGCGCGAAAATTCAGGGGCTGTCATGGCAAATCTCCGGCGATGATCGTGGCCGTGGGGGTGTGCGCGAGCGCGTCGCGAAAGTCGTGGAGCGCTGTCGCGACGTGGGTCAGCGCGGCGGGTGACGGGGCAGTGCCACGATAGACGTTGCGCACCAGCGCGGCGTCGAGGCCGCCTGCAGCCAGTCCTTCGCGATACGCGCCGATCCGCCCGCCGAGCATGCTCATCATCTTGCTGATATGCTTGCCGACGATGATGTCACCGATGCCGATCTGGCGCAGTTGCCCGTCCATGTCGTCGACGAACCGCTCCGTCACGCGTGCGACCGTCTCGGCGCCGGCGGGATCTTCCTCCAGCCGCAGCAGCACGAAGGCGAGCAGGCCCGCGATCATGTCGAACCGGCCGTCCATCGTATCGGGCACCGCGCCGTCGAGGTACCAGTGCGGCGCGCGGCCACGTGCCACGATCGCGCTATACAGCGGCAGCGCCTCGGTATCCTGCGCCCCGAACATTCGGCCGATCCAGTTCAAGTGCGTCGACTCCCGCAAGCGCGGCCCTTGTTTGGCCATCAAGCTCGGCATATTGAGGCGATCGCGGCACGATGCAATGCGCGGTTTTTCGTTGCGGTAGCGGGTTCGGCAACTGGCTGCGTGCCGAGGAGATAATGATGACGGTGATTTCGGCGCGACGGTTCCTGGCGCCCGCTTTGGTCCTCGCGGCATTCGGCGCCAGCGGTTGCACGCAGTTGCGCACGCACCAGGGCTATGTGATCGATGCCGATCTGGTCAACTCGGTGCAGCCCGGCGTCGACACCCGCAAGTCGGTGTTGTCCGTGCTGGGCACGCCGACCTTCGCCGCCGGGTTCCAGCAGCAAGGCGACTGGTATTACATCTCGCGGGATGCGCGCAACTTCGCCTACAACAACCCGCACGTGAAATCGCAGACCACGCTCCGCATCAGCTTCGACGCGAAGGGCACCGTCACTGGGATCGACCGCACCGGCAAGGAACAGATCGCCTCGATCTCGCCGATGAAGAAGACCACGCCGACGCTCGGCCGCAAGACCAGCTTCTTCCAGCAGTTGTTCGGCAACATCGGCACGGTCGGTGCGATCGGCGGCGGTGGCAGCAGTCAGCCGAGCAACACCGGCCGCGACAAGCCGTAACGCGTCGTATCCGCTACGCAGGGCTAAGCGCATCGCTATGCCGCATTCGGCAAGGCAAAGGTGCATTCGGCGGATGACACCTCGGCCCGCCCGTCACGTCTGCTGTGCGTATGCCACCGTCATCTCGATGGATGCCTGTGGCGCGCTGCGCCGTCGACGCCGGATCGGCCGCGCACGGGTGGGGGAGGGTGCGCGGCCGGTGCCGGTACAAAGCTACTGGGCACTAGTCCCGAAAGGGGGGAAAGGGACTCCGGCGTGAACGCGCCTGACCTAAAATGGTTCTCCGGCTTTTTGTGCGCCGCACGATAAACAGCATGTGATCGACCGCGTGCCGACGAAACGACGCGCCAAAGGCGATAATTCCTGGCGACGCAGACTCCGCAGGCGCACCAACGTCGGGCACGACAGCAACCTTTGCTTCTCATCCGCTTCGTATTGCCGCTCGCCGGCACCATCAGTGTAAAACGGCCCGGCCGCTGCACCAATTTCGTCCCGGCTGAAACGGCGAGACGATCGTCGGCGGTTGATCTACGCCCAGCGCTGGTTGTTGAGCTTGATTATCAAGCGCGTTGTGCGACACACCGTGGCGACGAACGAAAGAACGCGAATTCGGGGGCGAAGCGCTTTGGGGGCAGGGGGTATCGTCATCGCGGCGGTGGACGCGGTGGCGCGGGAAAGCATGCTGTTTGCTGCGATCGGATTTCTGATCGGCGGACTCGATGATTTCGCCATCGATGGGGTGTTCCTCGCCGTCTGGGCGCGGCGCCGACTGCGGCGGGTCGATATCGGCGATGGCTTTGTTGCGGATTATCCGGTCAAGGCAACACCGCGCTGCTTCGCGGTGTTCGTACCTGCCTGGGACGAAGCGCCGGTGATCGGCGCGATGCTGCGCACCACGCTCGCCCGCTATGAAAGTATTGATTACCGGCTTTACGTCGGCACCTACCCGAACGACCGCCCAACAATCGACGCAGTCGCCGCCGTCGCGGAAACGGATGGGCGCGTGCGGTTGGTGATCGGCCAAGACGACGGGCCGACCACCAAGGCGGATTGCCTCAACACGCTGTGGCATGCGCTGAAGCGAGATGAGGCCGCGGGATCCAGGCAAGCGGCCGCGATCGTGCAGCATGACGCCGAAGACGTGGTGCACCCGCAGGAATTGCGGATTTATGATGCGTTGCTCGACCGCTATTCGGTCGTTCAGTTGCCGGTGCTGCCGCTGATCGATCGGCGCGCCCGACTCGTTTCGGGCCATTATGCGGATGAATTCGCGGAGGCGCACGCCAAGAACCTGCTCGTGCGGCAGGCGCTTGGTGCCGGCATTCCGCTTGCCGGTGTCGGCTGTTGTATCGCGCGGGAGACTTTGGAGACGTTATCGCAGGCAAGTGAAGGCAAGCCGTTCGATTCCGGCAGCATCACCGAGGATTACGAACTGGGCCTGACGCTCAGCCGGCTCGGCGCGGACAGCGTGATCGCCCGCGTGCGAGAGCGGGCGGGCGGACCGCTGGTGGCGGTGCGCGCCTATTTCCCGTCCACGGTCGCAACGTCGGTCCGCCAAAAGGCGCGCTGGATGACCGGCATCGCGCTTGCCGGGTGGGACCGGATCGGCTGGGCGCCGGCACATGATTTGGCGGAACACTGGATGCGCATGCGTGATCGCCGCGCGCCCTTTGCGGTGCTGATCCTTGCAGTGGCCTACATCGCGCTGGTTGTCTCGGCCGGGTCTGCCTTGGCGCACTGGATCGCCGCCACGCCGCGGCCGCGCATCAGCGGTACGACCGCGCGATTGCTGGAGGTCAATGCGGCGCTGCTCATCTGGCGCATGATGATGCGGGTGGCGTTCACCACGCGGGATTATGGCTGGATCGAGGGACTGTGGTCGCTACCGCGCGCGCTGGTCGGCAATTTCATCGCACTGGTCGCGGTTCGTCGCGCGGTCTGGCACTATGCGCGACTGTTGCGCGGTGCGGATCTGCACTGGGACAAGACCGCGCACGTGTTTCCCGAAGCCTCGGCGCTGGAGACGTGATCAGCGGGCCAGGGCGTCCGCTCCGCTTCCTTGGCATGTCGCTGGCGGGCTGGATCGGCTTGCGCGCGGTGATGTTGTGGCCGCACGTCGCGACCGTGCCGGACCTTGCCCGCGCGCTCGTACCAGGGCTGCCGGTGCGAGCGGTGCTGCCGCCGCTCGCGCAACTGCCGATGATGACGGCAACGCCGCATGCGCCGCTCGCCTGGTGGATGCCCTCTGCGCGCGCGGCGACGGTGCGCGGGGGGCGGCATCGGGATCCCGATCGGCTGGCGCTCGCCTTGCTTGGCTTCGCGCAGTTCGGGCCACCCGACGATGCCGCGCCCGAACCTGCCGCGCCGCAACTGCTCGCCGGGCTGCCCCGGCCTGCGCCGTCGCCGCTTGCCCCAGGTACGGCCGTGCCGTCGAGGTGGTCGGGCAGTTTCTGGCTGGTGGCGCGCGGCGGTGGCGGCGTGACGAGCGCACCGCTCGGCGGGCAGCTCGGCGGATCGCAGGCGGGTCTGCGGCTGGCCTATCTGCTGGATCGCAAGCACCGCATCGCCGCGATGGCGCGTGTCACCAGCCCGCTCGGGTCCGGCCTGCGCGAGGCGGCGGTGGGGCTGGAATGGCAGCCGACGCGACTGCCGGTGCGCATCGTCGCAGAACAGCGCGTGGCGCTGAACGCGGGCAAGGGCGGCCCGGCGGTGACGCTGGTCGGCGGCTTCGGTCCGCTGCCGATCGGCGGCGGTTTCCGGCTGGAAACCTATGCGCAGGCGGGCGCGATCCACCGCGAGCGCACCGAAGGGTTCGTCGATGGCGCGGCGCGTGTTTCGCACCGGGTGATGACGCTCGGCGCGATCCCGCTCGATCTCGGCGCCGGCCTGTGGGGCGGCGCGCAGCGCGGAGCCGAGCGGCTCGACATAGGTCCGTCGATCACGGCCACGCTGCCGATCGCGGGGCGACAGGCGCGGCTCTCGCTCGACTGGCGTGAACGGGTCGCCGGGCAGGCGCGGCCGGGCTCGGGCGTGGCGCTGACGCTGGGGGCGGATTTCTAGAGCACGCGTGCACTATGCGCCTCTCGGGAGGTCGTGCGCGGCCAGCGTATTTTTCCGCCGACTCCCGCCAACCGAGCTTTGCCCCGACCCCCGCAAGCGGGTATCGCCTATCGGCAATGGACATCTACCTGCCAATCGCGAACCTGTCGGTGAACGCGCTGGTGATCGTGCTGCTTGGCGGCGGGGTCGGGTTGCTGTCGGGTCTGCTCGGCGTCGGCGGTGGGTTCCTGACCACGCCGTTGTTGATCGTCTACGGCATTCCGCCCACCGTCGCTGCCGCGTCCGCCGCCAGTCAGGTAACCGGCGCGAGCGTGTCGGGCGTGTTCGCGCACTTCCGGCGGGGGGGCGTGGATACCAAGATGGGTGGCGTGCTGGTCGCGGGCGGGCTGCTCGGGTCGCTCGCGGGCGGGCAGGTGTTCCGGCTGCTGCAGGCGACCGGGCAGATCGATACGGTGATCGCGATCGTCTACGTGCTGCTGCTCGGCTTCATCGGATCGATGATGGCGCGCGAATCGATTGGCGCGATCCGCGTCGCGCGCGGGGCGCGGGCACCGCGTGCGCGCAAACGTCGGCATCACCCACTGGTCGCGGCGCTGCCGTTCCGCACGCGCTTCTACCGCTCGGGCCTGTATATCTCACCGCTGGCGCCGCTGTTGCTAGGCTTTTTCGTCGGCATCCTGACGATCCTGCTCGGTGTCGGCGGCGGTTTCATCCTGGTGCCGGCAATGCTGTATCTGCTCGGCATGACAACGCAGGTGGTGGTCGGCACCTCGCTGTTCCAGACGCTGTTCACCACCGCGATGGCGACGATGGTGCACGCCACCACCACCAAGGCGGTCGATATCGTGCTGGCGGCGCTGCTGCTGCTCGGCTCGGTGGCGGGCGCGCAGGTCGGCGCACGCTTCGCCGCCAAGGCCAAGCCCGAATATCTTCGGCTCGGCCTCGCAGTGGTGGTGCTGGCGCTGGCGGTGTGGATCGCGATCGGGCTGGGGTGGCGACCGGCGGAAATCTATTCGGTCGAAGTGTCGTGAGGGTTTTAGCGTCGGCACTGCTGTTGCTTGCGCCCTTGCTGATGGCGACCGCGAACAAGCCCGTGCTGGTCCCCGACGTGGCGCAACGCCAGGTCGAGATCGTCTACAGCTTCACCGGCGCGGACCTGCTGCTGTTCGGCGCGATCCTCTATCCCGGCGGACGCCTGCCCGACGACGACAAGCCCACCGACATCGTCGTGGTGGTGAAAGGCCCGACGCAATCGATCCTGATGCGCGAGAAGGAGAAGCTGGGCGGGCTGATCTGGGTCAACGCGGCGCGCCAACGTTACCGCTCCGCACCGAGTTTCTACGCGATCGCCTCGTCGCGGCCGATCGCGCGACTGCTCGACGATCGGACGCGGGCGATCTACGAACTCGGCCTCGACAGCCTGCAACTCTCGGCCGCCTCCAGCGCGGCCAGCGCCGAGCAGACTCGCTTCGCGCGCGGACTGGTCGATCTCAAACGGCGGACCGGCCTGTACGTACAGGCGCCGGGCAAGGTCGAGATCACCGATGGCGTGCTGTACCGCGCGGTGGTGACGATCCCCGCGCGCGTGCCGGTCGGGCGCTTCACCGCAGAGACGTTTCTCGTCCGCGATGGCCGGGTGCTGGCGGTGGCGACGCGCGAGATCGAGATTCGCAAGTCGGGCTTCGAGCGATTCGTCGCCCGCTCGGCCGAGCGGCATGCATTGTTGTACGGGCTCGTCGCGGTGGCGCTGTCGGTCGCGTTCGGCTGGGGCGCGGGCATGGTGGCGCGGCGGTTCTAGCCGCGCGTTACTTTCACCCCGCACCGAAGATCGGGCAAGCGCGCCAAACCCGATCTTTACGACTCATCCGTAAGGGTCGTCCAATCAACAGGTTGGGACCAACAGACGCAATGACCGAGATGCCGGGCGCCGACGCCTTCGTCACATCCGCCGATTCGCTCGCGGCCGTGCGCGACCCGATCGGCATGGTGATGGAGATTGCCGGATCGAGTAGCCAGGTGATGCTCGATCCCGATTGCCTGACGGCAATCGGGGGTCATCCCGATCCGATCGTCGCGGCCGCCGGTTCTGTCGGGAGCCCGATCAAGATGCGCGTCGGCGGTATCTGGCTGGTCGCGAGTGTGCGTTCGCTGAAACTCACCGATGGCGGCGACCGGATCGCGGCGGTGGTCGATTTCCTTGGCGAAGGCGACGAACATCCCGGCACCGGCGTGCTAAGCCGCTTCCGGCGTGGCGTGACGCGCTATCCGACGCCGGGCTGCTACGTCTACCCGGCCGCCACGGCAGATCTCAAGCAGATCTACGCCACCGAGGATCGCGCTCATATCGAGATCGGCACGGTATATCCCACGCGCGACGTGCGCGCCGCGCTGTATGTCGATGCGATGCTCGGCAAGCATTTCGCGCTGCTGGGATCGACCGGCACCGGCAAGTCGACCACCGCCGCCCTGATCCTGCACCGCATCTGCGATCTCGCGCCGCAGGGGCATATCCTGATGATTGATCCGCACGGCGAATATGCCGCTGCGTTTCGGTCGAACGGCGCGATCTTCGACGTGTCCAATCTCCAGATGCCGTACTGGCTGATGAATTTCGCGGAACATTGCGAGGTTTTCCTCACCTCGACCGGATCGTCGCGGCAGATGGATGCCGATATCCTCGCCAAATGCCTGCTGCTCGCACGCGCCAAGAGCCGGCTGGGGCAGGAGATCGCCAAACTGACGGTGGATGCGCCGATCCCGTATCTGCTCAGCGATCTGCTCAACTTCATCCAGGCGGAAATGGGCAAGCTCGACCGGGCGGGCGACACCGCGCCGTACATGCGGCTGAAAACCAAGATCGAGGAGATCAAGAGCGATCCCCGCTACGGTTTCATGTTCTCGGGCCTGCTGGTGGCGGACACGATGGCCGCGTTCATCGAACGCATCTTCCGCCTGCCCGGCGGCGGCAAGCCGATCTCGATCATCGACGTGTCGGGTGTGCCGTCCGAAATCACCTCTGTGGTGGTGGCGGTGCTGAGTCGGATGGTGTTCGATTTCGCGATCTGGTCGCGCAACGAACCGCAGCGCCCGATCCTGCTCGTCTGCGAGGAGGCGCACCGCTACATCCCCAACGATCGAAACGGCGACGCCTCATCGGTCGGCAAGATCCTCAGCCGTATCGCCAAGGAAGGCCGCAAATACGGCGTATCGCTCGGGCTCATCACGCAGCGCCCGTCCGATCTTGCCGAGGGCGTGCTGTCGCAATGCGGCACGATCATCTCGATGCGGCTCAACAACGATCGCGATCAGGCGTTCGTCCGCGCCGCCATGCCGGAGGGCGCACGCGGCTTCCTCGATTCGATCCCGGCTTTGCGCAACCGCGAGTGCATCATCTGCGGCGAGGGCGTCGCCATCCCGATCCGCGTCGCGTTCGACGGGCTGGAGGAGGCGAAGCGGCCGGCATCCGAAGACCCGCTGTTCTCCGAAGCTTGGACGGAAGTCGGCGGCGAGGACGAGATCATTGCCCGCACGATCAGGCGGTGGCGGGCGCAGGGGCGGTAGCGTCTTGATGCACACCTCAAAAATCCCGCGTCGCGCTTTGCCGTCTCGAGGAGCAGGCGTTTCGCTACCCGCGACCATCTGACAGAGTGCTGTCGGTGGCGGGGCGTGGCAGTAAAGGCGGTGTGCTGTCCGGGTACGTCAGCCAGTTTCGCCAGATCACATATGTGCGCAGGCGGGTTAGCCGAGTTCGGCACGCAATCTCCATGCTCGTCCTGATCGTGCCATCACGATATTTCTCGAAAACAGCGCCGCATTCCGAATTTCGATATGATAGCCACGAGCGTTCAGCCTGGATAAGCCCTTTGGCTACGGCAGCTCCGCTCTCGTTGCGAACGCGCCGGACGGCCGTGTCATAGTAGCGGTTTAGTACGGCATCGGCTTCACCGAAGCGCGCCGCGAGGCAGGCGTTTACCTCTATCGTGGTCGAACCGGGGCATGGCGTAGCGCCGGGATCGCTACTGGTGATCATCGCTAACGCTAGGAGGGACAGCACGCGATTTCTCCATGAGTGGCTAGCCGAAGGTCACCGGCCGCCGACCTTGACCGCCAACAAAGATCCCACCCGCGCCTTGAACGCACGCAACGCCTCGCCCGACAGTTGCACCACGCTCGACATCGAGATGTTGCGCGGGTTGACCGAAACGCCGTTCTTCCACACTTCCCAGTGCAGGTGCGGCCCGGTCGAAAGGCCCGTTGATCCGACATAGCCGATCACCGTCCCGCGCGCGACGCGCATGCCGGGGCGCACTGCGATGCGGCTCATGTGGCCATAGCCGGTGACGATACCGCCGCCGCTCGCCAGCTTGACGAAGTTGCCATAGCCACCGGTGCGACCGGCGAACTGCACCACGCCGTCCATCGCGGCGTGGATCGGCGAGCCCCATGGTGCGCCGATGTCCAGGCCCTTGTGCATTTTGAGGTACCCCAAGATCGGGTGCATCCGCAGGCCGAAGCTGGAGGTGATGTGCCCCGCCACCGGCATCCCCATCACCCCGCGCTGCTCGGTCTGGCCGGATGATTCGAACCACTGCGCGCGGTCGCCGTCACCCCATTTCACCAGTTGCAGCCGGCGTCCGCCGCCACGGTTCAGCCCGGCGAACAGCAGCTCGCCCAGTTGTACCTCACCGGTGGCGGCACGCGCCTGTTCGACGATGATGTCGAAACTGTCCGCCGCATGCACGTCGCTGCCCACCGACAGCCGGCTGGCGATCGCGCGGATGTACGATTCGACCGCCTTGGCGGGCGCGCCGGCAGCGCGCGCGGAGCGGTACAGGCTGGAGCCGACCAGGCCCTGGATGCGCAACGGGGTATGGTCGATCGCGATCACCTGCCGGCTGAGCGCGAGCGCCCCACCGACACGCTTCAGCGACAGTTGCAGATCGAAGCGCGCGCGGAACGACAGCGCGTCGAGCGGGCGTGCCACCGCCTTGCTGTCGCGCCGGCCGAGTGTCAGGTCGATCTGCGTGCCCGGCGTGAGATCGCCGAGCGAGGTCGCACTGGTGATGAGCCGCACCGCCTGGTCGGAGTCCCGCTCCGACACGCCGGCGCGGCGCAGCACCGCGGCGAAGCTGTCGCCCGTGCCGTAGCTTGCCGACAGGTCGATGCTCGGCCGCTCAGGCGTTTCGGTGAGGGGGGCCACGAAGTCGGTCGCCGCCATGCGGTGGCCGGTGTCGGCGCCGTAGGCGAGCGGCGCGATCGATTGCGCGCGGGCTTCGTCCCACTGGTCGCCGGTGAGCGGCGCGGCGACATCGCCGGCGATCGGGTGGCCGCGACCGGGCGACAGCATCAGCGCGCCCGCGCACAGCGCGGTGCAGGTGAGGGCGCCGCGCCACCACTGCGCCGATCCGATCTGCGATCCCAGATCCGGCACCCACTCGATCTTCTCGACGCCGCTGCGGAAGCGATCGAACGCGGTCGGAGCAGGGAGCGGCACCAGCGCGCGGCCGAACGACACCGTCGCCGTGCCGCCGGCCTGTTCGATCCCGGATTCGTTACGCAAGAACAAGGCTGACTGCCCCCGATACCACGCCGCCCAACACGTTAGACCCCCGGCGTGAGGTCGAATCCCGTGTGGCGATGAAAAGTGAAAGTCAATTTAACCGCGCTGCCCCGCCCGTGCCGCTGCGGTGAAGCGTTCGGCAGGTGAGACAATGCTGTCGATTAACCAAATACCACAAGCATCCGATATGGTTAGCGCGGACCAATCCCTAAGGGCTTTCCGAACATCGCGGCGGCCATGGGGTTGCGCATCGCCGTGCGCGGGGCGATGTTGATGGCATCATGTCACGCGCCGATCACCGGGTCACCGCCGTTCTGGGGCCGACCAACACCGGCAAGACGCATCTCGCGGTTGAGCGGATGTGCGCGCATTCCAGCGGCATGATCGGCTTCCCGCTGCGGCTGCTCGCCCGCGAAGTCTACGACCGGGTGGTGAAGATCAAGGGCGCCAATCAGGTCGCGCTGATCACCGGCGAGGAGAAGATCGTCCCGAAGGACGCGCGCTGGTTCCTGTGCACCGCCGAGAGCATGCCGATCGACCGCGATGTCGCCTTCGTCGCGGTGGACGAGGCGCAATTGGGTGCCGACCCGGAGCGCGGCCACGTCTTCACCGACCGAATCTTACGCGCGCGCGGCCGCGAGGAGACCATGCTGCTTGGCTCCGAGGCGTTGCGCCCGATGGTCAAGGCGCTGGTCAAGGATGCCGAGATCATTACCCGCCCGCGCTTCTCGACTTTGAGCTATGCCGGTGCGCGGAAGATCAGCCGGCTGCCCAAACGCTCGGCGATCGTCGCCTTCTCGGCGGAGGAAGTCTACGCCGTCGCGGAAATGCTGCGTCGGTTGCGCGGTGGTGCTGCGGTGGTGATGGGCGCGCTGTCCCCGCGCACCCGCAACGCGCAGGTGGCGATGTTCCAGGCGGGCGAAGTCGATTATCTCGTCGCCACCGACGCGATCGGCATGGGGCTCAACATGGACGTCAGCCATGTCGCCTTCGCCTCGCTCCACAAGTTTGACGGCCATCGCCAGCGTCGCCTCACCGTGGCGGAGATGGCGCAGATCGCTGGCCGCGCCGGTCGGCACCAGCGCGACGGCACGTTCGGCGCTTTGGTCGACGAAGGACCGAGCGCGTTCGGCCCCGAGGAGGTGCTGGCGATCGAGGAGCATCGCTTCGCTCCGCTCGACCACCTCTATTGGCGCGAGGGTGCGCCCGATCTCTCCAGCATCGACGCGTTGATCGCCAGCCTGGAGGTGCGCCCCGATTTCCGCGTGTTGCGTGCCGCACCGGAGGCGACCGATCTCGCCGTGTTGAAACGGCTGGCGGGGGAGGACTGGGTACGGCAGCGCGTGCGTGGGCAGCGCATGGTGACGCGGCTGTGGGCGGCGTGCGGCCTGCCCGATTTCCGCAAGCTTGGCGTCGATCCGCACGCGCGCTTCGTGGGTCGCGTGTTCGGCTACCTCAGTGACGGCAAAGGCCATGTTCCGCACGAATGGTTCGCGAACGAGATCGCCCGGCTCGACAATGTCGCGGGCGATGTCGAGACGCTGGCCGGTCGGATCGCAGCGGCACGAAGCTGGGCGTATATCGCCAACCGCGTCGACTGGCTCGCCGACCCGGCGCACTGGAGCGCGCGCGCCGGCGCGGTCGAGGAGCGGCTGTCGGACGCGCTCCACACCAGCCTGACGCAACGCTTCGTTGACAAGCGCACCACGCTGCTGATGCGCCAGATCGGTGCGGACCCGCGCGCACTGCCGGTCACGGTCGGGCCCGAGGGCGAGGTGAGCGTTGAGGATCACCCGATCGGCACGCTCCATGGCTTCCGCTTCGTCGTGGCACCGGAGGCGGGGCATGCCGACAAGCGCATGTTGCTCGCCGCCGCCGAACGTCGCCTCGGCAGCGAACGCGCGCGCCGCGCCAAGGCGCTGGCCGAGGCGGTGGACGCCGACCTTACCCTAGCCGACGATGCGCCCGCGATCCGCTGGGATGGGCATGAGGTGGCGCAGCTCGCGGTGGGACCGTCGCTCGCCCGCCCGCGCGTGGTGCTGGATCGTGGGCTCGATTGTCTCGACAAGGCCGCGCAAGCCGCGGTGCGCGCGCGGATCGAACGCTGGACCACCGAGCAGATCGCGCGGCGGCTGCCGGTGCTCGCCGCGCTCGATGCGGCGATGCGTGATCCGCAGGCCACGCCGCCGCTGCGCGCGGTTGCGGCGGCGCTGGTCGACGCTGGCGGTATCGCCGCGCGGATCGGCATCGGCAGCGCGGTCGACGCGCTCGATCCGCCCGCGCGCAAGCGGCTGCGGACGCTGGGGGTGACGATCGGCGCGTTGGACGTGTTCGATGCGCGGCTGCTCAAGCCCGAGCCGGCGCGCTGGCGGCGCGTGCTGCTCGCCGCGCGCGGTGTCGCGGTGTCGCCGCCGCCGCCGACCGGGCCGACGGTGCTGGCGCGCGCTGCCGCGGGCGCGTGTCTCCAGCATGGCTATCGCCCGCTGGGGGCGCAGGCGGTGCGGGTCGATCTCGCCGAACGCATCGCGCGCGCGGTGCATGACGGGCGCAGCGGCCACCGCCCGTTCGCGCCCGATCCCGCGCTCGCCACCTCGATCGGCATGACGGCGGATACGCTCGCGCGGCTGATGGCGGCACTCGGCTTCCGCACCGCCAAGCCCGAGGGCGGCGAACCGCGCTGGGTGTGGCGCGGCCTGACCCGCGCGGTCGAGACCCGGCCAAGCCACGACAACGCCTTTGCCGCGCTTGCCGATCTGGGCGTGCGGCTTGGCTGAAGGGGCTGGCGAAACGATGCGGCTCGACCGCTTCCTGTGGTTCGCGCGGCTGGTGAAGACGCGGACCGTGGCGCAGGCGCTGGCCACCGCCGGCCACCTCCGCCTCAACGGTCGTCCGGTCGATCGCGCCGCCGCCGCCGTCCGCATCGGCGCGGTGATCGCGTTCGCCACGCCCTCGGGCCGGGTCCGCGCGATTCGGGTCGCGGCACTCCCCGATCGGCGCGGGCCACCCGCCGAGGGCCGCGCCTGCTACACCGACCTGCTTGAGAACGCCTCGCAGCAAACGCCCGGTGATTGACGCGACACGCCAGCGCGCATAGCAGGGCGCCCGAGTATCGTCCCCCGGAGTGAGTACAATGACCTACGTCGTCACCGATGCCTGCATCCGCTGCAAGTATATGGACTGCGTCGAGGTGTGTCCGGTGGACTGCTTCTACGAGGGCGAGAACATGCTCGTCATCAACCCGAGCGAGTGCATCGACTGCGGCGTGTGCGAGCCGGAATGCCCGGCCGAGGCGATCCTGCCCGATACCGAGAGCAATCTCGAACAGTGGCTCGAACTCAACACCACCTTCTCGGCGCAGTGGCCCAACGTGACGCGCAAGCTCGACCAGACGCCCGCCGATGCGGATGCGATGAAGGGCGAAACGGGCAAGTTTGACAAATACTTCTCGGCCGAACCGGGCAAGGGCGACTAAGCGCCCACGTCGCTGCCGTAACGATCCCCCGCGCTGATGGTACGCCCGCGTTGTCGACGCCGGGCTGGTAATTTTGTTGCAAGTCTGTTATAGGATCGGCGACGGAAGCGCGGTTGCGCGCTTTCCTGCTGGAGACGTACCACCCACCACCCGTAGCACCTCTGCATTACCCTCGCACGGTGCTGTCGCACGGGATCACCGGTCCACAGAAAGGCTAACGGAATGGCTGCCAAGGCGCTGTCCTTCGACGTCGGCGATTATGTCGTTTATCCCAAGCACGGCGTCGGCCGTGTTATCGAACTGCAGCGGCAGGAAATCGCCGGGATGCAACTCGAACTCTATGTGTTGCGCTTCGAGAAAGAGCGCATGACGCTCCGCGTCCCCACCAACAAGGCGGAAAGCGTCGGCATGCGCAAGCTGTCGAGCGACAAGACGTTGCGTGAGGCGCTCGAAACGCTGACCGGCAAGCCGCGCGTGAAACGCACCATGTGGTCGCGCCGTGCGCAGGAATATGAAGCGAAGATCAACTCCGGTGATCTCGTTTCGATCGCCGAAGTCGTGCGCGACCTGTTCCGCGCCGACGATCAGCCCGAGCAGAGCTATTCGGAACGCCAGATTTTCGAAGCGGCGACCAGCCGCCTCGCACGCGAACTCGCCGCGATGGAGCAGATCGACGAGCCGGCCGCGCAGGAGAAAATCCTGGAGATCCTGCGCAAAGCCGCTGCGATCCACAACAAGGACAAGGTCGCAGCCTGATCCGGGCATCGCGATCGACAGGAAAAGGGGCGGCCGGCAACGGTCGCCCCTTTTCGTTTGTGCGAAATGTCGTTGTGTATTATGCGTGCAATACACGATGGAGGTTTAAATGCGCCGTTTGGTCATGATCGCTTTGCTGCCGCTGATCGCCTGCTCGCAACCCTCGCGCGGGTCCGATGCCGCCGGCGAAACGTCCGGGGCGACCAAGAGCACGTCGCGTCTGTATGACCTCTCCGGCTTCACCGCCGTTGCGGCGCGCGGGCCGGATGATGTCGATGTCCGCACCGGCAGCGGCTTTTCGGTTCGTGCCGAGGGGCCAAGCGCTGAACTCGATCGTCTGCGCATCACGCGCGATGGCGACTCCCTACGGATCGACCGCAAGCCGAATACCGGTCTGCATTGGGGCGACAGCGGACACGTCAAGATCTACGTGACGATGCCGCGCATCACCGCCGCCAATCTGGTCGGTTCGGGTGATCTCGCGATCGACCGGATCGATGGCGACCGTTTCCGGATCGACAGCCAGGGTTCGGGCGACGTCGCGATCGGCACGCTCGGCGCGGAGTCGGCGGAACTGTTGCTCGCGGGATCGGGTGCGCTCACCGCAAGGGGCGACGTACGGCGCCTGGCGATCCAGCTCTCCGGGACCGGCGATGTCGATGCCGCCGGACTGAAGGCCGGGGCCGCCACCGTCGCAGTCTCCGGCACCGGCGATGTCCGCGTCACCGTGGATGGCGCGGCGCAGGTCACCGCCTCTGGTACTGGCGACGTCGATCTCGGTCCGAAGGCGCGCTGTACGATCCGCAAAGGCGGCACTGGCGAGGTTCGCTGCGGCTGAACCCCTTGCGCGCTGCGGTAAAGCGGGCGATGCCTGCGGCGTGACCCGCTTTTTCCTCGCCATGCCGCTTTTCGCGCTCGCCGTTCCCGCGCACGCGGAGGAGCGGACGTTCGCAATCGGCAGCTTCGACCGGGTGCGCGTCGAGGGGCCGTTCCGCGTGATCGTCACGGTCGGTGCGTCGCCCGCCGGTTCCGCAAGCGGTGACGCCCGCACCATCGGCAATCTCGACGTGCACGTTGACGGCACCACGCTCAGCGTGCGCGCCGGCACCAGCGGCTGGGGCGAGCAGGGCGGGGCGGGCGGCTCGGCCGCGCCGGTCATCCGGGTCGCGACGCCGGCGCTGCGCAGCATCGTCACGATCGGCGCGGCGCAGGTGCGGGTGGCCGGCGCTGCATGGCGTGGGCAGCGGCTCGACGTATCGCTCACCGGCAGCGGTTCGTTCGCCGCGCCATCGATCGACGCGGACCAGCTCGTCGCCACGGTGCTCGGCTCGGGTACGATGACGCTCGGCGGGCGCGCGGCGCGGGTGCGGCTGACCACCAGCGGCACCCCCAGCGTCGCGGCGGCCGCGTTGGTGGCGAACGACCTGATCGTCCGGCTCGACGGCAACGGCACGATCGACGCGCAGGCACGCTACACCGCCGCCGTCACCAGCACCGGCCTCGGCGAGGTCACCGTCTATGGCAAGCCGGCCTGTACGGTGCGGGCGGACGCGGGTGGTCCGGTGGTGTGCGGCAAGCAGGACGCGCCGGCGGGTTGACGCGGTACGCGGTGGGCGTAGTCTAAAGCAGCGCCAGCGCGCTCAGCTTGGCCAGCAGCGCCGACGGCATCGCGTCCGCCTCATAATCGCCTTCGCCAAAGTCGAGCGGCGCATCGTCCGCCTCCAGATAGCGCCAGCCCTGATGCGCGCGCTTGGGCCGGGGCTGTACCCGCATCAGCGTGGGGCCAAGCAGGATCGCCACGCGCCCGTCCTCGGCCTCCCCGAAACCGGTGATCGTCGACCGCGCCACCAGGGTATGTTTGATGATCCAGAACAGCGAACCCTGGCCCGCGATCTCCTCGTGCCGCTTGGGCAGGTAACGGGTGGTGAGGAACAGCGGACCCGCCGCGACGCGCGCCGCCAGCCGTTCGTCGAGCATGTCGAAGCTGGTGGACCCGAACGCGACCTTGGTGAGGTGGAGTGGCATCCACTCCATCTGGGCGTGGGGTGGCTAAGCGCCAAGCCCCCACAGGGTTGCCAGCCCCAGAAAGGAGAAAAACCCCATCACGTCGGTCATTGTCGTCACGAACACCGCCGAGGATACGGCGGGATCGACATCGAGCCGGTCGAGCGTGACCGGGATCAGCACACCCGACAGGCCGGCGATCAGGTTGTTGATGATCATCGCCAGCCCGATGACGATGCCGAGGTGCGCGTTGCCGAAGATCAGGAACGTGCCGACGCCGATCAGCAGCCCCAGCATCGCACCGTTGGCGGCGGCAATGCGGAATTCGCGGAAGATCATGCGCGCGGTGTTCGAACTGGTCAGCTGGTTGGTGGCGAGCGCGCGCACCACCACCGCCAGCGTCTGCGTGCCGGCGTTGCCGCCCATCCCCGACACGATCGGCATCAGTACGGCAAGCAGCGCGAACCGCCCGATTTCGCCCTGAAACAGCCCGACCACCGATGCGGCGAGCATCGCCGTGCCGAGATTGACGACCAGCCACAGAATGCGCGTGCGCACCGTCAGCAGCAGCGGTTCGTTGATATCGCCTTCACCCGCGCCCGACAGGCGCAGGATATCCTCACCGGCCTCCTGCTGGATGATATGCACGATGTCATCGACGGTAATCATGCCGACCAGCCGGCCGTTCATGTCGATCACGGCGGCGGAGATCAGCGCATATTTCTGGAAGCGCAGCGCGACTTCCTCCTGATCCATGTCGACCGGTATCAGGGTCTGCTCGCGCTGCATGACGTCGGCGATGGCGATGTTGCGCGGGGTGCGGAGAATCCACGACAGCTTGCACGTCCCGATCGGCTTATGCGCGGGGTCGACCACGTAGATTTCCCAGAAATCGGTGGTCAGCGCCTCGTGCGTACGCAGATAGTCGAGCACGTCGCCGACCCGCCAGTGTTCCGGCACCGCGATCAGCTCGCGCTGCATCAGGCGGCCGGCGGATTCCTCGGGGTAGCTCAGCGCCTCCTCGATCGCGGCGCGGTCATCGGGGTCGAGCGCGCGCAACACCTCGCGCTGATCCTCCGCATCCATGTCCTCGATGATCGCGACGGCATCGTCGGTGTCGAGTTCTGCGGCGATGTCGGCGATCTGGTGCGGCTCGAGCGCGTCGATCAGATCCTCGCGGACGTAATCGTTCATCTCGGCGAACACGTCGCCGTCGAGCAGGTCGGTCACCGCCTTGGCGAGATCGGCGCGATCCTCGTGCGGGGTCAGCTCGAACAGATCGGCAATGTCGGCGGGGTGGAGCGGCTCGACCAGCGCACGTGCGCCCTCGGCATCGCCCGCGTACACCGCGTCGAGCACCGCCCGGACGAACTCGGGTTTGAGGCGATCGTCCTCGTCGAGCTGGTCTTCGGTCTCGTCTTCGGCCTCGACCGGGGGGAGTTCGGTTTCGCTCATGCTTTCGCCTCCCTGCCAACCGGCGATCCGTTCGCGGGCTCTAACGCTGCGGGGACACAAAGCCAACGCTTGTGCTTTACACATGACGTGATTGTCAGCGGAAGGGATACTCCCTACGTGGCGATCATCTCATCAGGACAAGGATAGCAGGATGGCCGATACCCCCGAAACGCTGACGCTGACGCTGGAAACCGGCGATGTCGTGATCAAGCTGCGCCCCGATCTCGCGCCCAAGCACGTCGCGCGCATCGCCGAACTGGCCAACGAAGGTTTCTACGACGGCGTGGTGTTCCACCGCGTGATCCCGGGCTTCATGGCGCAGGGTGGCGATCCGTCGGGCACCGGCATGCGCGGCTCGGACAAGCCGAACCTGCCGGCGGAATTCTCCAAGGAGCCGCACGTGCGCGGCGTCGCGTCGATGGCACGTACCAACGATCCGAACTCGGCGAACAGCCAGTTCTTCATTGTGTTTGACGACGCCCGCTTCCTTGACGGACAGTACACCGTGTGGGGCGAAGTGACCTCGGGCATGGAGCATGTCGATGCACTGCCCAAGGGCGAGCCGCCGCGCACCCCGGGCAAGATCGTCAAGGCGACGGCTGCCTGAACCGGATCGGCCTCCTCCCCGTTGGCGGGGAGGGGGCATCTGCTAGACGCTTGGGTCGGCGATCGCCGTCACCAGCCAGTCGTGGAACAGCTTGACCGGCCGTTGCAGCATTGCCCTTGGCCGGCACGCGAACCAATAGGAATACGGGCTTTCGATCTCGATATCGAACAGCCGCACTAGCCGCGGATCGCGCGCATCCTCGAAATGGCTCTCGTGCATGAACGCGACGCCAAGGCCCTGCGCGGCGGCCTCCAGCATCAGCGGCCCTGAATCGAAATGATCGATCGCGAGCGGTGCGGTATCCTGCAACCCTGCCGCGCTCCAGAATTCGGTGAACAGATCGGGCATGTCCTTATGCACGAGCGCCGTGATACCGGCGAGCTGCTCCGGGCGGGTGATCGGTTTCGGTCCCTCCAGCATCGCGCGCGCGCCGATCACGTACACCGCATTGCGGTCGAGCCGCTTGCCGTACAGCGCCGGGTCCATCTCCCGCGCCAACGCGATCACCGCGTCCAGCCC
Source organism: Sphingomonas sp. GC_Shp_3 (assembly GCF_026540945.1). Taxonomy (NCBI): domain Bacteria; kingdom Pseudomonadati; phylum Pseudomonadota; class Alphaproteobacteria; order Sphingomonadales; family Sphingomonadaceae; genus Sphingomonas; species Sphingomonas sp. GC_Shp_3. The sequence continues at coordinate 155,573 of NZ_JALNUT010000005.1, forward strand.
TTCGCCCAGTCGCGCGAAGCCGTGGCTAGCGGTGTCGATATCGAGATGCAGTTCGGGATGCTTGCTGCGCAAATCCCCCAGATGCGGGAACAGCCGCTGCGACGCGTACAGCGGCATGATTCCCAGCCGCAGCCGCAGCATCTCGGTGCCGCTGGTCATCACTTCGACCGCGTCGGACAGGCTGTCGAGCGCGGGCGCGATCTGCTGCAGCAGCCGTTCGCCGTCACCGTTCAGCACCACCGCCTGATGGCGGCGTTCGAACAGCGGCTTGCCGATGAAACGCTCCAGCGCCTGGACGCGCCGGCTCAGCGCCGGCGCCGACAGCGCCAGTTCCTGCGACGCGGCCTTGATCGAGCCGAGCCGAGCGACTTGGACGAACGCCTCAATCGCGGTCAACGGGGGCAGTCTGCGCATCGAACTCCCGCTTCCTTGTGCACTGCAACGTAAGCGTTCTGGATGAAGCTAACCAGCTTTAAGATGCAAAAAGTGAAGTGCGATTGCAATATACGCATCTTTGCGGAAACCTTTCGCACTTGCACAAGTTTCCGCCGCGCTGCACAAAGCCCGTGCCTTTCAGGCATCCTCTCCTAAAAACTTTCACGGCCAGCCCTTTCGGGTTGGCCTTTTTTTTGTGTCGCTGATGTGCCGACCGCGGCTGCCTCGCCCTAGCCGTGATGGAACCACCTTCCTATCTTCCGCGCTTGACGGTCGGATTTGGGAGCGGGTGATGGCTGACAGCGAACCGGGAAAGAAGTTGCAGGTCGCCAACGCGCGCCCGGAGGATAGCGGGCGTGGTCTCGCCCATGTGCCCCGCGCGATCATGGCGGCGCTCGGCCTGACCGAAGGCGACGTGATCGAGATCGAGGGCAAATCGACCACGCCGGCGCGCGCGGTCGCGCCGTATCCGGAGGACGAAGGTCTCGAGATCATCCGTATCGATGGTCTCCAGCGTGCCAATGCCGGCGTCGGCTCGGGCGATTATGTCGAGGTGCGCCGGGTCGAATCGAAGCCGGCGACGCGGGTGGTGTTCGCACCCGCACAACAGAATCTGCGGCTGCAGGGTTCTTCGAACGCGTTGAAACGCACCTTTCTCGGTCGCCCGCTGACGCAGGGCGATATCGTTGCCACCGCCGGGCAGCAGCGTGTCGAGAACATGCCGCCGGGCGTGCAGCAGTTCCTGCGCTCGCCGGCCTATGCGCTTCAGGAAATCCGTCTCGCCGTCATCAGCACCACGCCGAAGGGCGTTGTGCACGTCGACGAGAACACCGAGATCGAGCTGCGCCCCGAATATGAGGAACCCAAGGAAGCCCGCCGCGCCGACGTTACCTATGACGACATCGGCGGCATGGGGCCGACCATTGATCAGTTGCGCGAGATGGTCGAGCTGCCCTTGCGCTATCCCGAACTGTTCCAGCGACTCGGCGTCGATCCGCCCAAGGGGGTGTTGCTGCATGGGCCGCCCGGCACCGGCAAGACCCGGCTCGCGCGCGCGGTCGCCAACGAATCGGCGGCGGAGTTCTTCCTCATCAACGGCCCGGAGATCATGGGGTCGGCCTATGGCGAATCGGAAAAGCGCCTGCGCGACGTGTTCGAGGAAGCCGCCGCCAACGCTCCCTCGATCGTGTTCATCGACGAGATCGATTCGATTGCCCCCAAGCGCGGCCAGGTGTCGGGCGAGGCGGAGAAGCGTCTCGTTGCGCAGTTGCTGACGCTGATGGACGGGCTGGAGGCGCGCGCCAACGTGGTGGTGATCGCCGCCACCAACCGGCCAGAGGCGATCGACGAGGCGCTGCGCCGGCCCGGCCGGTTCGACCGCGAGATCATCGTCGGCGTGCCGGACGAACGCGGTCGTCGCGAAATCCTCGGCATCCACACGCGCGGTATGCCGCTTGGCGACAAGGTCGATTTGGCGGAACTGGCGCGCACCACGTACGGCTTTGTCGGTGCCGATCTCTCCGCGCTGGCGCGGGAGGCGGCGATTGAGGCGGTGCGGCGGATCATGCCACGGCTCAATCTCGCCGAGGGAACGATTCCGCCCGAGGTGCTCGATACGCTGGCGGTTACGCGAGAGGACTTCCTCGACGCGCTGAAACGTGTCCAGCCGAGCGCGATGCGCGAGGTGATGGTCGAGGCGCCGCGCGTCCGCTGGGAAGATGTCGGCGGGCTCGACGATGCGCAGATGCGGCTCAAGGAAGGCGTCGAGCTGCCCTTGAAGGATCCGGATGCGTTCCGCCGCCTCGGCATCCGCCCGGCCACCGGTTTCCTGCTCTACGGCCCGCCCGGCACCGGCAAGACCTTGCTGGCGAAGGCGGTGGCGCGCGAGGCGCAGGCAAACTTCATCGCGACCAAATCGTCCGATCTGCTCAGCAAATGGTACGGCGAAAGTGAACAGCAAATTGCCAAGCTGTTCGCGCGCGCGCGGCAGGTCGCACCGTGCGTGATCTTCATCGACGAACTCGATTCGCTGGTGCCGGCGCGCGGCGGCGGCATGGGCGAGCCGCAGGTGACCGAACGCGTCGTCAACACCATCCTTGCCGAAATGGACGGCCTGGAGGAATTGCAGGCGGTCGTCGTGATCGGCGCGACCAACCGTCCGAACCTGATCGACCCGGCGTTGCTCAGGCCAGGCCGGTTCGACGAGTTGATTTACGTCGGCGTGCCCGACCGCGCCGGGCGAGAGCGCATCCTGCGGATCCAGTCGGCGAAGATGCCGCTCGCGGACGATGTTGATCTTGCCGATCTCGCTGGCCGGACCGATCGCTTCACCGGCGCGGATCTTGGCGATCTGGTGCGGCGAGCGGGTCTGGTGGCGCTGCGCCAGTCGCTCTCGGTCGACCTGGTCACGCAGGCACATTTCGACGAAGCGCTGAAGGAATCGCGCGCTTCGGTGACGCCTGAGTTGGAACGCGAGTACGAGCAGATGTCGACCCGGCTCAAGCAGGACGCATCGTCGCTCCAGCCGATCGGCTTTGTCGCGCCTGGCCAGTTGCGGCCCCGCGAGAGCTGATGGCAGGGTGTCGCGACCGGCCGTTCGCCGGCGCGGCACCCGCCGCTGTCGCTACTTCCGCCAGCAATAGCCGCGCGTAGCCTTGGCGATGATCACTTCATATCGCGCATACCAACGGCCGCGCCCGGCTTCGCGAATTTGGGCGTGGCGTGGGTTCTCGCGCCACGCGATCGCGCTGGCCTCATCCGCCCAGAAACTGACGGTGATGCCGAAAAGATCGTCGCCGCGCGCGCTTTCGATGCCGCAGTAGCCCGGTTGCGTGGCCGCCAAGGCCGCCATCTCCGCCGCAGCCGCAGCGTAGCCGGCGTCATCCTCGCCGGTCCGAAGCGACATAAACACGACGATCGTCTGGCCATTCCGGTCCTGATCCACGCTTTGGCGATGCCCCGTGCACGTCGGGCTTGCAACCGATTTGCGATCGTGGTGGTTACGCCGATGTGACAACCACGACAGGATGCGCCGTTGCCCCCTTCCAGCCTTAGTGATCGCGCAGCCGTCCGTCCGCGCAAATGGCAGAACTCTCCGCAGGCGATGTTCCTGCGCGGTTTCATCAAACATCCCGTGATGGTGGGGTCGATCGTGCCGTCTTCGCAGCGGCTGATCGCGAAGATGCTGGCGCGGGTCGACTGGGGCAGGACCAAGCTGTTCGTCGAATATGGCCCCGGAGTCGGCACGTTCTGCCAGCCGATCCTCGACCGGCTCGCCCCCGATGCGACGCTGCTGGTAATCGATACCAATCCGGATTTCATCCAGCATCTGCGCCGAGAAATCCGCGATTCGCGGTTTATCGCGGTCCAGGGATCGGCGGCGGACGTGGCGGCGATCATCGCCGGGCATGGGTTCGACGCGGCCGATTACGTGTTGTCAGGCCTGCCGTTCTCGACACTGCCGCCCGGCGTCGGCGATGCCATCGCGGCGGCCACCCATACGGTGCTGCGTCCAGGCGGCGCGTTCCTGGTCTACCAGTTCCGCGCCCGCGTGCGCGATTTCCTCGCCCCGCATTTCACCCGGATCGACCCCGGGTTCGAATGGTGGAACGTGCCGCCCGCGCACTTGTTCTGGGCCTGGAAGGACTAAGCCGCGATCGGGAAGCGCAACAGCCGGTCCTGCACCGGCACCAGCGCCTCGGCACCGACGCCCACCGCGCGCACGATCTCGGGATGGCCGACGTCGAGCCCGCCGGTCAGCGATCCGAATGCCGGCAGCACCAGCTTGCGCGCGGTCGCTACGAAGCACCGCCGCGAGATGTTCTGGCCACGCACGCGCAGCCGTAGCTTGGGATGGTAATGGCCGGATACTTCTGCCCGCACCTCTCCCGCGACGGCTTCGTGACGCAGCACCAGTCCGTCGACCACCGCCTCCGCCACCACATCGCCGCCGCAGCGATCGACGAGCGCGAAATCGTGATTGCCGGTAATCCATGTCCAGCGGCGCGTGGCAGTCAGATCGCGCAACATCGCCTGCGCCGCCTCCGGCAAGCGGTCGCAGCCCGCGCTGTCGTGAAAACTGTCGCCCAGACACCAGATTTCCGCCGCTTCGGTAGCGGCAGCGAGCGCGGTCAGATCCGCCAGCGTCGCCAGCGAATCATATGGCGGCAGCATCTGCCCGCGCATCGCGAACCAGCTCGCCTTCTCGAAGTGCAGATCGGCGACGATCAGCGCGGCGCGCGCCGGCCAGAACAACGCGCCTTGCGTCAACGCGATCAGATCGTAGCCTGCGAACGAAAAGCGAACCATGCTCCGGCTATGACGGCAAAAGCGCTGCCGGATCAAGCCCGGACCGGTACATGCGCGGCGCAACAATTCCCTTTGCACGCCCGTTCAGCAAGCGTACAGCGCCCCGTCTTTCAAGCCGCCCACATTGACAGGTCTGCCCATGTCCTCCGTGCCTGAAACGACAGGTCAGCCCGCGTCAGCGCACTTGGCGCACCCGCATCCCGCCATCGCGGCGCTGACGATCGGCGCGATCGGCGTGGTGTTCGGCGACATCGGCACCAGCCCGATCTATGCTTTCCGAGCTGCCCTTGCGCTCACCACTGCTGACGGTGCGGAGGTGAACGAGGTGCTCGGCGTGCTGAGCCTCGCCTTGTGGTCGCTGATCTTCGTCGTCACCATCAAATACGTCGTGTTCCTGATGCGCGCCGACAATCACGGTGAGGGTGGTGTGCTCGCGCTGACCGCGCTGGCTCGGCGGGCGCTCGGCAAACGCTCGATGATCGCCCTGGTGCTGGGCGCATCGGGCGCCGCGCTGTTCTACGGCGATGCGATCATCACGCCCGCTCTATCGGTGTTGTCGGCGGTCGAGGGGCTTAAAACACTGCCCGGCGCGGGCGGGATGTTCGGCGATGACCTGATCCTGTTCCTCACCATCGCAATCCTGATCGGTCTGTTCGCGATCCAGTCGCGCGGCACTGCCAGCGTGTCGAGGCTGTTCGGGCCGGTGTGCATCCTGTGGTTCCTGTGCATCGGCGCGCTTGGCCTGTGGCATATTTCCGACGAGTTCTCGATCGTGCGCGCGTTCCTGCCGTCCTACGGCGTAATGTTCCTCGCGACCCACGGTGTGACCGGGATGTTCGTGCTGGGCGCGGTGTTCCTGACGGTGACCGGCGCGGAGGCACTGACCGCCGACATGGGTCATTTCGGGGTGCGTCCGATCCGGATCGGCTGGTTCAGTCTCGTGCTGCCGTGCCTGTTCCTGAACTATCTGGGCCAGGGCGCCTTTGTATTGAACGCGCTGGAGACGGCGCATGCGGCGGGTCGCGACATCGGCGATCAGGACTGGTTCTTCCTGATGGCTCCCGAATCGGTGCGACCGTTCCTCATCGTGCTGTCGTTGATGGCGACGATCATCGCGAGCCAGGCGGTCATCACCGGCGCCTATTCGCTCACGCAACAGGCGATCCAGCTTGGCCTGCTGCCGCGCCTGCGCATCCGCCAGACCTCCGCGTCGCAGGCCGGGCAGATCTACCTGCCGTCGATCAACTGGCTGTTGCTGGCCGGCGTGCTGATCCTGGTCGTTCAGTTTCGCACCTCCTCGGCGATGGCGGCGGCATACGGCATCGCGGTGACCGGTACGATGGTGGTGACGACCTGCCTCGCCTATATCGTCGTGCGGCATACCTGGGGCTGGTCACGGGCGCGATCGATTCCGCTGATCCTGCCGTTCCTCGCGCTCGATCTGGTGTTCTTCGGCGCGAATATCCTGCGCGTGGTCGAGGGGGGCTGGGTGCCGCTGCTGGTGGCGGCAGTGATCGGCTTCCTCGTCGCGACATGGGTGCGCGGGCGTGGCATCGTGCGCGCGTTCGAGAAGCGGCAGAGCGTTCCGCTCGCCGATCTCGCCGCCGCCTTGTCGCGCCGTCCGCCGGAGCGGGTGGAAGGGACGGCGGTGTTCCTCACCGCCAACGCGGAGGGCGCGCCGGGCGCGTTGCTCCATAATCTCAAGCACAACAAGGTGCTGCACGAGCGTAACCTGATCGTCAGCATCCGCACCGCCGACCGACCCTTCGTCGATGAGGAGGAGCGGATCCGCACCAACCCGATCGACGATAATTTCAGTTCGATCGTGTTGACTTACGGCTTCATGGAATCGCCCGACGTGCCGCATGACCTCGGGCTGGTGAACACGGGCGAGCGCAAGGTCCTCAATCCGGCCAAGACGAGCTATTTCATCGGCCGCAACACCATTAAGCCAGCGGCGGATCAGGGTATGCCGATCTGGCAGGACCGCGTGTTCATGTTCCTCCAGCGCAACGCCAGCGACCCGACCGACTTCTTCCACATCCCGCCGGGCAAGGTGCTGGAACTGGGCGAGCAGGTCACGGTGTAGGCTGGACGGGCCGCGGCGCTTGCTTGCTTCCCGGGTCGGGGTCAGGCGCTACACAGGCATGAACGCTCGCTTCTGACTGGACTCCGGCGTTCGCCAGGAAAGAACGGCAGAACGCGGGGACCAGCCGGTCAGATCACATATTCGACCGTTTTCGCCTGTTCGGTCGCCTGCGCGGTGGCCGCGCGTTTGGCCGCGATCTCGCGGTGGAGGCGGATGATCGTGCGGCTGCCGGTGGTCTTGAACGCGAACGGCAGCACGCCGTGCAGCACCGCCGCGACGCCTGCACCGATCATGATGACGCCAAAGCGCGTCGCCACGCCGAAATGCTCGGCATAGCTTTCGCCGACCGAGGCAGGGTGATCGAGGAACAGGCGGCGGAACATCGGCTTCTCCTTTGCCGGCAGTCTAGGCGTGCGACGCCTTGGCCGCAATTTGTGTCAGCATGTCGGCGGCGAGTGCGCTCAGCGTGTCGTCGCGCGCACCCATCACCACCACCCGGTCGCCCGGCCGCGTCTCGGCGATCAGCACGGCGGCAGCCGCGTCGCGATCCGCGACATGACGCGCGCGCGGACCAATATCCGCGATCAGGTCCGCACTGGTGACTTCGCGGTTGACGGTGCCGCCCTGATACACCGGATCGGGCATCACCAGCAGGTCGTCCGCCCCAAGTTTTTCGCGCAGCATCTCGACCAAGGCATGCCGCATGACCTTGAGCGGGCCGTAGCCATGCGGCTGGAACAGCAGGAGCAGCCGCCCCGGGAAGGCGTGCAGCGTATCGAGCGTCGCGCCGATCTTATCGGGGTTGTGCCCAAAATCGTCGATCACCGCCACCCCGCCGGCTTCGCCCACCAGCTCGAATCGCCGTTTGAGGCCGACGAACCCCTCGATCGCGGCGATCGCTTCGGCAAGCGGCACGCCAGCGGCCCGCGCCGCGCCGATCGCGGCGAGCGCGTTGGAGACGTTGTGCCGCCCGGGCACCTTCAGCCGCACCCGGTGACGCGCGCCGTTTGCCACCAGATCGAACGAGCAGGCGAACGGTTCGGGCGCGAGGTTCTCGGCGACGAGATCGGCCGCGCCTTCCACCGCAAAGGTGATCGGCGGCTTGGGCAGCGATGCGGCCAGTGCCGCCGTTTCGGCATCGCCGATGTTGAGCACCACCGTCTCGGCGCCTCGCGCGAAGTCGCCGAACAACGTACGCAGTTCCTCGAGCGACTTGTGGTCGAGGCTGACGTTGTTGAGCACCGCGATCCGGGGCCGATACAGCACGATCGAGCCGTCGCTTTCATCGACCTCGCTGACGAAAGCCGCGCCGCTGCCGACCAGCGCGCTGGCGAACGGTGCTTGCGGCGCGGCGAAGTTTTTCATCACCGCGCCGTTCATCACGGTTGGATCGCGGCCGCATGTGTGCAGGATCCAGCCGATCATGCCGGTCACGGTCGATTTCCCGCTGGTACCGGCGACACCGATCGGCAGACGGCTCGCGCTGAACAAATCAGCAAGCAGCTGCGCCCGGGAAAGCCGTGCCGCACCCAACCCCTCGGCGGCGACGATGTCGGCCACGGTCGCCTCGATCGCGGCGGACGCCACCACGATCTGTTCCCCCGAGGTGACGCCGCTGCCGTCCTGCGCGTACAGATCGATGCCGAGCGCACGCAGTGCGGCAAATTTCGCGGGCAACCGCGCCTGGTCGAGAGCACGGTCGGACCCCGACACGCGCGCACCGCGCCCGGCGAGGATCATCGCAAGCGGCATCATTCCGCTGCCGCCGATACCGACGAAGAAGTATGGGTTGGTGAACTGCATCGCCTCCGGCTAACGCGTTTTGCATCATCAGGGCAATCGTCGTTCGCCTATGGCGGGGGCGGGCGGGAGTGACAGAAATGAAAATCGCGGTTTGCGCGCCAGCCCGTCCGATCGATCCCGTCGTGGAGCCGCGCATCAAGGCGCTGGTGGCGATCACCTCTCCGGAGGTCGAGATCGTCTTCCACCCGCAATGCTATCTCGAGGAGGGGCATTTCGCCGGCAGCGATGCGGTACGCGCCGCCGCATTCCTGGAAATGGCCAACGATGCCGCGTTCGATGCGATCTGGTTCGCGCGCGGCGGGTATGGGTCGAATCGCATCCTCCACACCGTGATGCCGCAGCTTGGGCCGGCAGCGCAGCACAAACACTATCTCGGCTATTCCGACATGGGCTTCCTGCTCGGTGCGCTCTATGCGCGGCGGATCGGGCGTCCGGCGCATGGGCCGATGCCGTCGGAAGTCAGCCGCAAGGACGATCAGGCGCACGATGTGATGCGGTCGCTCGGCTGGCTGGTGCGTGGTGACCGCTCGGGGCTGGAGCCAAGCCTCGACGGACGGCCGGCGGCGGCGTTCAACCTGTCGATCCTGAGCGCGCTGATCGGCACGCACTGGTTGCCCGACCTGACCGACCACGTGCTGATGATAGAGGAGGTGTCCGAACCGCTCTACCGCGTCGACCGGATGCTGTCGCAGATGGCGCACGCCACGCAGCTGAAGGGCATCGCCGGCATTCGGCTAGGCCGCGTTACCGACATACAGGTCAACGTGCCTGCCTTCGCCGAGACGCCCGAACAGATGATCGTGCGCTGGTGCGGTGAGATGGGCGTGCCATATCTCGGCCGCGCCGATATCGCGCATGACGCGCAGAACAAGGTTGTGCCGTTCGGCGTGGCGTGAGCGGCCGCGCTTGCCTATATAGTGTTCGCCCGCATAAGCGGTGCCATTCCCTTCCCTAGCCGAGCGAACCCTTCATGTCCGAGATGTTCCGAATCACGCTGCCCGACGGTTCCGTCCGTGAGGTAGCCCCGGGTACTACCCCGGCGGACATCGCCGCCGCGATCGGGCCGGGCCTCGCCAAGGCGGCGATCGGCGCGCGCGTCGACGGCGAACTGCGCGACATCACGCGCCCGTTTGAGCAGGACTCGCAACTCGCGCTGGTGACCAACCGCGACGAGGCGGATGCGCTCGAATTCGCGCGCCACGATTACGCGCACATCCTCGCCGAGGCGGTGCAGCAACTGTTTCCGGGTACGCAGATCACCTTCGGTCCGTCGACCGACGACGGCTTCTATTACGACTTCGCGCCCAAGGACCGGCCGTTCACCGAAGAAGATCTGCCCACGATCGAGGAAGCGATGCGCGACATCATCCGCGCCGACAAGCCGCTCAAGCGCGAAGTGTGGGACCGCCAGACGCTGATCTCGCGCTGGAAGCAGCAGGGCGAGACGTTCAAGGCGGAATGGGCCGCCGAACTGTCGGGCGATGAGCCGATCACGGTCTATTGGTCGGGCGAGGACTGGCTCGACATGTGCCGCGGCCCGCACCTCGCCTCGACCGGCAAGCTCGATCCGGATGCGTTCAAGCTGACGCGCGTGTCCGGCGCCTATTGGCGCGGCGACCAGAACAACGCGATGCTGAGCCGGATCTATGGCACCGGCTGGCTCAACAAGAAGCAGCTTGCCGAGCATCTCACGCGGCAGGAAGAGGCCGCCAAGCGCGACCACCGCCGCATCGGCGCGGAGATGGACCTGTTCCACCTCCAGAGCGAGGCGCAGGGGTCCGTATTCTGGCACCCCAACGGCTTCGTGCTGTGGCGCGCGCTGGAGGCGTATATGCGCCGCCGGCTCGACGCGGCCGGCTATGCCGAGGTCAAGACGCCGCAGTTGATGGACGCGCGCCAGTGGGAGCAGTCCGGCCACTGGGGCAAATACCGCGAGAATATGTTCGTGGTGCCCGACGAAATCCCCAATGCGGAAGAAGAGGGGCCTATCCTGTCGGGCAAGGCCGACCTCATGGCCCTGAAGCCGATGAACTGCCCCGCGCACGTGCTGATCTTCCGGCAGGGCATCAAATCGTACCGCGACCTGCCGATCCGCATGGCCGAGTTCGGCTGCTGCCACCGCAACGAACCGCATGGCGCGCTGCATGGCATCATGCGCGTCCGCCAGTTCACGCAGGACGACGCGCATATCTTCGTGCGCGAGGATCAGTTGATCGGCGAAGTGCGAGACTTCTGCGAACTGCTCGACAGCGTGTACCGCGATCTCGGCTTCGAGGATTATGCGGTGAAGCTGGCGCTGCGGCCGGAGAAGCGCTTCGGCTCGGACGAAATGTGGGACACGGCCGAGCGCGAACTGCGCGAGGCGGTGCTGCAATCGAACTTGAGCAACACGATCAAGGACAAGTTCGAGGAGCTGCCGGGCGAAGGCGCGTTCTACGCACCGAAGCTTGAATTCCACCTCACCGACGCGATCGGGCGGACGTGGCAGGTCGGCACCATCCAGTCCGACCGCGTTCTGCCCGAGCGGCTCGACGCCTCGTACGTCGGTGACGATGGCGAGCGGCATCGCCCGGTGATGCTCCACCGCGCGATTCTTGGCACGTTCGAGCGGTTCCTCGGCATCCTGATCGAACATCATGCCGGCCGCTTCCCGCTGTGGCTGGCGCCTGTGCAGGCGGTGGTGGCGACGATCGTGTCGGACGCGGATGGTTATGCGGCGGAGGTTGCGCGGCGGCTCAAGGCGGCGGGGCTTCGCGTCGAAACCGATCTGCGCAACGAGAAGATCAACTACAAGGTGCGCGAACATTCGCTGGCCAAGGTGCCGAACCTGCTGGTGGTCGGCAAGCGCGAGGCCGAGGAAGGCACGGTGGCGCTACGTCCGCTGGGCGAGGGCGCCAAGCAGGAAGTGCTGACGCTCGACACCGCGATCGCGCGGCTGGTGGCGGAGGCGACTCCGCCCGACCTGCGCTGAAACGCATGAAGCCGGCCGGACCTTGTGGTTCGACCGGCTTCGCGTGCGCTCGGCTAACGATCAGAGGCGGTATTTCAGGCCGAGTTGCAGGATCGGATAGACCTTGTACTTGTCGAGCGTGTCCTGAACCTTGAGTCGTTCCTGATCGAGTTGGGCGATGAACAACGCGTTGTTCGACAGCGATCCGTTTGCACGGTAATCGCGGATCTGCACCGCGCCCTGGAACAGCGCGCCCGCCTCGATCGACAGGCTCAGGCCACGGCGTAGCGTGCCGCCGTAACCGAGCGTAAGCTGCGGTGCGAAGTCCTTGGTGTCCGCATCTCCGTCGATGGTGCCGATCTGCGCGGGCGTAAAGTTGATACCGCCGATCCGGGTGTCGCGCATCGGCGTGGCATGGATGCGGCCTGAATTGCCGTTCGCGCGCGCGCCCGCCGACAGGCGGAAGCCGCCGCCGAACGGATAGATGTCGATCATCGCGCCGCCGGACTTCAGGTTGGCGGTGCCGTCGTACCGGACATCGTTCGACTTCACGGTGTGGCTGAACGACAGGAACGTCGCGTTCGCGCGCACGCCGATCGTTTGGTTTACGCGGTAACCGACTTCCGGCCCGACACCAAGCGTACCGCCGGTCACACCCAGGCTGACGTGCCCCGAGTTCGAAGCTGACCTATCCTGCGCGGACGCAGGCGGGGCAAGCACCGGCACTGCCGCGACTAGCGCAGCCCAAAACATCGCCTTCATGAAAACCCCCGAATCCTATCATCGCCTATGGCGACGCGTGAACAACCAACGACTCGCTACCCGCACGGCAGTAGATTTTCCATTTCGGAGACGTACTTACGGGATGAGCACGAGCCGCCCGGCAGGGACTCGTAAAGGTTTGCTATTAACGATTGGTTTTCGTCCGTGTCCTTCGACACCGAAACTTGCCCTCTCGAGTCAGAACAAAGCGTGATATGTTAGAATGCGGTGGCAGGCGATTTTACCTTTGAGGCCGTTCTCTGATACTGCTTCTATTCGAGCCTTGCATTTAGTGTCTTACATCGACGCCGCGGCTTTACCGCGTGTGGCATGCGACCTCACATCATCCCCGCTGAGCGTAGTAACTTGTAAGAATCGTTGAACTGGTCCTAAAAGTCCGCGGTACGATGCTCTTTGCGACAGGCCGGAGCAAACTTGATTGATCGTCAATCTTCGGGGGGAACGACCGTGACGGTCAAAAGGCCGACTATCGCCCAGCAGGCGTTGGACGAGCAGATTGCACGCATGATCCGGACCCTGCGGCGTCAGCGGATCGCGATGATACTGATCGGCCTGGCCGGCGCCGCAATCGAACTTACGACGTTGTACCCTCACCTTTAGTGCTTGCAGCACGCGACCATCGCCATCGCGCAACTATCTTGATCCTGTGCCTCCTGCTGTCGCACAATCTAGCGTGATGACGTTGATACGACCTAGCCGGAGTGACTGGTTAAATGACAGGAAAGAGCCGCTTTGTGGCACTGCCCCCCGATCTGTCACGTAGATGCTCGTTTGCAGAGCGTCTCGATCTTTACATTCAACGTCATAAATATCCGCGCTGATTGGCACCCGCTTCAGCGGTTTATAGTGCGATGCGCAGTCCCGAAAAGGATCGCATATTAGAACGCCAGCGGCTTCCTAAAACCTGTCTTCGGCAGGAATTTAAGAAGATTGACGGCGTCCGGAACGACAATACGTGGTGGAAGGCGAACGTTCGCTTCGTGGTAGTTGGATAACGGGAGGGATGGGTACATCAGGTTCCGATTGCTCCATCCGTCTCGCCGGCGCTTCGCTGCGGCACGGGCGGAATGACTTTGATAGCCGGCGGGCTTATGCTTTCATGCGGCAGTTCCGCGCCGCCGCGTCAGCACGAGCATCAGCGTGGGGAGGAACACCAACACGAGCGGCACTGCCGCGCTCAACCCGAAGATGATTGCGGTGGCGAGCGGGCGCTGCAGCCCCGCACCGCGCGACAGCCCTAGCGCGAGCGGCGCCAGCGTCAGCGCCGCGATCAGCGCCGACATCAGGATCGGCCTCAAACGCTTGGCGCCCGCCTCGCGCAGCGCGGCGGCGTCCACCACGCCGTCCCGGGGCAGTTCGGCGAGGAAGAAGATTACGAGCTCGGTCACCATGCCGACCACCATCGTCAGCCCCATCAGTGCCGAAATGTCGAGTTCGATCCCCGTTGCCCAAAGTCCGGCCAGCACCACCGCTGCTGACAGCAGTACGGTGAGGATCGCCGCAAGTGTCCAGCTCAGCCGACCGAACAGGACCGTCAGCAGCAGTGCGCTCAGCAGCAGTGCAGCGAGGAACACCATCGTGAGATCTGCAAAGCTCTGCTGCTGCTGTGCGTAAAGGCCGCCATATTCGACCCGCACTGACGTCGGCAGGTGCAACTGCGTAACGGCAGCGCGGATGTCCTTCATGCCCGACCCGAGATCGCGGCCCTCCAGCCGTGCGGTGACCGCGACGAAAGGCGCAAGATCCTCGCGGGTAATCTGCGTCTGGCCGGCGGCGACGTCGACACGCGCGATCTGGCCGAGCCTGACGAGATGCCCGTCCGGCGCCGTAAGCGGCAATTGGGCGAGCAGATCGGCGCGCGATCGAAGCGCTGCTGCGGCCCGGACGCGCGCGGTGACGAGCTGCTCGCCGATGCGCAACTGCGTTGATGGCGTGCCTGCGACCAGCGCCTCGACCTGCGTTGCCACCGCATCGGGATCCAGCCCCTGCTGCAGTGCCGCCGCCGCATCGACCTTGATAGCGAGCGCGTCGCCGGCCACCCGCAGGCCGTCCACCACCTCGACGATGCCGGCGATTCTCCCGATGGTGGTGCCGACGCGCCTCGCCGACGCGGACAGCAGCTTGGGATCGTCGCCGAATAGCTTGACCTCGATCGGCTGGGGCACCGCGGTCAGATCGCCGATCAGATCTTCCATCAGCTGCGCGGTTTCGATTTCGAGGCCGGGCACCTTGGCGCCGACCCGGTTGCGGATGTCGGCCATCACCTCTTCGATCGGGCGGCGCGATCCGCCCTTCAGCCGGATGAACAGATCGCCCTCGTCGGCTTCGGTCAGGCCACCGCCAAGCTGCGCGCCGGTCCGCCGCGAGTAGCTTGCTACCTCCGGCGTCGCGGTGATGATCTGCTCGACCTGGCGCAGTAGCCGGTCGGTGTCGCCGAGTGCGGCGCCGGCCTGCGCCTTGTAGTCGAGGATGAAGCCGCCCTCGTCCATCGCCGGCATGAAGCCCGACGGCACCTGCGTCCACGCCGCATAGCCGAGCACCGCCAACACGATACCTACCACCCCGACGAACAGGCCCGGTCGCGCCAGTGCTCGCCGCGCGGCGCCGTCGTTCCACCGCGCAAGCCGCGCCTGAAAGGCGCCGGCACGCTCCGCTGCCGCGACGTCCCGCGGCCGCACCCAGCGTTCGGCGAGCAACGGCAGCACGCACCGCGCGAACAGCAGCGAGAGGCCGAGCGCCGCCACCATCGTGAGTGCCAGCGCCTTGAAGAACCCGCCGGTCACGCCGCTGACAAAGGCGAGGGGGGTGAACACCACGATCGTCGCCGCGGTCGATCCGATCAGCGGATGCGACATCTCCGCCGCCGCGCGACCGACCGACGTGCCGCCTTCCTGCAAACGGCGCATGATGTGTTCGAGCATCACCACCGCATCGTCGACGACAAGACCGACCGCTGCCGCCATGCCGCCCAGCGTCATCATGTTGAAGCTCATGCCGAGCGCACCGAGGATCAGGCACGTGGCGGCAAGCACGGCCGGCAGCATCAGCCCGGTGATGACCATCAGCCGTACCGATCGCAGGAACGCGAACAGCACCAGCCCCGCCAGCACCGACCCGATCAGGATCGCATCGCGTACCGCATTCGCCGCGCCGGTCACCAGCTCGGACTGATCGTAGAACGGCGTGACCTTCACGCTTGGTGGCAGACCGAGTTGCGCCAGCCGCGCGTCGACATCGGCGACGATCCGCACCGTGTCGCCGGTCAGCGACTGCCGGACATTGACCAGCACCGCATCGTGACCGCCCGATGAGACCTTGGTAAAGGCGGGTTCGATGGCGGGGTGGATCGTGGCGATCTGGCCGAGCGTGACCACACCCGCGCCGCTGCCGCTTGCCGCCTTGACTGGCGTCGCGGCGAGATCGGCGATCGTCGCGATCCGCCGCTCGCTCAGCACCAGATACAGCCGGTGACGATCCTCCAGTCTGCCGACGCCGCGTACCGCATTGGCCTTGCCGATCGTCGTCGCGATTGCATCGAGGGAGAGGCCGAGCGCCTGCGCCCGCGCCGGGTCGACATCGACCGCAATCTCGCGCGGAGCGCCGCCCAGGATATCGATACCGGCGACGCCCGGCACTGCGGTCAACGCCGGCCGGATGGCCAGTTCGGCGATCTGGCGCAGCGCATTCTGGTCGAGGCTGTCCGACGTCAGCGCGATGCCGAGGACAGGGAAGATCGTCGGATCGGAACGGCGCACATCGAAACGCGTGCCAGCAGGGAGATCGGGCAGGACGGTGGCGAGCGCGTTCTGCGTCGCCAGCGTCGCCGTCACCATGTCCTGACTCCACGGGAAGTCCATCGCGACCTCCGCCGAACCGCGGCTCGTGGTCGAACGTACGCGGCTGACCCCCGGCACCGCGCGCAAGGCGATCTCGATCGGGCGGGTGATCTCCGCCGTCATCGCGCCAGCGTCACGATCGCCGGCGTCGATCGCGACGACGACGCGGGGAAAGTCGATATGCGGAAACAGGCTAACCGGCATCCGCGTCGCCGCGAACAGCCCGCCCGCGACGAGCAGGAACGCGGCGAGCCACAGCGCCTGCGCTTGGCGGTGCAAGACGTCCTTCACCGCGTTCGGACCTTCATGCCGTCCTCGACCGCGGTGCCGCCTGCGGTGACGACCCGCTCACCGGCGCGCATGCCCTTGGTAATCGCAACGCGTGCGCCGCTCGATGCTGCGGTTTCCACATCGCGGCGATGCGCGACGCCGCCTGCGACGACGAAGACATAGGGTTGGCCGCCATCGTCGAGCAACGCGGCATATGGGATAGTCAGTGCGTCGCCGGCACCCGCGACAGCCACCGTCGCGCTCAGCGTCTCGCCGATGCGCAGGCCACTGGCGGCGGGCACGCGCGCGTAGACGGAGGCAAGCCGGGTCTGTGGATTGACATTGGCGTCGACCGTGTCGACCGCAGCGGCGATCGGCGCGTGCGAGCCTGTGCCAGCGATGCGGATCGTCATGCCGGGGTGGACAGCCTGCGCACTATCCGGATCGATGCCGAACCTTACCCGCAGGGCGCCGGCGCGTACCATGCTCGCCACCGCCGCGCCGGCCTGCAACTGATCGCCGACCGTAGCCGCGACGGTATCGACCGTCCCGGCCGCCGGCGCGCGCAGCACAAATCCGGCGGTGCGGCTGGCGAAGCTGTTGCGCAGCGCATCGGCGGCGGCGGCGGCCGCGCGGGTGGTCTCGACGTCGGCGTCGCTCATCAGCCCGTCGCCGCGCATGCGGGTCGCGCGGGCGAACGCCTTGTCGGCGGCGGCGGCATCGCTTGCGGCCTTGGCGGCATCGGCGCGGCCCTGCGCCGATGCTTGCAGCCGGGCGATGACCTGTCCCTGGCGTACCGTCGTACCGGTCGCCACGCGGATTTCGGCGACGGTCGCCTCGGCCGGCGCGACCAGCGACATCCGCCCCTCCGGCCCGGGTTCGACCGCCCCGTACAGTGTCATGTCCTCACGCGCGGCACCCTGTGTCGCCGGCGCGAGCGTTACCAGCGCGACCGGCGTGACGGCGGCGGTATCGGTCTCGTCGCTGGCCGAGCACGCGGCGAGCAACGCCAGCGGCGCGGCGATCCAGAATCTCGTCATCGCGTCCACGCCTCCCGCAGCGTTCCGGTAAGAAGTTCGAGCGCGATGTCCTGCTCGGCGATCGCCTGGTTTGCCTGGACAAGCTGGCTACGCTTGTCGCGCCATGCTTGCCCGGCGGCATCGGCAGTGGATTGCGCCAGATCGCCGCGTGCCGCAGCCGCCGCGCTGCTCGTTGCGTAACGCTCGACGTTCGGCAGGTCCCGCAGGATCGCTTCGCGCTGCGCTCGCGCGATGCCGAGCCCGCTGACGGCGGCGGCGATCTCGGCGCGCGTCTGGAACAACCGCGCCGCATATTCGGTGCGAAGCTGCTCGCGGGTCGCCCGCTCGACGGCGATGCCGCCCCGGTTGCGGTTCCACAGCGGCATGGTGAAATCGACGGTCGGACCGACGATCATGTTGCCGGACGTATCGCGGTTTGCCGTCAGCGTAAGCGCCAGCGTCGGAAACTGATCGAGAATAGCCTTGCGATAGGCTGCTTCCTGAGAGGCATAGCCTGCACGTAACGCGCGCAGATCGGTGCGATTTGCCTGCGCAACCTCGAAGAGCGCCGCAGCCGTCGGAGGTGGCGCATCTTCTGCGGCCGGCGCGAGGCGCAGTTCCGTGGCCGGCGGCAGGCCGAGTAAGCGGGTCAGTTCGAACCTCGCCGTGTTGAGGTCACCAGCCGCAATTTGCAGCTTACTCTCCGCATCGGTCGCGGCGAGCCTTGCGGTCTGCACCGCGTCGCCCGCGATGTCGCCGCGCCCGGCGGCGCGCAGGTTGCGATCCAGCAGCGAGCGCGCACTTTCGCGGCTCGCCTGCGCGAGCGCGAGCGTCTGCGTGAGTGCGACAATCCGCACCGCCTGTAGCCGTGCCGAACCCGCCGCCTGCCATTCGCTCCAGGCGAGATCGAGGCGCACCTGATCGGCCGCCGCGTGCGCCTGCGCGACCCGCACGCCGCGTGTCCTGAGCGCATTCAGATCGAGCGCGAGCGCGCCGACCAGATCGGCAAGCGGGTCGGGTCCGCTCAGCACCTTGCTCGCCCCGATGTTCAGTGTCGGGTCGGGAAGGAGCCGCGCGGCGAAGATCTGCGCCTCGGCAACGCCCGCCTTGGCCCGCGCCGCCTTGAGATCCGGGCTGTTGAGCACCACCAGCGTCGCTACCGCATTGCCGTCGAGCGGCTTGGCAAGGTCGATCGCGACGGGTTTGAGGTATGGCCTCTCGATTCTCCCCGCCGCGATCGAGAGCGCCGCCATATCGACGGGCGCGAGCGTGGAGGGGGCGGAAGCGAGCGGCGCGGGCGTATAGCTCTGGCACCCGGCGATGAGCAGGCACAAAACCGGCGTTGCGCGGCGGATCATGCCATCCTCGGGAGCGTGAGCACCACGACGAGGCCGGGCAGCGCGTCTTCGATGGAGACCGTTCCGCCATGCGCGGCGGCGACCGCTTCGACCAGGCTCAGGCCGAGGCCGTTGCCCGGCGTGGTGCGGCTCGCCTCGCCGCGATAGAAGCGCCGCAGGATCGCGGCTCGCTCGTCCGGGGGCACGCCGGGGCCGTCGTCCGCTACGGTGATGCGCGCCCCGACGGTGGTTGCGCTGAGGTCGAGCCGCACCCCGGTTTCGGGCGGGGTATGCGCGCGCACGTTATCGAGCAGATTGGCGATCGCCTGCGCGAGCAACTCGCGGTTACCGCGCGCCTGCAGGTCGGGCACAATGCTCATGGCAAGATCATGCCCGCTATCGCTCAAGGCAGGCTGAAAGCTCTCGCCGACGTCCAGCACAAGCGCTGACAGGTCCAGCAGCGTAAAACCCTGTTCAAGCCCGCCGCCCTCGACCTCGGCTATTCGCAGGATTGCGCTGAACAACTGGAGCAGCGCTTCTCCCTGCTCGATCGCGCGTTCGGCGGCACCCTCGACCCGGCCGACGTCCTCCAGTCGTGCACGCAGCCGCAGCAGCGGTGTACGCAGGTCGTGCGCCACATCGCTAGAAACCTGGCGGAGATTTTCCATCAGCCCCGCGATCCGGTCTAGCATCGCGTTGAGTGCGAGAGCTACGGCGTCAAATTCATCCCCGGCGGCGCTGACCGGCATGCGCTGCGTGAGGTCGCCGGCGACGACCGCATCGGCGGTGCGGCTGATCCCGCCGAGCCGGTGGCGCAGATACCGGCCGAGCAGCAAAGCGCCCGCCATTCCAACCACCAGTACGCCCGCGAACGCCGCACCGAACAGCGACAGGATCGTCGCGTCGATGGTTTCGATCGAAGCGGAGTCCAGCGCGACCGCCAGGCGGTTGTCACCGGGAAGGTCGGTCGCCTTGACCCGCACCGTGCTTCCCCGTTCCGCAACCCCCGTCGTCGCGATGGTTGCGAAGCCGAGCTCAGGATAGGGGATCGGCACCGCGCCGGCGATACGGCGCCCGGAGCGGTCGAACAGCGCATAGCCGAAGCTTTCCGGCAGATGCCCGTGCCACCGTTCGCGTTCGGCGATTTCGGTCATCAGGCCGGGCGTGCCCCCCGGCTCCTGCGTGAGGTCACGCAATTCCGCAGCGACATGGTCGTCGCGCTGACCTCGGAATTCGGCGTCGGCGGCAAAATACACAGCCGTTCCCAGCAACAGGATGGCAGTGGCGAAGGCGGCGGCATAGACCAATGCGATCCGGTATGCGGCACTTTTGCAGGTTTTAGCCATCGCTGCGCATTCGGTAGCCTGCGCCGCGCACGGTCTCGATTAGGTCGTCAGCAAACCCCTCGCGCACTTTGGCGCGCAGGCGACTGAGGTGGCTTTCGACGATATTGGTCTGTGGATCGAAGTGGAAACCCCACACTTCCTCAAGGAACATCGTGCGTGTCACGATGCGGCCGGCATTGCGCATCAACACTTCAAGAAGCGCGAATTCACGGGGTTGCAGATGCACCGGTCGGCCCGCGCGAACGACATCCCGGCGCAGCTTGTCGAGCGTGATATCGCCCACCTCCAGCCGGGTCACCGCAGTACTAAGCGGAGCGCGTCGCACCAGCGCGTTCAAGCGCGCGACCAGTTCGGCCATCGCGAACGGCTTGACGAGATAGTCGTCGGCGCCGGCATTCAGCCCGTCGACACGGTCGGCGACGCCGCCTTTCGCGGTCAGCACCAGTACGGGCGTGGCAACCTCGCGCTCGCGAAGCCGGCGCAAGACCTCCAACCCCTCCATCTGCGGCAACATGCGATCGAGAATGATCGCGTCGAAGCCCGGTGTCGCGCCGGTATGAAGTGCGTCCGCGCCGTTGGTAACCTGCACCAAGGCATGACCGAGATCACCAAGCCCACGCTCGATGAAGTCGACAATTTCCGCATCATCTTCCGCAAGGAGGATACGCATGATCTCAGCGGCCCGGCCGCGGGGCTGAGACTGGCGAAGGCTTACGCATATTCATCATCGGCTCCGGCGGATCTTACGCAGCAATAGGGTGACCTGCGAACGGGGGGCACATCATTTGTCCCAATGTTCGTTAACATTGGCACGCGGGCGCAGCGGCGGCGATACCCCTGCCGCGCGTGTCCCTAGCAGATGGTCGCTCGTAGTCGGTGGCCAAGCGATGCTTGCCGTTATGCGGCGTGCGGCCTGACCACGATGATGTGGAACGACCCTGGCAACGGCACGCCGCGCTTCTGTGATCCGACTGGAGCGGCAAGTCGCGCCGTAGGCAGGTAGAGCGTGCCGTCGCGCGGATCGACCGCGCCGGTGCGGGCGCCGGGCTCGGTGGGAATGTTTGCCACCACCGCCGGGCCGCCGTTGGCATCTAGCGCGATCTCGGTCAGCACGCCGCTCTGCCCGCAGGGTACGAAGGCGAGGCGGCGCGCGGCGTCGAGGATCGCGGCGTCCGCCCCCAATCCGATATCGAGCAACTTGACGAGCTTGTGCTTGCCGGCGTCGACCACCGCCGCCTTGCCGTTGGCGCAGGCACTGATGAGCAGATCGGTCGTGGCATCATAGGCCAATCCGCTCGGCTCGGTGCAGCCCGGCAGTGCGATCGGCACGCCTGCGGTCGCTGTGGCGAGGTTCGCCGTCTCGATCTCGCTGGCGTCCTCGTTATTGACGTAGAGCGTGCCGTCCTTGCCAAGCTGCGCGAATTCCAGACCGGGCTTAAGCGCGATGGTGCCGACGACCCTCGCCGCAGCCACATCGATCAGCGATACCGTGCCGTCCTTGGCGTTGATCACGACGGCGCGGTGCGTAGCGGCATCGTACAAGGCTGCATCGGGGTCTTTGCCGACGGCGATCTTCGCCTTTTCCACGCCGGTTGCCGGATCAATCAGCCGGACGCTGTCGTCGCGCCCGCTCGTGACTAGCAACAGGTGCTGGTCCGGGATCGGCACAACCGCGTGACTCTTGGCGGTCGATCCGACCGATCGCACCCGAGCCGTCGCGAGGTCTGCAATGGTCACGCTGTCGGCACGCGCGACATAGACCTGGCGTGTCACGGGATCGACGCTCGTGTAGTCCCAGCCGCCATCCGGCCCGGCGATCGTACCTGCGACGGCATAGCTTGGCGTCGGCCGAGCGTCGGCAAGGGTGGGGAAGAGCAGCATCGCGATGCCGAAACCCAAAAAGTGTGAGGTGCGCATCTATCGATCCCATGCTGTACGGTCGACAATAGTCTGCGCGGTGAATATTGCAGTTTCGAGCGTTTCACCGTGTCGCCGCGCGACATTGGGATCATATAACCTGCCGCCGCTTCGGTACGCGTGCTTCGCGATTATGTTTTCCCAATCTTCCAACGGTCACATTCGCGCAATTGAAGTGTCACGCAACACCCATAGCCCCGCCGCATAGAGGCGACGGGGACCGTTACAGTTATGAAAACGATGACGACGGCGCACGCGCGCCGGCTGGGTGCGAGTGCATTCGCTATCCTCATGGCAACCACGGCTAGCGCAGCTTTCGCAGACCCGGCGCCGGCAGGGGCGGCACCGGCGGACATCGCCAAGATCGATCAGACCGGTATCGCCGAGGGTTCGGACATCGTCGTCACCGCGACTCGTGCGAACGAGATCGCGCCCGTCACCGCCTCGCTCCAGACCACGCAGCCCCAGTCGATCATCTCGCGCTCGTTCATCGAGGATTCGCTGCCCGCAACCTCCGATTTCAACCAGATCGCGCTCATCAGCCCGAGCGTGTCGGGCTATGGCAACGCCAACGGCAATGGCCTGTCGGAATCGAAGGCGCAGATCCGCGGCTTTCAGGATGGCGAATATAACATCACCTATGACGGCGTGCCGTTCGGCGACACCAACGATCCCACGCACCATTCCAACACGTTCTTCCCGTCGAACACGATCGAGACGCTGATCGTCGATCGCGGCCCCGGCAATGCCAGCCAGCTCGGCCAGGCGACCTTCGGCGGCAACATGAACCTGTTCAGCCGCGCCACCCGCGACGACGCCAGCATCGAGGCGAAGGGCAGCTACGGCAGCTACAACACCTATCTGCTGCGCGGCGTCGCGCAGAGCGGCGCGATCGACAAGCTCGGCGGCACCGAGATCGTGCTGAGCGGGCAGCATATCAGATCGGACGGCCTGCGCAGCTATAGCCCGTTCACCTCGAACAACGTGTTCGGCAAGATCGCGATTCCGGTCGGCCCGGATGCGAAGCTGACCATCCTCGGCACCTATAACGAGAACGACTTCAACCAGCCTGACAAGGACGGCGTCACGCTCGGCCAGAAGGCGCTGTACGGTCGCTATTTCAGCCTCGACAACGATCCCAACACGCAAAACTATTACAAGTACAACCACACCCACAAGACGACCGATTTCGAGATCGTCAAATTCGAGGCGAACATCGCGCCCAACTCGACCTTCGAGAACCGCGCATACACCTACAGTTACGATAACGAGACGCTGAGCGGCAACGACGTCACGATCTTCGGCACCGCGTCAACCACGACCTCGACCGCTGCCGATATCGCCGCGGCGGTGACGAAGGCGAACGTCGTCACGTTGACGCAGGGCGGCAAGACCAGCTTCGGCGTGCCCGGCTACACCAAGACCAACCGCTACCGCGTCTATGGCGACATCGCCAAGACGCGGATCGACTTCGGCTTCGGCGCGATCACCACCGGCGCGTGGATCGAATGGTCGGACACCTACCGCCAGCAGCGCGACGTCAACCTGCTGACCGGCGCGCCCAACTTCGCGGAGAAGGCGCTGACCGCGGCACAGCTTTCCGCCGCACCCGCCGGCACGGTGCAGCCGCCCGCCAACGTCAAGTTCGATCAGAATTCGCACACCAACCACACCGAGGAGTTCGTCGAACTCGAACTGCGCCCGCTGCCGGGGCTGAAGATCACGCCGGGCTTCAAGCATGTCGATTTCAACCGCAAGGCCGATGCGCTCTATAACCAGACGACACGCTTCGCGCAGCGCACCAGCGATACCTACAGCGCCAACCTGCCGTTCGCGACCGTGAACTATGCGGTGACGGATTCGCTCGCCGCCTATTTCCAATATGCACGCGGCTTCCTCGCGCCGGCGCTGAGCGCGCTGTACGTCGCCAATCCCGGCTTCTCGACCATCGCGCCGGAACGCTCGACCAACTATCAGGGCGGCGTCGTCTATCATGGCGGCAATCTTTCGGTCGATGCCGACGTCTACAAGATCGATTTCAGCGACAAGTTCGCCTCGTTCGTCTCGCCCGATCCGACCGTTGGCACGATCTTCATCAATCAGGGCGCGGTGCAGTATAAGGGCGTGGAGGGGCAGATAACCTACGCCCTGCCGCGCGGCTTCGCGGTGTTCGCCAACGGTTCGCGCAACTACGCCAAGACTGACAATCCCGGCGCAATGAAGCTCCAAGTCGCCAACGCGCCCGAATTCACGGCGGCGGGCGGCGTCCTCTACAAGCAGGGACCGATCCGCTTCTCGCTGATTGACAAATATATCGGCCGCCAGTGGTTCACCGATCCGACCGCCGTCACCAACGCGGTGACGCTTGCGACGTACAATTCGTATCGCAGCAAGGGGTATAACTCCGCGATCCTATCGGTACGCTACGACCTCGGCCCGGTGCGTGTCGGCTTCGAGGTCAACAACCTATTCGACGACAAATCGGTCACCAACATCAGCACCGGTAAAAGCGCGCCGTACGATCAGTACATATTCAATACCGGACGGGCCTACACCGGCGACATCACCGTCACCTTCTGATCCTGACAGCGGGGTTCTCGGCACCGCAACCCACCGCCGCACGTCGCGCTATTCTAGCCGCGACGTTGCCGACCATCCGGCCTTGGGGTCTTCGCGCCCGCGCGGTGATGTCGCTGGCCTTAATCGAACCTGCGCTGAAAGCGAATTGGAGCAAACTCGAGCCGTTCAGAAGGCTGCGTGCTGCGAGATGGCATCAGGCGGAGACGATTCGAACATGAATAACCGGCATTGGGCGATTAGCGACCGCCCGCTTTTCTCATCGGAAGCAGACGGTCGGCTTTCGAATCGCAGGGCGCGCGCGCCCTGCGCCAGCCCTGGCTGAATGTCCTGGTCTGGTGAATTCCAGATGGGCGGCTTTAGGGCGCAAGCGGTCGAAAGTTGCCCCTGTCTATATGAGGGCGCGCCCTGACAATCGCTCGTGAGGATTGGGCGCTTCTTGCGTTCGTCCGCGCGCTGCTTCGATCAGAGGCTGCGCAGCCCGAGCGTAGGCAGCAAAGCTGACCGGCGTAGCGCCCACGCCATCACGCATCAGGTAGACCGCCTTGTCATCGGCGTTCAGGATGATGTCCACATCATGCGCAAACACAACGCGCTGCTCAAATGCCAAGCGTTGCAGAGTGATCGTCTCCGGCATTGGATGTACAGCGCCGCCAAGCCGCCCTTGGCGCGGTAAGACTGTCCCAGTATGCTGACCCTGACAGCTCATAGGGTATTACGTCACCAATCGGCTGCGGCTTGCTGCGAGGGAACCGCTCAACGTGCCCTTATCTCGCTGATATCGCCGAAAGCCAAGCGCGTTGGCTGAATATCATGATCTTCTACGCGAGCAGACCATGAGGCCTGACGCGCCCGATCGGGTTCAAACCCGGCCCGGTGTGGCGCGTCGCGAGCAGGTTGGCCAGAGCATCGCCAGTTGAACCTTTCGTCAAACACAAATGCACGATACGGACAATGCTTACCAAGCCGCAAGAAACCAATCTATGCTTGAAAGCCCTCTCGAAACGCGCCTCTCGCGCCATCTAGCGCTTACCTTTTCGGAACGTGACGCATTGCGCTCGCTTGAACGCCGCCAACGCACCTTCCGGTCTGGGGACGTTGTCGTTCACGAAGGTGAGAGCTGTGACAGCCTCTATATCGTGGCAAGCGGCTGGTTGCATGGTTCGGTAAAGCTCAAGAATGGCGGTCGGCAGATCCTGCGCTTCTATTTCGTCGGCGACATCACCGCGACCTTCTCAATCGCGTGGGGATATAGCGCCGCAACGCTGCGAGCGGTGAGCGAAACGACACTATTCGAGATGCCCAAGGCGGCGTTTGGGCGGCTATTCCGCGATCATCCGCGGCTGGGGGCATTGCTGTTCGCAGTGGCGGCGTCGGAACAGGTTGCAATGGCAGACCGGCTGACATCGGTCGGGCGCACCGATGGATTTACGCGCATAGCCACGCTACTCCTCGACATCCGCTCGCGTTTGCGCGTGGTCGATGGTCATGCGGGATCGACGTTCGAGCTCCCATTGACCCAGCAGGATCTCGGCGACGCGGTCGGGCTAACCAAGACGCATGTCAGCCGCTCGCTCAAGGCTCTCGAGGAAACCGGTCTGGTCGAACGCAATGCGCGCATAATCCGTATCAATGATGTCGACCAACTCGCCACGCTGGTCGATTTTCACGATCGCCATGGCGAAGTCGCGACCGACTGGTTGCCCCCGGTTGGCGCGCGTGGTGACATGGATCACCCCGAAATGCGCGTGCGGGGACATATGTAACTGCCGAGGAACTTTTTCGCGCTGCGCGCCCGATTCTGAGAAGTCCATCGCTGCCAACTGGTTAACGATCCCTTGGCCCATGGCGGGCCGAAGTAGGGATCAGACATGGCAGAACGGCTTGGCGTGGCGATTGTAGGTGTAGGTGGCGCCGTCGCTACCACCGCTATCGCGGGTATCGAAATGATTAAGGCAGGGTCGAACAGCCTCAACGGGCTTCCTCTCGCCGATCGCGATGTGGCCGGCATGATCGCATACCGTGATCTGGAATTTGGCGGATGGGATCTGACTGAGGATTCACTCGGCGCGTGCGCAATGCGGCACGGCGTGATCGGCGACAGGGAACTTGCCGACGGTGCCGCCGCGCTTAACACCATGCGCCCGTGGAAGGCGGTGGGCAGTACTGCATACTGCGCCAATATCGATGGCAGCAACAAGCTCGAGAGCGGCCACCGCGCTGCCATCCAGCAGATTCAGACCGACTTGCGTCAATTCTGCGCCGAGAAACGACTCGACCGTGTCGTCGTCATCAACCTCGCGTCAACCGAGCGTGTCCCGCATGCCGATGATGCCGCGCTGCAATCACGCGAAGCGTTCGAGCGCGGGCTGGACGAGGATGACGCCGCGATCAGTCCGGCAATGCTCTACGCCTATGCCGCGATTGACGCGGGCACGCCCTACGCTAACTTCACCCCGTCGGTCGCCGCCGACATCGCGCCGCTCGCCGAGTTCGCAGCGGAGCGCAACGTCCCCGTCGCTGGCAAGGATGGCAAGACCGGGCAGACATTCATGAAGACGGTGATTGCGCCTGCGCTGCGCGACCGTGCGCTCCACGTCGATGGTTGGTTCTCGACCAATATCCTGGGCAATTCGGACGGTCTCGCGCTCGACGATCCCAAGTCGCTTGCATCGAAGCTCGGCACCAAGGGTAGCGTACTCAACGACATCCTCGGCTATCCGGTCGAGGATCACATCATCATGATCCATTATTATCGACCGCGCGGCGATGACAAGGAAGCGTGGGACAACATCGATCTGACCGGCTTCATGGGCCAGAAAATGCAACTCAAGCTCAACTTCCTGTGCAAGGACTCGATCCTCGCAGCTCCGCTTGCGATCGAGATTGCGCGGTGTCTCGATCTTGCGCAGCAGCGCGGCGAAGGCGGCGTGCAGGATCAAATGGGGTTGTTTTTCAAGCTTCCGCAGACGAGCAGCGGGCGCAAGCCGGTCCATGCGGTCCCCGAGCAGCAGGCGATTTTAGATCACTGGCTCGACGGCAAGACCGCGTGAACCAAATGCCCCTGTCTGGCGCGGCGGAGGGTCTAGTACCCTCCGCCGAATTGACGCCCGCCGCGCTGCCGTTCCTGCGCGAGCTAGGCGATCTTAAGCGGGTCTTCTCCGCGCAGGCGCCTGGGTCGATCGCGGAACGTTTGTTCGCCCTTGGCTGGGCGGCGCTGGTGCGCGGCGACGCTCCTGCGGCGGTGATGGAACAGGTGACCGGTGCCGCGCTGGTATCGGCGCGGCTAGGGGATCTCGACCTTGCGACACTGAACACGCTCGGGCTCGGCGACGATGCGGTGACGGTGCTCGAACGCGCATTTGACGAAGTTACCCACGACCTTAATCCCGCGCTGGCGCAGCGGCTGCGTGCCGCGCTTGCGCGGGGACGCCCCGTGCCGGGTCCGGTGCCAAGTTTCGTTGGCAAGCTCGCGCATCAGCCCCGCGCGGGTGTTACCTGCCCCGGGCATCCCCGCATCCTGTTGCAGCCCGCGGAAAATCACGCCGAGCATTGCCTGATGGTCGCGGTGTATGGCGTGCTTGCCAGTCCGTGGCACGGCGCGGACCCGGTCTCAGTGTTTCTTGCGGGCATGGCGCACCATTTCCACAATGCCGACATGCCCGACAGCGGCTATTCGGGCGAGATACTGCTCGGCGACCGCCTCGACACCGCGATTGCGACCGCGCGGCAGGCATGTCTTGATGAACTCGCTGCAACCGCGCCTGACCTCGCACTGGTGATAACGGCGGCGCTCGCGCCAATTGGTGGCGACGTCACGCCAGAAGCGCGCGCGTTCCACGTCGCCGACGTGCTCGACCGCGTGCTCGAGATCGAGCAGCATCTTCGCGCGGCAGGGCTGACGATGCAGGTCGTGCTTCACGATTACGGGCTGGTCCATGATGGCCCGGTAAAAACTTTCCACGACCGCATCCTTGCCGACGCCGGGCTCGCCTAATGCCCGCATTGGCGTTTACCGAGATGCCGCTGGTGTCCCCTGTCACGGGGCAAACGCTTGCCTATGACACGCTGCATTCGCTCGCCGCGCCGGGGGAGCGCTGGCCGGTGGTGGATGGCATCCCCTATCTACGCGTCGATAGCGAAGGGCTTGCCGCAGTCGCACTCGACCATCTCGACGCGGGCTGCCCCGACGATGCGCTGATTGCGCTTCTAACAGATCAGGATGCGTGGTGGACCGGACCCGCGACCAACTTGACCGAACTTACGCGGCTTGTCCGCGAACGCGAAACGCTATCGCTGCGCGAGGCGATGGCGTTGCTGCGGCTGGGCCCGGTCGCGGATTATTTCGCTTATCGCTGGAGCGATCCGACCTATCTCGCGGGGCTGGCGCTGCTCGAGATGCATGCGACGCCTACCGGAGTCGCGTTCGAGCTGGCGTGCGGAATTGGCCATTATCTCCGCGAGCTCACGCGGCGCGGCATCGAATGCCTCGGCGCGGATGTGGTGTTCGCCAAATGCTGGCTTGCAAAAAACTGGGTCGCCCCCGGTGCGCACTACGTCGTTTTCGATGCCGCCGCGCAATGGCCAGTTGTGCACATGCGGTTCGGTCTCGTGATGTGTCACGACGCCTTCTATTTCCTCCCCGATCAGACGGAGGTGGCCGCCCGGTTGCGCAATGCCCTCACTGAAGGGGGAACGCTCGCAATAAGTCATCTGCACAATTCGGAGCACGCCGGAGGCGCAATGGGGCCGGCATTGTCCGCTTCAGGTTGGGCTGCGCTTTTCCCTGACGCACAGGTCTATGACGAACGGGCGTTGCTTGTTGCGTTGCTCGGGGGCACGGTTGCCGCCCCGAGTGGCTGGACACCGGAACCCTCTGTTGAAGCGTGGTCGCTGGTCGAAGGAGCGGGACCGCCGCGTCCGATTGCACGGGGGTTAGCCATACCGCCTGCCGGAGCCGTGCTGCGGCGCAATCCGCTGCTTGGCAACGATGGATCGGTTCGCTGGCCGTCAAGGCGGTATCAGGACGAATACGCTGCGGGCTGCTTCTGGGCAGGTCCTGCCGGCGCCTCGCCGTTCAACGCGGATGACGTCCGCCTGCGGCGCCTTGTCGATTTGCCGGAGCGATGGTGATGCGGTGGGGAATCGTAGGCTTTGGCTGGGTAGCACGCGATTACATGGTCCCCGGAATTGTCGCGGCGGGCGGGGCAGTGACGGCGGTAGCCGATCCTTCCCCGGAAGCGCGCGCGCGGGCGAAACGAATTGGGATCGTCGCTTTCGAGACAACTGAAGCGATGCTTACGTCGGGTTTGTGCGACCTCGTTTATATCGCGACGCCCAACGATGCGCATCTCGCCCCCGTCCGCGCTTGCGCGGCGGCGGGGATCCCAATGCTGTGTGAGAAACCGCTCGCCGCCTCGCTCAAGCAGGGCGAGGCGATGGCAGCTGCGGTTAAAGACGGCCCGCTCTACGGCACCGCGTTCGACCAGCGGCATCACCCCGCACATCGCCGGATCGCGGAAGCCGTCGCGAACGATGCGATCGGTCGCCCCGTTGCGATCCGTATCCTATACGCTTGTTGGGTCGATCCCGACTGGACTCCCGATGGCGGCGCGCACGACAACTGGCGCGCCGATCCGGTCCGCGCGGGCGGTGGTGCGGTGATCGATCTTGCGCTGCACGGGCTCGACCTCGCCGAGTGTCTGCTGGGTGAACCACTGATCGACCTGTCGATTGCATTGCAAAGCCGAATTCATGCCTACGCGGTCGACGACGGTGGGATGCTCTCTGCCCGCTCGGCGTCGGGCGCGCTGTTCCAAAGCCATGTCGCCTATAACTGCGCGGAGAACCTACCGCGCCGTAGGCTCGAGGTCCTTGGCGAGCGCGGGTTGCTTATCGCTACCAACACCATGGGTCAGACCGCGGGCGGCACTCTGGTGCAGCAATGCGGCAGCACCGGCGCGCAGACGTCGCTCACCTTTGACACTGCGACCTCGCCCTTCGCTGCGCAGGCTGCTGCGTTCATGGCGGCGGCATGTGGCGAACCGCATGATTTTTCGATGCCCCGCGATCTGGCGCTGATGCGCTTGTTCGACCGGGCCTATCAGAAAGCACGATCATGCCTTTAAGCTGGTTCGCCTGCGCCAACTGCGGGTTCTGGCAGCGTCATTTTGCGCCGCCTGATTGCCCCGTCTGCACCGATGTCCGCAACGATCTGCCCGAGGATGGCTGGTGCTTCCTCCCCGAAGCCGACGTCGCCGCAACGCATGACGGGTCCGCGCGCGAGGTCGCACCTGGCCTGTGGGCGTTCACCACCAGTCCCACGCTCGGGCTCGGCGGGACCGGCTGGCTGATTGTGCGCGACGGCGGCAACATCGCGTTCGAGGCGGCGCCCTATTACTCGGTCGCGATGCTAGCGCAGATCGAGGCGCTCGGCGGTATTGCGTTCCTCGCGGCGAGCCATGCGCATGGATACGGCGCGCTGTTCCAGCTCCAGTACCTGTTCGACCCCGAGGTGGTCGCGATTCAGCGCGACGACCTCCAGCTGACCAAGGCGTTCCGAGTCACCATGCCATACGACGACACACTAGAACTCGCGCCAGGGTACACGCTCTATCATGTCGGCGGGCATTACGAGGGGCAGGCTGCGCTTCATGATGCACCGGGACGCCGCCTGTTCTGCGGCGACATGTTCAAGATCGACCAGGATCCCGCCGGTCGGTCACTCGCAATTTCGAGCCACAAAGCGTTTCATAAGGATATTCCGCTGACTCACGCTGAACTCCGCCGCTACCGTGAAGCCATCGCCCCGCTCGATTTCGACGCGGTGCTGACCCCGTTCGAATATGCCCCCGAAGTCGATCGCGCGGTTACGCTTGCCGCGCTCGACGATGGACTCGCGCGTGCGCCGGGCGTGCAGAGGCTTGCGCTGTGAGGATCGGGCTCTCCGCCGATCTCGGCCCTGCCGCGCGCGCCTATCTCGATGCGTTTCCCAAAGGCGATGTCGTCGCCTTCCCAATCCATCCGCTCGACCGGCTCGGCCTTCCCGTCTGGGTCGTCGCGCTGTTCCCGGAGGATCCCGCGCTTGGCGGGATCATGCCCTATGGCGTCGGTTATGGCGCGACCGACGAAGCTGCAGTGCTCGGCGGGCTTGGCGAGATCGCCGAGATGGTGTGGCCGACGCTGACGCTCGGCGCGCGCGGCAAGACGCGCGGGAGCTATGCCGATCTGGTCCGCAGCCTCGGCGCACACGCGGTCGCCGATCCGCTGACGCTGTGCCTGCCTGCGGGGTCACCAGTCGATCATAAAACGGTGCTCGAATGGGTTGAGGCCAGACGCTGGGCGGATGGCTCCAGCGTGCTGGTCCCAATTGACCTCGCGGCCTATTCGTCAAAGGAGCTGACCCCCGGTTACCAGCCGTTCACAACGATCATCTCGAACGGGATGGGCGCCGGTCCCGATCTCGACTGGGCAATCGGGCACGGGCTGTGCGAGATTCTCCAGCGCGACGGCAACGGCCTGTTGTTTCGCGCGCTCGACCGTGGGGTAATGCTCGATCTCGACACCAGCCTTGCGCCTTCGACCACCGCGATTCTCGAGCGGTTCGAGGCGGCGGGGATCCGCGCGATGCCCAAGTTCGCGACCGATCAGTTTGGAATGCCAAACCTTTACTGCGTCGGAATTGATGAACACACGCCCCCCGCCGCGCCGATCATGGTGACCGCTTGCGGAGAAGCGTGTCACTCCGACCGCACCGCCGCTCTCGACAAGTGCCTGACTGAATTTGCCGCAAGCCGTGCGCGCAAGGCTTTCGCGCATGGCCCAGCCGATCTCGTCGCACAGGTCGCACCTGCTGATTATGTCGCGCGGTTCATGGCGCAAGCCGGGGGTGCCGCAAGATCAAGTGACAGCCGCGCGTTCGATGCGATGCGCGACTGGACTGGGCGGGACGCCGCGACCTTGCGGGGGTGGCTTGCCGAATCGGTTCTGTCCGAACGCGGATCGCATAGCTTCGACGCATTGCCGACGCTGCCCACACCCGACGGCCATGCGCGCGCCGCCGCGGCGCGTGCGGCGGTCGAGGCGGCGGGGTTCGACGTGCTCTATGTCGACATGTCGCCCGCCGACCTCGCGATCTCGGTGGTCAAGGTCATCGTCCCCGGCATGGAGGTCGAAACGATGAGCTATTACCGGATCGGCGCGCGCAACACTGAAAAGCTGCTTGCGCTCGACTCGCCGCTGATCAAGTTCGGCGTAAACGAAAGCCAGACGCTGCGCCGAGTCCGGCTGACCCCAGCGGATGCGGAGCGCCTGGGCAACCCGCTGTTCGACACCGCCGTCGCCGACGCGCTCGTCGGCCCACTGTACCCACTCTACCGCGAGCCCGAGGCGCATCACGTTGCCTTCGCTGACGAACGGAGGCGCGCATGAGCCTGCGCTACGCTTACAACACCAATGGTGCGGCAAACCATCGGCTCGACGATGCACTCCGGCTGATCGCGGACTCGGGCTATGCCGGCGTCGCGCTAACGCTCGATCATCATCACCTCGATCCATTCGCGTCCCGCTGGGAGCAGGAAGCCGACCGTGTCGCCGCGCTACTCGACACGCTGTCGCTCGGCAGCGTGATAGAGACCGGCGCGCGCTTTCTGCTCGATCCGCACAAGAAGCACGAGCCGACGCTGATTACCCCCGATGCGGACGGTCGCGCCCGACGCGTAACGTTCCTGTGCCGCGCGCTCGACGTGGCGGCGCGGCTCGGGAGCGAGACGGTGTCGTTCTGGGCGGGAGTGCCGTTGGCCGGTGTCGATCCCGCCGAGGCGCGATCATGGCTCGACGCCGGACTAGAACAAGTGCTCGATCATGCCGAGCGGGTCGGCGTCGACGCGAGCTTTGAACCCGAGCCGGGAATGCTCATCGAAACGGTCGGCGATTACGACACACTTGTCGCACGGCACCCGCGGCTTCGGCTCGCGCTCGATACCGGTCATTGTCTCGTCACTCAGGATATCGAACCCGCCGACGCGGTCCGCGACTATGCCACGCGGATCGGCACCGTGGCGGTGGAGGATATGCGTCGTGGCGACCACACGCATCTCCCTTTCGGTGAAGGTGACATGGACATGCCCGCGGTGCTCACCGCGCTCAAGGCGATCAACTTCACCCGACTGGTTTGCGTCGAACTTGGGCGGGAAAGCCCGCGCGCACATGCCGCCATTCCGGAATCGATCGCCTATCTGCGGAGCATTGAGGCATGAGGATTTGCTTCGTCTCCCGCCGGTTCTTCCCGGCAATTTCAGGCATGTCGATCTATGCGATCAACCTGCTACGCCAACTCGTCGCTGGCGGCCACGATGTCACGATGATCAGCCAATATTATGGTGATCCCGCACGTGCATCCGTCTACGGCGGTGGCCCGCCGCCCGCGGTACCGGGTGTGCGCGTCCTCGGCCTTGAAGCGGTGGGCGAGCAGGCAAACGGTGATTTCGAACGTGATATAGACGGAATGATTGACGCGATCGTGTGTGAGCACGCGCGTGCCCCGTTCGACGTCCTACACGCTCAATACGGCTATCCAACCGGCTGGGCGACCATGATCGCGGCCCGTCGCCTTGGTTTGCCCTGCGTCGTATCAATTCAGGGCGGTGACGGTCACTGGGTCGGCTCGTGCTGCGAGACGCACCGGCTCGCGATGGTACGCGTGCTTGATCATGCGGGAGCGTTGCTGATTGGCGGCGACAGCTTCGCGGGCGAAGTCCACGAACGCCTCGGTACCGCGCTCGACCGGTTTACAATCGTTCCGGGTGCAGTCGACACCTCCCATTTCACGCCAGCACTCAAGAACGAAACCGAAGGTCCGGTTCGCTTGCTGTATCATGGCCGGGTCGACCGCCGCAAAGGCGTGCTGGACTTTTTGCAGGCATTACCGGACGTACATGGCAACTGGCGTGCAACCATCTCTGGCATTGGCCCTGACGTCGAACGCGCGAAGGTGCTTGCCACCGAACTTGGGCTTGCTGATCTCGTGATGTTCAGCGGGTATGCGGAATATGACGCGGTCCCCGAACTGTACCGAGCGCACGACGTCTTCGTGTCGCCGACTTATGCCGAAGGGTTCTCGAACACGATTCTTGAGGCGATGGCGTGCGGTCTTGCGGTCGTCTCGTGCCATGCCGTGGGCGTGGTCGACTGCGTCCGCGATGACGAGAATGGGATGTTGACCGATCCCGGCGATGTGCCTGCGCTGGCGGCCTCGCTGACCAGCGTCATTATCGACGCGGACCGGCGCGCGCGCTTGGCGAGGGCTGCACTAGCCGAATGCCGCCGGGTGTATAGCTGGGAAGCCGTCGGGCGGCAGATCAGCGGAATCTACCACAGCCTGCGTGACCGCCCGCAAAGCGCGTTCGACACAACGTTGCCGGTCACTCCCTGCCGCTTTCGCAGCGAGCCACATCTGCTGTGACCGACTGATGAAGCTACTCGCAATATCACCTCATCTGGACGATGCCGCCTTTTCGGCCGGAGGGCTGCTTGCGTCCCGCGTCGACCAGGGCTGGTCCGTCACGATAGTGACCTGCTTCACCGGCAACGTCGGGCACCCGACCGGTTTCGCGCTCGCCTGTCAACTCGACAAGGGGTTGGGCATCGATGTCGACTATATGGCGCTGCGCCGCGCAGAAGACCAGATGGCGTGCGAAGCGCTTGGCGCACGTGCAATCCATTTACCGTTCCTGGAAGCGCCGCACCGTGGTTACACCTCTGCAAAGATGTTGTTTGCCGAACGACTGCCCAATGACCGGATCGTCGATGATGTCGCGGCGGCCTTGGCCGGGCTCCTCGCAACGGAACGGCCGGCTCTCGTACTCGGGCCTTTGTGCCTCGGCAATCATGTCGACCACCACATCGTTCTGGACGCGATACGGCGTTCGTGTGCCGCTGATAGTGTATTGCTGTGGGAGGATTGGCCTTACGCAGACCGCGAAGAGCGCGTTGCCGCCAAGCCTGCGGTGATAGAACACCTGACGCATAAAACGCGCGCTCGGCGTATCGCCGCCTGCACTGCGTACAGCTCGCAACTTGGCTTCCAGTTCGGCGGTGTCGAGGCGATGACCCGCCGGACCGAACGGATCGCAGAAGAACGCTTTTACCCACTTGATCCACTTGACGTGGTCTGATCGGCAACACGCGTTTTATTCCGGCAAAGCTGTAACTATGATCGCAGCTTCTGTCATAACCATTGGGAAGGGCTACCATCCTACTGTCGCCGACATGCTTTCATGACGGTTCGGTGCCAGTGCTCCGGTCGTCTCCGCACAAGATAGGGCGGTCGCACCGGGCAGTTCATGCGTCTGGTTTCGCTCGGCCGCGATCACCGCGCCGTCGAGCACGATGACGCAATCAAGCGGCGAGGCGGAGGGGTCCGAGCCTTTCTAGCGGACGACTTCAATGGCCATGCGCAGCCACCGTTCGTTTTCGCAGCGCTCATTGTCATTCTCTTGATCGGTGCAACAACGCATCAGTCCGGGTCCCGCCGCAGCGCCATGAAGCGGTTCCGGGCAAGTTGCGGCACCGCGACGGGTCCAATCCCGCATTGATCCCGCCAAGGCGGCGCGCCGCTGCAACATAGGCAAGGAACCCCATGATCTTATGACGCAGGCTGAACAGATAGAAGCGGCGGATGCCCGCGCACGGCGTCACCGGTGCGGTGAAATCCTTCATCACATCGCGCAGGTCTTTCACGATGAAGCCGCGGATGCGCGGGCTGTGGCGAAGGTGTTTGGCGTAGAGTGCGCCGTCCCCGAAGGCGTAGCCGGCGAGCAGTTTGACGGCATCGCCCGGGTCGCGCCGGCCGTGATGATGGTCGACCGTGAAATGCGGCTCGTACCGGACCGGAATGTTCTGGCGCTGCGCACGGAACAGGAAGTCGGTATCCTCGGCCGAGACGAAGCGCGCGCCCGCCCCGAAGCGCTCGTCGAACGCGCCGATCCGCGCGATCGCGTCCGCCGTCATGGCGAGGTTCGCGCCCATCACGAACCCGCCGGGAAACTGGTCGGCAGCGGCGATCATCGGGTGATCCTCGAGCTTCACCGTCACCGCGATATCGCGCGGATCGCCGAGCAGGATGCGGCCGCCGATAATGGTCGGTCCGGTCACGTCGGCGAAACACGCGGCTAGCGCGCCGAAATAGTCGGTGTGGAGCACGCAATCGTCGTCGGTCATTGCGACGATGCGGCCCATTGTCCGGGCGAGACCGGTGTTGCGCGCGCGGGCGAGGCCGGGGCGCGGCTCGGCGAGCAGATGGACCGGGAACGGCCGATCCTTACGCCACGTCGCCAGCCGGTCGGCGGCGTCGTCGGTCGAGCCGTTGTCAACAATCACTACCTCGATCGTCAGATGCGGCGCGGCGCGGATCGCGCGGTCGATCGAGGCGAGCGTCGCCGCTAGACTGCCGGCACGATCGCGGGTGCACAGCAACAGGCTGATATCGGTCATGCGGCCACGCCGAGCGACGCGACCGCCGCTTCAATCGAGGGTGCGGCCCGCACGCCGTCGATACCTTCCGTCCAGCAGCGGATATAGGCGGAGATCTTGCCGTAATCATTGTCGAGCGCGACATGCGGGATGCCGAGCAGCGTCGCGAGGATGTGCGCGTGCAGCCGATCGGTCAGGATGCTGCGTCCGCGCGACAACAGCCGCAGGCCGCGTTCGACCCGCGCTTCCGCGACATGATCATACGCCTGCGCCTTGGTGGTGCCGGCGGGATCGGGCAGCGCGTCGTCGTCGAGCCAGTCGAGCCTCACCGCACCCGGCACCCGCGACAAGGCCGAACGATCTTCCGCGCGACGCTCGTCATCGGTGCGCATCAGCATCAGCAGGTCGCAATCGGCGGCAACGCGGGCGGCTTGCGGGCCGAGCGCGAAGGCGGAATCCGGCGCAAGATCGGTCGCGCAGGCCAGATGCCGTGCGGCGAAGTCGAGGCTCGCACGATCGCGCACGTACAGGTGGAAGTCGGGATGATCGGCGACGATCGCGCTGAACGGTGCGATCCGGGCGGGATCGCGGAAGTGGATCGACTGGGGCAGTTGCACGACCGACCGGTTTCGGATGTCACGCAGGATGGTCTCGCGGAACGTCTGATGATGCAGCCAGATATCGCCGAGATTGCCGCCGCCATGCAGGAAGAGGACGCCGTCTGGACAAGCGCGCCGGAACGCCGCCGCGTCGAAATCATCCCATGTTGCGACATAATCGGGCGATCGCCCGGTGATCGCGCGCAGCATCCGCGTCTCGCCCAACCAGATCGCACTGTCGCCGACATTGGCGTGATCGGGAAAATCGACCAGCGCATAGGCCTGCCCCGGCTCGACATGGCGGCGATACAGTATGTCCAGCAACGCGTGTTGGGCCGCAATGCCCTCGGCCATGCTGGTCATGCGGGGACTGGCTGGACCTGATGGTACAGCGCCTCGCACGCGTCGAGCCAGCGGTCGCGTGTGAACAGGCGATCGACGCGATCGCGCGGCACGTGGGGCGGGATTGCCATCGCCGCGCCGATCGCCTCGGCCAGCGCCGCGCCATCGTTGGCGGGGGCGAAGCGGCCGGCCTCGCCGATCACCTCGCGCGCGGCGCCCATGTCGAGCGCGGCGACCGGCAGGCCGCACGCCATCGCCTCGATCGCGACGAGGCCGAACGGCTCGTCCCAGCACGGCGTGAACAGGAACACCGATGCGCGCCCCATCTCGGCAGCGAGCGCCGCGCCGTGCAGGTGGCCGCCATAGCGGATGTCGCCGCCCAGTAAGGGCTCGACCTGCGCGTGCCAGTAATCGGGATCCTCGATCTGCCCGAACAACGTCAGCGGCACGCCCGCCATCCGCGCGGCGGCGACCGCGAGATGTGTGCCCTTGTTGGGGGTGATGCGGCCGCACCAGACCGCGCTGCCGTCACCGGTCGCGACGAACGGCCATGCCGCAGGATCGATGCCGTTGTGCAGCACCGATGCCCTTGGCGGCGCGCCGTCCGGCCACCATGCCGCCATCTGCCGCTCAGACGTGACGGTGAGATGATGACCGGGCGTGGCGCTGGCCTTCACGAACCAGTGCAAGGCATCATACGGGGGGACGTGCAATGACGTGACCGTCGGCACCACCGCCGTGCGGCGCGGCTCGATCGCGAAGCGATGAAGGCTGTTGTTGTGCACCACGTCGAAGCCGCCCTCCGCGATCCGGTCGCAGGCGGCTGCGTATCCCGCGTCGAGATGCGCGATCAGCGGCGCCGATCCGCGGTGCTCGGCCCAGGGGAAGGTGCGCTCGTAATGTTCGTCAACCACCGGGTCGATGGCGAAGCGCGGATCGCTGTCGCCGGCCGCGAACAGCACCACATCGTGCCCACGCGCCATCAGCCCGTCCGCCAGATACCAGCTATGCGACTCCATCCCGCCCATGAAGGGTTGCGCGATCGGCTGGCGGGCGTGCGCCAGCAGCGCGATCCTCACGCCGCCGCTCGGGCTTCGAGAATACGGATGACGGTGGTGGTGTTCGAATAGGGCTGGTGGCTCTGCTGCCCAGTCAGCGCGAGATCGTCGGCATCGGGGCGGCGCAGGATGCGGATCGGCCGGCCGGGCGCCTGATCGATCAGCCCCATCAGTTCGAAGGCATGCAGCCAGTGCCCCATCGTTCGATAGCCCCATTTGGTTTCGAACAATTCGGCGTTGCGCACTACGCTGTCGAGATGATGGACCGGGGGCATGTGGTGCGGGTGATACTGATGATAGGCGAGCCCGCCCTTGATCCAGCCGATCGGGATGCCGGCCTGATCGATCGTCTTGCCGTAATCGGTATCCTCGCCGCCATAACCGACATAGCGTTCGTCGAACCCGCCGCTCGCGAGGAAGGTCGCGCGGCGCATCGCGAAATTGAGCGACCAGAAACAACGATAATCGGTGCAGAGCTGGATGCCATCGGCGGGCGGCCCCTGCCGGTCGGAGTGGCGCACCGCCACCTCCGCGAAGGCGTCATATGACCAGTCGCCCTGCGTGGCGTTGCCGGGCAGGTACATCACCTCACCCATCAGCAGCCCGTCGAATTCGTCCAGCCGCCGCGCGTAATCGGCGACGAGCGTGGGCGTGGGGATGCAATCCATGTCGAGAAAGACGATTGCGTCCCCCGTCGTCGCGCGCGCCGCCGTGTTGCGGGCGGCGGCGAGCGCCAGTTCGGGCGCGGCCATCATCATCTGGAGCACTGGAAACGGCGCTTCGGGCAGCACATAGGGTTCGTCTTGCAACACCGCGACGATCAGTTCGACCGGACGCTGCGTCTGGCGGCCGAGACCCAGTACGAGATTGTAGAGATGATCCGGGCGACCCCCGGCCAGCGTAACGACGGAAACGGCATCCATTGGGGTCAAGCTCCGGTAAGATCTAAGGGCAGGGTAGCGGCTGGCGCGAGCGTCCACAGGCGGGTCGCCAGTGCCTCGAGCCACATCGCGGTATCGTGCGCGGGCGTATCGGCGATCATGCCGCGCTGCGCGTCGGGGCGATGCGTGGCGCGCGTTTCGGCGAGCGCCTGTTCCCACGCATCGGCCGAGGACGGCAGGTGCGGGCGCGCGCATGCGACCCCCGCCGCCGCCAGCGCTTCGGCCTTGCGGTGCTGCTCGTCGAAATAGCGCCACTCGGGGATCGCCAGCCACGGCCGCGCCGCCGCGAGGATTTGCTGGCAGGTGGTGTTACCGGTCGATGCGATGACGAGGTCGGCCGCGGCGACATATTCGGCGGCGTTGTCGACCCAGCCGCGATGCTCGATATTCGCCGGCTCGGTCGCGTGCCAGTCGCGCTGCACCGGGCCGATCGTGATCCACCGTGTGCCCGGTCTCGCACGTGCGCCGACCGCGAGCGGCGCCTGGCCGAAACCATCGCCACCCCCGCCCGACAGGACGAGGATCATCTCCTCATCCGCGCCGATGCCGATGCGCCGCCGGGCAAGCTCGCGCTCCGGCACGCAGATATCGACGCCGAGACCACCGGCGAAACAGGTCTTCGCCCGCATCGCCGCGTCCCATTCGGGCTGGGCGAGATCGGCGTGGAAGGCGGCGAGCAGCCCGGCCGCGCCGTCATAGGCGGCGCGGTGGCCGGGGTCGCCGCGATCGCCATGCTGCAACACCTTCACATGCGGCACACTGCATATCCGGGCGAGCTGCGCGATTTCGGCGGAGACGTCGCAGATCATCAGTGCGGGGTTCGCGCTGTCGAACCACTTCGCGATCGTCGCCATCGCGCGGCGGATGCCCGGCCAACCGAGCGGCGCGCAATGCAGCGTCGCCGGCGTGGCGATATCGTCCATCGTCGTCGCCTCGCCGCCGCCCGGCTCGAACAGCGAGGGGATACGCACGATCTCGACGTGCGCGGGCAGCGCCGGAAAGATATCGTCGCGCGCGCAGAAGATCGTCAGCGGGCGCGTGACCGGCAGCGCGTTGGCGATAGCCGCGCAGCGCTCGGCATGGCCGCGCCCCTGATGATGGACGAAATAGCCGAAGGGTTGCGTCATGCCGCGACCGTCACCGGCGCCGTCAGACCAAGCCGTTCCAGCCCCTCCATCACCCCCGCCGCATGCCGCGCGCGCGCGCGGTGCAGGCCGCTGCGCGGCGTCAGCGTCGCCAGTTCGTCGCTGGCATTGGCGACGACGATGGCGCGGCCGCAGGCTTCGAGCATGTCGGCATCGTTGCCGCTGTCGCCCGCCGCGATGCACTGGGCGAGCGACAGGCCGTGGCGCGCGGCATAGGCGCCGACCGCCGCCGCCTTGCCCCCCATCGGCGCGATCACATCGATCAGCCGACCGTGCGAGAAGATGACGCGCGCGCCGAGACCAGCCGCCGCGAGCGTGGTGCGGATGCGTAGCGCATCGGCTGCCGTCCCGAAGAAGCTGAGCTTGTGCGGGCCTTCCGTCTCCACCGGCTGCGGTTCGATCCCGAGCGGCGCGAGCGCTTTGACTACGCCCGCACGGTCCCAATCGTGATCGAGCGCGGCGTGATAGGCCGGGCAGGCGGTCCAGCGACCGGTATGGTCGGCGATCATCATGCGCGTGCCGACATCGACGATATAGGCGTCGGGATCGGGCAATTGCCATTGCCGCAGCACCGCGCGCGCCGCATTGAACGAGCGCCCGGTCGCGACGACGAAGGGAAACGCGCTGGCCGTGCGCCATTCCGCAAAGGCTTGCGCGCCGGAGGCGCAGCCGGTCAGCGTATTGTCGATATCGCAGGCCAGCAGCGCAGGCCGCACCGTGCCGATTTCGTCGTATACCGCGAGGCTCCCGGCGGCGTAGCGTGACCAGTCGTATGCGCCGACCTGGCCGATCGCCGCGTCGCTGAAGCGGCGGTGCAGCGCCGGGTCGGCGATGATCGCCAGACAGGCTTGCGCGATAGCGGCGTCGTCGCGCGGATCGACGAGCAGGCCGTGACCGATCGTCTCGACAATCTCGCGCGGGCCGCCGTTGCCGGTCGCGACCACCGGCACGCCCATTGCCGCCGCCTCGATCAGCGTCAGCCCGAACGGCTCGTGCAGCGCGGGATTGACGAACACGCCACCGCGCGCCGCCAACGCATACAGCGCCGACACGTCGTCCGCGTCATGCGCGCGCGGCAGGACCATGCGCCCGCGCAGTACCGGGTCCGCGCCGAGCGCCCGCATCTCCGTCAGCACGCCCTGTTCCTCGGGCGTACACGACCGGTCGTGCTGGCCGGCGAGAATGACGAGATTAGCGCGATCGCGCAGCGCCGGCGTCGCCGCGAACGCGCGGATCAGCGCGACGAGGTTCTTTTTCGCGACCGGTCGCGCGATCGCGAGGATGATCGGCTTTTCCGGCGCATCAAGCCATTCGCCCAGCCGTTCCGCCAGTGTCGTCGCGCCGTTCGGGGCGGGACGCTGCGGTACGCCGGGGGGCAGGCAATGGATACGGCCGTCGACCGCCACGCCATAGGCGCGCACCTGGCGTTCGGCTTCATCGTGCGTCGAGACGATGATGCCGTCCGCCGCCGCGAGCGCGGTGCGCTCGGCCTGAATACGCGCATCCATACCGTCGCCCGCACAGCCCTGCACACGCTTGTCGATGCCGAGTGCATGCGGCGTATAGACGAATGGGATGCCAAACCGCTGCCGCGCCGTGATGGCCACCGCCGCCGCATCGG
The DNA here is from genome assembly GCF_026540945.1 of Sphingomonas sp. GC_Shp_3. Taxonomy (NCBI): domain Bacteria; kingdom Pseudomonadati; phylum Pseudomonadota; class Alphaproteobacteria; order Sphingomonadales; family Sphingomonadaceae; genus Sphingomonas; species Sphingomonas sp. GC_Shp_3. The sequence goes on from NZ_JALNUT010000005.1 coordinate 198,420, forward strand.
CGAAATGCGCGTGGATCACGTCGGGGCGTCGCGGCAGACGCGCGATATGGCTGCAAAACGCCTCCGTAAAGGCGTTGAGATCCGCCGCCAGCGCTTCCTTTTCAAGATACCGCCGATCCTCGGTCGCTATCCGATCGATGGTGACGTTTTCTGCGAGGACTTCGCTCACGCACGCATGGCGGGGCGACAGGCGCGCATCCTCGAACAGGCGGGTTACGATCGATACGTGGGTCATGCCGTTATGGCGTACCTGAGCAAGCGCTGCATCCATGACATAGGCGATATGTCCACCGGTATCGGCAGTGATTCCAAAGGCGACGGGCGGCGCGTGAAGACACCCGCCCAACGCGAGATGTAAAATGAACAAGATTGCCCCCCGATTGCTACCTCCGTAACGATCAGTTCGGCTCTGGGATCCACCGATCCGCGCGGACCCTCACTTTCGGCGCAACGCAACCGTGAAATGCAGCGATTATAAGTGGATTTTAGCGGCGGGGTTATACCCTGTCGCCAATACGTCGGCTCGGCGTGTTGACGATGTACGGCGGTGCCGCGCGTCCCTGCCGACATGATTTGGCGAACGCGACGACGGCGCGCAGCGCGGCGGACTGTTGGCGGCGGGTGGGGTAGTCGATGTAAAGCGGCTCCTTCGGATACGTTCAGTCCGGTAGCACGCGAGTCAGCGCGCAATCGGCAAGTGCATCCGCCACTCAGGCGAGCGGCCCCTTGCTCGTGGAGCTTTTCCCGGATCGGCTGAATGACGTCTCCCTTCTGTACGTCTACTACCACTCTCGGCACCAACCAGCGTCAAGGTGCGGGCTCTCACCGACTTTCGCGCAGCAGCGGCGCGCGATCTGCCGGAGGCGCCCCGCGTAGCGTGATTGGCGGCATAGAACGTATTCGGCGTCAGCATTATCATCTTCGCAGTGAAACGGCTGCGGGAACCGTGTCATGACAATGAACGAACGTCCGCTTGTGGGAAGGACGATGGTAGTGCTGAATGACCGCAAGCGGGTCTGTGCGGTCGCAGACTTCCCAATGCCATGCGTCAGATGCATGGCGTCGCGCGGCTGTCGACTTCGGAGTCGCCATCGGCAGAGAAGCGCTTAGCAGCATCGCTCGCGATGAATGTCTGGCTGGCGCATACAGACACCTGCGGTACAAGCGCGTGAGTTACGAGGAGCGTGCGCGATGAAGGCCATTGTTCGGGTGCTTGCCACCCTGATCTGCATCGTCATGCCCTCAGTCAGCTGGGACAAGGTGCCAGGACACAGGGGTCGAGTGGCACTACATCGCGCCGGGCAAGCCGCAGCAGAACGGCTTCGTCGAAAGCTTTAATGGTCGCTTGCGCGACGAGTGCCTGAACGAACAGCTGTTCCCATCGCTAGCGACGGCAAGACGGATCATCGAGGCATGGCGGACGGATTAAAACACCGTGCGTCCGCACAGCAGCCTTGGCGGGTTTGGCACCCGCCGAGTTTACGAACCGCTCCCGCCAAGGGCATATGGACACCGAAGCTGAGTTATCAGCGGCCTGAAAACGGGGAGCACGTCACTTCCAAGCGCCTGATACCGATCGGTCAAGCGACATGAACGGGCGACCAGAGTTGGGAAGCCAAAAACGCGTCGCGAATGTCTGGAACTGGGTCATTTCACCTTTAAAGCCCTACCCACGACCGTGGCTACTTGCTGCCTTGGCCAGAGCCTTCGCCAGTTCCTCGAGCGAGTAGGGCTTTTGCAACAGTTCGAAGTCGGCGCCATCCTGCTCGGCAAGAACGCTGCTGTACCCGCTGGTGAGAACAACGGGTAAGTGCGGGAATTGTCGGCGCACTGCCTCGCGCAACTCGATCCCAGACATGCCGGGCATAACCACATCAGAGAAAACCATGTCGAAGTGGCCGTCGCTGCCAAGTTCGACGAGCGCACTGGCCGCGTCTATCGCCAGCTTGGTTTTGAAGCCAAGCTCGCTTAACGCCTGCGTTGCGAACGAGCCCACCTCGCTATTGTCCTCCACGACGAGAATGCAGGCACCCGGCAGCAGAGGCGAGCCGCCGTCCTCTGTGAGTCCGCCTGCCTCCCGAACATCGTCAGCAGCTTTCGGGAGGTAGAGGGTGAAGGTGGCGCCTTCGCCAAGCACGCTGCTGACGATCACCTCTCCGCTAGATTGTTTAGCGAACCCGAACACCTGACTGAGACCTAGACCAGTGCCATGGCCGACGCCCTTCGTCGTGTAGAAGGGCTCGAATATGCGTTCGATCTGGTCCGGCACGATGCCGCCGCCGGTGTCCTGCAGGGAGATCGCGACAAATCGGCCGGGCACTGCTGGATGCGAGCGCACTGCAGGAATGCCGTTCACCTCGTGAACGCCGATCGTCAGCGTGCCCTCGCCGCCCATCGCGTCGCGCGCGTTCACGGCCATGTTGACCAACGCGGTGTCGAATTGGCTGCGGTCGGCCTTTATGAGGGAGGGGATGTCGGGGACCTCCACCTCAATGGCGATGCGCGAGCCGGTCAGCGTGCCCAGCATGTCGCGGAGGCTGGCGATGCTCAGGGAGACATCGAACACCTCCGCCTTGAGCGCTTGACGTCGAGCAAAGGCAAGCAGCTGGCTGGTCAGCTTGGTCGCGCGGTCGGCGGTGTCCGAGATCGCCGCGATGTAGCGCTCTCGCTTTTCTTCGGGCAGATTCGGACGCCGCAGGAGGTCGACCGAGCCGCGGATCACGGTGAGCAGGTTGTTGAAGTCGTGCGCGACGCCGCCGGTGAGCTGGCCCACCGCCTCCACCTTCTGGCTTTGGCGTAGCTGTTCCTCCGCCTTGAGCAGCGCCGCGTCGCGCTCCTTCTGCTCGGTGACATCCCGCGCCACGCAGTAAAGCAATCCCCCGGCCGGCACCGCGGACCAGGCGAGATCGCAATATCCGTCGTCCTTGGTTCGGAACCGGTTTTCGAAGGACAAGGTGGTGAACCCCTCGGCGAGCCGCCCCACCTCCTGCCGCGTCTTGATACGGTCGTCCGGGTGCTCCAGCCATTCGGATGTTCTGCCGACAATGGCCTCCGCCGGCCAGCCGAGGGCCCGCGACCAGGCTGGATTGACGCTGAGCCACACGCCCTCTGCACTCGCTACCCCGAGCAGGTCGCGGCTTACCTGCCAGACGCGGTCGCGCTCCTGCGTGCGCTCCTCCACTTGCTCCTGCAACGAGCCCGCGAGCGCTTGCAACTCCAGTTCGGTGCGGCGGCGCTCGATCGCAATCCGGGTCCGCTCGGCTACCTGCTGAACAAAGTCGACTTCGTCGGTCGTCCAGGTGCGCGCTCGTTGTGATAGCACGCAGAAGAGAGCGGTCAGCCTTCCCTTTTCCACCACGGGTGCGTTCACGAGGGCGCTCACGCCGACGGCGTCGAATGCTTCGGGAAAAGCAGACGTTCGCGGGTCGGTCCGCACGTCGGCGATCACAACGGTACGGTCGCCAATCAGGTCATCGATGTACGAGCCGTAGTTCCGCATCGAATGTTCGCCTGCGATCCCGTACTGCGGAGCGATCGCCCAATCGCGCTCGATCAGCAGTGTCTCGTCCGACGCATCGATTCGGCCGAATCCTGCGGCACTGACATCGAGCGTGCGTCCAACGATCTCGGCTGCGGCAGCGGCCATGGCGATCGGGCATTCCATGTTGCGGAGGGCATCGCCAAGAGTAAGCAGACCCGTACGCCGCGCTTCCACGCCCGCCTTCTTCGCCTCTCGCTCCCGACGCTCGCTGATGTCTTGGAAGGTGCAGATCGCGCCACCCAGTCTGCCGTCCTGGATGATCGGCGTTGCCCGGTACTCCACCCACAGCGGCTCGCCGCCGATGGGAAAGAACAGCTCCTCGCTGACGTGTGCGGGCGTGCCGTCCCGCGCGGCCCGGTAGATCGGGCATTGTGCTTCGGGATAGGGCGAGCCGTCGACATGAGTGTGGTGAATGATGTCGTGCAGTCGACGGCCAATGACGTCCTTGGCGCTGGTCAACCCCATCATGCGCAGGAACGCAGCGTTGCAGGTTGTGGTCAGGCCGGTCTGATCGACGGCGTAGAAGCCTTCGCTGATCGAATCGAGCAAAAGGCGAAGGTTGGCTTCGCTGCTGCGGAGCGAGGCATTGAGTCCGCGCTGATGCTCCTCGCTCGCCCGCAAGCGCGCCTCACCGGACTTCCGCTCGCTGATGTCGCTGAACAGAATGGCGACCAACCGCTCCTCCGGCTGGCCGACGCGGTACGCGAACACCTCGTACCAGCGACCATCGAGTGCTTCGGCCGGCAGCGTGAATCGCTGCGATTGGCCCGACCGCGCGATGCGCGCGTACATGTCGAACCAGTGCTGCTCGTGATCGGGCACGAGGTCCCGCATCCAATTGCCGGGTGCGTCGGCCAAGCCTGTCTGGCGTTCGAAGGCGGGGTTCACCTCCAGAAAGCGATAGTCGATCGGCTGGGCGGTGTCGTCGCAGCGCACCTCGATCAGACAGAAGCCCTCGTCGATGCTGTCGTACAGCGACCGGTAGCGATCCTCGCTCTCCGACAGCGCGACCCTGGTATAATGCTGCTCGGTGCGGTCGCGCAGGATCTTCACGTACCCTTCGAGATTACCGCCGTTGCCGCGCAGCGGCATCATCTCGCCATTGGCCCAGAAGCGTGATCCGTCCCGTCGCAGGTGCCAACGCTCGTCGACGCCGCGACCGTGACGGACGGCCGCGCTCATCTCGGCTTCAGAAATGCGGCTCTCGACGTCCTCGGGGGTGAAGAACAGGTCGACCGGCTGGGCGATAGCCTCGCTCGCGCTCCAACCCATGATCCGCTGCGCGCCGATGTTCCACGACGTGATCGTGCCGGCGAGGTCCAAGCCGACTATGGCGTAGTCGATCGCGTTCTCGATGATCAGACGTGCCTGTCGGCCGGACAGGCTTTCGTCGACAGATCCGGTAGAGTCGGTTTGCATGTCTGCATCAATGTCGCATCGGGAGGACGGCGACAATTAGGATTGCACTTCACAAGCGACGCTGCGGTTGTCCTTCGATCGGCGTTGACCGTTGGGCTCGGGAAAATGCCTCAGCCAAGCGGGTGAATTCCCCATGCCGTGATCGGCGCGTCGGCGTCTCTGCGGGTCAACGCCGCCTGCTAGGGCGACGCTTCCAATATGATCTCCTATTCGGCCTCTTCCTGGTCTTGTGAAAGCGCATGCGCCGCCGATTACGCGGCAAGTCGATGTCGGCAGCGGCGATTCTGGCTTAAGCCGTCAATGAACGAATGACCGCTTTCGAGGAGCGCAGATGCTTCAATGATGTCCGTTTCTGAGTCTTCGCGGCGGCGCGGGAAAGGAGGCATCGCGTGTTTGCCAACGAGATCTACCGGCAGCACACCAAACTCGACACTCGACACTCGACACTCGACTCTAGCCAGCAGCCATACATCTACTATGCTGGATATATGGAGAACGATTCGGCTATCGCTGCGCTGGGCGCATTAGCGCAGGGCACACGCCTCGATGTGTTCCGCCTGCTGGTGCGACATGAGCCGGACGGCATGGCTGCGGGCGAAATCGCCCGCCAGCTCGACGTGCCGCAAAATACCATGTCGTCGCACCTCCGCATTCTGGCACGCGCCGGCCTCGTCCGCGCTGAACGGCATAGCCGCTCGATCATCTACCGTGCCGATCTGGACGGCCTGCGCGCGCTGACGCTGTTTCTGCTCAAGGACTGCTGCGCTGGTAGCGCCGAGCTGTGCGCGCCGCTTATCGCTGAACTCGCCCCCTGCTGTTGAAAGAAAGCGTCGTGGCTGTCGATACCGTCATTTATCACAACCCCGAGTGCGGCACATCGCGCAACGCCCTAGCCATGATCCGCAACGCCGACATTGAGCCGCATGTGGTCGAGTATCTGAAGACCCCGCCCTTGCGCGCGCTGCTCGTCCAACTGATCGAGCGCGCCGGCATGACGCCCCGCGAGCTGTTGCGCGAGAAGGGCACGCCCTATGTGGACCGTGGGCTGGGCGACACGTCGCTGCCTGACGACGTGCTGGTCGATGCGATGATGGCGCACCCGATCCTCATCAACCGGCCGCTGGTCGTCTCGCCGCTTGGCGTGAAACTCTGCCGGCCGTCTGAGGCCGTGCTTGACCTCCTGCCCGCTGACCAGCTCGGCGCCTTTGCCAAGGAGGATGGCGAACAGGTGGTGGACGTCTCGGGGCAACGCGTCGTCTGATGCTGCTTGCGGTCCTGATCTTCGTCGCCACGATCGCGCTCGTCATCTGGCAGCCCAAGGGGCTCGGGATCGGGTGGAGCGCGTTTGCCGGCGCAATCGTGGCGCTGCTCGCGGGCGTCGTCACGCTGTCCGACGTGCCGGTGGTGTGGGGGATCGTCTGGAACGCTACCGCCGCATTTGTCGCGATCATCATCATAAGCCTGCTGCTCGATGAAGCCGGGTTCTTCGAGTGGGCGGCGCTCCACGTCGCCCGCTGGGGTAGGGGCCAGGGGCGCCGGCTGTTCGCCTTGGTCGTGCTGCTCGGCGCGGCCGTGTCTTCGCTGTTTGCGAACGATGGCGCGGCCCTGATCCTCACACCCATCGTCATCGCCATGCTTCGGGCGCTGGGCTTCGGCGACAAGGCCACTCTCGCCTTCGTCATGGCGGCGGGGTTCATCGCCGATACTGCGAGCCTGCCACTCGTCGTGTCCAACCTCGTCAACATCGTGTCGGCCGACTTCTTCCACCTTGGCTTCAGCGCGTATGGGAGCGTGATGGTGCCGGTCGATCTTGTGTCGATCGCCGCGACGCTGGGTGCGCTGCTGCTGTTCTTCGGCCGCGACATACCGCCGACCTATGACGTGGCGGCGCTCCGCGTGCCGCGTGACGCGATCCGCGATGCGGCGACCTTTCGTGCCGGTTGGATCGTCCTTGCGCTTCTGCTCGCCGGCTTCTTCCTGCTCGAACCGCTGGGCGTGCCGGTCAGCGCCGTTGCTGCTGCCGGGGCGATCCTGCTGCTGGTGATCGCCGGCAGGGGCCATGTGATCGAGACGCGCAAGGTGGTGCGGGGCGCCCCGTGGCAGATCGTGATCTTCTCGCTGGGCATGTACCTAGTCGTTTATGGCCTGCGGAACGCGGGTCTGACGGATCATCTTGCGGCGTTGCTCGCTCGTACCGCTCAAGGCGGCGTGTGGGGTGCTGCGCTGGGGACGGGCGTGATCGCGGCCGTCCTGTCGTCGGTCATGAACAACATGCCGAGCGTGCTGGTTGGCGCGCTTTCGATAGACGCCGTGCACACTGCGGGACCGATTAAGGAAGCGATGACCTACGCCAACGTGATCGGCTGCGACCTAGGTCCCAAGCTAACGCCGATCGGCTCGCTCGCGACGCTCCTGTGGCTGCACGTCCTGGGGCAAAAGGGCGTGCGGATCGGGTGGGGCTATTATTTCCGGGTCGGGATCACGCTGACCGTGCCCGTTCTGCTCATCACCCTTGCGGCGCTCACGCTTCGGATTGGATTTGGCTGATGCCCCTTCGCGACCTCGCCCAATCCGACCATCTGCCGGCGCTCGATCCAGCCTATGCCATCCAGCGCCCGGCGCTGGGGATGCAGCCGAGGCCGAGGGCGGAGACGTGGAGGCCGCTGCGGCCGAGTTCGCGGGTCTGCATGGGATGTCCTTTCACTGGGTCGAGCCGTCGGCATCGGCGAACACGTCACGCATGATGCCGATCGCGGTGCTGGCGGTCGGCCAGCCGGCGTAGAAGGCGAGATGGGTGACCGCCTCGACCAGTTCGTCCCTGGTCACGCCGTTCTCGATCGCCTTCTTCAAATGGAACGGTAGCTCGTTCTGGCGATAGGCGGTGACGAGACTCGCGACCGTGATCAGGCTCCGATCGCGCGGTGACAGGTCCGGCCGCTGCCAGATGTCGTCGAACAGCACGGTGTCAGTGATCTCAGTCAGGCGCGGTGCGATGTCGCCCCACGGTGCCCGCATCGGTTGGTCGTCGGCCATGGCGGTGTCTCCTTCGACAGCCATATATGGTTTTCGCCTTCGGTTGATTAGACGGTGCAGTCCGCATGCGGCTGTGAGATATACTCAGCAATGCCACGCCATTCGATCAATGACCTCGTCGCGCTGCGCACCATCGTGCGCGAGCGCAGCTTTACCCGCGCCGCCGCGCAGATCGGCGTGTCGCCGTCCGCGCTCAGCCACTCGATCCGCGCGCTCGAGGATCGGGTCGGCGTGCGGCTTCTGACCCGCACTACCCGCAGCGTCGCGCCAACCGTGGCTGGCGAGCGTCTGGTTGGCGCAATTGGGCCGCACCTCGACGGGATCGATGCCGAGCTCGCCGCGCTGGCGGGCTTACGTGACAAGCCGGCGGGCACGATCCGCATCACCACCGGCATCGACGCGGCACAGGCGATTCTGTGGCCGGCCCTTGCCGAGCTGCTGCCGGCCTATCCCGATATTCAAGTTGAGATCGCGATCGACGCGGGCTTCGTAGACATCGTCGCCGAGCGGTTCGACGCCGGCATCCGCCTCGGCGAGACGGTTGGTCAGGACATGATCGCAATCCGGATCGGTCCCGACATGCGGATGGCCGCGGTGGCGTCGCCGGCCTATCGCAGCCCGCGGGACGCCGGCGAGCCCGCGTGAGCTCGCCTCCCACACTGCATCAACCTGCGCTTTCCGACGCATGGCGGACTCTACGCCTGGGAGTTTGAGCATGACGGCCGCGAGCTTACGGTGCGGGTTGAGGGGCAGGTGATCGTCAACGACATCGCGCTCGCGCTCCAGGCAGCGCGGGATGGCGTCGGGATCGCTTATTTGCCGGAGGAGTATATCGCCGCCGACATTGCTGAGGCCCGGTTGGGGGCGCTTGCTGTCGGATTGGTGTCCGCCGTTCCCAGGCTACCATCTTTACTATCCGAGCAGGCGGCAGCTCTCGCCCGCGATGGCGGTCCTTATCAAAGCGTTGCGGGGCCGCGGTCATGCTTCCACCATCGTTGGCGACGTCACGATCGATCGATGAACAAACGGCAGAGACTAGGCGGCGCAAAATAGGCTCTGAATGTCCGGCTGTGGGTCAAGCTGCATACCGCAAGCGTTTCATGAGTTGCGCTAGCGACGCCGGTGGAAGGGCTTCAGAGAAAAGAAAGCCCTGTAACTCATTACAGCCAGCGCCTTCGAGAAAAGCGCGCTGCTCGCGCGTTTCGACTCCTTCAGCCGACACGGACAGGCCCATTGCGTGACCCAGGCGCACCACAGCATGGATAATGGCTGCGGCGTCATCTACCTCCCCGAGGCGGCTGGTGAAGCTCCGGTCAATCTTGATCTTGTCCACCTGAAACTTGCTGAGATAGCTCAGGCTCGAATACCCTGTTCCGAAGTCGTCCAGTGCGATACGAAAGCCTGCACTACGGAGCTCGGCTAGAACCGCTCGGACGACTGCGTCGTTGTCGAGGAGAACGCTCTCCGTCACCTCAAGCTCGATCTGTGCAGGCCTGGCTCCCGACTCTTGTACAATCGCGCGTATTTCGGCGGCGAGATCGCCCGAGCGGAATTGCACTGGCGACAGGTTCACCGCTACCGAAAGGGATGGCCATGCGCGAGCGACGTCGCAGGCGTCGCGCAACACAAAGTGGCCAAGCTCGCATATTAAGCCGGTTTCCTCGGCAATCGGGATGAAGGCGTCGGGCGAAAGAAGGCCGCGGACCGGATGCTGCCAGCGTAGCAAGGCCTCAAGGCCGATGATCTGCGTGCCGGTGCCATCCATCTGCGGCTGGTAGTTGACGAAGAGCTCCTGCTTGCGCGCGAGCGCATCGCGAAGGTCGTACTCGAGTCCGCGACGCATTTTGACGCTCTCATCCATGCCCGTGCTGAACAGTCGATACCCGTCACGCCCCTCGGCCTTGGCACGGTACATAGCGATGTCGGCCATGCGCATCAGTTCGGCGCGGTCGCTGCGGCAGGATTGCGCACAAGCAATGCCGATGCTGGCACCGATGAACACGCTGGTGCCGAGGATGGCGAATGGCTCGCGGACCGCATCCACCATTGCTTGAGCGGTCTCCTCGATATCCGACAGGTTCAAACGGTCGTCCAGGAGTATCGCGAACTCATCGCCGCCCAACCGGGCAACGACGTCGCCCGGATTGATCAGGCCGCGAAGACGCGCCGAGACCAGCTGGATGAGCTGGTCACCGCCGGCATGCCCCAGCGTGTCGTTGACTTGCTTGAACCTATCCAGATCAACAAGCAGAACAGCCCAAAGACGCTCCGCATGCGCATCGGACACCTTATGATCGATGACCGCGTTGATATGAGCACGGTTTGGCAGACCTGTGAGAACATCATGGTAAGCCAAATGGTGGGCCTGCGCTTCCTTTGCTTGCAGTTCGACGTGAGCCGCGGCGAGCTGCCTGAGTGACACAGCATCTTTGCGCATCAGCTTCGCCACGCTGAAGAGCAGCACGCCCAGCGCGGCGAGCAGTGCAACCAATGCAGCACCCGCGCTTGGCGCCATCGAGCTCCATACCGCACGTCCGGGCCGATCCGGCCGCCAGACGAAGAAACCGAGATTGCCTCCCCGGCTGGAGACAAGAGTTACGCCGTGCTCGCTCGGTTTCAGCTGGTGGGAACGCTGTATGCGAGCACCGGTAATCGATTGTAATTTCACCAGGTTCTGCGTGAAGCCGGCATCCAGGTATCTAATGCTGACCAGCAGAGGTTCTCGCCCCGGCGCGGCTGCAACTTTGCTCGTGTCCGGGATCAGACGCATGACACTCATCGCCGCGGGACGTCCCATGACCACGCCCAGGTCGGTGGCATGGATGGAGCGGGTGGAGGTCCTTACTGTCGAAGTAGCGCTGAGGGCGCGTCCTGGCAGTCGCTCGTGAGGATTGGGCGCTTCATGCGTCCGTCCGCGCGCGGCTTCGATCAGAGGCTGCGCAGCCCGGGCGTAGGCAGCAAAGCTGACAGGCGTAGCGCGCACGCCATCACGCATCACGTAGACCGCCTTATCATCGGCGTTCAGGATGATGTCCACATCATGCGCGAACACGTAATTCAGCCAGACGCCGACGTTATCGTCGACCCACCCCCAGTTAGGATGGGGCTTACGAAGCTCCAGCACCAACGGGCTCCAGATCGCTACACCCGCTTGGCTTTGCGCAAGCTCGTCCAATGCATCGTTGATCGCGAGCTTCACCTCCTGCTCCTGCCGGTTGACGGAGACGCGATCAGCTTGAGAGGCGGCGCCTCGAAGAGCGGAGAACGCGAAGATTGTGAGACCAAGCGCCACGGTAAGAACAGGAATGAGGAGAGCAGCAATCAGCCGCACATTGAAAACCCGCTTATTTCGCTCTGTTCTGCCGTGCAACACCGCTACTCCCCGGCAGGACGCTACCACTTAGCAGTCGATAAACCGTTAAGCCGACGTAGTTGCCCTTGTCTCGCGGAGAGGTGCCCATGGACGCCCGAGTCAATCCTGAACGAATGAGGTGGATGGCTCCCGCTCACGGCATCTAGGTGCCAAAGTGTGAAAGCTATGCGCTTCGTACCGGTGAAGTCGCCGGAGCAGCAGGCGGCGCTATCGATGCACAGGACGCGGGACCTGCTGGCCGAGTTCGGCATCGATATCTTGCAAGGGCTTCACCGCGCGTTGGAGATGGCGCGATCGATCGTCGACGGCGAGGCGCCAGACATACCGTCAGAGGCAGCAAAGATCGTCTGGCGCTTGTCCCAGCAAGCTCGATACCCACGCAGTGTCGGGAGATCGACCTCGATCTGCTCGCTTGGCAGAAGACCAACGATACGGCTCGCCGCCTCATGTCGATCCCCGGCATCGGCACGATCGGCGCGACAGCGCTCGCCGCATCGGTCACCGACCCGTACCACTTCCGCTCGGGGCGCGAGTTCGCCGCGTGGTTAAGACTGACGCCGCGTCAACACTCGAGTGGTGGCAAAGAGCGGCTCGGGCACATCACCAAGATGGGCGACAAATACCTTCGTACGCTGCTCGTCGTCGGTATGACCTCACCGATCAGAGGCGTAAAGCAAACGCCAGAGACCGCCGATCCACGGCTTGTGGCGCTGCTCGCGCGCAAGCCAACACGCGTTGCGGCCGTCGCGATGGCGAACAGAACCGCCCGGGTGGTCTGGGCGATCATGGTGCGCGGCGAGACATACCAAGCGCGGCATCAGCCCAGGCTCGCCGCATGACGATTTAGCTGGAAACCGCCGAGACAAAGGAGACCAGCTTCACGATGTTGTAAGCGCGATGCGATGTGATGGCGAACCGGTCAGACCGGGGGCAAGGAGAACCCAACGGACGTCTAAGGCGTCATAGCCTGTTGAACGGAATGGGACCTGACTCGCGGACCCCATCAGGGCCAGCAGTCTTCAGCGACTGCGCAAACAGGCCGAACAAAGGACTGCGCCCGACTCCACGTCAGAACGTCGAATTACCTTGCAACGCGGGAGCCATCCACAGAGGACGTCCGCTTCCGGGAGCAGATATCCTGCTCCGAGTGGCGAGTTATGGGTCGTTGCGCCCAAGGTGAGGGAAGGCAGCTATCCCCCGGTCGCGGAACAACACCAGACCTTCCGCAGGCGCCCAGTTGCAGCCGTTACGTTCCGGTGCAACGCTGCGCGTATGAGACGCTATTTGCCCTTGGCGATACTTGCGATCGGCGCGGCGCCGGTCGACCATCCCAGAACCTATCTTCTTTCCATCAGCACGATACCGCTCCGTGACACCGAAAGCGTCGAGGCGTTCTCATTGGAAACGTGGGGTGTCGAGTTCCGGTCTGTGTGTAGCATTCCGAGCGGCTGGCGGATTAAGGCAGGCAGTAGCGCCACGCCAAATGGAGCGCTCGAAGGAAACGGGAGCCAAGGCGCGACATGGTTCAACACCGGCAGCCCACGTCAGCTACGGGACTTCGTGCTGGTCACCCTCTACGCGCCGGTTCAACGCGCCGACATCGTCAGCCGGACAGGCGAGGTTCCGGCAACCTTTAAGGGAACTGCGACCATCAGCACCGACGATGGGGATGTAGAGCGCGACCTAAGCTACAAGAACATCACTCTCCGCCCGGCTTCTCACTGCCCTTCTCGGTAGGTCGCTTTTCACCATTCCGCGACATAGCCGCCCGGCTGCAAGCGCCCATTTGCGACCGCTGGGTTGGTACGGCATTATGGAGCCATGGACATTCACGAAGAGAAGGTGCTGCTTTCACCGAACGAGTATGGTCGGGTGACAATCGTCCGGAGGTCAGATGGTCTATTTTGTCTCTATCAGCATTGGCATTGGCCACCAGAGACGCAAGTCGCCTTCCATGTCGAACCTGTCGAACCTGTCGAAGATCGACGTTGGACCGTCGATAGGACGCCTGAGATGTATGAAGGGGTAGAACCGCTTTCAGGACTTTACGGCACCATAGAAGATGCAGACCGGGAAGCTCGTAGGCTACTCGGGTTGGAAGACGGGTAACGCCCAATTTGTGCCGATCCGAGATTTCTAGCACTTCCCCAAAAGCGGTCACCCGTTCATCGTGAATGCACGAGACACGATCGTCGCAGGGAGCAAAAAGTGGTGCAAAATGTAATCTGCCAGTTCGCCCTCTGCTTGCTCGGTGCCATCACGCCCTCCTATTCGGCAGCCGTTAGTTCCATACCGGCGATGTCGCCGCAATCTTCGCAGCTTGAAACACTTGTGTTCAACGGCACCTACCCTGCGAAAAGCTACGAATTTACCGGCAACAGCGCTCGCCACTTAGCGAAGGAGGTAATGCCGGTCATAATGAAGGACATCACCCGAGCTACGGTTTCCGAGGATGTTCTCCTTCCCACACCAACTTATAACGGTTTTACGATCGACATGACGTTCACCGTTACCACTAACGACGAAAACACTGTTTGCGAAGAATGTCACGCGATTCTGCATTTCTCACCAGACGATCAACAATCCCACAAGAAAGATGTGCACGTCAAAGTGGAGAATGGAACGGTTGTTGGCCACTCTCTTTCAAGCTTTTACTGGAAAAATAGATATTTTTCTCTGCCATCTGTAAATCACTCACGGCAGGCTGCGCTGCAAAAGTGTCAGTCCTTTTCGAACGACAGCGTTCTTTGGAATGAAGCGGTTGATATATCAATCTATTTAGTCAGTATAAGACGTGCGGATAAACTTAAAAATGCCATTGAGAGACTACCGCCATCGGCGATTACATTTTCTTCAATAGAAAAAGTCGCCTGCAAATATGATAAAAATAAGCTATTATCGATCATGCGCCCAACTAGGATAGAACGATCTGAGTCTGTCATTGTTCCTACCGAAGGAGAGTGGTCCGTTTTCTATCGTCAAGGGCTGAATGACGATTTAAACGCAGATTTTGTAGCAACTCTGCACTCGGATGAAGCCGGACAGCCGCTGACGCTTCATATTCGCTGTTCTCAAAGTCTGCCATCGCCAGCAATTTAAAGTTAAAGCTGCGTTCTTGAAGATGCTTGACGGCTTAGCTGGCGGACATGCTGATCGCGTTTGACCCTGCTTTTTCGTGCCAAATCTATGAACGGCAGGTATGCGCTCGATAGCCGGAAAACCCGCCCTTCGCCTAACCACCACCTCACGCCATTCCGACGCTCCCACGCCGATCGGATCGGCCAAAAGCCGACCGCCGGCTATCGGGGAGGAAAGCAGCCCCTCCGCAGTCGCCCAAAACTAGACATTGACGCCACGGATGGCGAACTCATGATAGGTCAATGCATCGGACTCCACTATCTCCACCATATTTTATGATCGGTATTATCGCTGTCTTCATCGTGGTACCCATGTATTGGTGGGTGTTTCCACCACGCCTACCAATCGGGGCTGCCGATGGCACTTACGTCAATTCGTGTTGCGAGCCGATCAAACTTCAAAATGGACAGATGAGTTTCGGCCATAGTCAGACGATTAGCTACGTTGTCGAATACGACAAGGTCAGCCCATATGTTCTGCCGAGCGCCTATGTGGGAATATCAGGCGGCAAGGCCGTCCAAATCGAAAGATCGATTAGCCCGTCTTTTTTGAGGCTTGCCGACACAAAGCGCCCTGAGGCCATTGAGCTTCCCAGCGATACCGCGATCTTCACCTTTAAACGGGTGAAGCGGAACGGCAGCTAACCACCACCTCAAGACGTTCCGGGGCTCCGCTTCCGATCAAATCTCCCAAAAGCCGACTGGCCGCTATCGGAAAGAAAAGCGGACGATCTGAAATCGCCCAATTCGCGCCGTCCAAGCGCCAAAACTCTTTCCTGATAGCGGACGTAGCACGAACCAGGTAAGTTCATTCAATGAGAGTGGGCAGCTTCATTCTTTTGGTGACAATGTTAGCATTGGCCGGCTGTGACGAGCAGCCTTCCCGTCGGACTTCAGCGATGGTGGTTGATATAGCGCATGGCCTCCGGCCCAAATGGGGACACGGACAAGGTGCAGATCACGGCACGGAGCTGGGATGGCCTAATGACCGAGAAAAGCGTTCCGCTCGCTATGTTGAAGTGCCGGGTCGGCGACACGGTTAAAGCCACAGAGCAAGGTCTCGCCCTGACGTTAGATGATCGGGCATGCGTCTGATGGCAGCTACCCGCCGATTCCGCCGCTAAGCAGACGGACCGTTCACCACCACCTAAAGCCGTTCCGACGCTCTAAGCCTGCGCGATCCGTCATAGCTGACTGACCGGCCGCTACGTTCGCCCACGTCGGGGGAGCGCCGCAATGCCAACCTCGTGCAGTTCTTGATCAGCCTGCCTTGAGCAGCACGACGTTTGATTCCACACCTGCACTCGCATCAGCCTCATACGGCGCCACCCACGCTCGGCTGGCGGTCGCGTGCCAATCGATGCTTAACATCACATCTGACTGCGCGTCTGCCCAAAGATCAGGCGGCAAGCGCGCCTCGCCGTTGGTCCAACGCCACGGTACTCCCTTTTGCATTTCGGGCGCGTAGAAACCGTCTGTCAGGCGAGGATCAGCCATGTCGATCACGTGATCGCAGTGCTTCTCATCCGCGACGTGAAAACGCCGGATAAACAAGCCAAGCAGACGCTCGTCGCCGCGAATGCCCCACAGCGCCGGAACGAACGTCTTAGACACAACCCGCACATCCTTAGCGCCCGCCTTGATGTGGAAAGTTGCCTTGCCGGCGGTGACTTCGCCATCGATGCGTTCACCATCTACAGTAAGATGCATGTCCATGTCAGCGCTGCTGGCCCATCCAAGTGAGCGGGCGCGATCCGCTAATCTTTCTCGTACGGCCACGACGATAGGACCGTCTTCGTAGAACGGACGACAGCGCTCGCCAGCGGTCAACGTACTAGGCGCCCCTGATTCGCCCGACCAATTGCTTTCGCCGTGATCGAGATAGCTCTCGGCTGTCAAGCCGCTAGCGACGAGCAATTCGTGATCGTCTAATCCGATGTGCCAGTAATTGACTTCTGCGACTTCAACCCGAGCGATAGTGGCGCCGTTCACGAGCTTCCCAACTGGGATCAAGACCTCGCCAACAACGTCGATGCAAACCGCATGACCCGGCGAAAGCCATACGTCACGCATCGGCACATTCTCGGCGAAGCTATTACGCAGCACTCGAACGGGAGACGCTTCGCTTCGGCCGCTGGCGGGGAGTTGGATACGCTGATGCCCGATCCATCTAACAGGCCGATCATCGCCCTTGCTGGTCCTAATTCGGTCTCCCAGTTCCAGCACTTCGACCGCGCGATAGCCGCGCTCGGTTAAGAGTAGAGTACCTTCAACAAAACAGCGAAACTGTGGCGGGATGTATGGATTGTCAGTGGACACTTCGATGATCTGACCTAACGAGGGCGGCGACCCGCCAGCCTGATCGCTTCCAGAATCACTGAGAACGAAAACCCCGCGGGGCGTTTGCTCATCCACGGATTCAAATACCAGATTATGACCGGTTTGATCGGTACCGACAATGTGGTAGGTATATTTGGAGATTGCGCCTGTCACGCTATCGACGTGGTCAACCACAAACGAATTAGGACCGCTAATGTGAGCAGTGCCAAACGGGCCAGACACTGCCTGAGGACCCACGGTGACTGTGGCATGGAAGACAGTGTCCGAGCCGCCTCCGGAGGCATATCTGGAGTCAAATGTCGCAGTGTAGATCGTATAGTCAGGCCCCTGATGGAGGTACACTCCGTCAAACGCATCAACGTCAGTTCCGAGGGACATGGCGGTACTCCTCCGGTTGAGGCCGGACAAGGAGGGAAGCAGTATCAAAGACACAGCCTGACTTGGCGGTTTGAGTCAAGCGCCTTGCCTGGGCGCAGCGCAGCATCGCGTACGGCACTCACGCCGGACGGAGCCCCGACTCGTCCGAGCTCGGCCAAACTCAAGGGAAGCGGAAGAAGCAAGGAGCTTATGCCGCGCTTCGCGTGAGGCGCTATGCTTCGCAGGTCAGTGCGATGTAACTACGACTTACAGACGGCCGCTGCCATCTTTCTTGAACGGCCTCCAGCACGGCTACGCCCGTGCTGAAAACTTCATCCGACGGAGGCAGGCTTTGCATCAGAGAACCGCCTTAGATGGTAAACTGGGCTGCATCTCAGCTTCAGATTAGGGCTGCCTCCGCACGATCAATGCCATTGGCCGACCTTCCGCAATCCACCACCTTCAGACGTTCGCGAGCACGAAACAGCAGGGGTAACGCGGGGGTAAGACCACCTCCAGAAGGCATCACGCTACGGGGAAATGTTTGGGATACGTTACAGCGCGGCGGATGGCATCTCCGCCACGTGGCGATGTTTGGTAAGATCAGATGGCCGGGTCGGCTCCCACAAAAGAGCGGCTAGTCCCAAAGCGCCCAATTGTCGCCGTTCAGGCGTCCTCGCGATGGTTTTTTAAGCAGACGCCGCTGAATCGGCTAAGCAACATCCGTTACAAAAATATCCTAGTAAGCAATCCGCTCTTTGCACATTTCTGCAAAACGATCAGCTGATTCATTCCAGCCACGCTCAAGGCCAAGAGCAAGGTTTCTCTGATAATCTTCTTCGGAAAAGTGCCTAATCGTAGAAACCAATGTTGCGCATTCATTCGGCAGGCGCCTCGGATCGTCTTTAGGTGTATTGCGTATACTCCAAGAACAAACCATTGATGGTCTACCCGGTCTGCAAGCAAAATCGACGGCATCAGTCATATAAAAATACCACCCACGGCGAATACGCATGATAACGCCGCTCTGAGTTACAGTACCATTAATTGATATAATTCGGAACTGTTCCCCCGCACGCCAATCAATGATAAATTGAGCCTTTGGAGTTGGAAAGGGATGCCACCACCATTCGGCAATCCTGTTGATTAGCACGCGATAAGCGACATGACGTTTTCGGGGGACGAGCCGCTCGACCCGTAACTCCCAATGATTTTCTGCTGAAGGAACCGCTGCGGCCACTGTCATCATATTTTCCGAAAAGCTCGCTACTCGAAACGGTCCCGTGATCTAGGACGAATAGGTGAATGACCGCTTTCCACCAAAACACGACATTCCCATGTCGCAAAAGGTGGGACTTACGAGGCGCTCGAAACTTAGGACATCAGCGACGTACCTACTCGCAGACCCACGGTGCGTTCGCCAGCTCACGGGCAAGGTAGTCGATGAGAACCTGAACACGGAGCGGCCGTAAGGGACTAGGCGGCATGACGAGGTGAAGCCCCAACGGCGTCACGGCCCATTCCGGCATCGCGACTGCCAGCTTGCCGTCGCGCAATTTGCGCCAGATCAGGAACTCGGGCTGAATTGCGAGACCTGCCCGGCGACAAGCGCCGGGTTCAGCAGATCGGCATTGTCTGTCCACACCCGCACCGACGGTTCGACCGCCTCTTCCCCAAATGTGGAGTGTGTGAAGCGCCACATCCTGGAGGCGCCACCCGTATAAGCCAGCGCGCGATGCCGGCTCAGTTCCGCTGGATGAGTGGGCATGCCGTGGCGCCCGAGATAGTCGGGCGAGCCCACTAGCAACAGCCGAACTGTGCAGAGCCGGCGCGAGAGGAGTGATGAGTCGTTCAGGCTGGCAATCCTGAGCGCCAGATCGAACCCTTCCGCCACGAGGTCGACCTTGCGGTCGCTCAGCGCGAAATCGACGGTGATCTCGGGATAGGCTTGAAGGAACGCCGGCAGCGTCGCGCCGAGATAGGCGATGCCGAACGACAGGGGAGCGCTGATCCGTACGCGGCCGCGGGGCACATTGGATTGTTCGCCGGCTTCATCCTCAACCGCCACGCCCTCGCTGAGGATGCGGCTTGCGCGCTCCAACGTGGCTTGTCCGGCATCAGTCAGCGCAATGCGTCGCGAGTTACGCGCGATGAGGGTTAGGCCGAGGCGCGCCTCTAGTCGCCCGATCGCCTTCGAAACGGTGGGATCGGACATGCCCATCTCGCGTGCCGCCCGCGAGAAAGAGCCGTGTTCGGCAACCTTGGCGAAGATCGCCCAGGCTTCGAGATCAGGAAGACGCTTCACCATTTCCGGCAAGGATGAGATGCCAACCTTGCCGTTTCGTCAAGTCCAATCGTGGCGCATCTTCAGGTCATCGGAGCAGCAACGCTCCCCCAGGAGACCGAACCATGATCGACCGTCGTCCCTTCAGCAGCCTCGGTGGCGCCAACCATGGCTGGCTCGACGCCAAGCATCACTTCTCGTTTGCGAGCTACTATGACCCGGCCCGGATGGGCTGGGGTGACATCCGCGTCTGGAACGATGACACCATCGCCCCCGGCACCGGCTTCCCCCCGCATCCGCATAACGACATGGAGATCATCACCTACGTCCGTGAGGGTGCGATCACCCACCAGGACTCGCTCGGCAACACCGGCCGCACAGAGGCCGGGGACGTGCAGGTGATGAGCGCGGGCTCCGGGGTCCGCCACTCGGAGTATAACAAGGAGCCGGGTATCACTCGCATCTTCCAGATCTGGATCGAGCCCAAGACGCGTGGCGAGGCTCCGTCGTGGGGTGCCAAGCCCTTCCCCAAGGGCGAGCGCTCAGGGCAGTTCGTGACGCTGGCCAGCGGCTTCGCCAACGATGACGACGCGCTGCCGATCCGCACCGACGCCCGGATCGTCGCTGCCACGCTGAAGGCGGGCGAGACCGCCGAGTACCCGCTCGGCGCCGATCGCCACGGTTACCTCGTCCCCGCTATTGGCACAATCGAGGTCAACGGCGCCCGGCTAGAGGCCCGCGACGGTGCCGCCATCGCCGAGGAGGCCGTTCTCCGCGTCACCGCGATCGAGGATGCCGAAATCGTTCTCGTCGACGCCGCCTGATCCACCCTTTCGTACCGCGTACCCCTCGTAACTCCAAGGAGACCTGCCATGCCGTTCATCACCACCGCCGACGCGACCGAAATCTTTTACAAGGACTGGGGCAACAAGGACGCGCCCGTCGTCATGTTCCATCATGGTTGGCCGCTCAGCTCGGACGACTGGGATGCCCAGATGATGTTCTTCGTCCAGAAGGGTTACCGGGTGATCGCCCATGATCGCCGCGGCCATGGTCGCTCTACCCAGTCTGCTGGCGGCCACGACATGGACACCTATGTCGCCGACGTCATCGCGCTGACCGACGCGCTCGACCTGCACGACGCAGTCCACGTCGGGCACTCGACCGGCGGTGGCGAGGTGGCCCGCTACGTCGCGCGTGCCAAGCCTGGCCGAGTAAAGAGGGTGGCGCTGGTGAGCGCGGTCGCGCCGATCATGGTCAGGACCGACAGCAACCCGGACGGCGTGCCAATGGACGTGTTCGACATGGTGCGCGAGCAGACCGCCACCAACCGCTCCCAATTCTACTACGACTTCACCCTCCCTTTCTTCGGCTACAACCGCGAGGGTGCTGAGGTGAAGGAAGCGGTGCGGCTCAACTGGTGGCGGCAGGGCATGATGGGCTCGGCGCTCGCTCATACGCTGGGCATCAAAGCCTTTTCCGAGACTGATTTTACGGATGACCTCAAAGCGATCGCCGTGCCGACGCTGGTGCTGCACGGCGAGGATGACCAAGTCGTGCCGTTCGCCACCACTGGCAAGATGTCAGCGGAGATCGTGAAGGGTGCCAAGCTCATCTCCTATCCCGGCTTCCCCCACGGCATGCCGGCCACCAATGCCGATCGGATCAACGCTGACCTGCTGGCCTTTATCGAAGGCTGAATCACGACGAAGCACGGGGCGGTTGCCCGCCCCGTGCTTTCGCACGACAGTCTGACATCAACCTTCTTCGTTATGGATTGCCCGCCTATCTGGTCTCATGCAGCTCCATGGATCAGCTTTAGAGAACCTTGAGAATGCCATTGCAAGCGCCCGCAGGCTGCGTGGTCACCCGGTTTACAAGTATACCATCACCTATTGGTCGGACTTGGTACAGGAGGCTCGACGGGCGCGGCAGGAGCCTTCCTGCGCGCAATTGGACGCGATTGGCGTTGCCATCGCCAAACTGGAGAGTGAGCTGGCTGAGCGGTAGCAGCAACCCTTCAAGCCACATGAACGGTCGACCGGAGTTGGGAAGTCAAAAACACGTCGCGAACGACCGGGATTGGGTCTGCGCGGTCGCAGACTTCCCAATGCCATGCGTCAGATGCATGGCGTTGCGCGGCTGTCGACTTCCGAGTCGTCATCGGCAGAGAAGCGCTTAGCAGCATCACTCGCGATGAATGTCTGGCTGGCGCATACAGACACCTGCGGTACAAGCGCGTGAGTTAACGAGGAGCGTGCGCGATGAAGGTCATTGTTCGGGTGCTTGCCACCCTGATCTGGATCGTCATGCCCTCAGTCAGCTGGGCCGAGGACCAGTTCAAGGTACTGGTGATCGCAACGCCCAGCAAATACCACTATGAATATATCCCCATCGCACGGGAGAGCCTTGAGCGCCTAGCTAGGCTTCACTCGTTCGGGATAACCTGGACGAGCGATCCTGCGGCGTTCGACGGCGACCTACATCAGTATGCAGCGGTTCTGTTTCTGAATTCGCCGGCGGAGCAGTTGAGTGAGGCGCAACGCAGTCACTTCGAGCAATATATGCGCTCCGGTGGCAACGCCATGGTGGTGCACCGGGCCGCGATCGTGCCACCGAACTCATGGCCTTGGTTTGAGAAGCTGGTCGGCCGCTCTTTCATCAATCATCCGATGATCCAGACCGCGGTAGTCACCGTCGCGGACAAAGGGTTTCCCGCTGCGTTTGGCTTGCCCGATCGATGGCTTTGGAGCGACGAGTTCTACGTCACCGCCAATCCATATCACGTCACGATCGCTCCTGTCTTGAAAGTCGACGAGGCCAGCTACGATCCGACCAAGATCTGGCCCGGCCAAGTCGGTAAGCGGATGGGCGGGGATCACCCGGAAGCATGGTTCCAGCGTTACGAGAAAGGGCGCGTGTTTGTCACTTTGCTCGGGCACAACGTCGAGATGTACCGGGACGAACGATATTTACAGCACCTGCTGGGCGGGATCTATTGGACCGCCACTGGACTTGGCCAACAGCATTGATTGACTCGGCAGTACGTTGTTCAAGCGTATCAGACGTGTGCTCTGAAATGATTGGGCGGCCTATCTAAACGACTGGTTCCGGAGAATCTAAGAGTAAGCTTAGACGGCGATCTCTTAGTCACAGAAGTCCAAAGCGCGACGCCAACATCACCGCGCACCCGCGCAGGACGGAGTTTGCTTGCGCGACCCTGCACACAGCAGCTTTAGCAAGCAGCCGCGGATAAGGTCGGCGGGTTGTAAATGCCGACGAAAACTCGGCGTCAAGTTTAGGTGAGGGGACGAGGGGACCGGTCATAAAGGCGCCGTTCCAAGCCCCGTTTGTGTACATCAGATTGGAAACGAAGCGGCCGAGAAGGCGTGCGAATAGAAGATCTTTTTCTTCAATCGCTGTTGTCGCAACATGTTGCCGCAACATCAGGATGTTTTCCCACGAGATTGCGGCCCCTGCTACGGTAACGATCGAATGGGCAAGATCCCGTTCAGCATCTGAAATGCCGGCGAAATCTAGCTGACCACCTTCGGCGTCTAACACGGAATACCGCCCGTGTTCGTCAAGGTCTAGAACTGCGGTTCCGACACCTTCATTGTAGGTCAGGAACGCATACCGGCCCTTCTTGGTCATGTCCGGCAAACGTGTGCCATGTACCAAGGTTACGCCTTGCAACGAGGCCCGCAGTGCCCAAGCCTGCGCAGCCACCTCGTTTATGATCACCGGTGCTCGCGCAAACAGAGAGGTCAATCCATCATACGAGATCACCCATCGTGATCGTTCGATGATCATCGAAGGACCGCTGGCAACTCCCGCTATAGCGATTGCAGGCTGCAGATCTGCTAGCTGGTGCCCGCTGTCCCGAGAAAACCAAAGCAGCACATCAGTGAAGGTCGGTATGGTAGTTTCGTATCGATGTAGCCTCCCAATCTGAGGAGATGCGCTTGGCTTTGAATGGGCAAGGATGATTTCGCCTTTGCGCGAGCAATCGATCAGCGGCCAGTCCCGTGCACCTGTATCGATGTGCCCTCCTCCGGCGGCTACGGTTCATCTGAACATGTCCGCCGTCCTTTTAGTTGATAGGACCAGCTTAGCCGCACCTAAACTTCTCTACAACTTTCCCGTTGCCGAGCTCCCCAGATTTGACAGTAATCCGCTGTTGAATACGCCGAACCGGAAGACGGAATGCTGAAGAATAACATGAACGGACGTCCGATATTTGGCGGAGGTTGAAGACAGCTAAATGGCCAAATGTGGGTCTTCGCGTTTGGGTACCGATCACCCAGCCGTTTTGAGGGAAAGTGACTTGCTCTCATACTCGAGCTGAACGGGGCTAACGCTTGCCGCCGCGACGCATCGGCATCGCGTCAATCACTTCTTCAAGCGTGGCGGCAGAGATGGGTCGTGTTCCGCGTAGCTTGCTGCCACCATCCTTACCGATCAGGGTAACCGCAAAACCGGCGATTGGTAATCTGTAGCGCTGCCGGAGCGTAGCCGCCGGATCGCTTGCTCCCACTACGTCGTGCCCTATGACTTCGACGATCTTAATATCGCGCTCTTCCGCGCCCGCCCCCCATCGAGCGATGATGCTACGTTGTTCGTTGAGCGAGGGATTGTTTGCATCAGGCGCGCTGACCAGCAGCACACGCTTTTCCCACTTCATCGAAGAGAGGCTTGCGGGGCTTGCGGCCATCAGCGACATGGTCATGAGCAGCTTCAACGTGATCATTCATAAAGAACGCGTGGCGTTGCTCGACGTTGCGTCCGGGCATGATTGCGCGAGGATCAACAATCTCCCGAAGCGAGCGGGATCGCGTTAGGCGGTAAGTGAATAAAGCATCATCATCGCCTTTCGCGTTTAGCTCAGGTGAATGGTTGCCTGCTTTACCGAAGCTGTCACGCTGTCGCGGATGGCCTTATTTGGGTCTAGCCTGCCGAGGCGAAACCGACTGCATCATGACTAGGTAGAAGGCGCTTCCGTGTCGGAGGGCGCCGTCCATGATGGTGCGAGTGACGACCGCATGCCGCTATATGTCCACATGCAACCTTTCCGTCGCGCGGTGGAGGCGTCGTCTGCTTCCGTCCAGAGGGCAGCAGGGTGCTCAGGG
>NZ_JALNUT010000006.1:0-193505 GCF_026540945.1 Sphingomonas sp. GC_Shp_3
CGACGCCTGAATGTAGGTCCGCATTGCCTCGGCATCCGCTTCGATCCGGTCGATCCGATATTTTACGAGATCCCCGATTGAGATGAGGCCGATCATGCGCCCTTCCTCCACGACCGGTAAGTGGCGGATGCGTCGACGCGTCATCAGCGACAGCGCGCCAAGCGCCGCCTCATTGCGCGTCACCGTGATTGCCGGGGCCGTCATCACGTCACCCACTGCCCGCTCCAGCGCTGAGGCGCCGTGTTCCGCCAGCGCATGAATCACATCCCGCTCGGAAAAGATGCCGGCGACATCCTCACCATCCAGCACCGGTACCGCGCCGATCCGATGCTGCGCGAGCAACGCCACCGCTTCCGCAACGGTGGCGGTTCGGGCGATCGCGGTTACGGCATCGCCCTTTGCTTGCAGAATCGCTTTGATAGTCATGGCATCCTCTCCTTGGCCCATGTGCGTCAGCGGCTCTTTTCGAGTCTCGCCGGGCTTGAGAGACTCCTCCTTTCGGGATCAAAGCGCAAGCGTGGACGTGCAACTATCAGCCCTCGACAAGCCCGATGCGGCCGCGTTCGCCTGGGCGCGATTCCGCCGCATCCTTGGTGGGATGGCGGTCGGCACCGGGATCTTCATCGCCCTAGCGATTTGGGCGCTGGAGATGGCTTACGGACCACTGTCGTGGGTAGCGATCCTGGCGGTGATCGGCGGTGGTGGCGGGTCGATCATGCTGGGTGCTGTGCTGATGGGGTTAAGCTTTCTCAGCTCGGGTACCGGCCATGACGAAGCCGTTGAAAGGTTCGACGGCTGACGATCAATCGTCGTCGATCTGCCGGTATCGCAACGTGACACGTCCGTTTGCCGGTACCGTCACCGGCAAACGCAGGGCTCCGTCGCGGCGCACGGGTGTGACCGAAGGTTTACGGACGCGGCCCGGCATGGCGAGGATTTCCGCCTCGAACCGGATCGGCCGAGGATTCGCATTGCGGACGATCAGCCCGTAATCTTTCCAATGCTTGCCGCTGGCCGCGTGGACCGCCTCGACGGTCACTTGCGTCGCATTGGCGACATCGATCTCGACATCCTCGCCGATCGCCTTGTCCGCGATGTTCCCCTCGCCCACCAGCAGCGGCACGCTGTCACGCGGTGCGAAGACGGCAACCGGACCGGCCGGCAGCGGCAGTCCAAGGCCGGCATCCTTGCGGTTGCGCGCCCGCAGCACGGTGCGGACCGGGCCGGGATCGCCCTCGCGCAAGCGCACCCGGTAGAACACCTCGACCGGCACCTTACCGCGATCGAGCAATGCGACCTGCTTCTGCGCCTGCGCCGCGACGGTCGTACGGTCAGGAACACGGTACAGCTTGAGATCGCCAAGGTCTTCCTGAACCGCCATTCGCGCACCCGTCACGACGATGTCCATCGCCGCCATCGGCGGCGGTGGCGGCGGTGGCGGCGGTGGTAGGGCAAGTAACTGCATCGTTTCCTCCTTTACCTCCGGCGCAAACAGACATTGCAACGCGATCGACCGAATACCGCTACGCTCCCACGCATACGGGGCACGTCCCTCGCGCTTTACCGTACCCGCGACCACCATCGTTTCGGCATCAGGAAAGCCCGTGACATCGCTGCTCGCCAGCGTCAGCCACGCGACCAGATCGGCATGCGCGCCATCCGGGCTGAGTGTCGCTACGTAATTGGCCTGCCAGTCGAACCCCCAGGCAAGGTAGGACAGCGTGACCGTCACCGTGCGCGCAACGGGAGAATCGAGCAGGATCGACAGCGTCGGCTTGGCGGGCAGCGCGGGCGGCACGCCGTGATACCCGATCGCCCCCTGCCCGCCGTGACAGTCGACCGCCTCGAACCCCTGCGCGGTCTGAACGATCGCCGCGCCATCCGGGCCGGAGCGGAGGATACCTTCCTCCTCGCGCACCTGCTTGCCGATATGGCGGCGTATCGTCACCGGGCGGCCGAAGCTCGCCGCATACAGCGTGCGCGGGGACAAAAGATCGGCGTCCAGGTTCTTTTCGCGTACGCCGTCGGGCAAGCCGCTGACGATCGCGCTTTCCGGCAGGATCCCCGCCGCCACGCCCTGAAAGCGCACCACCGCTGGCCCCGCCGGCAGCGTCAGCGTGCGCCGTTCGGTAATCAGCGCATAGCCGCGTGCCCAATTGCGATCGATCGCCGTCTTCGCCGCACGGTCGGGCGCGCGGTAGATCGTCACCGCCAGCCCGGCGGGTGCCGGAGAGTCGATCGCCGGCGGCTCCTGCCCAGCCGCCGGCGCGGCGAGAACCGCCAGCAGGGCAAGGGCCCTCCGCACGCGCGGCATCAGTAGCGGGTGTCGAAGGTCGCGGTCAGCGTCGCCGAGCCGTTGGCCGGGACAGTCACCCGCCACACCGCCTCGTCCGCATCCGGCCGCTCGCTCTTCTGGCTCTCCTCGACGATGCGCGTGTCGTGCCCCCCGCTGCCGAGGCCGGCCTGCGCGAGTTCCACCATCGCCGCCTCGCTACGCGCGTTGGTGAACTGGTAGCGCATCGTCGTGCGCCACCGTTCGTCGCCGACCCGCTCGCGCTTCTCGACAGTGGGCAGGATCTTTACGTCGAACGCCTCGCCCGTCTTCAGCGCGAGCGCGGATCCCATCGGCGTATGCGGGATCGCGCTTTCGCCGATGAACTGCGGGCTGCCCCGCACGTCGCGCATATACACCCGCACCGTGCCGGCCGGCAGCGCATCACCCAGCCCACCCTCCTTCGCGGCGGAGAATTTCAGCACGGTATCGACGCTCTGCGCCTCGCTGAGCTTGCCGAGCCAGCTGTTGCGGTAGGAATACGCCTTGCTGGCGGGCACGCCGGTCGCGTTGAGGAAACTGACCTGCTTGGTCTGCGCGTTGGCGATCGTGGTGCGGTCACGCAGCGGATAGACGTAGAAATCGCCGAGCTGTTCGCGCGACGACGTTTCCGTGCCTGACTGATTGCCGCGCGGACCGGTGTTGCCGAACCGGTTGGGCCGGTAGGTGTCGTTGTCGTCGCCACCGACCGTGCCCGCCACCAGCAGGGTCTTGGCATTGGCGAACGTCGTGCCGCTGGTGTTCGACAGCGTGATCCAGCCCTGCACGTCGAGCTTACCGGCGCGTTCGTCGAACAAGGCGACGTAATCCGCCTTCCACCCGAGCCCGCGCGACAGATAGCTGAGCGTCATCGGCCGCGCTCCGGCGGTCGCCGCATCGAGCGTGATCGACAGCGTCGGCCGCGCCCGCAGTCCCGGCGGCAGTGCCGGGAACACGACATGCGCATTGTCACGCAGAACCTCGATGCGATCGCCGATCTGGACGATCGTGCCGCCGTTGTTCGCCAGCACGCGCGCACTCTCGCGCGTTTCGGTGCCGGTGGCGGGATTGGTCCGCACCACCGTCACGGTCTGGCCGACCGCCTTGTTCATCAGCGCGTTGGGGGAAAGCAGGTCGTAATCAAAATTCTGTTCGACGATGCCCGCGTCGGGCGCGGCGAGGGTGACGGTCTCTGGCCGAATTTGTGCGGACACGTCGGGAAATTCCTCGCGGCTGATACCGCGCGGTAGCGTCATCTGCCGCGTGTCCTGCACCAGCGCGAGATCGTTGTTGTAGATGGTGACCGCGACGTCACCCTGCCGGCTCGGGCCGACGGCAGCGGGCGCGGACTGCGCGAAGGCGGGTCCGGCGATCAACGCCAGCACCCCGCCACAAACCGAAAGCCGCATCGCCATCTCCCCCGTTCTGGCCGTTAGCGTTAGGCTAGGGCTGCTACGCGGGGATGACAATGCGGCTCAAAAAATCGCCGATTGTGGAAGGTTTACGCCTCGACAGGCGCAGTCGCGGGCGGACGACCACGCCGGCGGCGCGGTTTCTCCGCCTCGCCGTCCGTCGCAGCAGGAGCAGCCTCGCTCGCCTCACTCGGCGCGGGCGCCGGTGCGGCGGTGAGCGACGGCGGCAGCAATCCAGCGTCGAACGTTGGCGCGGTCTCACCCTCAGCCGGCAAGACCCGACGCGGACGGCCACGACGGCGCGGCTCGGCGGCCGGGGCCTCGGCCTGCGGTGCCTCGACGGCCGACGATTCGGGCACGATGGCCGCCGTCTCGGATCCTGTAACCGGCTGTTGCTCGGGCCGGGCTTCCTCGGCGCGCATCTCCTGACGCCCATCGGACCGGTTGACGTCGCGCTGCGGGCGACGATCCTCGGTGCCGCGCTCCTGACGATAGTCCTGGCGATCCTGCCGCTGCGGGCGTTCGCCACCCTCGGCGTTCACGCGGCGCGGGCGTTCCTCGTCGTTGCCGCGGCCACGCTGGGCATCACCATACTGACCCCGTCCCTCACCACGCTGCGAGCCGTCCTGACCGGTCTGGTTACCCTGCTGGCCCTGACCATTATGGCCGCCGTTTTGAACGTGGCCGTTGCCGTTCTGCTGGCGCGGCTGTTGCTCGTTGCCGGCGGGCTCACCCTCGTCCTCGTAATCCTGCTCGTCCTGGTCGAACGTGTTGGCACCACCGGGCCGACGGCCCTGTTGCTGCGCCTGGTTGTTCTCTTCGAAGCGTGAGCGCGTCTCGGCCAGCACACGGAAATAATGGTCCGCGAACTGGAGGTAATATTCGATGTTGACGCGGTCGCCCTGCATCTGCGCATCGCGCGCCAGCGCCTTGTATTTCTCAAGCAGCTGCGCCGCGTTGCCACGTGCCCGGTTGTCGATACGATTGCCAGTGTCCTGGCCACGCCCCGAATTACCACCCTGCGGGCGCTGCTGCTGCCCGCCACGACCGCGACGACGGCCGGCTTGACGATTGTTGATCAACTGCTTTTCGTCCTGTCCTACGAAACCAAACCGGCGTGTGCTCCACGAACCTGTGAATGCAAGCCCCTCGGCCATTCTGGCGCCACATCAGGGCGCCGAAAGCCTGCCACGATCGCCGGACCACAGCGATTGCATGACGAAGGGGGCGGGCAACCGGCCGATCTCAACCCGTGAAGGTGGTATCGCGTGCCCCAACACCCCTTTAGTAGCGGGTGACGCAGCATTCTCCAAGCACAATATTGCCTTTTGCGCTGCGACAGATCAAGTGGCGATCACCGCCCGCGCGTGCCCGGCAAGGTCACGGCGCAACGCGACGCTAAATCCGGCAGCGTCGAGCAGTTCGGAAACGGCGTCGGCCTGCGTAGCCCCGATCTCCAGGATCGCGGCACCTCCTGGCGCAAGCAGCGCGCGCAGTTGTGGAACGATGCGGCGATAGTCGTCGAGTCCATCCCCGCCCGCGAACAGCGCCGCACCCGGTTCATGGTCGCGCACCTCGCGCGGCAACCGCTCGTCCGTGCCGATATAGGGCGGATTGGCGAGGATCAGGTCGAAGTGTCCGGTCACGTCCGCCGCCCAATCGCCCAGCCGGAACGTCGCGCGCGCCGCCATGCCGAGGTTGCCGGCGTTGCGGCGCGCATAATCGAGCGCCAGTGGTGAGGCGTCCACGCCCAGCCCCGTCGCGTTCCGCCAATGATCGAGCGTCGCGAGCAGCAACGTGCCCGGTCCGGTTCCGAGATCGAGAATCGTCTTCGGGGGCGCCGCACCGAAATGATCGATCGCCGCCTCGATCAGCGTCTCGCTGTCGGCACGCGGCACCAGCACGCCCGGGCCGACCGCCAGGTCGATCGTCCAGAACGCACGGGAGCCGGTGATGTACGCGATCGGTTCGTGCACGAGCCGGCGTGCGACCAACGCGGTGAACGCAGCCGGCGCAGGATCGTCGAGCCGGGCGAGCAACAAGGCTTCGCGGCTCGTTCGCATCGCATGCGCCATCAGCAATTCCGCGTCGAGACGCGGTGTCGGCGACGTGTCCGCGAGATCACGCGCGGCAGCGGCGATGGCGTGGCGGGCGGTCAATGGGGGCGCGTCGCGGCAAAGCCGCGCCGTCGGACGGCGCAAGCGCCGCCGGCCGCGCTTGGGTGTGTTCTGCCGCAGCATGCGGCAGACTGCCCTGCGCTAGGAATCAAGACTCGCCAGCCGGTCCGCCTCATCCTCCGCGATCAGCGCGCCGATCAGATCGTCCATCTCGCCTGCCAGGATTTCCGGCAGCCGGTGCAGCGTCAGGTTGATGCGGTGGTCGGTCACCCGCCCTTGCGGGAAATTGTAGGTGCGGATCCGCTCCGATCGATCGCCCGATCCGACCATCGACTTGCGCGCCCCCGCCCGCTCGGAGTGTAGCCGCTCGCGTTCCTGCTCATAAAGCCGCGTCCGCAGCACTTTGAGCGCCTTGGCCTTGTTCTTGTGCTGCGATTTCTCGTCCTGTTGGATCACGGTGAGGCCGGTCGGGATATGTACGATCCGCACCGCGGAATCGGTGGTGTTGACCGATTGCCCGCCCGGCCCGGACGACCGGTACACGTCGATGCGCAGATCCTTGTCGTCGATCTTGATGTCGACGTCTTCCGCCTCGGGCAACACCGCCACCGTCGCCGCCGAGGTGTGGATGCGCCCGCCCGCCTCGGTGGTCGGCACGCGCTGGACCCGGTGCACGCCGCTTTCGAACTTCAACCGCGCGAACACGCCCTTGCCCTCGACCGAGGCGATCGCCTCCTTGAAGCCGCCGCTTTCCGACGACGATGCCGAGATCAGCTCGACCCGCCAGCCCTGCCCCTCGGCATAACGCTGGTACATGCGGAACAGGTCGCCCGCGAACAGCGCCGCCTCGTCGCCGCCGGTGCCGGCGCGGATTTCGAGCATCGCCGCACGTTCGTCCGCCGCGTCGCGTGGCAGCAGCGACAGCGCCAGCGCGCGCTCGGCCGCCGCTAGCGCAGCGCGGATCGTGTCGATCTCCTCGCGCGCCATCGCCTTCAGCTCGGGATCGCCATCCTCCTCCATCTCGGACAGCACGTCGAGTTCGGCCCGCAGCCGCCGCACCTCGCCCGCCGCGCGGGCGACCGGCTCGAGTTCGGCATATTCCTTCGACACCGCAACGAAGCGATCGGACGGCAAATCGCCGGTCGCCATCTGCGCCTGCAACTCGTCACGCCGCGCCTCGATCTGCGCGATGCGTTCGGGGGAGATACCGCCGCTCATGTCTGAGATGTGCCGCCAATCACTGCTTCTACTTTCGCTGCGTCAACGTCCTCCGGTCGCAGGATGCGATGCCCAACGTGAGCCTCGCCATCGCGAAGATCGAGCGAGACCGCAATCGCAGGGTTCAGCTTAAGCGCCTTATCATAGCGCTTCTTGGGACTGCCCGACGCGAACAACTCGGCGCTGAATCCGGCCCGCCGCAGCGCCGACACCATTGCGAAAGAGCTCATCTCAAACGCACGGTTCTCGACCACGACTGCCACATCGAGCGCTTCCACCGCCGGTTCCGCCAGCAGCATCGCCAGACGCTCGATCCCCGCCGCCCAGCCGACGCCCGGCGTCGCCGGTCCGCCCAGACTGTCGATCAACCCGTCATAGCGACCACCGGCCAGCACCGTGCCCTGCGCACCGAGCCGATCGGTGACGAACTCGAACGCGGTGTGGCGGTAGTAATCCAGCCCGCGCACCAGCCGCCCGTTGCGCGTCCACGCCACGCCCGCCGCATCCAGCCCCTTGGTGACGCTTTCGAAGAACGCGCCAGCCTCGCTGGTGAGGTAATCGTCGATCCCCGGCGCGGCATCGGCAATCGGCCGGTCGCGCGGGTCTTTGGAATCGAGGATGCGCAGCGGGTTCTTTTCGAGCCGGGCGAGGCTATCCTCGCTCAGATCGCCGCGATGCGCCTCGAAATGCGCCACCAGCGCCGCGCGCCACGCATCGCGCGTCTCGGCATCGCCCAGCGTGTTGAGCTGCAGTGTCACGCCCTCGGCAATGCCAAGTTCGTGCAGCAACTGATCGGCCAGCACCAGCAACTCCACGTCGGCGGCAGGCTCGGCCGCGCCGATCACCTCGGCGTCGATCTGGTGAAACTGGCGGAAGCGACCCTTCTGCGGGCGTTCGTAGCGGAACACCGGGCCATGCGTGGCGAGCTTGAGCGGCGCATATTGCTGCCACCCCTCGGTCAGATACGCCCGCGCGATGCCGGCGGTGAACTCCGGGCGCAGCGTCAGCGAATCGCCGCCGCGATCCTCGAACGTGTACATCTCCTTCGAGACCACGTCGGTGGTCTCGCCGAGCGAGCGCGCGAACACGGCGGTGGATTCGAACACCGGGATCTCGAGCCGCTGGAAACAATACAGCCGCCGCACCCGGTCGAACGTGTCGACCACCGTTGCGAAACGGCGCTGTTCCTCGCCGAAAATATCCTGCGTGCCGCGGATGCGTTTTGGGGTTTCGATGCGTGCCATAAAGCCGCGTCCTGTAGGCGCTGTCAGCGTGCTTGAAAAGCGGCTCCGCAAAGCGCAAGCGCTCAGCCCATGCAACGCCTCCACCTCGGCCAGAAAGTCGCGCCGCCGCGCTTCATCGCATTTGGCATCATCTTCGTCATCGGCCTGATCGCGGCGATCCCGCCGCTCGGCTGGAGCCGGGGCGCGATGGCCGCGTTTGATGCCGCCGCCCTCGTCTTCCTGCTGCTCGTCACCACGCTGCTGCGCCATGACGAGGCGGACCAGATGCGGCGCAACACCCGCACCAACGATGCCAACCGGGTCGGTCTGCTCGTCCTCACCGGGGTCACGATGCTCATCATCCTCGTCGCGGTCGGCAAGGAGATGCAGGGCAAGAGCGACCCGTGGGTGATCGCGCTGGTGGTCGCGACGCTGGTGCTGGCGTGGCTGTTCTCGAATACCATCTATGCGCTGCACTATGCGCACCTGTACTACGGCGAGGACGAGGATTCGGGTAAGGACGCCGGCGGCCTCGACATCCCCAAATGCCAGGAACCGGATTACTGGGATTTTCTGTATTTCAGCTTCACGCTCGGCATGACGTTCCAGACATCGGACGTGGAGATCACCTCGCGTCGGATGCGCCGCGTCGTGCTCGGCCAGTGTCTCGCGGCGTTCGTGTTCAACCTCGGCGTGCTGGCCTTCACGATCAACACGCTCGGCAGCGGCGGGAACTGACTGCCCGAACGGACTGGACGGAGGTGCGACAGCCGGTCTAGGCTGCATGCATCATCCCTGCTTTCGCTGGATTTTCATGCACCGCACACTTGCTCTCGCGCTCGTCGCCCTTGCTGCCGTTTCCCCCGCCGCCATTTTCCCCGCAAGGGCCGAAAACTCCAAACCGCAGCCGGTGCCGTTCGTCGACACGATCCCGGCACCGCGCGACGTGGCGTTTCCCGGTACGGTTACGCTCAACATCGACGCGACCGATACCAAGCGCGGCATCTTCACCACGCAGGAAACGATCACCGGCGTGAGCGCAGGGCATATGGTGCTGCTGTTCCCGAAATGGCTGCCGGGCAACCATTCGCCTACGGGTCAGATCGACAAGCTCGCCGGCCTGCACATCATGGCGGGCGGCAAGGAGATCCCGTGGACGCGCGACCCGGTCGACGTCACCGCCTTCCATATCGACGTGCCGCAGGGCGCGACCGCGCTCGACATCAAGCTGCAATTCCTCTCCGCCACCAAGAGCGATCAAGGTTCGATCGTCATGTCGCAGAACCTGCTGCGGCTCCAGTGGAACTCGATGAGCCTGTATCCCGCCGGTTACTTCACCCGTGACATCCCGGTGCAGGCGACCGTCACCTATCCGCAGGGCTGGGCGGCCGCCTCTGGCCTGCCGGCGACGGCGACCGGCTCGGTCTATCGCTACCAAGCGACCAACTACGAAACGCTGGTCGATTCGCCGGTGCTCGCCGGGCGCTATTACAAGAAGTGGGCATTGTCGCCGCGCGTGAACCTCAACGTGTTCGCCGACAATGCCGCCGAACTCGCCGCCACGCCCGAACAGATCGATGCGCACAAGCGCCTCGTCACCCAGGCGGTCAAGCTGTTCGGCGCGCAGCATTACGACACCTATGAGTTCCTGCTGGCGATCTCCGACCAGATCGGCGGCATCGGCCTCGAACACCACCGCTCGTCGGAGGACGGCGTGAAGCTCGGTTACTTCCTCAACTGGAAGGATGGCCCCGGCCCGCGCAACCTGCTGCCGCACGAATACACGCATAGCTGGGACGGCAAGTTCCGCCGTGGCGCCGAGCTGTGGACGCCCGATTACCGCACGCCGATGATCGACAATTCGCTGTGGGTCTACGAAGGCCAGACGCAATTCTGGGGCTATGTGCTGCAAGCGCGTTCGGGCATCGTGTCGAAGCAGGACACGCTCGACATGTATGCCGGGATCCTCGCGCAGCTCGACAATCGACCGGGCCGCAACTGGAAGCCGCTGATCGATACCACCAACGATCCGACCATGTCGCAGCGCCGCCCGCGCGGCTGGGTCAGCTACCAGCGCTCGGAGGATTACTACAACGAGGGCCTGCTGGTGTGGATGGAGGTCGATTCCATCCTGCGCCGCGAATCGCATGGCAAGAAGTCGATCGATGATTTCGCCCGCGCCTTCTTCGGTCTGACCGATGGTGACTTTGGCGAAGTCACGTTCAAGTTCAGTGACGTGGTGAACACGCTCAACCAGATCCAGCCTTACGATTGGGCCGGGCTGCTGTCGAAGCGGCTCACCGAGGTCGGCCAGCCCGCGCCGATCACCGGCTTCGCCGCCAACGGCTACAAGCTCATCTATACCGACACGCCGTCGCCCTATGCGAAACAAGCCGAGAAGACGCGCAAGATCAACGATTACAGCTACTCGCTTGGTGTAACTGTCGGCAAGGAGGCGGAAATCACCGCGGTCGGCTGGGACACGCCGGCGTTCAAGGCGGCACTCACCCCCGGCGACACGATCGTCGCGGTCAACGGCACCGCCTACAGCGACGACGTGCTGAAAGCCGCGATCATCGCCGCCAAGACCGGCACCACCCCGATCACGCTGCTGGTCAAGCATGACGACGGGATCGAAACCGTCGCGATCGATTACCACGACGGCCTGCGCTACCCGCATCTCGAAAAGATCGGCACCGCAGAGGGTGGTCTGGATCACTTACTGCAACCGCGCTAACGGGCTGCCACAGACACCTCAGGACAGGATAGAAGAATGCGGATCGACATGATTCCCACCGGCAAGAACCCGCCGGAAGACCTCAACGTCATTATCGAGGTTCCCGTCGGCGGTGAGCCGGTGAAGTATGAGTTCGACAAGGCGAGCGGCGCACTGTTCGTCGATCGCATCCTGCACACGCCGATGCGCTACCCGGCGAACTACGGCTTCATCCCGCACACGCTGTCGCCCGATGGCGACCCGCTCGACGCGTTGGTGGTGGCACGTTCGCCGTTCATCCCGGGCTGCGTGGTGCGCGTGCGCCCGATCGCGGTGCTGAACCTGGAAGACGAAGCCGGCGGCGACGAGAAGCTGCTTACCGTGCCGGTCGACACGACCTTCCCCTATTACAGCAACATCGGCGAGGGCAGCGATCTCCCCGAGATCGTCATGCAGCAGATCGAACACTTCTTCACCCACTACAAGGATTTGGAGAAGAAGAAGTGGGTCCGCGTCGGCAAGTGGCTCGGCGCCGACGATGCCAAGCGCATCGTGATGGAAGCGATCGAACGCTACAAGCAGTCGGGCAAGGAACCGCACGCGGTTTGATGACGTGAGGGCGTGTTCCACGTGCCGTGGGACACGCCTTTGACCCTCAGGCATCGTCGGCGAGGATCGCCAACGCTACCGCATCGCAATTACATTGCAGCACCGCCCAGCGACCGATCGCGGCGCGCATGCCCCCGCCAACCGCTCGCCGCCATCAGCGTTCCGCCAACCCCGTCAGCGCAGTCCCCCACAGCCGCTGGACCGTCCACGCATCCATCGCCTCCGCACCGATCCGGCGGTACAGTTCGACAGCGGGCGTGTTCCAGTCGAGCACCCACCATTCAAACCGTGCGCAGCCACGCTCCACCGCCACGCCGGCGAGATGCCGCAGCAACGCCGATCCCGCCCCGGCGCCGCGTGCGGCCGGCGTGATGTAGAGATCGTCGAGCCAGATGCCGCGCCGCCCGGTCCACGTCGAGAAGGTGTGGTAGAACACCGCCATGCCGACGCGAGTGCCGTCGACCTCCGCGATCAACGCCTCGGCCGCCGGCTGCGCGCCGAACAGCGCCGCGTGCATCAGCGCCTCGGTCGACACCACGGAGTCAGGTGCCCTCTCGAACGCCGCCAGTTCGCGGACAAAGCTCATGATGGTCGGCACGTCGTCAGCGCGCGCGAAGCGGATCGTCAAGGTCACAAGGCAGTCTCCATCACGGCCACCGGCGCACGGACGCGCAACCCGGCCAGACACCCGCAGATGATGAGCGCCGCGCCGGCCAGCGTAAACGGCGACAGCGTTTCCGAAAACACCAGCCAGCCAAGCAGCGACGCCCAGATGAACGCGGTATATTCACTCGGCGCAAGCTCGCTCGCCCGGCCACGCGCATAGGCCCAGGACAGCAACATCAGCGATGTCGTCGCCAGCATCGCCGCGCCGACCAAGGCCGGCCAGTGCGGCGGTGCCGGCAACGTGGCGAACACCGGCGCGACGGCCAGCATCAGCACCGCTACGATCGCCGTTTGAAAAAAGGCGATCTCGACCGGCCTAGCGACCTGCGCCTGCTGTCGCATCAGGATGATGTTCCAGGCGTAGCACAGCGCCGAGCCGAGCACCGCCAACGCGCCAAGCGCAGCCTGCGGCCCTAGGTCCGCCCGCGCCTGCCCGGCGAAGATCACGCCCACACCGGCGACGGCGATGCAGGAGCCGATCAGCGCGCCCCGCCCGATCCGCTCCTTCAGCACGATCGCCGCGAGCAGCATCGCGGCCAACGGCGCGACGAACGTCAGCGAAACCGCCTGCGCCATCGGCACGCGTGCGAGGCCCCAGAAGAACAGGATCGTCATCGCACCCGAGATGCAGCCGCGCAGCAGATGGACCCGCAACACCGCGGGTGCCGGCCAGCGGGTGCGCGTCGCGATGAAGATCGTACCGGTGATGACCGTTCCCGCCACGCTGCGCCACAGGATCGCATCATAGGCGCCGATCGCCAGCGAAAGCCCCTTCATCACCGCGTCCATCGTCGAGAACACAGCGATACCGACGGTCGCAACGGCAAAAGGCATGACAGGCGAAGCGGGGCGCATTACGCGCACGCTCTAGCGTGCGGGCGGCGTTCCGTCTGCGACAAAGACGCCCGGCGCTGGTGCGTCCGGCGGATAAGACCAGTGGATCAGTCGATCCGCATCGTATCGCCGCTGATGCTGACGGTGCTCATATGCCGCAGATAGCTCTGCCCGAGCAACGAGACGTCGCTTTCCGCCAACACCACGCCGCTGATGTCGCTCGCGCGTTTGCCGTCGAGATCGATGCCGGCGATCCGCACCGCCTGCCCGCGCACCGGGCCGGATGCACCGCGACCGATCACCTCGAAGTGCGCCGGGTCGAAGGCGATGTGCGCTCGCCGAGCATCGGCCTGCGTCAAAGCTACGGTGTCGGCACCCGTATCGACAACGAAGCGGATCGGTTCGTCGTTGACGTTGGCGACCGTCAGGAAATGGCCGCTCGGCGCGCGATCGATCACGGTTGGCACGGGTGTGGCCTCGGCCGGCGCGGCGGGAGCGGTTGCCGCCACCGCCGGCGCACGCTTCGCGGCCGGCAGGGCAAGCCCGATCGCGATGCCCGCGACGGTGACGATGGCGAACGCGAGCTTCATATGCGCGACGCTAACGCGTGGCGCTTGCGGGCGCGTTGACGGGGATGGTTAATGCAGGCGCGCGCTTATTCCGCCGCGACCGCCTCCGGCACCGCCGCCGCTTCCATCTCCGCCGCCTTGGCTTCGACCAGCTTGACGATATGGTCGAGCATCTCGTCGTCGCCGATCGTGTGTGCGGTCACGCCCGACAGATAGACCATATGCTTGCCGTTGCCGCCGCCGGTCAGGCCGATATCGGTCTCGCGCGCTTCGCCGGGGCCGTTGACCACGCAGCCGAGCACCGACAGCGACAGTGGCGTGCGGATATGCTGGAGCCGCGATTCGAGCGCCTCGACCGTGCGGATCACGTCGAACCCCTGCCGCGCGCACGACGGGCAAGACACCACGCGCACGCCGCGGTTGCGGATGCCGAGCGCCTTGAGGATCTCGAAGCCGACGCGGACTTCCTCCTCGGGCTCGGCCGACAGCGAAACGCGCAGCGTATCGCCGATGCCGTACCACAGCAGCGAGCCGATCCCGATCGCCGACTTCACCGTCCCGCCGACGAAGCCGCCCGCCTCGGTAATGCCGAGGTGCAATGGGCAATCCACCGCCTCGGCGAGCTGCTGATAGGCGGCGACCGCGAGGAACAGGTCGGACGCCTTCACCGCGACCTTATATTCGTGGAAATCGTGATCCTGGAGCAGCTTGATATGGTCGAGCGCGGATTCGACAAGTGCGTCCGGGCACGGCTCGCCGTATTTCTCCAGCAGATGCTTTTCGAGACTACCGCCATTCACGCCGATGCGGATCGCGCAGCCGTTTGCCTTGGCGGCGTTGACGACTTCCTTCACCCGCTCGGCCGAGCCGATGTTGCCGGGGTTGATGCGCAGGCAGGCCGCACCCGCGTCGGCCGCTTCCAGCGCGCGCTTGTAGTGGAAGTGGATGTCGGCGACGATCGGCACGTGGCTCGCGCGGACGATCTGTTTCAGCGCGGTCGTGCTCTCCACATCCGGGCAGGACACGCGGATGATGTCGACCCCGGCCTCCTCGCAGCGGCGGATCTGGTCGACCGTCGCCTTGATATCTTCGGTCGGCGTGTTGGTCATCGTCTGCACCGTCACCGGCGCATCGCCGCCGACGGGAACGTTGCCGACCATGATCTGGCGGCTCTGACGACGGACGATATCGCGCCACGGACGAAGGGACATGGGGAGATTCCTTGAGGGTTCGTGGGCGCATATAGCGCTTTGTGCGGCGAAGGTGAACCTCTCCCCTTCCCCCTTTCTAGGGGGCTGAAGGTTCAGGAAGCGCGCACGCCCCGCCGCAGGAACGTTCTCGCGCGCAGCTCCGCATTCTCGCGCAGGTTCATGTAGGCGAGGTTGTAATCGACCTTATGATAATTGCCGATCGGGATCATCATGTCGACGAACGCGCGGCTCGGCGGCGTCACGTACAATGCGCCGTCATCGCAGCGCGCCGCGACCAGCCCCGGTTCGACCGCGCGGGGCAGCGCCGCAGACCCGTGCAGCCACCCGCCCTTGTCGAGCCGCGCCGGCGCCCATGCGTCTCCGGTCGACCAATCAAGCGGATTGATGCAGTAGTGCGGTCGCCTGAGCGCGTCTGTCGGGAAGCCGGACTGCTCGGCCACGAACACGCGCTGGCGCGAGGCATTGTGCCCTTCGGCATAGCTCGACCACGCGATCACGCAGCCGGTATCGTCGGCGCGCTGGCAGGGCCGGGTGGTGCGAAGCGCACGAAACCAGTCGCGCTCGATCCAGGCGCCGATAAGATATGCCGCGATCATCTGCCGCGCCACCGGCCGCCCGTCGATCTCGCGCTCGATCAGCAGCCGCCCGAGCCGCGAACCCTGGCTGTGCCCGGCGAGGATGAAAGGCCGTCCCCGATTCCACACCAGGAATTGCCGGAACGCGCGCACCACGTCGGAATAGGCGACCTCGGTCGCGCGCACGCTGCTCTCGCTCCACCGCACATAGCCGCCGAGCGTCATCTGCCGATAGCGCGGCGCATAGATCGCGCAGCAGCCGTTGAACACGCTCGCCTGATCACGGATCGTGGTGCCGGCGACGCGCGCGTTGAGATCGGCATCGTGCGTGTTGGCATTCCACTGCTCGCCGCTGGTGAACACGGTCGGATAGAGGAAGAACACCGCTACCCTGGCGCGGCGCTGATCGACCTTACGGACGCCGGCCGGGCCATCGTCGGCCGGATCGTGCATGTCGGGCAGCGACACCCATTCGGAACGCTCCGCGTAATCGGGCGCTGGCGGCGTGCGCGCGAGATCGAACGGTACGGCCGGCGGCTGGCTGTCGGTCGAACTGCCGAACGCGCCGAAGAACTGCGGGCGCGCCTCGCCGGCGCCGAACATCGCCAGCAGCCCTGCACCGCACACCGCCATAGCCTGCCTAAACCGCATCCGTGCCCCGTCTTGCCGCACGCCCCACCGCGCTTGCCGCGCCGTAGCATGGCGTAGCCTGCCCGCGTAAGCACACTTCTGTTACATTTGCGGGGGTGGCGCTCACGCCCACGCGGCCATAGAGAGCGGCGATGGAACGGCATCACGGCATGGACTGGCTGCGGATCGGCGCCTTCGCGCTGCTGATCCTCTACCATATCGGCATGGTGTTCGTGCCGTGGGATTTCCACGTCAAGACCGCGCATCCGATCCCCTGGGTGGCGATTCCGATGATGGCGGCGAACAGCTGGCGGCTCATGCTGCTGTTCGTGATTTCGGGCTACGCTAGCCGCGCATTGCTGTCGAAAGGCACGAAGCTCGGCCATTTCATGGCGACCCGCAGCACGCGGCTGCTGATCCCGCTGATATTCGGCGTAGCGGCAGTGGTGCCGGTGCAGCCGTGGATCGAACTGGCCGTCAAATACCACTACCCCCACGGTTTCGGCTGGTTCTGGCTGCACGACTATTTCGGCTTCCACCGCCTGCACGGCATCGGGTTGCCGACGTGGCAGCATCTGTGGTTCGTCGGGTATCTGTGGTGCTACACGCTCGCGCTGACGGTGATGATCGCGCTTGGCGGCTGGCTGCGGGCGCAGCGGGCGTTCGACTGGGTCTTCGGCACGGTGCTGATCGTCATCGTGCCGATCGCGTGGCTGCTCGCCGTCGACATGCTGTTGCCCGGCGCGCGAGAGACGCATGATCCGCTCCACGACAGCGTCGCGCACCTGCATTACTTCCCCGGCTTCCTGTTCGGCTTCGCGCTCGCCCGCTCGGAAGCTGCGATGGCGACGATCGGGCGGTGGTGGAAACCGGCGGGCGTGGTTGCGCTGCTCGCCTACGCGGTGGTTGCCGCGATCGAGTGGCGCTGGCCCGGCAACACCATGCCCGCGCACCCGTGGGGTGTCACCTTCGCAACCGCGCGGGTGGTGCAGGGCTGGTGTTCGGTGATCGCGCTGATCGGCATCGCCGACCGCTATTGGAACACTGACACGCCGTGGCGCCGTACGCTGACCGAGGCGGTGTTCCCGTTCTACATCGTCCACCAGACCATCATCGTGCTGGTCGAATACTGGCTGCTGCCGCTCCACGCCGCCCCGCTGGTCGAGTTCGCGGTGTTGGTCCCGGCCACGGTGGCTGGGTGCTGGGCATTCTATCTGATCGGGCGCGAGGTCGGCTGGCTGCGGCCGTTGATCGGCCTGAAGCGGCGCGCCAAGGGGGCAATGCTATGAGCTGGGCACTGGCGATTCATGGCGGCGCGGGCGGCATGACGCGTGAGCATCTCACGCGCGCAACCGACACCGGTGCGCGCGCCGCCTTGACCGAGGCGTTGCGGGCGGGCGAAACCGTGCTGGCCGCCGGCGGCGCGGCACTCGAC
Organism: Sphingomonas sp. GC_Shp_3; assembly: GCF_026540945.1. NCBI lineage: Bacteria > Pseudomonadati > Pseudomonadota > Alphaproteobacteria > Sphingomonadales > Sphingomonadaceae > Sphingomonas > Sphingomonas sp. GC_Shp_3. The sequence continues at coordinate 17,527 of NZ_JALNUT010000006.1, forward strand.
GCGGTCGAGGCGGCGGTCAAGGTGCTGGAGGACGATCCGCACTTCAATGCCGGGCGCGGCGCGGCGCTCAGCTACGAGGGCGTTGCCGAGCTCGATGCCGCGATCATGCATGGTACGACCCGTGCGGCCGGGGCGGTGGCCGGCGTTACCGCGACCCGCCACCCGGTCACCCTGGCGCGCACGGTAATGGAGCACAGCCCGCATGTCCTGCTTGGTGGCGCCGGCGCGGAAGCGTTCGCGCTGGAGCACGGAATCGAGCCCGCGACGCAAGACTGGCTGATCCTCCCCGAACGGCGCGAGCAACTCGCCATCATGCGCGCGGCGAAGGGCGGCGCGTTCGATGTCGAGATGAAGTTCGGCACCGTCGGCGCGGTTGCGCGCGACGTTAACGGCCACCTCGCCGCCGCCACCTCGACCGGCGGCGTGACGGGCAAACGCTGGGGCCGGATCGGCGACTCCCCGCTGATCGGCGCGGGCACCTATGCCGACGACCGCGCCTGCGCCGTCTCCGCCACCGGCTCCGGCGAGTATTTCATCCGCACCGCCTGCGGTCACGAGATCGCCGCGCGCATCCGCCTCGGTGGCGAGGATGCGGCGACGGCAACGCGTGGCGTCCTCGCGGAAATCGTCGCGATGGGCGGCACCGGCGGCATCATCGTCATGCCGCGCGGTGGCGCGCCGATCTGGAGCCTCGCCACCAAGGGGATGTACCGTGGCCGCATCAGCGACGGCACCCCCGTGGAAGTCGCGATCTACGCCGACGAGTGACCGCGCGCTTTCACCCGCACACCGCAGCGGGTATGGCGCGAGCCATGATTCGTCCTGTCGCGTTCCTCGCCGCCGCCGCGCTCGTCAGCGTCGCCGCCCCTGCCAGTGCCTATTGGGAGTTCGGTCACGAGACGATCGCAAAGATCGGCTACGCCAACGCCAGTCCGAAGGCGCGCGCGGGCGTACGCCGCCTGCTCGCCCATGCCGATCTGCTCGACACGCCCGAGTGCAAGGCATCAACCATCGAAGGCGCAAGCACTTGGGCGGATTGCGTCAAGCCGCTGAAAGGTGCCGACGGCAAACCGCGCTTCGGCTACGCCTACACCTGGCACTTCCAGGACGTGAACGTCTGCGCGCCGTTCAGCCTGAGCGAAGCCTGCAAGGACGGCAATTGCGTCTCCGCGCAGATCGAACGCGACGTGAAGACGCTGCGCGATCGCCATGCCTCGACGAAGGACAAGGTGCAGGCGCTGGTGTTCCTGATCCACTTCACCGGCGATCTCCACCAGCCGCTCCACGCCGGTGAAAAGGGCGACAAGGGCGGCAACGACGTGAAGGCCACGTACGGCACGCTCATCAGCCCGCGTCTCAACCTCCATTCGATCTGGGACGGTTACCTCGCCGAGCGCGCGATCACCACCGGCCCCACGCTGGTGCGGCGCTACCCTGCCGCCGTGCGCGCGAAAGTCGCCGCCGGCACCGTCACCGACTGGAGCCGCGAAAGCTGGCAAGTCGCGCACGACTCGGTCTATGCAAGCGCCCTGCACGGCGACGCCTGCGCCCCCACGCCGCCGCGCGTCACGCTGAGCGAGGACGACATCAAGAAGCTCGTGCCGATCGCCCGCCTCGAAGTGGAACGCGGCGGCCTGCGACTGGCGAAGCTGCTCGACAAGGCGCTCGGCTGACCCTCAGCGCCGGTCGCGAAAACCCCAGCGCCAGCGCAGGCCACCATCGGTCTTCCGCGCCACCAGCACGCAGAACGCCGCGACCAACGCGACCGTCACCACGATCCGCTCCGCCGGGGTCGGCATCATGCGAACCGCCGCGATCGTGACGACGGAGAACGCGATCGTCACCAGCCAGCCCTGCCACGTCACCGGAGTCGCGCCATAGCCGAACGCCTTGGGCACGAACCAATAGCCTTCGCGCGCCCGGAAATGCGCCTTCACATCATCAAGCATCGTCATCCTCCGCCTTGGGTGGCCGGCCGCGCCTGGCCGGTTGCGGCGCCTCCAGCTTCACCCCCCGCCGCGTCAGCGCCTCGCGCAACAGGCATTCGAACTCGGCGTTAACGCTCCTGAGGTCGGCCGCCGCCGCCCGCTCGACCGCGGCGTAAAGCGCGGGGTCGAGACGCAACGGAAAAGCCTTCCGGGGCGCGTTCGCCACTATTGGTACAGCGTACCGGTGTTGACGACCGGCTGGGTATCGCGTTCGCCACACAGCACGACCATCAGGTTGGACACCATCGCCGCGCGCCGCTCGTCATCGAGTTCCACCACGTTCTTCTCGCTGAGCAGCGCCAGCGCCATCTCGACCATGCCGACTGCGCCCGCCACCAGCGTCTGCCGCGCCGCCACCACCGCCTGTGCCTGCTGCCGCCGCAGCATCGCGCCGGCGATCTCGGGCGCATAAGCGAGATGGGTGAAGCCGCACTCGTCTACCGTGATCCCTGCGACCTTCAGCCGCGCTAGCAGTTCGGCGCGCAATTCCGCGCCGACCTGATCGTGATTGCCGCGCAGCGTGATCTCCTGATGCTCGTAATCGTCATAGGGGTAGCGCGCGCCGATCGTGCGCACCGCCGCCTCGATCTGCACCACCACGAACGCCTTGTAATCGTCGATGTCGAACAGCGCCTGCGCGGTGTCGGTCACCCGCCACACCACCTGCGCGGCGATCTCGATCGGGTTGCCGCGCAGGTCGTTCACCTTGAGCCGTTCGGAGATCATGTTGTTGGCGCGCACCGACACTTTCTTGTGCCCAAGCCACGGCAACAGCCAGCGTAAACCCGTGTTACGGTCGGTGCCCTGATACGATCCGAACAGCGTAATCGCCATCGCCTGGTTGGGCTGGAGCATGTAGAAGCCGCACGACACGAACAGGAACACGACGATCGCCACCGTCAGCACGCCGCCACCCAGCCGCGGCGCGTCATTCAGCAGCGAGGCGCCCCACAACCCCGCACCAACCGCGGCCAACAGCACCACCAGCATGACATAGCCGCTGAACGTCCCCGCCGCGCGTTCGCTCGACAGCGTTAACGCGGTATTCCGCAACCCCGACTCAGCCATTACATCCTCCCGTTAAGTGATATCACATTTATATCATACGAGATGGCGCGACAAGCGGGATCAAGCATCCATGAAAAAGGCGCGGGGATCAGCCCCCGCGCCTCCTGGATTGCTGAGGGGGAAGACGATCAGTTCAGGACGATCGTCACCGCGCGGCGGTTCTGCGCCCAGCTCGCCTCGTCCGAACCAAGCGCGATCGGACGTTCCTTGCCGTAGCTGATCGTCGAGATGCGCGACGGGTTCACCCCGCGCGAGGCGAGATAGTTCTTCGCCGAATTGGCGCGGCGATCGCCCAGCGCGAGGTTGTACTCGCGGGTGCCGCGCTCGTCGCAATGCCCTTCCAGGCTGATCGGCACGTTCGGGTATTTGATCAGCCATGCGGCCTGGCTGTCGAGCGTCGCGCGCGCCTCGCCGTTGATGTCGTACTTGTCGAGATCGAAGTGGATCGTGTTGCTCGTCACCGAGCGTTCGAAATCGGCGCGCGAACCGGGCACGACATTACCGTACCCCCCACCCTGCGATGCATCCGGGCCGGTCGCGCTCGGCGGCGGCGGCAACTGCGCGGGCGGCTTCTTGGCGCAACCCGCCACCGCGATGAGGGATGCGGTGATGAGCAGGGTCGTGGTCAGTTTTGCCATGTGGCTTCTCCTTCGATCATTCAGCTCTCGGATGGTGCACGCAAACGCATGGGGTAGCCCCGCACAGGATGGGGCGATGTCAAATCAGGGGCGTAACGGTCCCCAAGCCGGATCGGATCCATCGAGCGGCGTGGATAGCCTGCGTTCGTTCACGCCGGTCAGGTCGACCGACCACAGATCGGCGGTGCCGCCACCGCCACGCCCGGAGCGGAAGAACATCAGGACGCGGCCGTTGGGCGACCAGGTCGGGCCTTCGTCCTGCCAGTCGTCGGTGAGCAGTCGCTCGTCGCCACCGGCCGGGCTCATCACGCCGATGCGGAAATTGCCGGCCATGCGTGTGAAGGCGATCAGGTTGCCGCGCGGGCTCCACACCGGCGTCGCATAGCGCCCGCCGCCAAAGCTGATGCGCCGCTGTTGCGATCCGTCCGCATTCATCACGTAAAGCTGCTGCGAGCCCGACCGGTCGCTTTCGAACACGATGCGGCTGCCATCCGGCGAGTAGCTGCCGCCGGTGTCGATGCCGGGCGTATCGGTCAGCCGCTGCGCCTGCCCGCCCGCCAGTGGCACGCGGTAGATGTTGGTGCTGCCGGCCACCGCCTTGGAGAACAGCACCCACTTGCCATCGGGCGATACGCGCGGCGCGAACGTCAGATTGCCCGCCGGTACGAGCTGCCGCTGGCTATGGCTGGCGATATTGTAGACGTAGATCGCCGGCTTATCGTTGATGTAGCTCATGTACACGATCGAGCGTTGGTCGGGCGTGAAACGCGGCGTCAGCACGATCGACTGGCCGTTGGTAAGGAAGCTGTGGCCGGCGCCGTCCTGATCCATCATGGCGAGGCGCTTGACCCGCTTGCCCTTCGGCCCGCTCTCCGCGACGTACACCACGCGGCTGTCGAAATATGGGCCTTCGCCGGTCAGCTTGGAATACACCATGTCGGCGCACTTGTGCCCGGCCCGACGCCATTCCCCCGGCGACACCACGAAGCCCTGCCGCGCCAGTTCGGTGCGCGCGAACACGTCGTACAGATAGCAGCCGACCGTCAGCGTGCCGTCGCCGTTCGCGCGCACGAACCCCTGCACCAGTGCGGACGCACCCGCCCCGCCCCAATAATCGAACGTCGGCGCGGTGACTTCGGGATAGGGCACGCCTTTCAGCGCGCTCGCCGGAGACGGTTTGAACAGGCCGGAGCTTTTGAGATCGTTGGTGACGATCTGCGAGAGTTGCTGGCCAAGCGCATCGGTGCGCCCCGCCGGCGTGTCGACCGCCTGTGCAGTCGGGAACGCCGGGATGGCGATGCCGAGCGGCGCGGCCTGGCCGCCCGTCACGTCCACCACCAGTTCGCCCGACGGCTGACCCGCCGGCTGGCCGTTTACCGGGCCGGGCGCCTGGGATTGCGGCGCGGGCGGCTGCGGCGCGGGCTCGGACTGCGCAACCGCGCCGGCACCGATCAGGCCGGCCGCCAACGTCAGGATGGTCTTGTGAAGCATGGTCCTATCCTCAACCGGGCAGATGAAAGCGCAAGGTGAAACTCTTCCACCCGCGTGGCACGTCGTAAAGCTCGGGCGGCAGACCGCGCAGCGGCGTGCAGCCCTTGAACGAGGCGATCGCCGCGCGATCGACCGCTTCGACATAGCGTTCGTTCTCGTTGTCGACGCCGCCATGATCGTTGTCGATCACCGGCGTTCCGGCGAGCGACCCGTCCCGGTTGATCTGCAGCCGCACCTTGACGAGGATCCGCGACACGCCGGGTCCGCTGACATGCTGCTGCGCCGCGCACGGCTGCACCTGCCGCTGGATCGCCGAACCGATATCGGCGGCGGCCTGCGCGCTCATCACCGCACCGGGAGCGGCGGCGGATGGCTTGGCGGCCGACGGGCTCTGGGTCAGGCCTTTGCGGAAATCATCGTCGAGCAGCGATCCGCGTGGGCGCTTGAGCGTGGATTTGGCATCGCCGCCGGTGCCCTTGGCTTTGGTCGGCGGGGTCTGCGCCTTGGTCGGCGCGGCGGCGGCGTGCTTCGCTTCGCTCTTGGCGGTGGTCGGCTTGGCTTCGCTATGCTTCGCCTCGCTCTTGGCGGTGCTTGGCTTGGCCTCGCTGTGCTTCGCCTCGGCCTTGCTGTTCGCCTTGGTCGTCGCCTTCTTCGGCTCGGCCTTGGCCTCCTTGGCCTCGACCGGCTTCTTCTCCGGCTTGGGCTTCTCGGGTTTCGGCACGGGCTTCGGCTTCGGCACGGGCGCGGGTTCGGGCTTGGGTTCCGGCTTTGGCTTGGGCTTCGGCGCGGGGGCAGGCTCCGCCTTCGCAACCGGCTTCGGTTTGGGGGCGGGCGCCGGCTCGGGCGCGGGCTTGGGCGGCGCGGGTGCCTTTTCCGGCTGCGGCGCAGGTTCGGGCTGCGGCTCCGGCGGCGCGGCATCCTCGGGCGGGCCGGCGTCGGGCGATTTCGACTGCGCGGGCGGCTCGACCGACTTGGGCGCCTGCGCCTCGATCGCGACATCCTCGGCGAGCGACACGTCGATCGGCTTGGGCTTGTACAGATCCGGGTTGACCGGCGGATGAAACGCCAGCGACAGACACGCGAACAGCAGGATATGCCCGGCGACGGCGATGCCGAGGCCAATCTTCTCGGTGCGCTGCATCAGCGCACGCCTCCCGCCCGGACCATTTGGTTCACCGCTCGTCCTGCGGCGTGGTCAGCAGCGCGACGCGATTCAGCCCGGCGCGGTTGAGTTCGCCCATCACACGCATCACCTTGCCGTAATCGAGCGCGCGGTCGGCGCGCAGGAAGATCTGCGGCGGCTTGCCGGTGGCGTCGGTCTTCTGCGCGACCTGGGCGAGCACGTCGGGCAGCAGATCGTCGGTGACGAGCGCCTTGTCGACATGCAGCGTCCCGTCCCGCTCGACCGATATCTCGACCGGCTGCTGCTCCTGCTCGAGCGCCTTCGCCCGACTATCGGGCAGATCGACCGGCACGCCCGCGGTCATCAGCGGCGCGGTCACCATGAAGATGATGAGCAGCACCAGCATCACGTCGACCATCGGCGTGACGTTGATGTCCGCCATCGGCGCGCGCCGTCCGCGCCCGCGCTGCGAGGGGAGGTTCATCGCCACCGGTCAGCGCTTCCCGTCGGCTTCGAGCTGGCGGCTGAGCGTGGCGTGGAAGCCGTCGGCGAAGCGGTTGAGCCGCGCCTCGATCTTGTTGATGCCGTGGCTGAAGCGGTTGTACGCGATGACGGCAGGGATCGCCGCGAACAGGCCGATCGCGGTGGCGAACAGTGCCTCGGCGATGCCGGGGCCTACGGCCGCCAGTGACGAGTTCTGCTTGGCAGCGATCTCGGTAAAGCTGTGCATGATGCCCCACACCGTGCCGAACAGCCCGACGAACGGCGCGACCGAACCGACCGTCGCCAGCACGTTCAGACCGTCCGACAGTTCGTCGACCTCAGCCGCCGCCGCCGCGCCCATCGCCGTCGCCAGCCGCTCACGCGTGCCGCCCCGGTCGATCGTCCCGCCCACGGTCGAGCGGCGCCATTCCTTGACGCCGGCCGCGAACACCCGTGCGGTCGGCAGCTTGCTCTCGCTTTCGGTCCGGTAGAAGGCGTCGATATCCTCCGCCTTCCAGAAATCGCGCTCGAACCGCTTGATGCCTTTGCGGATCTTGCCGAGCCGCAGGAGGAAACCGATGATGATCGCCCAGGTCCAGACGCTGGCGAGCAGCAGCCCGGCCATTACGATCTTCACGATCCAGTCGGCCTGAAGGAACAGCGCGATCGGCGACAGGCTGGTCGCATCGGTGTTTAGGATCAGGTTCACGCGGGTCTTTCCCCCTGGTTCGTTTCTAATGCCGCTGCGCGTTCGGGCAGGAAACGCCCGAACGCCTCGATCCACGCCGCCGGCTGCCGTCGCGCGCGGCCTGAAGGCGCTGCGAAGGCGACCGTGACATGGCCTTCCGCGAGTACAACCGCGCCGCGCCTGACTCGTTGCTGAATGACCAGCCGTGCGGCGCCGAGTTTCTCAAGCCGCGTCGTCACCACCACCGCATCGCCCAGCCGCGCCGGAGCGCGGTAGCGGATCGCCAGATCGGTAACGACGTAATTGCCCTCGCCACTCACATGCGCGGCCTGCTGGTCGATCCCCAGCACGCGCAGCATGTCCGAGCGGCCGCGTTCCATGAACTTCAGATAGTTGGCGTGGTAGACCATGCCGGACAGATCGGTATCCTCGAAATAGACGCGCACCGGCAATTGGTGCTCGTCTCCCACGATACGACCCTCGGTCGGCAAATCGGTGTCGCGCGCTGGCATCGTGACTGGCTGTACCGAAGCGGGACGCCCGCGCAAACCCCGTCGTGTCGGAGTTTTTGGGTGAAGCGGCATATCATCACGTACTTCACCTTCCCCGACGCAGCCCGGGGAAGGCAGCAAGGGACCCTATCCCCGCTTCGCCAGCGCGACGTCCGCTTCGCCGACCAGCGCGGCGATGATGTCGGCGATCGGTTCTTCCTTGGTGACCATGCCGACCGACTGGCCCGCCATCACGCTGCCATGCTCGACATCGCCGTCGATCACTGCGCGGCGGAGAGCGCCCGCCCAGTAATGCTCGATCTGCAACTGCGCCTCGGCCATTGCCGTCTTGCCGTCGTCGAGCGACAGCGCCACCTCGCGCTGCTTGGCGCTGAACAGTTCGCCGCCGGCGTTCTTGAGCGCGCGCACCGGGATCACCGGCAGGCGCGGATCGAGCTGCACGCTCGCCACCGCATCGCGGGCGGAGGCGCGCAGGAACGCCTTCTTGAAATTGGGGTGCGCAATCGATTCGGTCGCGCAGACGAAGCGCGTGCCGAGCTGGACGCCCGCCGCGCCCATCTCGAGATACGCGGCGATCGCCTCGCCCCGGCCGATCCCGCCCGCCACGAACACCGGCACCTTGTCGGCGACTTCGGGCAGGATCTCCTGCGCGAGCACGCTGGTCGAGACCGGGCCGATATGCCCGCCCGCCTCCATGCCTTCCACCACCAGCGCATCGACGCCGCTGCGGATCAGCTTCTTGGCGAGGCTGAGCGCCGGCGCGAAACAGATCAGCTTGGCGCCGCCCGCCTTGATCGCCTCCAGGCTCCCCGCCGGCGGCAGCCCGCCCGCCAGCACGACATGCGTCACCTGATGGCGCGTGCACACCGCGATCAACTCCATCAGTTGCGGGTGCATGGTGATAAGGTTCACGCCGAACGGCTTGTCCGTCAGCGCCTTGGTGGCGGCGATCTCGGCATCGAGCAGCGCAGGCGTCATCGCCCCGCACGCGATCAGCCCGAAGCCGCCTGCGTTCGACATCGCCGCGACAAGATTGCGCTCCGACACCCACGACATCGCGCCGCACAGGATCGCCACCTCGCTGCCGAGGAATTCGACGCCGCGCGCCATGAGCTGGGTGAGGCGCGCCGCGCCGGTCGTGCTGGTCATGCAGCGGCCATAAAGTCTCGTGCGCGAAAAGAAAGCATGGCCGTTGCGTCGCACGTGCTTATCTTAGGGAATGCTTCGCCAGTCCGTCGCCGAAATCCTTGTCACCACGCCCGGTCAGGGGCTGCATAGCTGCACCGATGCGGTGGCGCGCTGGGTGGCGGGCACCGGCATCGACACCGGGCTGCTCACGCTGCTGCTGCGGCACACCTCCGCCTCGCTGCTGGTACAGGAGAACGCCGCGCCCGCCGCCGCGCGCGACCTCGAACGCTATTTCGCCAAGATTGCGCCGGAAAGCCGTAGTTACGAACACGACGACGAGGGGCCGGACGACATGCCCGCCCACCTACGCGCCGCGCTCACCGCGATGAGTCTGTCGATCCCGGTGGCGGGTGGCCGCATGATGCTCGGTACCTGGCAGGGCATCTACCTGTTCGAACACCGCCGCGCCGCCCACCGCCGCCGCATCGCGGTGCATCTGATCGGCGAATAACCGCTTGGGGCCTGCCGCCGGTTCGGTCATGATCGCCGCGCTTTTCGGGGGAACATCGATGATCGCCAAGCTGCTCTGCGCCACCCTGCTGTGTCTGCCTGCAATGGCGTTCGCGCAGACGCCGCCGCCCGCAATCTTCACCGATCCGCCGCGCGATGCCGCCGCGCCCGCCCGCATGGAGGTGCTGCACGTCCCCTCGCATGGCGTGAGCATCAATGCGGTCGGCTATCTCGCCGCCGGCAAGGGCATGCACCCCACGCTCGTCCTGCTGCACGGCCTGCCCGGTAACGAAAAGAACCTCGATCTCGCGCAGGCGGTGCGCCGCGCCGGCTGGAACGTCGTCACCTTCAACTATCGCGGGTCATGGGGCAGCCCCGGCATCTATAGCTTCTCGCATTGCATCGAGGATACCGATGCGGTGCTCGATTTCCTGAAACAGCCGGCGGTGGCGGCGAAATACGGCATCGACACCACCCGGCTGGTGCTCGGCGGGCACAGCCTTGGCGGCTGGACGACCGCGCAGGTCGCCGCGCACCGCCGCGACCTCAAGGGAGCGATCCTGATCTCGGCGGCGGACATGGCGAGCTCGGCGACCCTGCCGCGCGACCAGCGTATCGCCTTCCTCGCCGACAATCACGAGACGTTGCAGGCCAGCAATGAAGCGCTTGCCGACGAAATCGCGAGCAACGCCGCGACGTTCCGGTTGAACACCACCGCGCCCGGCCTCGCCAAGACGCCGCTGCTGGTAATCACCTCAGACGACGGTCTCGCGCCGACCGACGAGGCGCTGGTGGCGAAGGTCCGCGCCGCCGGCAACGCCCGCGTCGCGACGCAGCACCACCCCACCGACCACAGCTATTCCGACGCGCGCATCTGGCTGGAAAGCGCGGTGGTGACGTGGCTGGCGACGCTGCCGTAACGTCCCCCAGCCCTTCCCCGGCCTTTACCGGGGAGGGAAGTGACCGCCCGGATCAGGCGGCGACATCCTCCGCATCCAGCCCGTAGGCGGTATGCAGCACGCGTACCGCCAGCTCGGTTTCGTCCTCGTGGATCAGCACGCTGACCTTGATCTCCGAGGTGGAGATCGCCTGGATGTTTATCGCGCGCGCGCCAAGCGTCGTGAACATTGTCGACGCCACGCCCGCGTGGCTGCGCATGCCGACGCCCACCACCGAGATCTTCGCAACACGCGTATCGTGCACCAGTTCGGCGAAGCCGATCTTCGCGCGCGCCTGATTGAGCGCCTCTATCGAACGCGCGAGATCGGCCTGCGGCACCGTGAACGTCACGTCGGTCGACCCGGCGTTATGCGCGATGTTCTGAATGATCATGTCTACGTTGATGTTCGACCCCGCCAAAGGCTCGAAGATCGCCGCGACCGCGCCAGGGGTGTCGGGCACCGCAGTCAGCGTGATCTTGGCTTCGTTCTTGTCATGCGCGATGCCGGTGATGAGCTGGCGTTCCACGTCGTCTATCTCCTCTTCCCCGACAATCATCGTGCCGGGCAGTGTATCGGCCATCGGTGCGTCCGGCCCCGTGAACGAGGACAGCACCTGTACGCGGACCTGTTCCTTCATCGCCAGACCCACCGACCGCGTCTGCAACACCTTGGCGCCGACGCTGGCGAGTTCGAGCATTTCCTCATAGGTCACGCGCTTCAATTTGCGCGCGCGCGGCACGATGCGCGGGTCGGTCGTATAGACGCCATCGACGTCGGTGTAGATGTCGCAGCGATCCGCCTTCATCGCCGCCGCCACCGCCACCGCCGAAGTGTCCGATCCGCCGCGACCCAGCGTGGTGATGCGATGGTCGTCGGTCACGCCCTGGAAGCCGGGGATCACCGCAACCTCGCCACGCGCCAGACTTGCGTCGAGCGCCACCGTATCAATCGTCCCGATCCGTGCCGAGGCGTGCGCGTCCGACGTGTGGATGGGGAGCTGCCAGCCGAGCCAGCTGCGTGCCGGTACGCCCGCCGCCTGTAGCGCGATGGCGAGCAAGCCGCTCGTCACCTGCTCGCCTGCCGAGACAACCACGTCATATTCCTTCGGGTCGTACAGCGACGACGCCTCGCGGCAGAAGCCGACCAGCCGGTCGGTCTCGCCCGCCATCGCCGAGACGACCACCGCGACCTGATTGCCGGCTTCGACCTCGCGTTTCACCCGCGCCGCCACACTCCGGATGCGTTCCATGCCGGCCATCGAGGTGCCGCCGAATTTCATCACGATGCGGGCCATTGGGGTGTCGCAAAATCCTTGGGTTGGAAGGGGCGTCCTGATAGGAACCGGGTGAGATGATGGCAAGCCAAGCTAAGGTTCGGGCCAGCAAAGCCCAGCTAAGCCGCTTGCTCTGGCCCGAGCGAACGACGGGCACACGCGCAACCTTCCCACGCAGGTGAGTTTATGACAGCCACGACGATCGACCCGAAGGAAGCCGCCCACTTCGGCACGCTCGCCGCCGAATGGTGGGACCCGAAGGGCAGTTCCGCGATGCTGCACCGGCTCAATCCACCGCGGCTGCGCTACCTGCGCGAACAGATCGACGCGCATTTCGGCGGCGACCAGACCAGCTTCACCCCGCTCGCCGGCAAACATGCGCTCGATGTCGGCTGCGGCGCGGGTCTGCTGTGCGAACCGCTCGCCCGGCTGGGCGCGAGCGTGACCGGGGTCGACGCCGCGCCGGAGAACATCGCCGCCGCCGCCACCCACGCCGCCGCCTCCGGCCTTGCCATCGACTATCGCGCCGGCAGCGTCGAGGGGCTTAGCGGTGAGACGTTCGATCTCGTCACCAGCATGGAGGTGATCGAGCACGTCACCGATCCCGCCGGTTTCGTACGTGGCCTTGTCGGTGCACTGGCCGAGGGCGGGCTGCTGGTGGTGTCCACGCCCAACCGCACGCCCGTCTCGCGGCTGGCGATGATCACCGTCGGCGAAGGCTCGGGGCGAATCCCGAAAGGCACGCACGACTGGGACAAGTTCCTGACCCCCGACGAACTGGAAGCACTGCTGACCGCCGCAGGGATGCGCGTGATCGACCGGCGTGGCCTTGGCTTCTCGCCGGCCAAGGGCTTCGTGCTGAGCGACGACCTTAGCCTCGATTACTTCCTCACGGCAGTGCGCAAATGACGCCGGTATTTAAAGCATCGTAGGACCGATTGCGCCCAAAGGCGGTCGCTCGTTTACGATTGGGCTTCATATGCGTCTAGTAGTGGCCAAAGGCTTACCGCGTCGGCGCCCTGCTGCTCGACCGCGTTGCGAAGAGCGTAAAATTCATCGTCACTTTTGATGTGACCCCGGCGAACTACTCGCTGCACCAGCTTCGAAAACCTTGCGCGCACCTCCGACAGTGTTGGTAGGCCAAATTGCGAAAACTCGTTGTCGCACGCGGCTACTTTGGTAGCGGGCCAGTCACTCGTAAACTCCACAACATCGCTGATCGCCATACCTAGGCCGCTGCGCGCCTTAGCAGGGGTCTTCACTGCCATTCTATCGAGTACCGCAACCGGGTGAGTATCCGGGGTAAGCAGGTCCGAGGGAAAGACTTTGGGGACCATGTGGCTAAACCAGGACCGCAGGCGCGCGTATTCGGTGGGGTCAATTCGCATGACCGTAATGCTGACAGCGCCGCGCCTTTGGCGCAACGTCAGCCTCTCAAACATCCAGATAGCCAAGAGGAAGAACCGCTCCCGCCCAATTGCGGACATCAGGGATTTCTGACATGCTTCTCCGAAAATAGAAACGGATTAGGCAAAATGAGCGACATAACGTTTGTGGTTGCGTCGAGCATGTCTGCTCTCGCCTTGTCGCTCCTGATTACCGGCAGGGTAGCAGTCGAAAAGATACGAGCTATCGTTTGGGGTGCGATGGGTGTTTTTGGAGTACATAGTTTCGGGGTGATGATCACTGCACCTGTCTCCCCCCGCCTTACCGAAATGCTGGCTAACGGAACTTTCGTTTGGCTAATCGCGGCAACTCTTACACTTTGCGCACGCGGTCTTCATCGCTCAATTCGCGGTAGTCGGTCTGCGCTGAACGGCAACTAGCCACCAACTCAAGACATTCCCGCCTACAAGCCCACCCGCTTCTCAAGCCACCGCGCTGCCGCCTCCGGCGACTGCTTGTCGGCATCGCGATCGACCAGATAGTTCGCCTGCCGCATCGCCGCGACCGGCACGCGCCCGATGAGCGGCCGCAGCGCCGCCTGGAACCGGGCATCATGCGCATGGGCCGGCGATAGCAGCAGGATCGCGTCATAGCCGGGGATCGCTCCCTTCGGGTCGGCCAGCACCGTCAGCCTGTCCGCCGCGATCCGTCCGTCGGAGGAAAAGGCCGGGATCACGTCGGCGGCACCACTTTCGAGCGCGCGGTACATGAAGGTCGGCTGATACGGATGCGCCGAGCCGAACTCCAGCCCGTAGGCGCGCTTCACCGCCGCCCACTCGGGCCGGTCGAGGAATTCGATATCGGTTGCCAGCCGCAGCCCGTGCGCGATGGGAACCAGATCGGCGATCGTCTTCACGCCGCGCCGCGCCGCATCGTCGCCCCGCATCGCAAAGGCATAGGCATTCTCGAAGCCGAGTTTGCCCAGCACGGTCACGCCACGCGTCTTCTTCGCCCAGTCGCGCACGCCGGCCAGGATCGCATCGCGCGGCGGCACGTCACCGCGCTTCATCGTGTCGGCCCAGATCGTGCCGGTATAGTCGACATAGACGTCGATCGTGCCGCTCGACAGCGCGTTCAGCGCCACGCCCGATCCAAGGCCTTCGCGATATTCGACTTGGTAGCCTGCCGCCTCCAGCCGGTGCCCGATCACGCGCGACAGGATATATTGCTCGGAAAAGCTCTTGGCGCCGATCACCACGCGCTTGTCGCCGCCCTGCATCCACATCGGCGCGAACGCGAGCGCCACCCCCACCGCCAGCACCGCGACCGCACCCCACACGCGCCCGCGCCGGCGTGCCGCGATGCCGTGTTCGACCAGTCCGAGCAGAGCGTCCACCGCCAGTGCGAGCGCCGCCGCGCTGAAGCATCCGGCCAGCACCAGCGCCCAGTTCTGCGTCTGGAGGCCGGCGAAGATCATGTCGCCAAGGCTCGGCTGGCCGACCGTGGTGGACAGGGTCGCCGCGCCGATCGTCCAGACCGCGGCGGTGCGGATACCCGCCATCACCACCGGCGCGACCAGCGGCGCCTCGACCAGCCGCAGCTTCTGCCACGCGGTCATCCCCACGCCGTCCGCCGCCTCGATGATCGCAGGGTCGAGCCCGGTCAGCCCGGTGACGGCGTTTCGCAGGATCGGCAGCAGCGCGTACAGCGTGAGCGCAAGCAGCGACGGCACGAAGCCAAGCGCTGGTATCCCGCCGCCTACCAGCGTGGAAAGCGACAGCAGGAGGGGGTAGAACAACGCCAGCAACGCGAGCGTCGGGATCGTCTGGATCAGGCTGGCGAACCCGAGCGTCACGCGCGCCACGTGCGGCCGCCTGGCCGACACAATCGCCATCGGCAGGCTGATGACGATGCCGAGCAGCAACGCGGAAAACGCCAGCAGCAGGTGTTGCGCGAGGAGTGGCGGCACGCGCTGCATCGCATCGAGAAACCCGCTCATTCCCGCCCCGCCGATCCGATAACGCGGCGGCTCACAGGTGTCCGCCGATCTCACGCAGTCGGCGTGCCTGTTCGCGCGGCACCGCGACCAGCGCATCCGCCTCCGCGCCGCCTTTCCCGGCGAGCAACGCTGCCGGCACCTCGTCCGCGACGATCCGCCCGCCCGCCATCACCAGCACGCGGTCGGCAAGGATCAGCGCCTCGGCCATATCGTGTGTCACCATGATGGTGGTGAGGCCGAGCCGGTCGTGCAGCGCGCGGATCGCCACCCCCAACTGGTCGCGGGTGACGGGGTCGAGCGCGCCGAACGGTTCGTCCATCAGCATCAGCCCCGGTTCGAGCGCGAGCGCGCGCGCAACACCCACGCGCTGGCGCTGGCCACCGGATAGCGCATCGGGCATCCGCTTCGCGAAATCCGGCGGCAGGTCGACCAGATCGAGCAACTCGGCGATACGGCCTTGCTGATCCTTCTCACCCGTCAAACGCAAGCCGATTGCGATGTTCTCCGCCACGCTCAGATGCGGGAACAGGCCGATGTTCTGGAACACGTAGCCGATCCGACGCCGCAGCGCGAACGCCGCGCCCCCGGTCACGTCCGCGCCGGCGATATGGATCGCGCCCCGGCTCGGCTCGATCAGACGGTTGACCATCTTCAGCAGCGTCGACTTGCCCGATCCCGACGCACCGACCAAGGCTACGAAACTGCCGCCGGCGATCTCGATCGACACGTCGTCGACCGCGACCGCACCGCCCGCGTAAATCTTGGAAGCGCCGACAAAGGCGACCGGAGGGCCGGTTTCGCGGGAGAGTGCCATCACTGCGGTTGTGCGGGAGGTACGGCGATGCGTCAAACGCGAAACGCCGCCCGACTTGCGTGATCGCCTGCCTTGCTGCCGCGCCTGCGTCCGGCAGAACAGGGGGCCGCGTCAAACATCGGCTGCATTGCCGTACCCCGTGCGGCACGCGAGCAACAGCCATCCAGTCAACCTGAGCCACGTCGCTGTCTCTGGCTCGCGCAACA
The DNA here is from genome assembly GCF_026540945.1 of Sphingomonas sp. GC_Shp_3. Lineage (NCBI taxonomy): Bacteria > Pseudomonadati > Pseudomonadota > Alphaproteobacteria > Sphingomonadales > Sphingomonadaceae > Sphingomonas > Sphingomonas sp. GC_Shp_3. The sequence continues at coordinate 33,775 of NZ_JALNUT010000006.1, forward strand.
GCAACCATAAAGGCCATTGATACACACGCACAGCGAGACCTTCGGCCCTGCAACGACCCGCTGCCGTGGCCGGATTGTCACGCTTTTGCGAAATCGTCATCACCCCGTAACGACATGGGAGCCAATTGCCGCAACGCGGCGTTACGCGGCGATTATATACTGAGTGCATGCAGGGGATTTGCCAGTGTCGAAGTTGTTCCACCGCGGTTTTGCCGCCGCTCTTCCGGTCGCCGTGCTGCTTGCCGCCGCTCCGGCGTTCGCGCAGACGGAGGGTGCGGCTGCCAATGCCGATCTTGCGGCGAAGCTGGGTGGCGACAATGTTACGGTCGGCGTGGCCGGCGCATACCTGCCGGATTATGAAGGTTCGAACGACTACCGCTTCACGCCCGCACCGGCAGTGATTGGCCAGTTCAAGGGCTTCGCCTTCTCGTTGATCGGCAACCGCGCCTCGATCGACCTGATCCCGAACCGCCCCGGCCAGACCCTCGATTTTCAGGCCGGCCCGATCGGCGTGATCAACTTCAACCGCACCTCGCGCAAGAACATCGACGATCCGCGCGTCCGCGCGCTCGGCAAGATCGATACCGCGATCGAACTGGGCGGCTATGTCGGCATCGGCAAGACCGGCATCATCACCAGCCCGTATGACAAGCTGTCGGTGTCGGTCAGCTACCGTCACGACGTGTCGAACGTGCACGACAGCGGCATCTGGCAGCCGTCGATCAACTATCTGACCCCGCTCAGCCGCAAGGCCGCGGTCGGCCTCGTCGCATCCGCGGAACATGTCGAGCGCGGCTATGGCCAGACCTACTTCAGCATCTCGCCGACGCAGAGCATGCTGAGCGGCCTGCCGACGTACAACGCCCGTTCCGGCTGGAAAGACTATCAGGTCGGCGGCTTCTTCACCTATTCGCTGACCGGCGATCTGCTGCACGGCGTGAAATTGGTCGCAGGCGGCAGCTATTCGCGGCTGCTCAACAGCTATTCGTACAGCCCGATCGTCCGCACCGCCGGCAACCCGAACCAGTGGATCGGCGCGGCCGGGCTTGCGTACACCTTCTAAACCGTCTCTACGGGGCGCATGTGTGCGTCCCGCTGCGACTCCGGCCGTTCTTGCCCTGCGTGGGCGGGGGCGGCCGTGTCGTATCCGGCCTGGCCGACGGCGCGCACCCTGGCTCCAGGTGACACGCCGGAAGGACGAGAATGACTGCCCTGCACGAGGATGCTCCCGAAATTCGTGACGAGACGCAAAACGAGCGCCGCGCCTTCTTCCGCACCGCGCTTGGCGCTGCTGCGATCACCGCGACGGGCGCCGCCGCGCTCACCGTCAGCGGGGTCGCCTTCGCTGATACCGTTACCGATTCCTCGATCGTCAATTTCGCGCTGAACTTCGAATATCTGCTCGCGCAATTCTACGGCCTCGCTGCGAACGGCGCTGGTCTCCCCGCCGCACAGTTGACCGGCGCGGGAACCGCCGGGGCGGTAACCGGCGGCCGGCAGGCGACCTTTACCGATCCCGTCGTGGCGCAGATCGCCAGCGAATTCGCCACCGAGGCCGCCGCGCGTGTCGCTTTCCTGCGCACAACCGCCGGCGCCGACGTGATCGCCCAGCCCAAGATCGACCTCGACGTGACCGCCACCAGCGCGTTCAGCACCGCGATGCGCGCCGCCGGTCTCGTTGCCTCCGGCGCGGGCTTTGACGTGTACGCGAGCGACAGCAACTTCCTGCTCGCCGCGTTCCTGCTCGAGGATGTCGTCGCGACCGCCTACAAGGGCCTCGTCACCAGCGTGAGCGACGCCACCAATCGCGAATCGCTCGTCGGCCTGCTCGGCGCGACCGCCTATCATGCCGGCACCATCCGCACGTTACTCTACGCCAAGGGCGCGGTAAGCGGCTCGACCCTTCGCGCCAATGCGGATGCGATCTCCAACGCGCGCGACGCGCTCGACGGCGGCAGCAGCGACGACGATCAGGGCATTTCGCCGACGACCGATGCCAACGGCAATCTCGTGTCGAACATCTCGCCCACCGCCGCCAACGGGCAGACCTACACCCGCGCGACGACGGCGGTGCTCAACATCGTCTATCTCAACAGCCTGTCGGTCTCGCTCGGCGGTTTCTTCCCCGCCGGCGTGAACGGCACCACCGTCGCCAGCGGCGCGAACTGACCGGCGCCAGACACGCCCGAGCCATCCCGAATTTTCGCCCGGAGAGTTTTCCCGTGACCGATATCCTTCAAACCGCCGACGACCGCCGCAGCCTCGCGCGCCGCAACTTCCTGCGCGGCACCGCGCAGATCGGTGCGGCGGCCGGTGGCCTTGCGCTGCTCAGCGCCTGCGGCGGCAGCAGCGACGATACGACCGTAACGCCGACGCCGACCCCTACGCCAAGCAGCACCAGCGCAATCATCGACGCCGATGCGCTCAACCTCCTGCTCAACCTGCAATATCTTCAGGCGCAGTTCGGCCAGTTCGTGACGACCGGCACCAATATCTCGGCAATCGCCGATACCCAGACGACCACCGGCAGCGGAAACTTCCCCGGCGGCGGCGCGGCGCTGCTCACCGGCACCGGTACGCAAGGGTCGGTCACGGGCGGTCGCGCGGTCAGCTTCGCCAACGCCACCATCGGCCAATATGCGCGCGAGATCGCGGCGGACGACCTCGCCCATCTGCGGTTCCTGCGCTCGGCGCTCGGTTCCTCGGCAGTGGCACAGCCCGCGCTCAACATCGACGGCGGCGCGAGTGGTGCCTTCACCCGGATCGCGCAGCTTGGTGGCTACGCCGCCGCCGGCGTGACGTTCGACCCGTATGCGAGCGACCTTAATTTCCTGCTCGCCACCTTCGTGTTCAAGGATCTCGTGGTCACGGCGTTGAAGGGCGTGTCGACGCTGCTCACCAGCGTGGTGTACCTCGATGCGGTGGCGGGGATGCTCGCGACGCAATCCTACCACGCCGCGCTGATCCGCACGACGCTGTACACGATGGGCCAGGGCAGCGCCGCCGGCCAGTTCAGCAACGCGCGCGACGGCCTCGACGGGTCGGCCGATATCGATCAGGGCATCACCGGTACCGGCACCGCCGCCAACATCGCGCCGGTCGACGGTAACGGGCGAGTCTACACGCGCACCGCCGGGCAAGTTCTCAACGTCCTCTACCTCAACAGCGCCGCGGTCACGTCAGGCGGGTTCTATCCGGCCGGCGTCAACGGCAACATCAAGACCAGCGCAGCCAGCAACGCCTGATCCCGACGCCGCCGCGCGGGGCGCTCAACCTCGCGCGGCCTGTCGATTTAGCTGCCAGCACACGCGCGATAGCCCCTGCGTCGCGTGCGTTAGCCCATCGCCAAAGCGCAGGACGCGCGCCTTTGCCGCCCGAACTGCGGCATCGTCAGGGCTGGACGGCTCCACCGAACCGACCTATCATCACGCCATTCCCCGGGGAGCCTTGAGGCTGAGAGGGGCGGTGCAATTCCGCTCGACCCGTTGAACCTGATCCGGCCCCGCAAGGGCTTACCGGCGTAGGGAGGGAGCGGTCTGGCAAGGTCCGTTTTCTCTCATTTGAGGAGACGACGCATGGCCGACCTGCCCACCAGAACCGAAATTGGCGTCACCACCGGCCCGATCCGGGGTTCCAAGAAAATCCACGTCACGTCCCCGAACATACCCGGCGCGGGCGTGGCGATGCGCGAGGTCCACCTCGAACCCGGCTGCGGCGAGCCGCCGCTGCGCGTTTACGACACCTCCGGCGCCTACACCGATCCGGCCGCGCTGATCGATATCAACACCGGTCTGGCCGAACTGCGCCGCGGCTGGATCGAGGCTCGCGGCGATGTCGAACGCTACGACGGTCGCGAAATCCGGCCCGAAGACAACGGCTTGTCTGGCCCCGATCGTTCGGCCGGCGTGCCGCAATACCCCAACGTGGTGAAGCGTCCGCTGCGCGCCAAATCGGGCATGAACGTCAGCCAGATGCACTACGCGCGTCGCGGCATCATCACGCCTGAGATGGAATATGTCGCGATCCGCGAGAACCTCGGCCGTGCAGAGGCAAAGGAAAAGCTCGTCCGCGACGGTCAGGATTGGGGGGCGTCAATCCCCGATTACGTGACGCCCGAATTCGTCCGCGACGAGGTTGCCCGTGGTCGTGCGATCATCCCATCGAACATCAACCACCCCGAAAGTGAGCCGATGGCGATCGGGCGCAACTTTCTGGTCAAGATCAACGCCAACATCGGCAATTCGGCGGTCGCCTCCAACGTGGCGAGCGAAGTCGACAAGATGGTGTGGTCGATCCGCTGGGGCGCGGACACGGTGATGGACCTCTCCACCGGCCGCAATATCCACGACACGCGCGAATGGATCATCCGCAACGCGCCCGTCCCGATCGGCACCGTGCCGATCTACCAGGCGCTGGAAAAGGTCGGCGGCATTGCCGAGGATCTGACGTGGGAGGTGTTCCGCGACACGCTGATCGAACAGGCCGAACAGGGTGTGGATTACTTCACCATCCACGCCGGCGTGCGCCTGCCCTACATCCCGATGACGGCGAAGCGCGTCACCGGCATCGTTTCGCGCGGCGGCTCGATCATGGCGAAATGGTGCCTCGCGCATCACAAGGAGAGCTTCCTCTACGAGCGCTTCGACGAGATTACCGAGATCATGAAGGCGTATGACATCGCCTATTCGCTTGGCGACGGGCTGCGTCCGGGCTCGAACGCCGATGCCAACGACGAAGCGCAGTTCGCCGAACTCTATACCTTGGGCGAGCTCACCAAGCGCGCGTGGGAACAGGACGTGCAGGTGATGATCGAAGGCCCCGGCCATGTGCCGATGCACAAGATCAAGGAGAATATGGATAAGCAACTCGCCGCCTGCGGTGAGGCGCCGTTCTATACGCTCGGGCCGCTGGTGACCGATATCGCGCCGGGCTACGATCACATCACCAGTGGCATCGGTGCGGCGATGATCGGGTGGTTCGGCACCGCGATGCTCTGCTATGTCACGCCCAAGGAGCATCTCGGCCTGCCCGACCGCGACGACGTCAAGGTCGGCGTGGTGACGTACAAGCTGGCGGCACACGCGGCCGATCTGGCGAAAGGCCACCCCGCCGCCAAGCTGCGCGACGATGCGCTCTCACGCGCGCGTTTCGAATTCCGCTGGCGCGACCAGTTCAACCTCTCGCTCGATCCCGACACCGCCGAGCAGTATCACGATCAGACGTTGCCGGCGGAAGGTGCCAAGAGCGCGCATTTCTGCTCGATGTGCGGGCCGAAGTTCTGCTCGATGAAGATCACGCAGGAGGTCCGGGACTTTGCCGCCAAGCAGAACGCACCGGTCGCAACGTTCGTCGCAGCCGACGAGGCCGAGGCTGGCATGGCGGCGATGAGCCAGGTGTTCAAGGAAACCGGCAGCGAGCTCTACATGGGCGCCGGCGACCGCGAGCACGACTAAGCGCTAACAAGCAGATCAAGACGGTCCGGGTGGTTACCCGGACCGTCTCTTACCGCGCGGGAAGATCGTTCCCGCCAGCCTTCGCAGTTGCGGCTAGGCCTGTGTGGCCTGCCACGCCGCCGTCAGCGCCGCCGCACGCTCGCCGACCACCGTCGCGCTGTCGCCCGGCTTGAACAGCGCGCCGCCAACGCCGATGCCCTCCGCACCGCCGTCAAGCCAGTCCTGCAACGTCTCGGCGTTGGTGCCGCCGACCGCCCACACCTTTACGTCGCGCGGCAAGACGTCGCGCACTGCCTTCAGGTATGCCGGGCCGAGGCTGGCGCCGGGGAACAGCTTCAGCCGCCGCGCACCGGCGGCAATCGCCTGAAACGCCTCGCTCGGCGTCATGAAGCCAGGCAGCGCCTCCAGCCCGAGCGCGACACCGCGCGCGATCACTGCGGGGTTGGTGTTGGGCGTCACTAGTAACCGGCCACCGACTCCCGCCAGCGCCTCGACCGCCTCGACGGTCAGCACGGTACCGCCGCCGATCAGCGCGCGGTCGCCGAACGCCTCGGTGATGGCGGCGATGCTCTTGAGCGGCTCGGGCGAGTTGAACGGCACTTCGAGAATACGCACGCCGTTGTCGATCAGCGCCGCCGCCACGTCGAGCGCCTCATCGGGGCGTAGGCCGCGCAAAATTGCGGCAACCGGGGGCACGCCCTCCGCAAGCAATTCGTCGAGCGTCATGAAACCTCCTTATGACAGTCCGGCAAGCACGCAGGCATCGCCGTCGAGGCGCTGCACCGCGATGCCATTCCGCGCGAACGCCTGTGTATATAGGTCGGCGAGACGCGGATCGCCGATGATCGTCACGTTGCTCGCGTCCGCCAGCGTGGCGCGCATCTCCGCAATCTCGCCACCGATGACGAGACCGGAAAGATAGCCCAACGCCCAGTCGGGCGTCTTGCCGCCCCGCAACTGCATGGCGCGCGCACCGAACAGACCACTCAGGACGCCGCGCTCGGCGCGGACAAGACCGGCGGCGAAACCCTCCGCCTCCGCACCCGCATCACCAGCCGCCATGCCACGCGCGAGCGTGGAATGCTGGCGCAGCAGCGCGAATACCTCACCGGTCAAGATCGTGCGGACGCCGGTGATCGCGCCATCCTCGATCACCGCCCATTTACTGTGTGTGCCGGGCAGTACGACGATGTGCCGACCGCCCGCGAGGTCGGGCGCGAGCGCCAGCGCACCGTAGAGTTGCGTTTCCTCGCCGCGCATCACGTCCGGCACGCCTTCGGCATCGACACAGGCAAGCCCGGCCATGATCTCGACCGGCACACCGTCGAGCGTCAGCGCGGTCGCCGCCGCCAGCCACGCGTCGCGGGTGGCGGGGCAATTGGCATAGGGTACCTCACGCCAGCCGTCGCGCGCGCCGACCATGCCGCACAGTCGGATCGTCTCGGGCGAACCCTCGCCCGCCCAACTGGCAAGCGCAGCACGCAGCACTGCCTCGGGCACAATCCCGGGTGTGCCGATCCCGTCACCGTAGACGCGGTCGGTCACCGCGCCGTGTTCGATCCGGAACAGCCGCAGCCGGGTCGTGCCCCAGTCGCCGAGAACGCGATACCCGCTCACGCCGGCAAGCGCATCTCGGGCAGCGCCACGCCGGGCGCCGGCGCGTCGAACGCGAACAAGCCGCCGGCAAGCGGTTGGCCGTTCAGTTCCGCCTCCGACAAGCCCTTGCGCGCGGTGGTCACGTAGCCGGTGCGCAGGTCCGGGCCGCCGAACGCGACTTTTGTGCAGTTCGCGCAGGGCATCGCCACAATCGCGAGCAACGTGCCGTCCGGCGCGTACCGCCGCACCTGCCAGCCACCCCATAGGCCGACCCACAGGCACCCTTCGGAATCAAGCGTCACGCCGTCCGGGTGGCCGTCCTTCTCGGCGATGGTAACGAACACCTCGCCTTTTGCCAGACTGGTCCCGCTGGAAATATCGCAGCGGTAGATCGTGCGGCCAAGCGTATCGACGTGGTAGATCGTGCCGCCATCGGCGGAAATCGCCGGGCCGTTGGTGATGACGCAATCGCCACCGACCGGCCGCAGATCGACAGCATCGAACACGTGGATCGCGCCGGTAAGCGCTTCTTCCTCATTGTCCATGGTGCCGACCCACAGCCGGCCCGATGGATCGACGGTGGCATCGTTGGTGCGGTTGTGCGCGGGCATGTCGATCTTCGCGACCGGCCCGGTCAGCTTGCCGTCTTCGAGCAGATACAGCCCGTCGATCGAGCCGACCAGCAGCCTGCCGCCCTCGGCCGGAACGAGGAAACTTGGCATTCCGCCAACCTCGAACGACTGCCGTTCATCCGTCGCGGGATCGTAGCGGTGGACCCTGCCGCCTTTGATGTCGACGAACCACAGCGCGTTCTCGCGCCCGATCCATGCAGGCCCTTCGCCCAGCGTGGCTGCGACCGGCCACACAAGCCGGGGTTCGATCGCCGCCGTCATTTGGCAACCGCCACGGCGGAGCGGCAGCCCCATAGCGCATAAGCCAGCACCACGACCTCACACACGGCTGTCAGGATGAACGACGATTGCAGGCCGTATGTATCGGCCAGAATGCCCTGCACGAACACCAGCGCGCCGCCGGCGATTGCCATGATCATCAGGCCCGAACCCTCCTCGGTCAACGGGCCAAGCCCACGGATCGCCAGCGTGAAGATCGTCGGGAACATGATCGAGTGGAACAGCCCGACTGCAATCAGCGCCCACATCGCCACATGCCCGGTCGTACCGAGCACGACGAGCATGACCAGCAGTGCGAAACCGGCGAACACCGCCAGCACGTTTTCGGCGCGGAACTTCTGCATGATCGCGGAGCCGGCGAAGCGGCCGACCATCATCCCGCCCCACAGCAGCGTCAGATACTGACCCGCCTGCTCATGCGTCAGATCGGCGATGTTCGGCTGGCTGACGAAGTTCACGAACAGATTAGCGACACCGATCTCGGCGAGGAGATAGGCGACCATCGTCGGGATGCCGAGCACCAGCGCGCGGTGCTTCCACAGCGACAGATGCTTGCGCTCTTCCGCAGCGACGCGGCTGGTCGCGTTCTGGCCGATGACCGGCAGCGGGAAGCGTGCGATCACCACTGCCAGCACGACCAGCACGGCCGCGACGAGCAGATACGGCAGCACCACCGAGTGCGCATCCGCCAGCCGCTCCGCCGGGGTGAGGACACGCCCCGCCTTGGCGGTGCCGCTGACCGAGCGCCCGAGGATGAGGTACGCGCCAAACGCCGGCGCCAGCATCGTGCCGGCCGAGTTCATCGCCTGCACGAGATTGAGCCGCGACGACGCCGTCTCGGGCGAGCCGATCACCGCGACGTATGGATTGGCGGCGACCTGCAACAAGGTGATGCCGCTGGCGATGACGAACAGCATGACCAGCGTCACGCCATAAGACGGGATCGACGCGGCGAGGATCATGCCGAGTGCGCCCGCCGCCATGATGGCCAAGCCGGTAACAAGCGACTTCTGATAGCCGATCCGCTCGATCAGCTTGGCCGACGGGATCGATGCGAAGAAATAGGCGATGAACCACACCGACTCGATCAGCGTGGTCTGGAGGTAGCTCAGATCGAACACGGCGCGCAGATGCGGCAGCAGCGTGTTGTTGATGACCGTGATGAAGCCCCACATGAAGAACAATGTGGCGAGCAACGTCAGCGCCGGGCCGTAAGACCGGCCGCCACCCGAGGCAGTCGCCGTGGCGCCCCCTCCCGAATTCATGATTGGACCTGCCACACACCCTCACGTGCTGATTGATTCTGTAATTGTATGAGTATATCCCGCGTCTACAGCCGTCAATGCGATCGGCGCCTTTCGCCACGGGATAAGCCATGAGCAACACGCCACCCAAACTCCGCAGCCGCGCCTGGTTCGACAACCCGGACAACATCGACATGACCGCGCTCTATCTCGAGCGCTATCTGAACTTCGGGCTCAGTCTGGAAGAGCTGCAATCGGGCAAGCCGATCATCGGTATCGCGCAGACCGGCTCGGACCTCAGCCCCTGCAACCGCCATCACCTCGTCCTCGCCGAGCGCGTGCGCGAGGGTATTCGCGAGATGGGCGGCATCGCCATCGAATTCCCGGTCCACCCGATCCAGGAAACCGGCAAGCGTCCGACCGCCGGGCTCGATCGTAACCTGTCGTATCTTGGGCTGGTCGAGCTGCTCTACGGTTACCCGCTCGACGGCGTGGTGCTGACGATCGGCTGCGACAAGACCACCCCCGCCTGCCTGATGGCGGCGGCGACCGTGAACATCCCGGCGATCGCGCTGTCGGTCGGGCCGATGCTCAACGGCTGGCACAAGGGCGAGCGCACCGGCTCGGGCACGATCGTCTGGAAGGCGCGCCAGATGCTCGCCGCCGGCGAGATCGACAACGCCGAGTTCATCCGCCTCGTCGCATCGTCCGCGCCGTCGACTGGCTATTGCAACACGATGGGCACGGCGACGACGATGAACTCGCTGGCCGAGGCGCTCGGCATGTCGCTACCAGGTTCGGCGGCGATCCCGGCGCCCTATCGCGACCGTCAGGAAGTGGCGTACATCACCGGCAAGCGCATCGTCGAGATGGTAGCGGAGGACCTCAAGCCCTCCGACATCCTCACCCGCGAGTCGTTCGAGAACGCCATCGTTGTGAATTCGGCGATCGGCGGCTCGACCAATGCCCCCATCCACCTTGCCGCGATCGCCCGTCATGTCGGCGTCGATCTGCCGATCGACACGTGGCAGGAGAAGGGTCACAAGGTGCCGTTGCTGGTCAATCTTCAGCCCGCCGGCGAATATCTCGGCGAGGATTACTATCGCGCTGGCGGCGTCCCCGCCGTGACCGCGCAGCTCATGAAACACGGGCTGATCCACGAGAGTGCGATGACCGTCAACGGCAAGTCGATGGGCGATAATTGCCGCGACGCCGTTATCGAGGACGAGAAGGTGATCCGCCCGTTCGAGACGCCGCTCGTCGAGGAGGCCGGCTTCATCGTCCTGCGCGGCAACCTGTTCACCTCGGCGATCATGAAGACCAGCGTGATCTCGCCCGAGTTCCGCGACCGCTACCTGTCCAACCCGAACGATCCCGAGGCGTTCGAAGGTCCGGCGGTGGTGTTCGACGGGCCTGAGGATTATCATCACAATATCGATGATCCGGCGCTTGGCATCACCTCCGAAACCTTGTTGTTCATGCGCGGTGCCGGCCCGATCGGCTATCCCGGCGCGGCAGAAGTGGTCAACATGCGACCGCCCGCATACCTCATCACCGAGGGTGTTCACGCGCTGCCGTGCATCGGTGACGGTCGGCAGTCGGGTACGTCCGGCAGTCCGTCGATCCTCAACGCATCGCCCGAAGCAGCGGCGATGGGCGGTCTTGCCCTGATCCGCACCGGTGACCGCGTTCGCATCGATCTTGGCAAGGGCACCGCTGACATCGTCATCTCCGACGCGGAATTGGCCGAACGCCGGCAGGCGCTGGTCGACGCGGGCGGTTATGCCTATCCGGCCTCGCAGACGCCCTGGCAGGAGATGCAGCGTGCGGTGGTCGGCCAGTTGGACACCGGCGCGATTCTGGAAGGCTCGGAAAAGTACCAGCGCATCGCACAGACGCGTGGCCTGCCGCGCGACAGCCACTAAGTCCTACACGCGACATCCTTCGAAGCCGGCATATGCTGCCTTCTCACCCTGAAATGGGAGACTTTATGTACAACGGTGCAATTCTGATCGGCGCGGGCGAAACCCGCGCCGCCGACACCTTCACTGCCGTAAACCCGACGACCGGCGCGGCCGGCGACGTCGCGTTCAGCAACGCCGGCCCGGCCGAGGTCGCCAAAGCCACCGCGCTCGCCGCCGCAGCGTTCGAGGTGTTCTCGACCACCTCGCTCGGAGCGCGCGCGACCTTCATCGAGACGGTCGCCGACAACATCCTCGCGCTGAAGGACGATCTCGTCGCGACCGCCAACGCCGAGACGGCGCTGCCGCTCGCGCGGCTTCATGGCGAAACCGGTCGCACCGTCGGCCAGTTGAAGATGTTTGCCGCCGAAGTCCGCGCCGGCCTGTGGCTCGACGCGACGATCGATCCGGCCATGCCGGACCGTGCGCCGCTGCCGCGCGCCGACCTGCGCCGCGTCAACGTCGCACTTGGACCGGTGGCGGTGTTCGGCGCGTCGAACTTCCCGCTCGCCTTCTCGGTCGCGGGCGGTGACACGGCGGCGGCGTTCGCGGCGGGTTGCCCGGTCGTGGTCAAGGGCCATGCCGCGCACCCCGGCACCGGCGAACTGGTCGCACGCGCAATCCAGCAGGCGGTTGCTTCATGCGGCCTGCCCGAGGGCGTTTTTTCCTATCTGCCCGGCACGTCGAACGAACTCGGCGGTGCGCTCGTGTCCGATCCGGTCATCAAGGCGGTCGGCTTCACCGGTTCGCGCGGCGGTGGCCTCGCGCTGATGAAGATCGCCGCGCAGCGTGCAGAGCCGATTCCGGTCTATGCCGAAATGTCGAGCATCAATCCGGTCGTGCTGCTGCCCGGCGCGCTCGCCGCGCGGGCGGAAGCGATGGGTCCGGCGTTCGTCGGTTCGTTGACGATGGGCGCGGGCCAGTTCTGCACCAACCCCGGCCTCGTCATCGCCATTGACGGACCTGACCTCGACACGTTCGTCGCCTCGGCGGCGAAGGCGCTGACTGCGGCACAGCCCGCCGTCATGCTCACCCCCGGCATCCACGCCAGCTTCGAGCGCGGTGTCGAGGAACTGGCGAGCCACGCCGCCGTCACCACCGTAGCGCGCGGCTGCGTCGGCGATGGCGTCAACCAGGCGGTCGGCGCGTTGTTCACCACGGATGCGACCAAGTTCACCGCCGACGAGGCGCTCGCCCACGAAGTGTTCGGATCGTCCTCGATCCTCGTACGGTGTAAGGACATTGCCGAGATCAAGACGGTGATCGCCAAGCTCGAAGGCCAGCTCACCGCGACGATCCAGAGCGGCGACGGCGACGAGGCGGCAGCTGGCGAGCTGCTGCCATTGCTCCAGTCCAAGGTCGGCCGCATCCTGTTCAACGGCTGGCCGACCGGTGTCGAGGTCAGCCACGCGATGGTGCATGGCGGCCCGTTCCCGGCGACGTCGGATGGGCGCAGCACCTCGGTCGGCACGCTGGCGATGGCGCGTTTCCTGCGCCCGGTCTGCTATCAGGACACGCCCGACGCGCTGCTGCCGCCAGCACTTCAGGCAGCGAACCCGTGGGGTATCGCGCGTCGCACCAACGGCGTGCTGGAACTGGGCAAATGATCCGCTCGCTCGTCCAGTTCGACGATGGCGCACGCGGCGTCGCCGTGCTCGACGAGAGCGGCGCGGCGCGGCGGGTGACCGGCGTGACGACCACGCTGGAATTGGCGCAGCAGGCGATCGCGGCAGGCACCAGCCTCGCCGCAGCCGCCGAAGCCGCGCTGGGCGAGACGGTGGATCTTGGCAGCGTGAAGCTGCTCTCGCCGATCGACCATGCCGACCCTGCGCATACGCTCGTCAGCGGTACCGGCCTGACGCATCTCGGCTCGGCGGAAGGCCGCGACAAGATGCACGCCAAGGCTGCCGACGCGCAGACCGATTCGATGAAGATGTTCCTGATGGGCGTCGAAGGCGGCAAGCCCGCCGATGGCGGCATCGGCGCGCAGCCGGAGTGGTTCTACAAGGGCGACGGCGCGATCCTGGTCGATCCGGGTGCACCGCTCACCATGCCCAGGTTCGCGGAGGATGGTGGCGAGGAGCCCGAGATCGCTGGCATCTACCTAATCGATGCGAATGGCGCGCCGGTGCGGCTCGGCTTCGCGCTCGGCAACGAGTTCTCCGATCACGTCACCGAACGCGGCAATTATCTGTGGCTCGCCCACTCCAAGCTGCGACAGGCGGCGCTTGGCCCCGAACTGCGGCTTGGGAGTTTGCCTGAAGACGTTCGCGGCACCAGCCGTATCGTTCGGGGCGGCAAGGTGCTGTGGGAGAAACCGTTCGTATCGGGTGAGGCGAACATGTCGCATAGCCTCGCCAACCTCGAACATCATCACTTCAAATATGACGGCTTCCTGCGCCCCGGTGATCTGCACGTGCATTTCTTCGGCACCGCCACCCTATCCTTCTCGGACGGCGTGCGCACGCAGATCGGCGATGTGTTCGAAGTCGAGGCCGACGCCTTCCTGCTGCCGGTGCGCAACCCGCTCGCGCAAGCGACGGATGCCGGCATGGCCAAGGTTCGCAGCCTGTGAGTGGGCTGAAACTCGGCCTCGTCGGACTCGGCAAGATCGCGCGCGACCAGCATCTCCCCGCCATTACTAAGACGGCCGGAATCGATCTCGTCGCGGTCGCCAGCCGCAACGCCAAGGGTGAAGGCGTCGCCAACTACGCCGATCTTGGCGCGATGCTGGCGGGTGCGCCCGAACTTGATGCGATCGTGCTCTGCCAGCCGCCGCAGGCGCGGTTCGAGGCGGCGGTGACCGCGATCACTGCGGGCAAACACGTCTTCCTCGAAAAGCCACCGGGCGCGACCGTGTCCGAGGTCGAGGCGCTGATCGCGCTTGCTCGCAAGCAGGGCGTCAGCCTGTTCGCGAGCTGGCATTCGCGCTACGCCGCCGCTGTTGCCGCCGCGCGCGACTGGATCGCGCAGACGACGGTCCGCCGCATCGACATCGCGTGGAAGGAAGACGTTCGTCACTGGCATCCCGGCCAGCCGTGGATCTGGCAGGCGGGCGGCTTCGGCGTGTTCGATCCCGGCATCAACGCGCTGTCGATCCTGACCGAGATCGTGCCGGATCGGGTGTCGCTGCTCAGCGCCAACCTTGAGGTTCCGTCCAACTGCGAGGCGCCGATCGGTGCCACGCTGACGATGCGGACCGGATCGGGCGCGCCGATCGACACCGTATTTGACTGGCGCCAGACCGGGCCGCAGACGTGGGATATCGTCGTCGAGACCGAGGCGGGCACGCTGCGGCTTGCCGAGGGCGGTAATCGCTGGTTCCTCGGTGACGAAGAACAACAGGCGGGCGCAGAAGAAGAATATCCGGCAATGTACCGGCGTTTCGTCGACATCGCGGGTCGCAACGAGATCGACGTTGATCTCGCGCCGCTGCAACTCGTCGCCGATGCGTTCCTGTGCGGCCGCCACGCCGCGACGGAGGCGTTTCACGACTGAGGCCGGGGATCGGGAGGCGCGCTTGGACGGACACAAAGCTGACGAGCCCGGCGCGCCGAAATCGGCCTTACGCATCCACCAGACGATCGCGCGCGATCTCGGCATCGCGATCCTGACTGGCCGGCACGAACCCGGCGCCTTGTTCGAGGGCGAGATCGAGAGTGCCGGGCGGCTGCGCGTATCGCGCACCGCCTACCGCGAGGCGGTACGGATTCTCGCCGCCAAGGGGCTGATCGAAAGCCGCCCCAAGGCAGGAACGCGCGTGACGCCGCGTGCGCGCTGGAATCTGCTTGATCCTGAACTGCTCGCCTGGATGTTCAGCGATGAGCCCGATCCAGCGTTCGTACGCGACCTGTTCGAGTTGCGCGGTATCATCGAACCCGCCGCCGCAGAACGCGCCGCCGTGCGTCGCACGGACGCTCAGGCGGTTGAACTGACACACGCACTTGCGGCGATGCGTGCGCATGGCCTGTCGACGGCTGCGGGGCGCGCCGCCGACCAGCGTTTTCACAATGCAATCCTCGCAGCCACCCATAACGCTGCGTTGGCAAGCCTCGCCAGTTCGGTCGGGGCAGCGGTAAGCTGGACCACCACCTTCAAGCACCGCAAGCAGAGCCTGCCTCGTGATCCAGTCGTCGATCACGAAGCCGTGCTGGATGCCATAATCGCCAAGAACGCCGCGTCCGCTGGCTACGCGATGCGCGTCCTGCTCGACAACGCGCTGGCCGACATGGACCTGGCACTTTCGTCGTAACCGCCTTGTGGCGCCATACGTTCAGGGTTCGCCGTGGCTATTAGCGCCTGCGACTCCGGCGAACCTTTGGCATACCGACCTGCTTGTAATTGGTGCCCGCATCGTGACCAACCACGCAGGCGCACGCAGGCAGTCGCTGCCACACATGCTGCTTACGGAGCACAACTGCCCGAAAGGCAAATCAAAGTTCGGATCTGAACCGCTTCACCAACAACCGCGGTGTTCGGCTGGTGGAGCTGAGGGGAATCGAACCCCTGACCTCTGCAGTGCGATCGTAGAACACAGCGCGGATTTCCGCGACTCTCGACCGATTAAGCACCCCGGAGGCCCAACAGAAACCGGCGGTTTTCCGTGCGCCGAATCGCGGCACACCGGAGCGACACCGGAACGTCTGAAAGCACCGACAACCCAAGAAACGCGCCTCGGCTGAGGCGCGTCCGAACACGTCCGCACGGCGAAATCATGCATTTCAGCCGGCGGTTTCGTGCGTCCACTGGACTTCGAGCCTTGGGTTCTCCTCATGTCGCTTCACGACACGCAACTTTGCCAACTTAACGACACAAACCTCTTTGCTGGTTGCGCGCTGTGAGCGCCGGCCCGATCGGCGCTCTCGCAGCCGCACTCGCCAACGGCGCACGAGCATCCCGCACAGGTCAGCCGGTGCGCCGGGGCTCGCGCCACGCCGGCGGTCGGGAGCTACAGCGCTGGCGCGAGACGAACATGTTCGGACGCGAGGAGCACAACGCCCGTATGCGCGCAGCCGAGCAGTTTGACCGCGACACCAAGCTACCCGGAAAGCGCAATGGAGCGCTTGGCCACATCGGAATCGAAGTGTTGCGCATGTTCCTGCGTTTGCGCGGCCGCAACGGCGGCAGGCTTGATCCAACGATCGGCTGGATCGGCCGCCAGCTGAAGCGCGCACGTAGCGCAGTTGCTGACGCGCTGCGTCGCCTTAAAGAGGCCGGCTTTATCGACTGGGATCGCCGCACACGCTTGGTCGATGATCCAACCAGCGGGCAGTATGTCGAGCAGATCTCCAGCGCGTACTACCTCGTGCAGCCGCCTTCGGTCGTCCAGGCAGTACGGAGGATGCTACGCCGCCCAACCGAGGCTGTACGCCGCATTGCCGCACAGCTCGCCCGCGACGGCAAGCTAGCAGCCTCTGACGTCTCTGAGATCATCGGTGATGTGAAGGATCCTGCCCTGCGCGCAATCCTGGAAGAGGCTCGCTCTTCATTTCAGAGTGCAAATCCGCCGAGCGGTCAGACATCGGCCCTGCAAGGATAAGATGATAAAGAATGAGATCGCTGACGGCGATCTCATGCGTCGATAGCCCCTCGCGCCTGCGGAAACGCCCTGCCCTACTCACCCGACCGCCAAGATCCGGCTGT
The DNA here is from genome assembly GCF_026540945.1 of Sphingomonas sp. GC_Shp_3. NCBI lineage: Bacteria > Pseudomonadati > Pseudomonadota > Alphaproteobacteria > Sphingomonadales > Sphingomonadaceae > Sphingomonas > Sphingomonas sp. GC_Shp_3. The sequence goes on from NZ_JALNUT010000006.1 coordinate 50,583, forward strand.
CGGAGCGAGGCGGCTTGCGCCGCCCCGTGCTCGGCGAGGGGGAGGATCACGATCCGTGCCAATCAGGTTCGGCCGGTCGCCCAGCCGGGCCGTCGATCAAAAGCCGGTCAAATGCCGTCGGGCTATCACAAACCGCAGAAAGGCGCGGCTTTGCCACTGTGACGATGTTCCCGAAAGCACGTGGGATCACCCACCGATCAATAAAGTCGCCCACTTCTCGAGCACCACGCGGCGCGGATCCAATTGCTCGCTGCGATTGTAGGCAGCCTCCACCTTCGCCGCCCGACCGTCGTCGCTCTTCAGCGCGTGGCCGAGGATGCGATCGATCACGCCGCGCTCGGCCGGCAGCGCCTCGTTCATGATCGTCGAGAAGGTGGCGCGCCAGCCGTGCGGCACGTGCCGGCCGGCATACCCGGCGCGATCGTACAGGTCGCCGATCGCGCCCTCGGCGAACGGCAAGTCGCCGCGCGTGCCCGGGAAGATCAGCTCGCCGCCGTGCCCGAAAGCACGTGCCGCCCGCAGGATCTCCACCGCCGCCGGCGCGAGCGGCACCTGATGATCGAACGCTGCGTCGTCCTTCTTTACCCGGGCGAGCTTCATGCGCGCCGCCGGCACGCGCCATAGCGGCGCCGGCCCGTCGAGATCCTCGATCTCGCACCAGCGCGCGCCGCGCAGCGCGTCCAGGCGCACGGCCGTCAAGGCGAGGAAGCGCGAGGCCAGGCGCACGATCGGTCGGCCGGTCGCGCGATCGCACCCGGCGAGCAACTCGCGCGCATCAACGATCGTCAGGAGCGCCGGCTGGCGGCGCTTGCGCGGCGCCGCGGCAAGCGCGGCCGCGACTGGCTTCGCCGGGTTGGCGGTGGCCTGGTCGTGGGAAATCGCAAAGGCGAAGATCGCCTCGATACGCTGGCGCAGGCGGCGCGCGGTCTCGATTCTGCCGCGCGCCTCGACGACTTCCAGGAGCTCGCGCACGTCGGACGCACTGATCTCGTCGCAGGGGAACGCGCCGATCGGCGCGAACACATCGCGCGCAAGGCTGGTAATCACGTCGGCTGCGTGCGCCTGGGCCCAGCCCGACTGCTTCCGCGCATGCCAAGAGCGCGCGACCTGTTCGAAGGTCATCAGCGCTGCCTTGGCCGCCGCCGGCGACGCGGGCTTGATGCCGCGTGCGATCTGCTCGCGCGCCTGGTCGAGATGCTGGCGCGCGGCATTGAGCGAGGTCTCGGGATAGCAGCCGATCGTCAGCAGCTGCTCGGCGCCGGCGAGCCGGTACTTGATCCGCCACGTCGCGCGGCCACTGGTGGCGACGTGCAGGTGCAGACCTCGCTCGTCGAACATCTTGTAGGCGCGCGAACGCGGCCGCGCGGCTTTCACCGCAGCGCTGGTCAGCATAGTATGGAGCTCCAGGAGGAGAAGATGGCGGAAAAATCGATGATCGAGCGCGTCGCGCGCGAGCTTTGCCGAAGCGACGGCCATCCTGAGAACATCAGGTATGAGGGTAAGCCGATGTGGGCGAGTTACGCCGCCACCGCTCGCAAGGTGATCGCGGCTATGCGCAAGCCCACCGAAGCGATGGTTCTGGCCGGCCTCCGATCAGCTGATGCGGGCCTACCCAATGAGTACACAGCCATGATCGATGCGGCAGCAAGTGAAGTTATCGCGTAAGGCGTCGCCTTCGCGGCGGAGGACACCTCCGCCGCGTCAGGGACGCGCCGGTCAAACTTTCTACGACGGTTGATTGTGGCTGCGACCGAGGCAAGCCCCGGATGGGGAACTCGCTTGGCCGGCTGATTGAGCCTTCGCGCTAGTCATGATGCCATGCAGGAATTGCTAACGGTATCCCCCGCCCGTGAGGAACATATCTATTGTTGAATTGTTAGTTTTCCGCCTTTAATAAGGCCTTCGGCTAAATTCACAGGCAACGCTAATGGCGACGAACTTTACCAACCCCTTCAAACCTGGCGCCGGACATATGCCGCCGTACTTGGCAGGCCGAGGCGAAGAAGAGGCGCAGTTTCGAAGGCTCCTTAGTCAAACTGAGATTTTAGAAAATCTGGTCCTGACCGGTTTGCGCGGCGTTGGTAAAACCGTGCTGCTCGAGACCTTTAAGCCGCTCGCCATTAAAGAAGGCTGGTTGTGGGTCGGTACAGACCTGTCGGAGGCAGTCAGCGTTAGTGAGCAAAACCTAGCCTTGCGAATCATGACCGACCTCGCGGCAGTGACATCCGCATATCATCTGAACGCTGGTGAAAGGGCGGAGGTGGGGTTTGGCTCAGCTACGACACCGTTAAGTCAGCCTGTTAATTTTAAGTTTCTGGCGTCAATGTTTGACAACGAACCTGGCCTTGTAACTGACAAGTTAAAGGCGGTTCTTGAATTTGTGTGGACGCTGATTTCGACGACTGGTCGAAAAGGTATCGTATTCGCGTATGACGAAGCGCAAAATCTTTCCGACAACGCACAAAAGGAACAATTTCCGCTTTCTGTGCTTTTGGACGTGTTCCAGTCGATTCAGCGAAAAGGGATCCCCTTTATGCTGGCCCTATCAGGCCTTCCAACACTTTTCCCTAAGCTCGTTGACGCAAGAACCTTCGCTGAACGGATGTTCCGCGTAGTAAGTCTTCATCAATTATCGAGATCGGACTGTGAAGCAGCGATTACGCGTCCAGTCGCTGATGCGCAATCGCCGATTAGCTTCTCTGCTCAATCAGTAGCAATCATCGCTGAGCTTTCGGGGGGTTACCCTTACTTCATCCAGTTCATCTGCCGTGAAGTGTACGATCTCTGGATCCAGAGGTTCGATGCTGGAGATGATCCTGGCATTCCGATCGTTGAGATTACTCGCAAGCTTGACACGGACTTCTTCGCTGGAAGATGGGCGAAGGCTACCGATCGACAGCGTGCGCTGATGTGGGTGATCTCCAATTTGGAGAATTGCGATGCTGAGTTTTCTGTACAAGAAATCGTGGTTATGTCGGATGGCGTTCTAGAGAAACCATTTACTAGCAGTCACGCTAACCAAATTTTAGCTACGCTCGCCGCTGCCGGTCTTATCTATAAAAATCGACACGGCAAGTATATGTTCGCTGTCCCGCTGATGTCGAACTTTGTTCGCCGTCAGTCTGGTGACGGCGGGGACGCTAAATTGTCGGCGGCATAGGAGGCAGTAATGGCAAGCTATACTGTCAGAGTTGAACTTCATGGTGCATCTTCGAGTGACTATGAAACCCTGCATACGATCATGGAAGCTTATAATTATCATCGGAAAGTGAAGGGTGTCGATAGAAGCGGGGTGGCAGGTACTTGGGTGCTGCCGACCGGAGAGTACATAATTGATACCGAAAATGCCGCCTTGGAAGTGAGGGATACTGCCAAGCTTCTCGCTGACGCAGTTAAGCCGGGTGCGTGGGTGCTAGTCACTCAGGCGGCTAACCGGGTGTGGACGACGAAGAAAGTGCAAGCTTAGTAAGTGTCAGGCGGACGCGGCGGAGACCGCCTCCGCCGCGTCCCGACTCGCGCTCGTTGTAAAACCGATTATGTTGCTTTCGAGGAGAGTCGAAATGAAACTAGTCGGTCTCGAAATCACGGTAACTGAGGAGGAAGCTCAAGCGATCGCCGATAAGCTACTCCAGGGCGTCGACCTTTCAAATGCGCGCCCCGAAGATACGGCGACCGCTGTGGGTTTGCAGTTTCAATCAAGCGCAGCTGCCCCAGAGGAAACTGCCGGTAACTCGAGCGTCCAAGTTACGTCTGCTGATGCGCAAGCGCAGCTTGCGGCTAATTTAGGATTATAATTACCCGGGGGGTTACGGCGCGGCGGTGCCAGTCCTCTGTCGCACGGCGGAGGAAGTCTCCGCCGCGTCTGGCAGCTAGGTGACAATTTAGCGCTTAACGTCCAAGCAGTAGGCCCTGGTCGTACCCCCGGATATTCCCCCACGGGCGCCGCACGTCCCGCACGCGGGATGTTGAAACTGGTGGAAATCGGCTGTTGCGTGTACCCGATAAGCTAGCACTGGTGTCGGCAACAGCTATGGTGCTTCAATGCTGTACCTAGCTCTCAAGGCCGCCGTTTCGGGCATACTCATCGCTTCGGCGTCTACTATAGCCAAGCGTTATCCCGGCTTTGGCGCCCTTATTGCCTCTCTCCCATTGGTCTCGGTTTTAGGCATGATCTGGTTATGGGGCGAGCGACCAGATGCGGCAAACATGGCTGCGCACTCTCAAGCGACCTTCTGGTACGTCCTACCGTCGCTCCCGATGTTCCTCTTAATTCCAGCCTTGCTGCGAAACGGAGCGTCGTTTTGGGCAGCCTTGCTCATCGGGTGTTTGCTTACTGTTGCGCTATATGCTGCCATGACGTGGCTTGCGCCGCGCTTCGGCTTGCAGCTTTAAACGTTCGCAGTTGGGCGCTTCTGAGCTGACTGCGTCACCTTCGTACATGAGCACAATGCGGAGGATGTCTCTGCCGCGTAGCACTCTGTGTCGAAAGCGATAGAAGAGCTTTCCGCTGCGTGTTGCGCGACGAGGTGACCAGCCGAAACAGTACAAAAAGGTCGCCCGAAGGCGACCTAAGTTTATTTTGGGAAAAAGCACACTAGAAGCATGCACCTCACAAATACTGTATTTGTACGTATTAACGAGTCTAAACAGGCTAATCTATGTTACCGAGCTAAAGCATTACCAGATCGCTGTACCTCTCGAGGATTCCCGATTTTCTCATATCTAGCTGTGACGCGGCGGAGGATGGCTCCGCCGCGTGGCGTCCAGAATGGCGCTTTTGTGCGGTATCCCAGCGGTATCGGCCAGGGGCTTACCCCAGCCGATACCCCCATCGTTCCTCACTTTCGGACGATGAGCTCGCCGACGCGCTTCCCCGCGCCGGCGCTTGCCGAACCGACTGTATAGGTCGTCTCGATATCCGAGAGGTTAAAGCGCGCGAACACGGCGCGGGCACCAGGCGTGTCGTTGATCGACAGGATGAACTTGCCGGCGATCCCCCCCAGCTGGTCAGCTAGGCGCTCGAAGTCGGCTCGCTCGAAGCCGTCGCCATAGTCCTTCTCGCAGTTCCAATATGGCGGATCGAGGTAGAACAGCGTCTCGGCAGAGTCGTAGCGGCGGATCACGTCGCCGTATGGCAGGCACTCGATCGTCACGCGGGCGAGGCGCTCGTGAATCTCCGGCAGCTTCTCGCGCAGCTTGGCGACGTCGAAGCGCGCCGGCGCCTTCTTGTCGACACCGAAGTTCCGGCCGGTGACCTTGCCGCCGAAGGAAAGCTGCTGAAGGTATAGGAAGCGCGCAGCCCGCTCGAGGTCGGTCAGCGTGTCGGCGTTGGTGGCGAGCAGGCGTTCGAAGTCTGCTCGGCTGGTCAGCTGCCACTTCAGCGTATCCATGAACGCTTCGTAGTGGCGCTGGAGGATTCGGAACAAGGTCGCGACGTCGCGCGAAAGGTCGTTGATGACCTCGACCGGCGCGGCGATCGGGCGCTTGAGGAAGATGCCGCCCATGCCGACGAACGGCTCGACATAGGTGCGGTGCGGCGTTTCGCCGATCAGGCCGACCAGGTGGCGGGAGAGGTTGCGCTTGCCGCCGAGATAAGGCGCAGGGGTTCGTACAGCGATGGAGCCGGTCATAGTGTCCTTCTTTGGGGGGGGAAGGCGCGCCGGCTAGAACGCGCTGGATGGCCGCCGATCGATGCGATCGGCGGAGCTACGACCGATCGGCCGCAGGATCTTGTGGGCGCCGTTGGCGCATAAGCTTAGGGAAGTGGCTTCGGGGGAACATTGGGGTCAGTGACCAGGCAGCTTCGCCGCCTGGTACCGGGCGGCTAGCCGCGCAGAGCATGGCAACTGCGCCCCACGTATTCCCCCGAAGGGTCTTCTATTCCGCAGGCCACCCGGAGAACCGGTGGCCACGCTGACCGCGCGCGCGCGGGTTCAACCTTCCGGCTAGGGACGAGTGAACGGCTGAGCTATGCCAGCGTCCGCCCACGACGTCGAGAGCGCTGATCGCTCAGAGAAGAAGCCGATGATCGGTAAATCGTCCATCAGCACCGAGGCGCTCAAACAGCACAGCTTTGACGTCTGGATAAAACTCGGCGGCAGCGGCAAGCCACTTACGGTGGCTGAGCGTGCCGGCAGTCGACAGGTGGCTCGTCAGGTACACCTCGCGGCCGCCGTCAAGCGGCGATGCAATGATGTTGGCGAAGTAACTTGCCTCGCCGCGCCGATGCATCCGAACGGCTACCGATCCTGGCAGGATCGGTGTCGCGACGATCGACAGATCATCCATGTGAATGGACCGCATCACAGGCGCGCTCATGATGCGCGAACCGGCAGAGTTGCGATCGCCTCGATCGTTTGCCCGGCATCCGTCTCGCAGGTGATCGCAAGCTTCTGATCAAGCGCTGCCTGCGGCGTGCCACCAGCCAAGGTGAAGGTGACAACCGCGCCCTGGCGAGCGACGTTGCTGATCACGACGTCACCGTCAATCGTAGCGACATCGGCTTCGCCGACGAAAAGCTCTCCGTCCGCAAGCTCCGCGCTAAGATCGACCGAGGCGTTGCGCACCTCGTCGACGTATTTCGTTGGAAATCTGAGCATGCCGCTCCCTTTCGATTTCAGATCAAAGGTTCGCCGCGCGAAACTGGCGGCGGAGAAGCGCCGGGACTTCGCCGCCAGCGCGAAGCCTCTCGATACGCGGCGGGTGAAATGCTCAGCTAAGCGGACCACCACGCCGGCGATCGCGCCGGCAGTCGCGCCAATCGAGCGGCCCAGCGCGAAGGCGCGGGACGTGGTCACGCTGCTCGTCGCAGTCGCTAACACGGTGCGGACACCCGAGAGCGAGGAAGCCGCCGCAGCGCTCCCAATGGCCGACGCTTCGACGACGCGGGCGCTACGCGCACCACGAACGATCGACGACACCCCGGCGATCGCAGCGGTGAACGCCAGCTTGAGGCTGTGCCCAGCGCCAAGCGTCACCATCTGCCCGGCAGTTGCCACGATAGCACGCCCGCGCGTAGCCATGATCGCCAGCGACACGCCCCCTGCAACGATCGTACTGACCGTCCGGTAAATGCCGCTGCCGCGCGTGAGCGCGGCGATCGGCACGGCCGCGCCCGCGATCGAGCGCGCCACCAGGTACCGGCGCGCGATCACCGTAGCCGTGATCCCGGCTACGGTGATCGCGCGCTTGGCGCTGTTCACCTTCGCACCGGCAATTCCAGCTACGCTCGCGCCGATGATCGAGAACGCATAGGTCAGACCCGATGTCGTCACCATCGGCGGGGCAGACTGGTAGGGATTGTCGGCCGGCAGCTTCGCCTGAAGCCCGGTTTTCCATGCCGACCAACCCGAGAGCTTCTGCTGTAGGTCCGCGGTTAGGCCGGACGCCACCAACACCATCTGCTGCAGCGGCCCGTTCAGGCCAGTCGTGTCACCAGCGTTGTAGCCGCCGACGACGACGGTCTGATTGTCGACGGCATAGGCGACGTTGCGGGACAGGGTTCCGCTTGCGCCGTTGATGTTGAGGTACTGCCCGTTCGCATCCCAGCTCGCAATCGCGATGACGTCGTTGTTGTTCCAAGACACGTTGCTGATCGTGTTGGAACCAGACTTGTTGCTGATGTAGGTGTTGCCGGTGTTTGCAATGCCCAACGCACGTACGAGCGTGCTGCCTTGGTTGAAGATCGAGCGCCAACCCGTCGTGGTGAATTCACCAACCGCGCAAATCACGACTGGGTTATTACCCGAAGGCATATTGGTGTTGGTCGCAATCAGCGGAGTGTTGCTGTTAAAGACCAGCGCCGGAAGCCCGTTTCGAGCCGTTGCGCTGTAGACCGGACCTTTGCCAGACGACCCCAGCACCAGCGGGAAGCCACTCTGCGCTTTGCTATTCCACTGATTGACCGTGACGCCGTCAGCCGCGAACGTCATCGTGCTGGTGTCGCTTGCGTCAAACCAGCCGATTAGGGCCGCCCCGAGATCGGTTGGCACCCAAAGCCGCGAACGCCCCCTAGCGACATCGGCGAACACGCTTGTTGCCGATAGGATCGCGCGGCCGAAGCTGTTCTGCTCCAGCACGGACGCCACCCCCGAGGCGGCGGCGGATATGGTGCGCGCAGCCATGCCGCGAAGCGCGAGCGCTATAACGCCGGCTGCGCTCGCATTTACCGAGCGTCCAAGCGCCTTGCGCGCGCCTGCTGAAGCGATCCCCACCGTCGCAGCCGACACGGCGCGGCCAAGCGCTGCCGCCGATCCCATACTGCCGGACGCCAGCGCGCTTTTCGAGACCGTGCGCAGCAACGCCTGCGCGAACTGCGTGCGTGCCGCACTGATCGCGGCGGAGCTGATCGCGACCCCGCGCGCCGATGCTTCAGTGATCGCTGCGATGGCCGTGGAGCTGGCGCCGATCCCCATAGAGATATTCGCGCTCGTGAGCGTGTAGACGATCACGATGTAGCCATCACCGCCTTTGCCTGCCGTCGATGTGCTGTCTGCGGCTGCGCCGCCCGCACCGTAACCCGCCTTCTTCGCGGCTGCAGCCGACCCTGCCGTGCGACCTCCTTGACCGGAGGCTGGCCCGACCAACGCGCCCGAAACGCTATCAATCCAGCACACGTCCATGCTGCCGCTGCCGCCAAGCGGGAATGCGCTTGAGCCGCCGCCGCCGCCGCCGCCGTTTGTTCCGTCACCAGCTTGAGCGGAGCTGGTTGCGCCCGATCCAGCGCCGCCTGCGCGTCCGGCACCGCCGTCGCCGCCGCTCGATGACGTAGCGCCGTTGCCCGCCGTTCCGCCGTTCGCGCCCCCGCCACCGCCGCTGTATGCGCCGGATGCGATGCCGCCGTTGGCGCCGTCGCCATTGGGTCCGCCCGCGCCGCCGCCGCCACCCGCACCCGCGCCGTTGCTGCTACCGCCGCCGTTGCCGCCGGCCGACGAATACAGCACCGTAACACCAGCGGACACGTTGCCGTTGGCGGGCGAACCCGTTCCGTTCGTGGAGGCCGAGCCTGGGAAGCCGTAACCGGCATAGGCGTATCGGTTCTCGTCCGCGCTTTCGATGTAAGGCTTCGTGTAGCTGCTACCGCCCGTTATGCTGTAGTCGAGCACTTCTCCAGGCGTGAGCGTCCAGCGCGTCCCGATCGAGCCGCCCGCGCCGCCGCCGCGCCTTTGCGAAGGTGTGGCGGAGCCATACCCGCCGCCGCCAGGACCACCGACGAAAATGTCGGCAGTCGTGACGCCTGCGGGCGCAGTCCAAGTCCCGCTGCCAAACGGCAAAACAACGACGACCTGGGTCATGATCTTACTGAAGCTGAAGCTTGAAGGTGAACGTCACCGCATCGCCCGGGTTGAGCGCGGTTGCGGTGAAGTCGCCCTTCAGGAACAGATTGCCCGAGCCGATCGACGAGTTGTCGAACAGGCCGGCATTCGTGATCGAGCCGGCACCCGCCGCCGTCAGCGTGCCCATCACCTGATAGGTGTCGTTGCTCACCGTTGTAGTGACAGCCGACGAGGTGCCCGCAACGCGAGAACCGGTCGTTGCCGCCAGATCGAGCGCCTTTTCCGAGAACAGGCCGGTGTCAGCGACGGCCGCAGTGCCAGCGCCGGTGCCCCAGCCGATCTGCTTCGGCTCGGTGCCGAGGCCGAGCAGCCGGTTGATCATCAGCGCGCGGCCGAGATTTGCGAGGATGTTCGCCATTGATCAGGCCTCCTGCTGTGCGGGTACTTCCGCGTTGATGGTGACGGTGATGACGGTGCCTTCGGGGAACTCGGCGGCCGCGTCGGCCGGCAGCACCGCCGAGAAGGTCTTGCCGAGCTGGTCGGCCGGCAGCGCCTCAAGCGTGGTGCGCTTGAACTGCGCGATGTAGTCCTCGCCCTCCGGTGTGGTCATCGCAGCGTCGAGCGTGACGATCTGCGAGTTGAGAACGGTGAACTTCAGCGTTTGCGGCATAGCAGGCCTCCAAGGATGGTGAGGATCGAGCGCCTCTCGGGCGCGGTTTCCGCGACGACGCCGAGATCCTCGACGGTGCCGTCTGCGCGCGTGATCGTCATGCTGAGCGAGCCGTGCGCGATACCCTCAAGCGAGGTGGTGATGCGGCCGGTCACGCGATCAGCTCTTCAGCTTGGCGAGCAGCGAACCGAGCTTGTCGACGGCTGCCTGCGCCATCGACACGTTCTTGGCGTTGGTGGTGAGATCGGCTATGAGCTGCGTGGCCGTGTCTTCGGGGCCGTTGCCGACGTGCACCGCGTCGATTCCGACCTTCGGCAGCGTGACGACACCGTCCTGGATTTTGAAGCTGGTGGCCTGAGGCGATGCTGCCCCGATCACGCCGATCGAATGGATGACGTCGTTGACCGACATATCCGAGACGCGGTTGGTCGGCTCGGCCGCGAGCACCTTGGCAGCCTTGCGGATGCCGCCGAGCACGCCCTTGCGGCTGTCGGGGATCAGCCGGCCGACGACCTTGGCGCCGAGGTGGATGAGGCCGAGCGCGAGGAGCAACGTCGGCGAGGCAGCGAGCGTGGCGGCCGAAGCGGCGATCGGCGCGATGCTGGTGATGATGTTCATGGGTGTTCTCCTGTCAAAGGTCGGTGAGGCACATCGCGCGCTCGCGCGTCCGGCGCTTGGCGAGACCGGTGACGACCACCAGGCGGCCGTTCACGCGGGCCTTGTTCCAGGCGAGCATGGCGTCGCAGCCGCCGCGCCAGTCGCGCGCGTTGAAGCGCTTCGCGATCGTGGATCCGCAGAAGGCGGAGACGCCGGTGTTGAAGGCGATGCGGGTTGCGGCTGCGAGCTGGTAGCGGCGATCGGTGAGTGTTGGGGTACAGGCGAGCACGCCGCGCAGGTGCGTCTCGGCGTCGCCGGCGAGCATGGCTCGGCAATAGGCGTCCGACCTGGTGACACCGACGCGGACCTCGGGGCCGGTATGACCGAAGCACTCGGTCGGGATCTTCGCGATATCGAGGTAGCTGATGTTGCGCTTGCCCTCGTCCTGCTCGAGCGCCGGCGTTGCAAGGGCGAGCGCCGCGATCGAGACAGCGCTAAGGGCACCGGCGATCGCGCGCGCGATCACCGGCGTGTTGTTCGACGCCATCGTAGTTTCTCCTATGGGGCCGCCGGCGCTGAGCTCGGCGGGAGGTCAGTCGATCGAGCGCTTGCGGCCGAGCAGGCCGCGAACGGTGTCGGTTTCGTAGATCCGGATCAGCGTCCAGATGATCGTGAGGAGTGCCGCCAGGTGCGGGAGCAGCTGCGCGAGCGTGCCGACGACGATGCCGGCCGACGCGACGTCGAACGACAGCTTCGCGCCATCAGGGATGTGCTCGAGCGACATGGCGTCTTCCTTGAAAATAAGCGCCAGCGGCCTGCCCGCGAAGCTCGGGGCATGGATGTGCGCTCGTAGGCGATGGTCGCGGCCGGCTAGGCCTGCGATCAGGCTGAGATCTTGTTACCGGTTTTCCAGATGGCGGAATTCAGCAGCAGGTTGGGCGTGTGGACCGGGTCCAGGTAGTTGCCATTGCTGGGATCGAGCGAGAACGGGTACGACACACCAAAGCCCGACGCATACCAGGTGTAGCCGAGCCACACGTCGGCATTGTCGAGCAGGAATTGCAGCTCGCCGTCGATGACAGGCCCGCAAGTCTCCTGACCATACACATTGCGAGCGCCCGCGCCCGTCTCTCCCAGAAACAAGCCGTAGCCCTTGTCGCGCGTGAAACCGTTATTGCGCGCCCAATTCGTCGCATCGACGAGCCGGCTCTTGCCCGCATCCACAACGCACGTGCCCGACGTCCCCGAGCCATCCTTGTCGTTATAGCTGTGCAGGTGGAACACCATGTTGCGCAGTGGATCGTAGCTGTTGATGTTGGCTTCACTGTTGCCGTTCTTCGCGAAGTTCGTAGCCGATGAATACTCGGTCATCTCGCGGTGACATATGCCAACGTAATCCGTCCGCGCGCGCACCGCGTTCGTGAGCCACTGCATCGTCGCCGCCCACTGCGTCGGGGCGATATACGAGCCCACTTCCTTCGGCTCGTTCTGGAAATCTAAGTCCCAGCGCCCCATCGGCAGCTCGGCGAGCATCGCCGGCACGAACTTGTTGGCCCAGAAATCCACCAGCGCCTCCGGCCGGTTCTCTGCGTCGGGATTGTCGAAGCGCCAGCGAGCGCTGTCGTAGGTCGCGGGGTTGCCATTCGCGGCCGGCACGATGTTGTAGGTGTGCTCGCCGAAGTCGTGAGCGTCGAACACGACGCGCGTGTCAGGATAGGTCGAGAGCCAGTAGAACGAGGCCTCGATCACGCGGCGCATGTCCTGCCCATCGAACTTGGTGAAAGGCAGCGGGTTGCCGTAGTATAGCGGCCCGAATGCCTGCCGCTGGAGGCGCTGCATCTTGAACGGGAAGCGCATGTAGCGCGCGCCCATCTTGTAGAAATAGTCCATCTGCTGATGCCGCCAGGCGGGATCAGGATCTTCAGGCTTCGACGGGTAGTAATACCTGCCGCCGTTATAGACCATCCACGTGCCCGGCGTACCGTTGGCCCACGTCGAGGCGGGTTTCTGATCGGTGTAGTTCGGTGTCAGCAGCGTGTTGAACTCGCCACCGGCAGCGTTCCAGCCATAAAGGTTCCGCACCGTGTCGATCGCTGGCTTGGTCAGGTAGACGCAGGCGTCGCCGATCGTGATGTACGGGTTCGTGGTGCCCTGCACGTCGGTAAGCCGCATCGTGTGCTTGCCGCTGCCTGCGAACAGCACGGTGAAAGTCACAGCGCCGCCGCCGATAACGGTGTTGGTCGTCGCCAGCCGCCCGTTGGTCAGCGTCATGAAACCGCTGTTGCTCAGTGCCTGCTGAAGCGCGGCGTCGAAGCCGGCGGGCGGGTTGGCGCTCGTGAACGCGACCGTGCTGTCGGAATTGTCCGGCCCCTGAATCGTGTAGGTGATAGTCTGGCCGTCTTCGGTCGCGCGCAGCTCCCAATAGCGGGGCGGCTGGTCGACCAGCTGACGAGAGTTGGACGTGCCAGACAGGTTGACCGGCACGTACTCCCGCCACACGTCATTCTCATAGGTCGCGCCGTCGTCCGTTGGCGGCGACACGTTTTTGCTTGCCTGCTTGGCGAAATACTTACGGCCGGTCGGCACATAGTAGACCCAGTCGAGCTTGTTGTACTGGACCGAGCTGTCCCAGTTGCCAGCGTAGTTGGCCGTGCCGCCGAAGTCGTCGATGTCGCCCTCGTAAACCACGCTCGAAAGAATATCGAGCTGACGCGGGGGATCGACCACGTCGTTCTTCGTGACGATGAAGTCCATCACGATCGGCGTGCCGCTGACGTAGGTCGAGGGGAACTTGAACGTGCCGCCGTTGAACCACTGCAACGCGGTGGCTTGCGTCCAAGGCTTCACCGTCCCGACGCACCCGGCCGCCTGCGCCGCCTTCGGAATGATGTCGCGAAGGCCGGGTGTGATGGCGTTTTGCCCGACGTTGGCGACGTACATCTTGATCGTCGTGTTCGGGGCGACATTGTAGCCGGTGATGGTGACGCGGAAGCCGTGGCCTTCCTGCACGTTGATCGCAAATGGATCGCCGTTCGCGCCGTACTGCTGGACGTAGATCGATGGCAGGCCGGTAGGCGTGCGTGAGCTATCCCGCACATATGCAGCATATCCACCTCGGCCCTGGATCGCGCCGTCTGTTGAAAGGCCGCCTTGGTTCGCCGGGATCTGGCGAAGAAGCATCTGGAACGGTCGCCCCATCGTCTTGTCAGGCAGCGGCGTCTGGTTGTCGGCACGGTTGCGACGCGTGTAGTTCGTGAAGGTGTAGACCGTATTGGGATTGTAGTTGGCGTTCGCCGTCAAAAGCACCGACAGGTAGCCGACGCCCTGCGGCGTGCCCGAGTTCAGGACGAGCTTACGAATGTCGAGACCGCCTTTGGCCGCGATCTCGCGCGCCCACACGTTGTACCAGCCCTCGATCCAGTTGCCGTCGCTGGCGATATTCTCGGTGATCCACAGGATTACGCGGCAGCCTGGGGCGAGATTGATGCCGTACAGGTTCAGTGTGACCGCATCGCCCTCGTCAACATAGGACGGCGAGACGCGCTCGATCACCCACGTCGGAGCAATCGTCTGAGGCTTGGTGGCCGCGTACATCAGGTATCTCTAGATTGAACTCACTTGTTCGGTCCCACGTCACCGCTGACATTCACCAGCCCGCCCGGCTCCACCATGATCGGCATCATCGATCCTTTGCCGGCTGTGGTGTAGAAGCCCTGCCGATTGTCCACGCCGGCATTCGTGCTGGGGCTGGTGTCGTCCGAACGGTACACGCGCAGCGGGCTAAGACCGGCCTGTACAATCAGCACCGCCCACCCCACCGGCAAGCTTGTCGGCACGATTAGCTTGATCGTATTGTTGGCTGCATTGTTGTTGCTGAGCAGGTAAAAGACGCCGCCGTTGTCCGAAGCCTTGAAAGTGTATTGCGAGTTGCCCTCGCTATTGAATCCCGGCGAGAAGCCGATTGAGATGATCTTGCCGGTGGCGATCGTCACCTTCTGGCTGTCGGCTGCGAGCTGCGCGACGCATTTCACGAGGCTGGTTCCACCCAGGCTGTTCGGGAACGGGTAGCGCCCGTCGCTGTTTGGGCCGCCGCCGGCGACGCCATCACACCACGCCGGCACCAGACTGGTGAAGGTGTCGAGCGTCGCCTTCAGTGCCGCGATCGAGGCCGAGAGCTGGTCGTTGGTGACTGTAGTCATAAATCCCCCTCAGTAACCTTCCGCCCACCAGTCGATCCCATCGAGGCTCTGCGCATTTCCGGTCGACGCCTGCGTCTGAAATGAGCCCCCCGAGACCGAAGCCTCGCCGACGTTCTGGACGTACAAATCCTTGGCGGTGTTGAATGCGGCGACGAAGGGATGGCCACCTCGCGCGGTGCAGACTGTCTTGAACTGCTTTGGCCACACGATCGAAAACGCGACTTCCGAATTGATCGTCTGACGTAGCTTTCCCCATTGCCTGATCTTGCCGCTCGGCATGATCTCCCAACCGTAGTCGGCGTTCAGGCTGCTATATTGATCACCGAAAAGCGGGATCAGCGCCTCGTAGCTGAGCTTTCGCACAACCACGTCCAGCATGGTGACGACGCCGTCGATGATCGTGAAGGGATTGTAGGCAATCCCGCTGCCATCCTTCGACGTGATGTAAAAATCGTCGGTCGCGATCGCAAAGCGGCTCTTGCCGCCAGTCAGCGTATTGACGATGCCGGTGACGACGTTGCCATCGGTCATCGAGAACACACCGCGAAGTTCTGTCGAACCGTCTGGTGCCGTCAGGATCTGTTTGAAGCTCGTTATCGACTGTTCATGACCGCCCACCTGTTGGACGATGGTGTCGATCGTCTGCCCGAGCAGCTTGTCCGGCGTGCCGAGCGCCGTGTTCTGATTGATGACGAAGATCGTTCCGCCCTTGCCGTCCGGCTGGGCCGCACCGATCAGGTTCACCGTCTGAATACCGTTCTGCGTCGGGTCGGTGATCTTGGTGGTGAGCGTGTTGACCTGTGCGACGAGCGCGCTGCCGCCTTGAAGCTGCGAGATCGCATCAAGGATCGCGCCCTTGTTCATGGCGAAGGCGCTGGCGAAAAGGGCGTTGGTCCCGTTCAATGACAGATCAGACACGATCTGTGCGGCCGTGCGGTCGCCTACAGGGCTGTTCCCAGGCGCGCCGTAGGTTGCTTTGTCTTCCGGCTTGTTGCCGTCGTCGTTGGCAACCGCGCTCCACAGCGCGGTATTGGCGGCCTCGCCGATCGCGAGAATGAGCGGGTTATTGCCCTTGTCGTAGATGATCGGGTCGGCCGCGAGCACTGGAGGCGCGTCGCTCGCGTCCCAGGAGTAGATGACCGGATGTTCGACCGACAGCGTCATGTCGCACGAGCCGCCTTGCCCCAACTCCTGGGAGGCGACGCGGAACAGCGCGCGCGTGAAGCCGAGCGGCCCGAAGGTGAACGGCACCGGATCGCCGACCGTGTACTTCCAGGCGCGGATATCGAAGGTTGCGGAGAAGCTGCGCTGGTACTGGCGCCGCTCGAGCGCCTGCTTGGCAATCCGCTGCGCCTGGCTGGGGCTTTCCACCACGCCCAGGTCGAGCGACATGATGCGGTCTTGCCCATCGAGGCTGGCAATCCGCACCTCGGGATAGTCGATCAGCTGGTAAAGCGAGGCCGACGTCGCATCGACGTAGCGGCCGCGCACCACGTTCGGGGTCGCCTCAAGCGCGGGATCGGGATCCCAGGTAAAGCCGCCGATCACATCGTCGTCGTTGAGACCGTCGTCGGCTGCGGCTGCCGCCAGATCGTTGTGTGCGATCACCAGCGCGAGCTTACCGCCGGTGTCGCGGAAGCGTCCCGCGCAGGCCGCGCAGAGCATGTCGAGGATCTGCTTGGGATCATCGCCTTCGGAAATCACGCCGGCACCGTGATAGCGCGGCTCGGTGCCGCCAGCCGAGCGATTGGCCTGCTCATCGCAAAGGTTGGCGGCGACCTGGAACGCGACCAGGTCGAGCCGGCGCCCGGGCACGCCCGAGCCGGTCGCCAGGCGCATCTCGCCGGTGCCCGGGTTGCGGATCCGCCAGCCAAGCACGACGCGCAGGATCTGGAGCGCGAGGTTCTCGCCAATTACGGCGCCGTCATCGGTCGTGTAGCGCCAGGTCGATTGATCGTCCCAGCGCATCGGACCGGAGCCACCCGGGACAGTCGAGTCGCGGCGTGGGTCATAGAGCTTGGCGCCACGCCCGATGATGGTGATCCTGGTCGGAATCGAGCTCGAGAACGGGCTCGTCGCCTTCTTGCTGTTGCCGGTCGTCTTGAAGCGCAGGCGCAGGTACGCGCAGCCGGTCAGCCGCGCCGAGCTATTCCACTTGCCGCTGGCAAAGGTGAAGGCGTTCGCCGGCGAGCCCTCGAGCACGATGTTCGGGACCGAAAAATAGCCGTTGTACTTGGCGACGACGCCGGTGGTCTGCGACCAGGCCATTTCCTGGTCGAGCCAGATCTCCTCGACGCCGTCGATCCCGTGGCTGGCGAGCGCGACAATCCAGTCGCAATATTCCTGATCGTTGCCCGACCATTCCTCATAGCGGATATCGGTGGCCATTGCAGTCTGGCCGAGCACCGTCTTGCGGAACGCGCGCGGGTCGATCGTCGCGACCAGGCGATCGGTCTGCGAGGAGGCGACATGCGGGTTGGAAAGCGCCGTGCCGATCGTCGACAGCGCGGCCGCGCCGAGTAGCAACGTGCCGGCGCCGACACCGAAGGTGGCACCCACCAGCGCGCCGCCAACCGAAAGCGCGGTGCTGAGCGAGGTGCCGGCGACCAGCGCCAGGCCGGTACCGGCGGTCGCAACGGCGAGCACGGCCGCGCCGACCACCAGGCCGGCGATCTTTAGAACCTTGGCCACGCCCTAGAAGCCGAACCGGACGTGCCAGGCGCGGGCATTGCTCCAGCGCCGGCGCTCGATCTTGACCAGGCCCTCGCGCTCGCCCTCGAGGCCGACCGCAATCAGCGCCGAGCCCCAGCAGATCCCGAGCGCGCCATCCGACATGACGATATCGCCGCGATGCGCCAGCGCGGCCGGGACACCCTCGAACTTGGCGTCGAGGGTCGCGGCGAGCGTGCCCTTGCCGAAGCGGGTGAGCGCGCGCGCCGAGCCGATCGCGGTAGAATAGCGGCCGCGAAACTCCGGCATCGGATCAACGCCGGTCATCGCCTCGATCGCGCCGGCGGTGAAGATGCAGCAGTCGTGCGTGCCCCAGGCGAAGGGCCGCGCGCGAAGAGGATCGAGATACGCGGCAAGCCGCGCATCCCAGTCGGGCTTCCGGTACATGGGCGATCCTCAGGTGCGGCGGTTGGCGCCGTTTGCGACTGCGATCGCGAGCTCGGCCGAGCGGTCGCCGGCGTCATAGCTCAGCTGGTCGAGGTAGGTGCGGTTCGACGCCTGGCCGAAGAAGGCGAGATACGTCTCAACGCTGAGCTGGATCGTCTGGCTGGTGCGATCGCCGACGATCTTTGGCACCGACATGTAGCCGGTGAAATACGACCAGATCGCGCCAACGCGGGTCAGCTGCTGCGGATCGAGCATGGCGCGCCACAAGCGGCAGTCGCGGCCGGAATAGTTGGCACGGTCGCCGAGCTCGGTCATCAGCTCGTCGTCGACGCCGGCGAGACCGGACAGCGTCAGCACCAAAGTGTCGGTGCCGCCTTCCTGCGCCTTGACCGGGCCGACCGACACGACGCGCGAATCTACCGCCTGGAAGGTAAAGCCGTCGAGATCCTCGTCGCCGGTGCCAGCGAACGAGAAGCTGTAGGGCGCGTTGGTCACGCGGATCGGGCCGTTAGAGAGATCGAGCAGGCAGAAGGTCACCGGGCGGCGCACGTCGGCTGCGAGCGCGGCGTTGGCGTTGGTGTCGGGACGGCTGTCCACTAGAACGCCTCCTCGCACTCGAAGCTGATCGCATAGTTCTGGCCGATGCCCGCTTCCCAGCCGGCTTTCGGATCGGTCATCACCATGACGGCGTAGGGCCGCCGCACCTCAATCGGGTCGCCGTCGTTTGGCTGCACGCGGACGTACGGCTTGATGCTGATGGTCGCCTTGCCGTTGGCGTCGGCAACGACCGCCGCCTGCACGCTGAGCAGCTGCTCGCCGACCGTGATGAAGTTGCCGCGCCGCAGCTTCAGCCCGGGCGAGCTCCAGCCGCGTGTCGCGAGGCTGTGTCCGAACTGCGATGCGCCATCGACCACCACGCCGGCCTCGCCGCACTGGTCGCGCTCGCAGGCGATCAGCGGGAAGCGATTGGCGATGCCGTCGCAATCGAAGATGAAGGCGCGCCAGTCGAGCGCGCGGTCCTCGCCGAGGATCGGAGGCATGGTCACCGTGGCGTGCATGCGGGGCGCTGCGGCAAGCAGCGTCGCCCGCCGCTTGCCGGTGAACTCGCCACGGTTGGCCTGGCCGGGCTGCTCGATGTCCCACTTGATCTTCTGCGGTACCGGCGATGCCGGAAAAGCGATCAGCATCAGCTAAAGCCCCCCGGCAGCGACGGGCGTTTAAGCGAGCGAACCGTTTCGGCTTTTGCGCCCATGATGATTGGGCCGGCAGCGGCGCCAACCGTGCGCGCGGCAACGCTCTGCATGCTGACGTTGAAGTCCTCCGCCGCCTCGATTTTGGCGTGCAGGTCGACCGCAAGCCGCTGGACGCGCGAGTTGGTGCCAGTGATGTTGCCGACCGACGGTGCGACCATGCTCGACAGGCGCGGCGTGCCGACGATGCCGCCGGTCGCGAACTTCGGCAGCCGCCCCTTGTTCATGGCGTCGATCAGCGGCCAGTGATCGCGGGTTGCCTCGGCCGTGACGATCGACTCCCCGTTCGACACCATCAACGGCTTCTTGCCGTCGACCATCGCAAGGATGCTGTCCGACGTGCCGCTGCCCGGGCCCGAGATCCGGCCGCCGGTCGCTCTGCCCTCGACCTTGCCACCGGTAGCGAGCTTGATCCCGAGGAAACTGCCGCCGCCGATCGCGGAGACGATCAGCTTCTCGATCGCGATCCGCGCCAGGTCGGCGATGATCGAGGAAGCCATTTTCTTGAAAGCAGAGCTGACGCTTTCCGTGCCCGACACGATACCTTCCAGACCGCTTTCAAGGTTCTCGAGGCCATCGACGGCAACGCCCTGGAGCGCCTCGTTGGTGTCGTCGGTCGCCTGCTTCAGATGCTGGCGGTACTGCGCGATCGGGCCGGCGTTCTTCTGATCGAGGTTAGCCTGGTCGGCATCGCGTAGCTTGCCGAGCGCCTCGAGACGCTGCGCGGCGATCTTCTTTTCGGTCTCGCTGGTATCGCGCGATGCGATCACACCCTCGAGCTTGGCCTTTTCCTCGTCATACTGGATGTTGAGTATCCGCTGTTCCAGATCGCGGCGCTGGGCGGCGGTGGTGACCAGCGCCTCCTGCTTGGACAGCAGCTCGGCCTCGTTGGAGCGGCCGGCCGAGGCGACCTGCAGGCTTTCGTCGGCCGCGCGCTGCTTCTCGCGCGCATCGACGACTTGCGTCTGGAGCGCCGCGCGTTCGTCGTTAAGCCGCTGTAATTCGTCGGTGCGCTTCTTGGCGACGTCGCCGGATCCGAAGCGGCCTTGCTTCGCCTGGTCAGCGATCTCATCCTTGCGGCTCTGCCGCTCGTCCTCAATCCGCGCTTTCTCAATATTGGCGCGTTCGACCGCCGAATTTGTGAGGTCCGCGCGCGCGGCCGCGATCTCGTTGTTCGACTGGCGCTCGGCGGCAGTGAAGGCCCTGTCGTCGGCGGCAGCATCCTTCGCCGCTGCTTCCTGCTGACGCGCTTGCTTCGCGGCATCCCGGGAAGCTTTATTGGCGGCGGTGCGGCCGGCCTTGGCGTCACGGTCGCCCTGCGCGCCAGCGGCCGCGTCGCGGAATTTAGCAGCATCGGCTGCGGCCGCAGCCTTGGCAGCGGTCGGGGACAGGTCGTTCGGGCCGCCTTTGCCACGGTACTTCTTATACTGCGTCAGCTCGAACGCCTGCGCCTGCAGCTCGTCGACCTGCGACTTGATGCCGCGCTTGCGGGCGACGACCAGGTCGCGGGTGACCTGGGCGAGCTCGCCATTGACGTCGAAGCCGCCGGTTTTGTCGTTCTCGGTGATCCGCCCTTCTAAAGGCTTGGCCTTGGCTTCGAACGCTGCCTGGTAGTTCCGCTGCTGAATGGCGCGATTTTCGGCGACGATTCGCGCATCGTCGGCATTAGCTTTCTGGTCAGCCGCTGAAAGCGGTCCACCACCTCGAATGGCATCCTGGAAGATACTTGGCCGGCGGGCGTTGATCCGAGCCTGCGCCTCGTTCGCGCGCTTCTCGGCGTCAACCGATTCCGTAGCGAACCGCAAGATCTGCTCGTGTTGGCGCGCCTTCGCTAATTCGTACAGCTTCTGTGCCGCTTGACCGACTGCGCCGGCGAAGGACAGCATCTGACCGGTTGCGCCCGAGGCGGAATTACCGGCCTGCGCGATACCAGAAGCAGCCGATTTGCCAGTTGCGGCAAGCACAGCGAGGTTGGTGTTGAGATTGCGGCTTGCCTCAGCCGTTGCCGTCATCGAGGCGGCAGTCGCCTTGTTGCGCTCATCGGCAGCAGTTGCCGCATTTCGATAGAGCAGGAAGGCCCCGACCAGCGCGCCGATCGCGAGCACAGCCGCTCCGCCGGCGACCGAGCCACCGATCAACGTCAAGCCGCCGGCGAGGAGGCGCGTTGCAGCGGCACCGGCGCGTGATGCGATGGTCGCGCGAGCCGTTGCAGCCTCCGCCACGCCGGTTGCCAACGCCGACCGCTCCTGGGCACCGCCAAGCGCACCCTCGGCGACCGCGAGCTCGCCATCGACGATCGCCAAGCGCTCGCGCGCGGCCGTCAGACGCTGCGTCGCAAAAGTCGCGTCGTTATTGGCGCGCACCTGGGCAGCAAGTGCGGGGTTGCGTTGATCGAGGCCACCTTGCGTGAGGGAGACCGCAGCCGCCTGCGCCGCTGCTCTACGTTCCGCTACCAAGGCGCGCTCGGCCGCGATTTGCTCGGCGAGCTCCACCTGTTCGGCCTGGCGTGCGGCGATCGTCGCTTCGATCGAGGCGACCTCCTCGGCTGCTCCGGCCGCTGCCAGCTGCGCCGACTTGGCGGCGAGCTGGGTACGGCTGACGAACGCAGCGTTGCCGCTTAGCACTTGTGCTGCAAGCGCGCGATCGGCATCCGCAACCGTTGCGACAATCGTCGAGACAGCGCCGAATGCGAGCCCTGCAGCTTTCACGGCGCCGAAGCCGACCGCGATCGTCGTCAGCGCGGGGAGCACGATGCCGAGATTGTTGGCGAGCGTAGTAATGCCGAGCGAGACGCGCTCGGTCGCGCTTAAGCTGGCATCGGTCTCGCCGATGTACTTGCCGAGCGCGTTATTCAGCACGACGAACGATGCGCCGATCGTCAGGTTCGCCTTGCTAGCCTGCTGCTCGAGCTGCGCCGAGCCCTTCAGGAAGCCGTCGAAGAAGTCCTTCGAGGTGACGCTGCCTGCGACGACGTCTGCGCGCAAAGCAGCGACCGAGCCCTTGTACTTGTCGATACCGTTGGCGACCGCCTGGAGGATCGGCCGCGCGCCTTCGTTGACGCTGTTGAACTCCTCGGCGTGGACGGTGCCGGAGCCGAGCAGCTGGCCGAGCTGGAGGAGCGCGCCCTGCGCCTCCTCGGCCGAACCGCCCTGGACCTTCAGCGCGGCGCCGACGCCGTTGGTGAACTTGATCAGCTGCGACTGCGTCGCGCCGAGCGTGTTGCCCGCCTGAGACGCGCGGCTGTAGAGCGTGCCGACCGTCTCGAGCTGGACGCCGTAACGCTGGGCGATGTCGAACAGCTGGTTCTGCGTCTTGCCGAGCGCTGAGCCTTCCAGGCCGGCGACCTTCAGCTGATTGGTGAACCGCGTGTAGCCGTCGGCATAGTCCTTGATGTGGTCGACCGAGAAGGCGGCAGCGATGCCGGACGCCGAGGCGAGCAGCGCCGATTTGATGCCCTCCGACGATCGCCGCACGTTGGCCTCGGCCTGGCTGACCGACGTGCCGATCGTGGCGATCTCTTTCCGCGCCGAAGCGATCGACGTGTTGAGGTTGCCGAGCGGCTGGCCAAGCTCGCCAAAACGGCGATCGGTCGCGTCAAGCCGGCGCTGCGTATCGGTCGCGAACTGATCGACACGCGCCTGGCCGGCATTGAGGTTGCGGCGCAGCAGCTCGACCGAGGCGTCGACCTGGAGGAGCAGCTGCTTGACGTCGGGCGAACCGGCCATCGCTTACTCCTCGTCGGGTTGCTTGTTCATCGCCTTCCAGACCTCGAAAGCGGCCCAGAACTCGTGCGGCGTGGACGACCAGAATTGCACCGGCGACCACCCGAGAGCGACCGTGGCGATGCCGGCTAGTCGGCGACGGGGATCCCGGTGGTCATCATCCCCGTCGCCTTCGGTTCCCCCGAGGGCAGGCACCCGCCAGTAAGGGCACGGCCGAGGACGATCGCGATGCGCGGCTGCACCGCCATGCCGCCAACGTCGAACAGCAGTGCACCGATCGAGTCGACGCTGGCGTGCTTGGCGGCGGTCAGCGTCGCCTTTTCACCCGCCGATGCATATTCGTCGACCTGTGCCTCGCGGCCCCACGCACGCACCAGCTCGGTGACGACGATCGCCTGCGCCTCGAGCGTCAGCGCCGCCTGCTCGGCGAGTTGCGCGATGTTGATGAGCGGCAAGCCGGTCTTCTGCTCCATCGCGATGATCGCGGTATAGGAGGGGCGTAGCACGAAGCTCTGCCCCTCCAGCACCAGGATGACCTCGCCGCGCAGCGCGTTGGCGTCGTCCATGTCTTAGCCCAGCACGTCCTTGACGGGCGCGGCAGCGGCCGTGAACTCGACCTTCGCCTTGACCGCGTCGTTCTGGCCGAACTCGGTCGAACTGATGTTGCCGTAGACCAGGCCCTGGAACACCGCGTCGGCGGACGCGCCGGCCGCACCGCCCTTGCGGATTTGGATGTTGAACGGCACCGCCGGCGCTGCGTTGCACTGTGCTTCAAGGGCGGTATAGCCGGTTGCATCCGGCAGGTTCGGAATCGTGTCGAGCGAGATCTTGAGCGACTTCAGACCAGGCGCCGAGGTACCGTAGCCGGCCTCGTCCTTGGTGGTGGTGTCGATCGAGCCGGCGTCGCGGCTGATCGAGACCGACTGCTGGCCTTTGACCAGATTGTAGGTGCCTGCCGTGGTCGAGCTTTCGAGCCACACCAGGTAATCGTTACCGAGCTTCTTCGCCATTGTGCTTCTCCCATGCGAAAAAGCCCCGCTGGCGAAGCGGGGCGGAGGTTGACTGAAAGGGCGACGTTCAGTCCTCGCGGAAGGCGAGGATCGTCAGGATTGTGGTGCCGACGTAGCCGGAGCCATCGTCGGAAAGGGCCGCATCGCTGCTGTCGAGCGAGACGTGCAGGTTCCAGTTTTCGACCAGGAAGGATTGGCTGGCGAGGAGCGTCTCGATCTGGCCCTGCAACGCCGAGCAGGGCGCTCGCTCGTCGCCTTCGGTGAGCACCACCAGTGTCAGCGTGATGCGGCGATCGGGATCGTTGGCGCCGGCGAACGGCACGCTCTCCATGTCACCGATGATGACCATCGGCAGCGACGCGGTGTCCGGCACGTCCTGATACACAGCCGCGTCAGTGATGTTCTCGCTCAGCTGATCATAGGCGAGCAGATCGGTTGCCTCGGTGGCGCTAGTCATCGCTGCCGCCAGTGCCGATCCGCGTCAGGATACGGCTAAAGAGCGGCTTCACCTCGCGCATGGTGGCGTCGCGCAGGTCGGGATATTCGCCCGAGACGAACCGATCGCCGGTCAGCGCACGTACCTTCATCGACGCCCCCCGGCGCGGGCCGCGCGCGATCGTCACGGTCTGCGCCTTGCGGCCCTTGTCGAGCACGAAACCATAGAACAGCTTGGAGCGACCGCGCTTGGTGCCGAGCAGGCCGACCTGGAGGCGCAGCGTCTTGGGCAGCACCTTGTACTTCACGCCCTGGCGTAGCGCGCCGGTCTTGAACTTGGCGCGCGCCTGCATCGCCGCCTGGGCACGCTGGCCGACACGGCTGAAGGCGCTTACCAGGTCAGCCCGAGCCTCGTCGGGCATCGTCTTGACGACACGCGCGAACTGTTTGCGGCCTTTGACCTTCGAGCTCATCGGCCATTTTCTCCGCTCACGCAGGTCATCACCAGCTCGTCGCCGGCGACGCTTACCGCGACCGACTTGATGTTCATGGTGATACCCTTCCACACCAGCCGGTGCGTGGGCGTCACATCGGTGCGCGGCCGCGTGGTCACGCGCCAGAGCTGCACCGCGCGCTCGACCAGGTGCTTGACCGCCTCGTCACCTCGAAGCGCCAGCACCTCGGCCGGCACGCTTGCGGCAATCGGACGCCAGGGATCTTGCCCATCGGCCGGTTTGAAGCCGCCTCGGCCGTTGCTGACCAGGTTCTGCTCCTGGATGGTGATGCGGTGACGAAGGCGGCCGGCGCGCAGGCTCATGGTGTCGCCACCAGGCGAAGCGGCTCGAGCAGCCACCTCACGGCAAGCGGCAGCTCCGCCGGCGTGCCGCGCGTATCAACCACCGCACCTTCGCGGTTCGCGTACCAGTTGCCGACGAGCAGGCGAATCGCATGGCAAACGGTCTGGAGATCGTCATCAGGCAGCGCTGCCAGCGTGTAGCGTACGATAACAGAGCCGGGCGTGCGTGCTGCCGTTGGCCAGGCGCCGAGCGGGCCGATCCGAGCGGGCGAGCGCGTAAGATCGGCGACGTAGATCGAGGGATCGAGCAGCTGCTCGGTGCCGTCGCTCGAGCGGTAGCTGATATCGACGATATCGGTCACCGTTCCTGCCGGCAGGAAGATGGTCAAAACTCTGTCTACGCCATCGTGGCGGTGCGGGCTGGCCGGGAAGCGGTCCAGGGTGAGCGAAGCATCGCCGGCAACGATCGCGCCACCGATGCGCAGCTCGCAGGCCCGCCGCGCCGCCACGATCAGCGCCTGAAGGTAGATGTCCTCGCCCGTTTCGTCCGGATCGAGGCGAAGATGCGCCTTGATGTCGTCGAGCGAAACGGGCTCGGCCATGACTTAGGCGACGCCCTTCAAAGTCGCGCGCATCTTCGCGACCGAGGCCGCGATCGGCGTGCCGGTCGCGTGCGCGCCGCTGAACGTCACGGTGACCTTCAGGTAGCGCTTGCCGCCGATATAGCCGATCCGCTGGATATCAGCGGCAGCCTTCGGCGCGACGATTGAGCGGACAATGCCGTTGGCGATCGCGGCCGGCGCGAGGCCGTCCTTGACGACGTCTAGGTCGGTCACCGGCACCGCGTCGCTACCATCGGCAAGATCGCCGACCGTGAGCGAGACTTCGATCTTGTTGTTGGCGCTGAAGGCGATGCCGCCGACGCCGATATGGAGCAGCACGGTCGCCGACTGGAAATCGATCATGTCGAGCACGGCAGACGACTGCGTCGCGCTGAGAACGGCGGGAGTGAGGGCCTCGACCGGGAAAAGCCCGGTCGCGGCGTCGCGATTGGGGGTCATGGGACGTCCTTTTTGCTGGTGGGTCCGACGCCTACGCCGGCTCTCACGTGCGCTCGGGGGCAGCGCGCGGAAGAGCCGGCGGCTCCCAATGGAGCCGCCGGGGACCGGGATCACTTAGTTCGCGCCGACCTTGAGGAGCTTCAGCGCCTCGAAATTGACGACGCCGCCGCCCACGCGCTTGCGCATGTGGTACTTCACGAAGCCCGGGCGCGTGATGTTGTCGCGGATCACCGACACACCGAGCCGATCGACGATCGTGTACGCCTCGGCGAAGTTGCCGAACGCGAACGGCGTGGCGGCCGCCTGGATCTGCGGCATATCCTCGCCGTCGGTGACGCCGAAGCCGAAAATCGACTCCACCAGCGCACCGTCGCGCAAGCGCAAATCGACCAGATAGTTGCCCTGACCGTCCTTAAGCTTGCGGACGGCACCAAGCGACTTGCGCGCGGTCATGAACCCCGCGCCCTGGCGATACCCCGCCTTCAGCGAGAAGATCAGGTCGATAAAACAGTCGGCCGGGTTGGCATTGGCGAAGCCATTGGCAGCGCCGGTGGCGATGTACTGCAAGAAGCCCCACTTGCGCGCGGCATCGTCATCCGCCGTGGAGCTGTACTGCAGGAAGCCCTTCGGCTTCTTGTTGCCGTCGCCGTTGACGAACGCGGTGTTTTCCTTGCGGCCGAACTTCATCACCGACTTGTCCGAGACCCAAGCCTCGATGTCGATCTTGGCGTCTTCCAGCAGCTTCTGCGTTACCATCGGATACGCATAGAGCTCGTTCACGTCGATCGCCCACATGCCGAGCTGGCTCATATCGGTCTGCGGACGCGCGTCCGTTTCGCCAACCCAGGCGGCATCGCCTTCACCGTTGTCGATCGGGCCTTCGAGGCGATCGGTGCCGATCGACACGACGTTGGCCAGCTGGCGCATCGGCGTGGTCTCGTAAAGCTTCTTGACCATGCGGCCGGTGTTGTCGGGCGAGACCCAGAAGCCGCCGGCGGGATCGGCGCCGACCATCATGGTGGTGGCCTTGACCTCGTTGCGGCGCAGATAATTGCCGAGATCGGCGCGATAGTCCTTCAGCTCGGCCGCCGTATAGCCGCTCTTGCCGACGAGATCGCCGAATGCGGCCGCCGCCTTCTGCTCGGCCGCGCCGTCACCGGTACCTTCGAGCTGCAGGCGGTTGGCCTTCGCTTCCAGACCATCGAGCTGCTTCTTCAGCTCGGCCTTGAGATCGTCGATGCCCTTGTTGAGCTTCTCGACCTCGTCCTTGGTGACGGCGTCTTCGCCCTTCTTCTCGGCCTGTTTCAGCCGCTCGTCATTCTTGGTCTTGAACTCCTCGAACGTCTTGCCGAGCGTCTCGACGGCCTGTTTCACCTCGACGGTGAGCGTCGTATCCTCTTTGCGCTCGGGCGCGAGGGCGAGCGGGAGCGGCGACGCGCCGGCGAGGAGCGCGCCCATATTTCCGATGAACATGATGGTGACTTTCTGATCAGGAGAGCGCGGTCGACGCTTTCCGCAGGGACATGAGCAGGTCTTTCGTCCCGTCGCGGGCGGCCTGTTCGAGCGGGTCACCACCATCACGGAGGTGTTTCTTGACGATCGCCACCGCCTTCACGGCTTCGGCACTCGAAAGATTGCATTCGGAGCGCAGCACGCGCTCGAGCTCGCGCGGATCGAACGCGCCTTTGACGCCGGTAATCTGCGCTTCGGGAAGCATCGGGAAGGTGACGACGCTCACCTCCCAGAGATCGACCTTCTTGAGGCTGCGCGCGCCGGTGGTGCGGTCGATCGCGTAATCCTGCGTTCGATAGCCGATCGAGAGGCCGCGAATGGCCTTGGCCTTGATCAGCGCGCGCACCGCTGCCGCCTGCGGCACCTCGAGCACGAGCTGGCCGCTCAGTTTCAGGCCTTTCTCGTCCTCGGCATAGTCATTCCAAACGCCGATCGGCGCCGAAGCGTCGTGATTCCACAGCATCGGCACGCCGGCCGAGCCCTTTGCGCGCAACGACGCCTTGAACGCGCCTGGTAGAACGATGTCGCCGCCGCGATCGATCAGGTTGAAAACCGAGCCGTAGCCGTCGATTTTGCCGGTCTCATCGTCGAATTTGAACTCGAGATCGCAGGAAAGGCGGTCCATTTACTGCTCCTTGGGCGGGATCGAGGGCTTGGTAGCCGGCACCGGCAGGTCTCGGCCGTCCTGAATCGCCATGTTCGCCTCGACGATGTACTGGTCGCCGCCCGGATCGCTGCGCGGGTTGAGGTTCTCGCCGGCGCGCCAGTCGTTGGCGTTGATGATGCCGTTGCGGCGCTGGATCTGACGACCTTCCTGCCGACTTTTGAAATCGCCGCGCATCGAGACGTCGAGATCGAAGCGAAGCTGGAGGCCTTGGCGCTTATCAGCCGCCGTGAGCAGCGAAACCTCGCCGGATTGCTCCAAGCGGCCGGCCCACGGCGTCAGCGTGTACTGCCGGTGCGCCAGGAACATCTGCTCCGAGCTGGAATAGGTCGCGACCTTGTCGGCGAGGCCTACCATGATCGGCATGACGCGGACGCCGCGACAAACCTCCTGGACCTGGTAGTTGCGGGTGGCCAGATGCTCGGTGTCGACGCCCGACATCTGCTGGTTGAACCACTTGGCGCCGCGATCAAGCACCATCGGCGCACCGGAGAGATCGCCGGCTGCGGCGTAGCGCTTCAGCCAGGTCACCATCTGCTCGTGCTGCTTGCCCGTCAGCTCGCCCTCGATCGCGTAGACGCCGCTCTGCTTGGTGCCGCCACTGTGCAGCTCGGCATGGCTGCCCTCCAGCGCCAGGCTGAGGCCGAGCGCCTCGCGCACCAGGCGGACGGTCTCCATGCCCATCCAACCGTTCCAGCTCGGCCCGCGAATGTGCCAGATCAGGTTGTTGGGAACGGTGCGGAAGCCGCCGTCTTCGCCGGCGACGTCATAGCGCAGCGTGCGATCGGGCAGCCGCGTCACCTGAACCTTGGCCGGCTCGAGCACGAGCAGCTCGTGGATCCGGCCGGAGTCGCCGACCCGGTTGATGAACACGTAGGCGTTACCGCAGAGCATGACGTGGAAGACGATCGTCTCCCACAGCGAGAATGCAGTTAGCCCCTCGCTCGGCTCGAGGTAGAGCAGCTGGTGAAGATCGTGATCGCTGGCAACGTCGAAGCCGCCGCCGGTTCGCGGCCGCATCAAACTGCACCGCGACACCGCGATATCCTCGCCCACCACCCGGCAGCACGCCAGCATCGCCGTCACCTGAAGCGCGGTCGACCAGTTGATGCTGATGCCGGTCTTGCTGGCGGCATCGAGCAGGAAGCCCGGCAGCCAGTCGAGCGTCTGCGCATCGGCGCTTTTGCGCGAAGGGGCGGCAAGCGCGCCGAATAAGCCACGCATCAGCGCTGGCGTACCAGCATCACGACGGCGCCGACGATAACGAGGCCGGTCAGAATGGTCGCGGCCGCGAAGCTCAGCTGGGCGACGCCGCAAACGACGATGCCGACGCCGACGACGCCGGCCGCCTCGAGCGCCAGATTGTAGAGCTTGCTCATGCATCCTCCCAGAAGGATTTCGCGGCCGGCTGCTCGGAGAGCGCCACGCCGATCGCCGCGATCAGCGCGACGGGATTGTCGATCTTGGCCTCGACGCGCGGTTTGCGCGGGTAGACGTTGTCCTTGGCGTCCAGCTGGGCGACGACGTTGCTCATTTCCCATTCCATCACCGGGCAACCGGCGTGACGGATCAGCTCGGCCTTGGTCCAGGCGTCGAGCTCCTTCATGGGATCGGAGAAGTTGACGACGGTCGGCCGCACCTCGATCACCGGCGCGCCTGATTTCATCAGCCGGGTCACCAGCATCGTCGCCTGGGCGGGATCATAGGCGACGTGCTCGACGTCGAGGATCTCGCGAATGAGGCCGATCGCAATCTCGATCTCCTCATAGTCGGTGATGTTACCCTCACTTACGTCGAGCAGGCCTTGCGCATCCCAGCCTTGGTATGCGCTCACGTCCTCGACCGCCTTGGTCGGCAGAAAGTAGCGGCCGAGCCGGATGTACGGGTCGGCCTTGGTCGCCCGGTCGCCCTCGGGCAGGATCAGCACTTCGAGCGCGGCGATATCGACCTTGGAGGCAAGATCGAGGCTGAGGATCGCGCGCCTGCCGCGAAACTGCTCGATCGCGTCGGCGAACCGCACCGGAATGGTGTCCGTCGCGCACCGACGCCAGGCTTCGATGTCGAAATAGGCCGCCTTCGCGGCGACCCAGAGATTGAGGTGCTTGGTCTTGAAGATGCCGCGCTTTCGCGGCGTCGAAATAGCGTCGCGCTGCCGCGCCAGCAAATAGTCGAGACCAACCGAAATGCCGATGCAAGGGTTCGCCTTGCGGAGCGCGGCCTCAGACTTCCAGTCGTCCTCTTCATCAATCGAATATTCCGCGAAGAACGTGTCGTCATCAATCGGCGGGCCGCCGTTGTGGCCGACGCCGGCGAGCCGCTCGCGCTGCTCCAGGATCATCGCGTAGCATGGGCCGGCCAGGTTCTCGCCGGCGGTGGTGATGAGCAGCTGGAGCGGCTGGTCGCGCGCGCCCATGCCGGTGATCATCGTATCGACCTGGGCGTCGTCGCTGTGCTCGTGATATTCGTCGTGGATCGAGCAGCTCGGCGACTGGCCGTCGCCGGGATCGCCGATGATGGTCTCCATGCGGGAGCCATCGTCCGGCAGCAGCAGCTGCTTCGCCAGAACCTCGATGTTGTACTTGTCCCGAAGCCGTTTCAGCTTCTGGACCATCAGTTTCGCAGGGCGAAAGACCTCCCAGGCCTGCTTTTCGTTCGTCGCGCCCGAGTAAACCTCGGCGCCGAACTCGTTGTCGGCGCACAGCATGTACAGCGCGATGCCCGATGCGATCGCCGACTTGCCGTTTTTTCGCGGCACCACCAGCATCCAACGGCGAAACCGGCGCGTATCTCTCTGCGTCCCGTCCTTGTGGACCCAGCCGAACACGACGCAGATGTTCCAGATCTGCCAGGGCTCGAGCACCAGGCGCTTCTTCTGGCGCGCCCACGGCCCCTTGGTATGCGGCAAGCGCTCGATGAATTGGCACGGCCGCGCGGCGCGCACCTCATCGAAGCGGAAGGGGAAGTCGTCACCGGCGCTGCGCACCAGCTCGGTGATGAACCGCTCGCACTGCAAGCGGATCTGTTTGCCTGCCGGGATCTTGCCCGAGACGACGTCGCCGGCATACTGTCGCGCGATCGCCGCATGGTCCCGCGCCGGCGCGCTGGGCGCGCTCGCCACGGCGATTAGGTTATGAGCGGCTCAGCGCCGCAAGGGCTGCCGCCCGCGTTTGAATTCATCGCGCCACCTCAGAAATCAAATTCGTCGGAGCCGCCGGCCGGTTCTTTCTTGCTGCCGGTCAGCCGCAGGAAGGCGGACGGCGTCAGCCCGAGCTCGCCGAGCAGCGACTGTGTCTGCCGCATCGCGTCCGAAAGCATCGCAACTTCCGGTCGCGCGCGCAGCATGGTGGTCACGACCTGCTGACCGTCGACCTTGCGCACGGT
Source organism: Sphingomonas sp. GC_Shp_3 (assembly GCF_026540945.1). Lineage (NCBI taxonomy): Bacteria > Pseudomonadati > Pseudomonadota > Alphaproteobacteria > Sphingomonadales > Sphingomonadaceae > Sphingomonas > Sphingomonas sp. GC_Shp_3. The sequence goes on from NZ_JALNUT010000006.1 coordinate 82,272, forward strand.
CGAGCTCTCACAAGTGTCGCCCGACATTTCGAGCACCGCCTGCCAGCGTTGGATCTGCTCCTGCCGCTGCGCGAGGATCGCTACCAGCTGGATGAATGCGATATCGGCGCGGCCCTGCTGCTCGAGGATACCAGCGGTTTCACGGAACAGCAGCTGCGCGAGATCCGACAGATGCAGCGGCGGGACCATGCAGCTCGCCGGCGTCGCCGGCAGCTTCGCACGCTCGGTTCCGGTCAAAGCTAGGGCTGGATCCTTGCGCTTCCGGCCAGCGCCTGGCCGCGATCCACCGCTCGGCATCGGCCATTCTCCCGGGGATCATTTTGGTTTTGAATTCGGCCGCGCGAAAATTTGACTAACGTGCGGTGTCCGGCCCGAGGGGCGCCAGAGATCTGACCCGCCCCCGGGGTTGAGGGGTGACATCCCACGATGTGAGACGTTTCAGCGGTCGGCGGTGCGACTGCGCTGGTTCGCCGCGCGCTCGGCCGCGCTCTTGGCATCGTGGCACGGGATGCACAGCCCTTGCTTGTTGGATCGCTCGTCGCTTCCGCCTTCGCTCAGCGGCTTGATATGATCGACCCGGGTGCTGGCGGCGGTGCGGCCTTGCTCAAGGCATGCGCGACAGAGCGGCTCCTCGGCAAGCACCAGGGCACGATCGCGCTGGCCAGCACGGCCGCGCTTGCGCTTGTCGCCGTAGATCGAGGCGCGCTGCCATGCCTTGCGATCAGTTGCGCCAGGACGGCGAAGCGAAGGGGGCTGGATCGGCATCGATGCGCTAGCTGCCGCTCGATCGAGGGACCAAGCGGCTGAGCAGGTAGTCGGTCAGGTCTGCGCTTGCCCGGGGCAAGGCGCGGCACTCGGCTTGGCTGACCGTGTCAGCGCAGCGATCAACCGGCGCAGCGCAGGCGGCGAGCGACAAGGCGGCTGCGAGCGGCAGCACGACAATTACCAGGCGCAGCGTCGGCCGTCCTTGCTAGTCTCGAGCGGCGGATTGATCGCCTTGGCTGCCGTGCCGCGAACGATCGCGCGCAGATCGCCGGCGGTGCGCTCGATATCGTCATGCACGTCTCGGCGCGCCGTGAGGTCACGCTCTGAGGTCTCGTAACGCTCGGCGAGCACGAAGAGGTAATCGCCCAGGTCGCGCAGGCGCGCGCCTTGCGAGGGGGCAGTTGGTGCGGCCATCGCCACCTCCGAAGCTGGATATGCTTACGACTTCCTCCGCGACGGTGTCGCGGGGAGTTAGTAGCGGGCGCGCAAGGGTCGAGGCCCCAGATCGTCTTTCCCGAAAGCCGCTTAGGCGGCAGTGCTCCGGAGAGCTGTGTTGTCGTTTAACGGGGCAGGAAGTACGCGCCAACCCTCAATTTTCCATGAACGGTTGCCGAAGCGGACGTGAGCATAAGGGCCGTTCGCCCGCTCGAACACACCACGGATGCCGACCAGCGCGGGCATGTCGCTCACCTCGACCTCGGCGCCGTCCTTCAGCACGATCGGCGCGCGTCGCAGAGATGCTCGGCGATCGCGCTCGTGCTCCTGCTCGGCACGCCGGCGTGCGGCCGAAGACTTGATGGCCGCGATACGGATCTTCTCGGCTGCCGCATGGCTTTCCGCGTCATGCATTGCCTTGATGGTCGCCGCCGCCTCGGCCTCTTCGGCGCGCAAGCCGGTGATCTCGGCCTCATGGATTTGTGGGACGCGGCCGTCGACGATGAAAACCGAGAACGCCGGGTGAGGCGAACGCTCCGATTTCGCGGCGTTAATCAGATCCTCCAGGAACCGCTCCTGGGCGAAGACGAAGGTCGGCAGGATCGGGATCTGGCTTTCGATCGCTCGGTTTCCCGACGGCGTGTTCGCCCGCACGTATTTGCGCAGCGTGCGCTCAGGGGTCCAGGCCTCGAGCCCCGCCTTGTTGAGCGACCGCGACAGCGCCAGCGTGTGACCGCCGCTTGTCCGAAGGATGATCCAGCGGTTCACGCGGATGCCATGTCGAGCGTGACTGCCCGCCACCCGGCGTCGCCGGCATCGCGGCGGTGGAACCGCACGTAGGTTTTCGAACCAATTACCCGCATGCTTTCGCGGATCGCTTCCATTGCCCGCTGCCAGCGCTCGTCATCGATCGCTACGCGCAGCAGCATGAAGACCTCGGCGCGGTTGATTGTGCCCTGCTGGTCGACCTGGAACACGCGGTTGACCAGGGCGCGCAGCTCGACACCGCCGGTCGCTGCCCATTCGCTCAGGCACTCATCAATGAGCGACTTGGCCGCCTGGATCTCGGGACCGAACTCGATCTGGTCAGCGACTTGGACAAGCACGCGCTGCGTTCCGTCAAAGGTCGTCAGCGTAATATTGCCCTTGGTGCCGCCGATCTTCGCGCCGAACTCCTGGGCGATCAGCGCCTGGTGTGCGCTCACCTGCTCGAAGACCTCACGCTTGAACGCGGTGAGCATATCCGAGAGGCCCGCCGCCTCGCCGAGCAGTCTGCGCACGAGCTCATCCATGAGCAAATCGGCTGGCTTAATCGCGGCGATCGGCACGAGCGCGCCCTTACCGTCGCGCAGGTACGGCTGACCGCCAACGTCGATAGCGGCGGGATGCAACGCGCCGCTCATTAGTTGATCCCGGCTGCCAGCGCGCCGGCTGTCAGGACTGAGCGGGCATTGATCAGGGTCATGCGTGCTGCATTGCCGCGCGCTACCTCGCCCATGATCTCGCCGTATTGCGCCTTGGAAAGCACCACCTGCTCGCCCTCGATAGCGTCAAGCGCAGCGAGCGCCCTTGGTACGTTGATCATGTAACCCCCGGCTAATCTATGTCGGGGAGGTACTCGAAAGGAGGAATGGTCGGGAGGTGGCCAAATGTAGAGGGGGCCTGAATTAGTTCGCCCAGCGGCGATGCGTGCTTATAGCCAAGCATACCCAGCGCCTGCTCTATCGCATGGCGGCACCGCACCACGTCGCGAATAGCAATCCCTCTACGCGATGCGAATGGACGCTCTAGATAGCCCTCGTCGACGAGCTGGTTGACGAACTGCGCTGCACGCGACCGACAGACCACCGGCCGCATCGCCCGGCCAATATCGCCGTACGACGGTGCGGTTCCAGATCGCGAGATCCGTTCGACTATGAAGGCCAGCGCTTCCACCCTGCGGAGTGGCGCTGGAGCGTGCCCCTGCATGTTACCAATATAACAAAAGGCTCGACTCGACGCCACCATGCGTCGGTTCGTCGTCCCGCGACAAGCGCTACGACATGTATTCATTTTGGATGTATTTTTTTGTCGAGAACTGATCATATTGGGGCAGCTATCGGGCAAGCCCCTTTTCCACCGGGTCCGGTAGTTAGAACCGGGCGGCTCGCATACCCGCCCGGTTCGCTCCCCGACTGGTGTCCTGTCAAATCATCGACGCGACGGAGAACCCCTCCGTCGCGCGCTTGCTTCATCCTCGTTAATGCGGCCTTCGACAAGCCAGACGAGGAAAACGTACCCCAGCGTTTTCCCCGCCAGCGTGACGCCTTGGTACCCGCGAACGTTTAGAGGTGGTGGGTAACAGCTCGTCTGGGTGGTGGGCGGAAAGACGATCAGGGATATTCGTTGTGGCAGCTTGGCCTTCAAGCTCGCCGGTGCACGTTAGCTTGGAGCGAGGCGGTGCAATCGTAGAAGACCCTGTCGATGTCCTCAAACTCGAACGGGCGCGTCACCGTCGTCACGACGGTGGGTGGCTTGTCATCCGTCCGGCTGACCTGCATCATGTACGCGACAACATGTCCCCCGATAAACACTCGATCTTCAGGAAGCAGCTGATCTTGCTCGATACGCTGGGCACGACACACTTCGACGAAGTCGTCCGGAAACCGCTGCATTAACAGATTGCCGGAATACCCAGGCTTAGTGCGCACGCCATATTCGAGCCGCTCGCTGGCGAAATCGGCGGTCGATCGATAGGCGAATCCCACGAAGCGCTCTTCCTGCTCGTCGAAACCGAGATGATAGATGGTACTAGTCAGGGTCTCACGCTCGCCAGCTGGTCGGCCGGCATGAAGCGTGCGCAGGCTGTCCGGTGCAAACTCGTCGAGATGCGCTACGTCCGCCGCAAGCATTCCACCCAGTAGGTGCCGCGACCAGTCGAGGATAAAGCCGAGGTTGCCGGTGCCGCAAACTAAAGCGTTCAAGTGCGGAACCGTAAGCACCTTCGACGTAAAGAAGCACGGCTCGAACCTATCGTTCGTGACAAGTGTATCAGCTACGACAAACACCCCGTCAGGTTGCAGGGCAAAATTGATTACCGTCATGGCCCTGTATCGCCCTCGAAGCTGTTTCCTGCAAGGTGCGCCGGCAACCGTTGAAAACCAATTTTGGCGGTTCCGATCCTGCTGCATATTGTCGAACGGCTGTTGCCCAGACCGGAGTCAGCGTCACGCGGCGGATGCATCATCTGACGCGCGGCGGACAACTGCGCAGCCGCGCGCGGGGCGAACTCCTCCGCCGCGCCTAATTGCGCAGTTCCGCCCAAAGCAGAAAGTTGCAGGCACGTACCCCCGGCATACTCCTACTCGCCGCAAGCTGCATCGGCTAAGTTCTCATGCAGCATGGCCATGACTCAGTCGCAAAGCCCATTGTCCAGCAGTATAGTCACACTTTTAGAGTTAACGGTCGAAACTGCTTGCGAAAGTTTAGCAAGAAGTGAAATGGCGCGGAGATCGTGCGGGGGCACGTGATGATTCGTAAGGGGGGAGCGATATGAAGTTGTACGATCGTGTTGCGGCTGCGGTGGTGCTTGTAAGCGTCGCGACGCCGGCATTGGCTGGACCAGTTATTCAGCCAGTACAGGTCGGGACAGAAACTGTTCGGTTCTTGCAAGGCGTACCTACGCTTGATCTGCAGCGAGAGCACGGGGCTGTCCAGATCACGCCACTACCAATTGATCATGGCAGCTACGCCTTTACCTTAGCCGTGTTAAATAAAGGGACCACGAGCGCCAACATTGATGTCACGAATGTCGCAGTCGAGTCTGGAGGCATTCACTACACAGTGTTTTCCCGCTCAGACCTTGAGCACAAGGCCAAAAGCCGGGCGATGTGGAGCAGCATCGCGCTAGCGGCTGTTGGAGGATTGGCGGCTGCTGCTGCAGCGAGTACGACCGATACGTACCGCGCGACGACGTATACTCCCCACGGCACTTACCGAACGATACTGCAAACGCCTAGCGCAAGCGGACAGCTAGCTTCCGCTGCCACAATCGCCGGTACAGGAGCTGGACTCTACGCTATCCAGAACCAGCTCGATAAAACTCGCGAAGCACTCGGCGCGACCACAGTTCAAATGACCACCGTAGATCCACAGGATAGCTACGCCGGACGAATTGTGTTGGCGAAGATAAAGCAAAGTGCCTTGCCGCAGCGAATCAACATCGTTGTTCAGTGGAACGGCGAAGCATATCCGTTTGCTTTCCAGCTGGCCAAAGGGGGCTCGCCGCAGCCTGTTTTCAACAACCTTACGCCGGCCGCCGTCCCAGTAGCTGCGGCTGCCACTCCGCTTGCAATTGCAGCGGCTCCAATTTCTGCGGCTACCACTTCGGCTTCGATCACCGCCGCTCCCGCACCTGCGACGGCAGCTGCAGCAACGACTTCGGCTTCAGTTACCGCTGCCGCTCAGCCCGCAGTCGTGTACCGGTCGATCGAGAGCATGCCACTACACTAATTCGTCTTCTGCGTGCGGCGGAGATACCCTCCGCCGCGTGGTCTCACGGGCCTCGGAATCTCGCCGCGCGTCTAGCCAGAGGATAAGATCGTACCCCGGCGCTACCCCCACTTCCCACACGCGAATGTCTGAAGGTGGTGGTTAGGCGACTGACGGCTTTTGGGACCTCGCCGTAGGAAAGCGACACCAGATCCCACATGAGGAGCATCAAATTTCAGCGTCGCCGTAGACAAGCCAGGAACGGCAGAAATGCGCCGTTCTGACGAAATTTCTCGCCCTCAGATCAGGGCGTAACTATCGAGCTACTAACACCGACCGGACGAGCAAATCGGGTTGCAGCGAATTTGCTCCGGTCGGACGCACGACGTCACGGTTCACCTTCATGTTTGGCCGCGTATATGTCGTGCCGCGTGATCCTTACCGTACCTTCCACAAGCGCATCTCGAGCAATTGCATGCTTAACTGCAGCCGCGATTGCCTTGAGATAGCTGAAATCGGGCTTTTGTTTTCGCGTGGCCATAACAAAGTCTGTTAGGGCTTCGAAATCACCATCACTTAGCAACGCAGTTGCTCGGTCTTGACCAACATGCAGTCCTATCCTGCGATCGCCCGCCACGATCTCGATACCTCGGCTGGTATCAATTCTCACTTGCCGTTCTGGCATGATTGAACACCCATCCCTCTCCGCGCACCACCAACGAGATCCTCTTATTCAACGCGTCGGCATTAAACTCGAAGCAGATTTTTAGCTTAAAAGTAGAGCTTACTTTTGCAAGAACGGCGGGATTGGGAGCACGCTTCAGCAGGTTGGATGTCTTACTTTGGGCGCTAGCGGTCATCGGGGCGGAAGGGGTATCGCGATCGATCCCGCTGGCGGCGGTGCCTGACCAGGGCGGAGGGTGCCTCCGCCCTGGTCAGGGGCGATCAGCAATAGGCGGTGTGGGTGCCTGATCGTCGATGCGACGAACAATGACCACCACCTCTACCGCGTCGCCTCCAGCTTCACCGATCGCCTCAACCACCTCGCCATCGTCCATCATTACGTCGAGCGAACCGCCTAGGTTCACTTCGGTCAGCGCCGAGGCGACGACAGCAGTTACGTCTTTAATATCGGCCATACCGCCTATGTAGCACGGGCTAGCATCAGCTAATAGTCACGGAGTACGGAGGGTGCCTTAAGCGCGATCTGTATGTCCGACTCTGGGCGACTGCCGTCCGTCTGCTCTTTTCCCCGATAGCTGCCGGTCGGCTTCCGGGCGATCCGATCGACGCGGGAACATCGGAACGGCTTGAGGTGGTGGCAAGCCGACCGGCGGCTATTGCTCCCAATTGCGGTCGTCGGCTGCAAAGTTGAGAAATAGTTCCGCACGGATTGCAAGCATTGGTGCCAGTTCATGCTCGTTCGCAGCGTTTCGTAGCCCGAAGCCGTCCGCAGACTTTCTATCAGCCCAAAGTGCGGCCGCTTTCCGCCAGCGGTCACCGATCTCGCGAAGAGCTTGGCGCGGGCTTCGATCTCCTGAACAGGTTATGTAATCGGTCGGGAAGTCGCCTGATACGGCCCACCAGCCAACGGCTCCCGGATATTCAACGCTCTCAACAGCCCAAACCGACACGACCGGGGTCACGTGCCACGCGGGCCAGTCCCCCACGGTCGGAGAGTGGAAGCCTTCGTCGGATAGGTAGACGATAACCTGCTCGCGCTGCTTGGCGCACCACTCGTCATCTGCCTCTTTATTTGGATCGTCGATCATGGTCGCACGGTATCTCGCAGGCGGAACATGAGCAACGCGGGGACGACAGGCTTTGGGCGGTTCGCGACTGTCCGCTTTTCGAGCGCTCGCGGTCGGGCTGAAACGCGACGGACAAACCCTCCGTCGCGTCCTATCAAAAGCGACGCATTTGCGCTCATGTTCACGATGATAAATTCCGACCACACCCCGCAGCTACCCCCAATTGGGATAGTCAGCGCGGAGCGACGTAGGCGCAATTTCGTAGAGTTGAGCGATCGAGCGTCGCTCGGAGCACCACGGCTGTTTTGCCGTCAACCTCACGCAGCGTCGCGATTGTCGCCGAACACCCCTGCCCCTCGTTCAGCAAAACGCCACGAAGCCAATTACTGCGTCCGATATAGCCGATCGTCTGGCTGCGGCTACATTTCACCACGACCGCATCCCGATCGTAGGGATTGCCGTACTCGGCAAACAAAGTCACTCGTTCGCCCTCGCGGCACAAGGAAATAGCCCGCTGGTAAGAGGCTTCGCCTACAATCCCCACATGATAAGTGCGAGCATCGGCTGACATATTTTCTTCCTCTCCGGCTCCTATTCGCAATTGTTGCAAACCGTTGCAAGGTCAAGCGTCAGCTGCAGCGCATGCCTGTACTAGGGAGTGGACGTGTTCGAGCAGCGCCCGCTGGAACGGTGCTGGAAGCAACATGAATGCATCCACCAGCTGCTGGGCGTCAGGCGTAAGCGTCGCCCCCAGCCGCTCCCTGCCAGTGACAATCCAGTACCAATCTGCCCCGGCCTCACCGATCCGCAGAAGGTACTCGGTTGAGGGAAGCGCCCCTGCCTCATACCGGTGCTGCGTGTTGAGACTGACGCCTCCAATCTCTGCGACGCGCGTCTGATTCGCGCCAATTTGCTTACGCCAAGCGCGCAATCGGCCCGCCATTTCCTCATCGATGGTGGAATCAGTTTGACGTTTCACCACAAATCAGACAAACATCGCTCGCGTTACAACAGATTGGCACATTGCACATGTCCCCGGCCCGAGTCCCAATTGAAGCGATGAAGGAGCGCGCCCAAGCGGCGCGCATTCGCTTCGAGGCATCGGGTACGAACATCAGCGAGTGGGCCCGGGCTCACGGCTTCTCGATCAGCCTCGTGCAGTCGGTGCTGGCTGGGAACCGGGCGTGTCGACGCGGCGAGTCGCACGCGATTGCCGTCGCGCTCGGTATGAAGCCGCAGGTCTCCCCGCCCGGCCCGCTGCCGGTTGAGCCGGAGTATCGCACGGAAGCCACTCGAACAGATATCGTCGGCATAGAAACGGCCCGATGATCGTCCCATCTTTTCCCCCTGTCGGCCGCTTACAGATCGGTCGAAAACTCCGCAGAGCGGACCTCGTGCTGTCGAGGCTGTTGCAGCGAGTGCCCCTTGACCGTCTGCCGTACCTGACTGCCGACGGCGTCGATCATCCTCCCCGATCGACGCCGCCAATCGGTAGCAAATCAGGTGTGCGTGGTCTTTCCCGGACGACGACAGAATTTCGGATAGAAGGCCCGTTCGCCACGATGGCGGCAAGCGGCGTCGGCGGGTTAAGCCCTTACTCGTTAGCGCCGTTCCATTTGGCCGGTGATCATTGATGACTAAGGTCCGCAAAACAAATTCAATCGAGGAAGTTCTCACCGACGTTATGGGCAAGGCCGGTCTCGGCCGTGCTCGCTGCGTCGAGATCACCGGGCGATCGGTCAGCTACCTGCTCGAGGCAAGCGATCCGGACAAACCGCAGCTGCTCAGTGCGCAAGATCTGATCAAGCTCGACCTGGCACATATCGGGCACGACGGGACTGCGCCGTTCTACACGGCGATCGGCGTCATGTTGGCGCGCGCACGGGCAGAGATCTACGTCGATGCTGCTGCGATTCAGCGGGCCACGCGTGAGGTGTTGAAGGAAGACGGCGAGGCGCACCTCGCGTTGTTCGCTGCATCTCAGCCCGGGGCAACCGACCAAGAACTGCGGGACGCACTTCGCGAAACAACCGAAGCAGCGGTCGCGGCAACGCAGGCAATCGAAACCGTTCGCACCGCGCTTGAGAAGCGGCATCAGCTGCCGCCATGATCGCCCCGCGCTGAACTGACCAGCACCACCATCGTCTCCGCCGAACCCGTCGCAATCACGCGATTTCGGGCACGGTTTTCTGCTGCCTGAGAGGTTCCGCCGTGCCACCGCTTACACCAGGTGCCTACATCAAGATGCGCCGACAAGCGCAGGGGCTGACGATCGCCGATGTCGCGGCGCGTCTTGAGACCGTGCCGCACCTCGGCGATCACGCCCGCGCCGAGATCATTGCCCTGATCGAAGCGGACGCTCAGCCAGCAACGTTCAACACGATCATCGCGCTCGGCAGCGTCGTGCGGTTCAATCTCGACGTGCTCTGCGCCCTCGCGCGCATTAGCATGGGCGCGACCTTTCCTCCGCCCGTTCTCTGCCGCGTGTGCGCGTGGAGCGCGTACGACTGCGAGTGGGATCTCAGCCGGATGTGGGCGCAGCCCGATCTCTGCTCGTCCTGCGCGCCGAGTGTCGGCGCGGCCGCGTGAACGATTTTCCGCCGCCATCCCCCCGCGCCGTGCGTGTCGCCTGGATCGCGCTCGATGTCGCGACCGTGGTCGCAGGCATCGCCGCCGCATCCGCCTTTAGCCGTCACTTCGCTTCCGCACTGGTGACCATCACGATCCTCGTCGCGATCGCCGTCACCGCTTTCATCATCCCCTTAAGGGAGTTCGCCCGGTGAAACCGTACCTGATGCCGCTTGAGCGCCACGAGGCGCATATCATCCACCGCCAGAATCGCCGCTGCCCCAGGCGCCGGCGTCCGATGAGCCAGGTGACGCGCAGCTCGGCGCTGTTCGCTGGCGGCATGGCGCTGGGCTTCGCGATCGTCGCAGTGCAAGGCAATCTGGAGGCAGCCCTACGCGCGCTGTTCGGACTGTGAGCGAGAACATCGCCGCCCACCAGCTTCGTCTCCTGATCGAGCGCATCGAGCGTCTCGAAGAAGACAAGAAGGGCATCGCTGATGATATCAACGACGTCTACGGCGAGGCTAAGTCCACCGGCTTCGACGTTAAGACGATCCGCACAATCGTCCGTCTGCGCAAGATGGAGAAGCACCATCGCGACGAAGCGGACATGCTGCTCGAGACGTACCGCCAAGCGCTGGGGCTGGCATGATGATCCACGGTACGATCACCGCCGATGGTCTGGCGTGGCCCGCGCAAACCTATCTCGATGCGCTCCGCTTTCGCAAAATTGATCCGTTTAATCCTCCGTGTCTTGATGAGCGCGTTCGGCTTGTCACGGTCGATCGAGATCTACGCGTACGGTCGCCTGCGTTCGCCGACGATATCGATTGGCCGCGCACTGTCGCCTATCGTCCGCTCGAACATACCAGCGCGGCGACGCCGTGCCGGATCTACGGGCAACCAAGCCTCAACATCGAAACCGACATCTGCGAGCAATGCGATGACGAGCCCGGTGGTCTGTGGCCGGAATATTGATGGTCAGGAGCGCTCGGGTCCGTCGTGATAAGGCACGCACACCTGTCGAGCCTTGCAGCTGCCTTGAGTGCGGCGCCCTTGATCGCGCGCATCCACTCGAGGGCGTCCAGCTTTCACTGCTTTCTGGCGAGCGACCCGATGCGACCTGCCAGTCCGCTCCACGCAAGGAAACCACTCGATGACCGCACCGATCGTGAGGCTCGATCAGAAGCTCAGCCGCGCAGTCGACATAGGGAAAGGCGTCCGCCTGGAGCCTCCCGACCTCGATCTGCTCGCAAGCCTCGGTGTGTTCAAGGTTCTACACGAGGCGAAGGCTGAATATCTAAAGGAACAGGGACGATGCCGGCACGCGCGGCGCCAATCTACAGGCGCGGGAAATATTGGCTCGATTGGGACCGGAGCGCCGGCGGGGCTCTCCGCTCCCCTAACCTCACAATCTTCTGGTACGATCCCGATGCAGGACGTGTCCGCAGCGCTTCTGCGCGCACGGCGGAAGAGGGTGCCGCAATCCTAGCGCTCGATCGCCGTTATCTTGCCGACACTGAGGAGGCGCCGGCGTTTTGCCACGCGTGCGGGCAGCCGATCGCGCGCGCCGAATCGTATCTGCTGACCGACGCCATAGCGGACTATCGGCTCGAGCATGGCGATCAACTTGCCTCGGCGACCTCGATCGAAGCCCGGCTCAAACATGTGCTCGACTTTCTAGACGCCGAAGCGGCGCTCGAAAGCGAAGGGCGTTTTGGCGTCGCCACGACATGCGCAGCCGCGTGCACGGCGACCTTCGCAAAGGCGTTCCGCGCCTGGTCAGCGAAGCAGCCGGCTGTCTGGCGCAATGGCAAGGGCGAGGTCACGGTTTCGCGGCCGCGTTCCGCATCGTCGACGGAGATGTCGATCGCGCAAGTCGCGGCGGTGCTCAATCACGCCGCGAACGCGGACCCGCCACGCTCGGACAAGCGGCCCGTCTTCAAGCCGAAGGCGAGCGAGAAGGTCCAGCGGACACGACGATCCCGCATAGGCCTGCCCGAGCTGGCGACCATGCTGCGTTACGCGGCCGAGTCCGGCAAATCGCGAGAATCGCTGCACGCATTTCTAATCGGCTCGATCTGCACGATCGCGCGGCCCAGCTCGGTCACCGACATCTGCGTAGCACCCGAACGTTCGCAATGGGCGCCGCGCCTGCCGTTAATTGATCTCAACCCCGCAGGTCGGGTCCAGACGAAGAAGTTCCGGCCCACCCTGCCGGTACTGCCGCTACTCGATCGGTGGCTCGAAGAAGAATACGCGACGTACATGGCGCTCGCGCCAGAGAAGCGCGTCGGACGTGGCTGGCTGGTCAACTACCACGGCCGGGCGATCAAATCGGTCGATCGCGCCTGGGATACAATGCTCGCGGAGCTCGATCTACCGACCGGACGCGAGTGGCGCTCGTACATTCTGCGGCACAGCCTGGCCACGATCGTCCGCAACCGTAGCGCTTCCGCTTGGGATCTGCAGGGTTTCATGGGGCACCGCAGCCCAAGTCAGACCGAGGTCTACGCAATCGGCGAGTTTGGCACCGTCGTGACGGCGCTGAACGAAGTTATCAGCGAGCTTGAGCGCCTTGCGCCCGGCACTTTGCACCGGAAACACACCGGAACTGCTCCGCATGCGCCGACAGTGAAGGAGGCTAAGATGTCACCTTAAAAACAACCGCTTAAGGGTTGGTGGAGCTGAGGGGAATCGAACCCCTGACCTCTGCAGTGCGATTGCAGCGCTCTCCCATCTGAGCTACAGCCCCATTCCACCCGGTGGATGCGGTAGATCGCGTTTACCTGTGGTTTCCGGACGATGCAACCAGTCTCACGCGCAAAATGCCTTGCGGCAGGCTGCATCGCTCATGCGGCGGCGTGCGCGACGTTTGCCTCTTGATCTGGAACAATCGGCGCGCTCATCCCTTCTTTTCGTAGCACCTGGCAAACAGGCGATGATGCCGGGCCAGACGCCAGGACCGTCTCAGGAGGACGCCATCATGGGTTACGAACGCTACCCCAACAACAGCAACGCCGACGATTATTACACGCGCCCCGATCCCGATATCCAGGGTCGCGACTACGGCTCAGGCCGCGACTATTCCTATTCCAGCGCCCGCGACTATCAGGCTGCCGGCGCATATGATCGCGACCGCGGTGCGGGCTATGGCCAGCGCGGCGGGCAGGATCGCAACCGCGATTACGGACGCGACGCATATCCGCAGCAGGGCTATGGCCGTGACGGTGGTTACGCGCGCGGCCAGCGTCAGGGCGGCGGCGAGTATCGCGGCAGCTACGGCAGCGGCGGCCACCGCTACGTCGAGGAACGCGATCGCCCGGCGAGTGGTCGCGACTATGGTCGTCAGCCGCAAGGCTATGATTATGAGGATCGCGGTTTCTTTGATCGCGCCGGCGACGAGGTTCGCTCGTGGTTCGGCGACGAGGAAGCCGAGCGTCGCCGCAACATGGACGCGCGCTACGACGGTCGTGACGACCGCAGCAGCAACGACCATAGCCGTTATGGCGCGTCGGCACATGGACGCGACGACGACTACCACCAGTGGCGCCGCAGCCAGATCGATGCGCTCGATCGCGATTATCACGAGTACCGCACCGAGAACCGCTCCAAGTTCGAGAACGAATTTGGCAGCTGGCGTACGGAGCGCCAGACGCAGCGTAGCGCGCTGACCAAGGTCGAGGAGCATATGGATGTCATCGGGTCCGATGGCGAGCATATCGGCACCGTTGACAAGGTGCGCGGCGATCGCATCCTGCTGACCAAGAATGATCCGGCAGCGGGTGGCCATCACCATTCGATCCCGTCGCGCTGGATCGACTCGGTTGACGGCAAGCAGATCACCGTCCGCAAGACAGCGGCCGAAGCCAAGGCGCACTGGCGCGACGAGGAACGCAACACCGCGTTCTTCGGAGAGGGCAACGCGCAAGAGCGCAATCAGAACGGTGATACGGCGCAAGGTCCGCGTGGGCTGAACCAGAGCTTCTCGGGCACCTACTGAGAAGCGCCCGGCGTCTGGTACGCCGGGGATTGCCTAGTTACCGGAAGCGGGTGCCGTTCGCGGCGCCCGCTTTTTTGTTGCAGATTGCCAACGGGGCAGTGCCAATTCGGCGACGTTACGTAATGTAAATCGTACGGCTACGGCAGGCTATCGTGTCACATCACGACGATTAGCGTTCGCAAAGTGCCGTTTGGGCGAGGCTACGCCAAGCTATATACGGCTACGCGATAGCAATTTTCAGCTAAGGTTCGCGAACGGAACGATAAAACGGCTGTCAGTGAGCAGTATTCGTCCCGCAACCGGCACGAACACCGCTCACTCTTTGCGGCGATAGAAGTTCGGCAGCGTGTAGGCCATCGCCCGGACACGCTTGTCTGCTCAAATATCTCCAGAGAAGGTATCGCACTGCGCGGGGTCGCCGCTGTCGAGACCGGTCTTGAGCCAATGCTGACGCTGCGCCGAGGTGCCGTGGGTGAAGCTGTCCGGCACGACCCGGCCTTGCGACTGCTTTTGCAACGTATCGTCGCCGATCGCCTGCGCGGCGGTCATGCCCTCCTGCACGTCATCCGGATCGAGCCGGTCGCGGTTGTGCGCGGCCCATACGCCGGCGAAGCAATCCGCCTGCAATTCGAGCCGTACCGACATCCGGTTGCCCTCGGTCTTGCTACCCTGCCGCTCGGCCTGCGCAACCTTGTCGGAAGTGCCGAGCAGGTTCTGGATGTGATGGCCGAATTCGTGTGCGATCACGTAATCCTGCGCGAAATCACCCTTCGCACCGAAGCGATTGGCGAGTTCGTCGAAGAAGCTGGTGTCGAGGTATATGCCGCGATCCTCCGGGCAGTAGAATGGACCCATCGCGCTTTGCGCGGCGCCGCAACCGGACTGGCCGTTGCCGGAATAGAACACCAGCTTGGGTTGCGAAAACTGCTGGCCGGACTGCTGGAAGATCGCCGCCCAGGTCTTGTCGGCGGAACTGAAGGCGTTGCATGCCACCTTGCTGCCCGCATCGAGGGTGCAGCTCGATTTGGTATCGGTGCCGTGGCTCGCGCTCTGCTCGCTCGGCGCGTTGGTGTGCCCGCCACCGCCGCCGAGGCCGCCGAGACCACCCAGGCCGCCGAACACCGCCATCACGATCAGCAGCACCACTACGCCGCCACATCCGAATCGGCTCATCACCAGGGGCAACAGGCCGAACAGCATGCCGCCGCCACCGCCCCCGAAACCACCAAGGCCACCACCGCCCTGCCCACGCTGATCCTCGACGTTGATGTTGGGATCGAAATCGTCGAGACGCATCGCGCTGGCCCTCCTCACGCATGACATTCGTAGCGGGCTGAATGCGCGGATGCCAAAGACGTTGCAAGGGCGTGATGAATTCGCATCCACACCAGCCGTTCGCGCGCCGCCCTTCCATCACATGAGCGAAGGAAGATGACATACTTTACATCGGAACGGTGCCATAATTGGATCGTTTCGGGCCTATCCATTTTGGAGTGCTCACAATGAAGGCCTTTCTGACGCTCGCCGTCCTGCTGCCGCTGGTCGCAACTGCCGCGCAGGCACAGTCCAGCCCGCAGACCACGCAGTCCGCCAATGCCGAGGCAGCGGCGCACGCGGCGATGCCGACCGCCGCCGACGCGATCAACGCAGCGAACCAGGCGCAATATCAACGCGACGTCGCCGCGTACGAACACTCGGTGCGCGCGAACTACCGAGAGGCGATGCGCGATCAGGCGCATTACCAGCATCAGCGCCGCGCTTACGCCGATGCGATGGCGGCGTGGCGGGAACAGGTCTACGCCTGCAAGCATGGCCGGACCCGCGCCTGCAATGCGCCGACGCCGAACCCTGCCGATTATTACTGATCGGGCGGCAACCAGGGCAGTGCTGCCTGCGCCGTGAGAATGACACGGTTGTCATCAAACTGTCGTTGATCGCCGCGTCGCTCCGGCGCATGCCCCCGCCATGGCCGATCGCGAACCCCACCAGCGCCCGAAACGCCACGCCAAGGCGCTGCCGCTCCCCGAGACGGTGGCGCTGGTGTTGCAGGGCGGTGGCGCGCTCGGCAGTTATCAGGCCGGCGTGATCGAGGGGTTGGCCGACAGCGGGATCGAGATCGACTGGGTGGCGGGCATCTCGATCGGCGCGGCCAATGCCGCGATCGTCGCGGGTAACCCGCCGGGCAAGCGCGTCGAGCAGCTTCGCGCATTCTGGGCACTGCTGACCAGCGGCCTGCCGAGTTTCCCGATCTTCCCCAACGACCATATCCGCGAGGCACTGCACGAATGGTCGGCCGGGTTCGTGCTGGCGACAGGCGTGCCGGGCTTCTTCGCGCCGCGCGCGGTATCGCCGGTGTTCGCCGCGGCCGGAACGGCGGAGGCGCTGAGCTTCTACGACTCAGGCGCTTTGCGTGATACGCTCGATGCGTTCGTCGACTGGGATCTGCTCAACCACGGGCCGGTGCGGCTGTCGGTCGGCGCGGTCGATGTCGAGAGCGGGAACTTCCGCTTCTTCGACACCGCCACCGATACGATCGACGCGCGGCACATCATGGCATCGGGCGCGTTGCCGCCGGGCTTGCCGCCGGTCGAGATCGACGGTCGACTGTGGTGGGATGGCGGCATCGTCTCCAACACGCCGCTGTCCTACGTGCTCGACAACCAGACGTCTGACCTGCTGGCGTTTCAGGTCGATCTGTTCTCCTCGATCGCGGAGCGGCCGCGCACCATCATGGACGTGATGGCGCGGCAGAAGGAGATCCAGTTCTCCAGCCGCACCCGGCAGGTGTCCGACGTGCTGCTGCGCATCCGCAAGGATCGCGAACTGGCGCGCAAGGTGCTGGCCAAGCTGCCGACGGACCTCGCCTCCGATCCCGATGTGCTCGCGCTGGCGGCACGGTCGCAGGAGGATGCGGTCAACCTCGTGCAACTGATCTACCGTGCCAATGCGTGGGAGGGTGGCTCGCGCGATTTCGAGTTTTCCGCGCGCACGATGGAGGAGCATTGGCGCGCCGGGCTGGCGGCGGTGCAGGAGACGATGGCGAACGCCCGCCTCGTCGCGGAGAATATCGAGACCGGCAAGAGCGCCGCTTTCGACCTGACCGCCCACCCGCAACACCCCCTGAAGACAACGGAGAAAAGCTGATGTTCCTCAAGGGCAAATCCGCGATCGTCACCGGTTCCACCTCGGGCATCGGCCTTGCCTATGCCAAGGCTTTCGCGGCCGAGGGGGCGAGCGTGGTCATCAACGGCTTCGGCGATGCCGGCGACATCGAGAAGGAGCGCGCCGCGCTCGAAGCAACTAGCGGCGCCAAGGCGCTGTACGACGCCGCCGACATGACCAAGCCGGACGAGATCGCGGCGATGGTCAAGCGCTGCCACGACGAGATCGGCGGGCCGGACATCATCGTCAATAATGCGGGCATCCAGTACGTCTCGCCGATCGAGGATTTCCCGATCGACAAGTGGGACGCGATCATCGCGATCAACTTGACGAGCGCGTTCCACATGATGCGCGCCGCCGTGCCGCTGATGAAGGCGGCGAAATGGGGGCGGATCATTTCCACCGCATCGGCGCACTCGCTGGTGGCGAGCCCGGGCAAATCGGCTTACGTCACCGCCAAGCATGGCCTCGCCGGCCTGACCAAGACGATCGCGCTGGAAACGGCGACGTTCGGCGTGACGGTAAACTGCATCTCGCCGGGGTACGTCTGGACGCCGCTGGTCGAGAAGCAGATCCCCGATACGATGAAGACGCGGGGCATGACGCGCGAGCAGGTGATGAACGACGTGCTGCTCGACGCGCAGCCGACCAAGCAGTTCGTGACGGTGGAGCAGGTCGCCGCGTTCGCGCTGTACCTGTGCCGCGACGAGGCGGCGTCGATCACCGGTGCCAACCTGTCGATGGATGGCGGGTGGACGGCCGCCTGATCGTTTCCTCGCCCCCTGCAGCACCAGTCGGAACCCCGCACGCGGCCTTGGCAAGCTGCCGCGTGCGTGGTTAGGTGCTGGGGTGATGACAGGAAAGACGGTCGCTTGAAGACAGCCACGCTCGCCACCCTTCTCTGCGGCTGCGCGGCGCTGCTCGGCTGCGGGGCGAAGACGCGCGTCGAAACCGCATCGTCGGCCGCGCCCAGCGCGCCGACGGTCGCGCCGGATGAGAACTGGCAACTCGTCGCCACCGACGAGGATCGTGACCGCGTACGCGGCTGGCGCGACACCTGGCTCGCCGCCGTGGCGAAAGCGCGCAAGGGTGGACGCGGCGCCGATATCGACCGGCTCGGCGAACTCGTCGATCCGGACCGTGCCTTGACCGATCCGCTGCCGCCCGCCGGTGCCTATCGCTGCACCGTGTACAAGATCGGCGCGGCGGGAACCGCGATGGCGGATTTCACCGCCTTCGAGCCGTCCGACTGCGAAATCGCGCCTGCCGGCGCGCTCACCGCATTCCGCAAGACCGGTGGCGTTCAGCGCCCCGCTGGCCTGCTCTATGCCGACGGCCCGCGTGCGATCTTCCTCGGCACGATGGTGTATGGCGACGAGATCAAGCCGTTCCGCTACGGACAGGATCGGTTGCGCGACATGGCCGGTTATATCGAGCGGATCGGTGACAGGCGCTGGCGGCTGGTGCTGCCCGCCCCGCGCTTTGAATCCATGCTGGATATCATCGAGATCGTGCCGGCCTAGGCAGTCCCGCTTGCTGGCGCATCGACCGGCAACATCGCGGCATTCTCGCGTTTCTCCGGTCGGATGTAGATCGACGACAGCATCGGCAGGCGCGTCTTTAGATCGGTTTCAATCGTCTCGATGATCGTCTCGGCGTCACCCATCGTGACATGGTCCTCGAAATCCGCGCTGATCGCGACGAACACGCTGTCGGGCGCGGTGTGGATGGTGCGGACATGGTTGACGGATGTGATGGCGGGATAGCCGTCGACGATCTTGCGCACCTCCGCCACGATCGCCGGGTCCGCGCCCTCTCCGATCAGCAGCCCCTTCGCCTCGCGCGCGAGCAGCATCGCGATCAGCCCTAGCAGCACGCCGATCAGCACCGAGGCGACGCCGTCGATGCGCGGATCGTCGAAGTGGTGGCTCGCCCACACACCGGCGGCGGCGATGACGAGACCGGCGAGCGCGGCCGAATCCTCGAACAGCACGATGAACCCGGCCGGGTCCTTCGATCGGCGGATCGCCGACCACCAGCCACGCCCGCGATTGTCCGCGCTGAACTCGCGCATCGCCAGGACCCACGATGTCCCCTCCAGGGCAAACGCCACGCCCAGCACGATATAGTTGACCAGCGGGTCCAGCAGCGGCTCCGGCTCCTGGATGTGGACGAAGCCCTCGTACACCGACACGCCCGCGCCGACCGCGAAGATCAGGATCGCGACGACGAAGCTCCAGAAATACAGCTCCCGGCCATAGCCGAACGGATGATCGACATCGGGCGGGCGCTTGCCGCGATGCTGGCCGTAGAGCAGCAGCACCTGATTGAGGCTGTCCACGACCGAGTGGAACCCCTCCGTCAGCATCGACGACGACCCGCTGATCGCCGCCGCGATGAACTTCGCAACCGCGATGCCGAGGTTGGCGGCCAGCGCCGCGAAGATGACGAGGTTCGATTCCCCCTGTTTGGACGACGACATGCAGTTCTCCCGGTTGCACGCCCGGGGTAGCGGGTCGGCAGAGCTTGTCCAGCGCCGCGGCGCTGCCGGCCGGGTTGAGGATTTCCCCAACTGCTTTAACGAACAGCGGCCATGTCGATCCTTGCCGCCCATGTTGACGATCTTGCAAACCTCGCCGCGCGCGACCTGCTGCGCGCGCTGATGCCCCGGCGCGGTGCCGACTTCTCCTCGAACGATTATCTCGGCCTTGCCGACTCACCCCGGCTACGCACCGCGGTTGCGGAGGCGCTGGCGCGGGGAGTGTCGGTCGGATCGGGCGGGTCGCGCCTGCTGCGCGGCAACGATCCCGAGCATGATGCGCTGGAGGCGGAGGCGGCAGCGTTCTTCGGCTGCGAGGCGACGCTGTGGTTCTCGAGCGGCTATGCCGCCAACGCCGCGCTGCTCGGCACCTTGCCGCAGCGTGGCGATCTGGTGGTGCACGACGCGCTGATCCATGCCAGCGCACATGAGGGGATGCGGCTCGGCCGGGGCGAGGCGGTGGCGGCGGCGCATAACAATGCGGGCAGCTTCGATGACGCGATCACCGCGTGGCGCACGCGCGGCGGCACCGGCCGGGCGTGGATCGCGGTAGAGAGCCTGTACAGCATGGATGGCGACCGCGCGCCGCTCGCCGAACTCGCCAGCGTGGCGGCCCGGCACGACGCATTTCTGCTGATCGATGAGGCGCACGCGACCGGCGTGTTCGGGCCGGGCGGGCGTGGGCTGGCGGCAGCGTACGAGGGGCGCGAGAACGTCGTCACCTTGCGCACCTGTGGCAAGGCGCTCGGTTGCGAGGGTGCCTTGGTCTGCGGGCCGGCGACGGTACGCGACTTCCTTGTCAATCGCGGGCGCGGTTTCATCTTCTCGACCGCGCCGTCGCCGCTGATGGCGAGCGCGGTACGCGGCGCGCTGCGTATCCTCGCTGACGAACCCGAACGGCGCGACCGGTTGCACGCGCTGGTCGCTTACGCCGAGCATAGGCTGACGGCATGCGGGGTTGCGGCAACCGGATCGCAGATCCTTCCGCTGGTGTTGGGCGACGACGCGACGACCATGCGCGTGGCGGGCGCGGTGCAGGCCGCCGCCTACGACGTGCGCGGCATCCGCCCGCCGACGGTGCCGGTGGGCGCGGCGCGGCTGCGGATTTCGGTGACGCTCAACACGGATGAAGCGGCGATCGATGGGCTGGCGCGCGCAATCATGGAGGCACTAGCATGAGCACGATCGTCGTTACCGGCACCGACACCGATGCGGGCAAGACCGTGTTCTCCGCGGGCCTCGCCGCCGCGCTCGGCGCGACCTACTGGAAGCCGGTGCAGGCGGGGCTGGACGACGGCACCGACGCCGCGCGCGTCGCCGCGTTCGGCGTGACGAAGATCCTGCCCGAGGCGTACCGGCTCGACACCCCATGCTCCCCGCACCGCGCCGCCGAGATCGATCGGGTGACGATCGATCCCGACCGGCTCACCCCACCTGTGGTTGACGGTCCCCTTGTGGTGGAAGGCGCCGGCGGCGCGCTGGTGCCGGTCACGCGCACGGTGCTGTTCGCCGATCTGTTCGCGCGCTGGGGCCATCCAGTCGTGCTGGTCGCCCGCACCACGCTCGGCACGATCAACCACAGCCTGCTGTCGATCGAGGCGCTTCGCGCGCGGCGCGTGCCGATCCTCGGCGTAGCGTTCACCGGCGATGCCAACGAGGATAGCGAGGCGACGATCACGGCGATCGGCGGGGTGAAAAGGCTCGGCCGGTTGCCGCGTCTCGATCCGCTCGACCCCGCTACGCTGCGCGCAGCATTTGCGCAGCATTTCCAGCTGGAGGATTTCGCGTGACCGACTCTCCCGTCTGGCACCCCTTCACGCAGCATGGCCTCGGCGAGCCAATCCCGCTCGTCACCCATGCCGAGGGGGCGGCGCTCTACACGGCGGACGGACGGCGGATCGTCGATGCGATCTCGTCGTGGTGGGTGACGACACATGGCCATGCCCACCCGCGCATCATGGCGGCGATCGCCGAACAGACGACGAAGCTCGACCAGATCATCTTCGCTGGCTGGACGCACGAACCCGCCGAGGCGCTCGCGCGCGGGCTGCGTGCGATCCTGCCGGACGCGCTGACGCGGGTGTTCTATTCCGATTCCGGGTCGACCAGCGTCGAGGTCGCGCTGAAGATGGCGCTCGGCTATTTCGCCAATCGCGGCGAAGCGCGCAGCCGCATTCTCGTGCTCGAACACAGCTACCACGGCGATACGATCGGCGCGATGTCGGTCGGCGCGCGCGGCGTGTTCAACCGTGCCTATGCGCCATTGCTGTTCGACGTAGGCACGATCCCCTTCCCCGCCGCCGGGGCCGAGCAGGCGACGCTTGACGCGCTGGAGGCTGCCTGCCGCACGCAACCGGCCGCCTTCATTGTCGAGCCGCTGCTACTCGGCGCGGGCGGGATGCTGAACTATTCGCCGCAGGTGCTGGCGGCGATGCGCGACATCTGCACAGCCCACGGCGTGCTGTTCATCGCCGATGAGGTGATGACCGGCTGGGGCCGCACCGGCACGCTGCTGGCGTGCGAACAGGCGGGCGTGGTGCCCGAAATCCTGTGCCTGTCGAAGGGGCTGACCGGCGGCGCGGTCCCGCTCGCGGTGACAATGGCAAGCGAGGGCGTGTACCAGGCGCATCTCTCGCAGGACCGCGCGGCGATGTTCTTCCATTCGTCAAGCTACACCGCCAACCCGATCGCCTGCGCCGCCGCGCTCGCCAATCTGGACGTGTGGCGGGAGGAGCCGGTGGCCACCCGCATCGCCAGCCTGACCGCGCGGCAGGCGGCGCGGCTGGCGGCGCTCGACCACCCGCGAGTATCGGCGAAGCGGCAGATCGGCACCGTCACCGCGCTGGAGATCGCCGATGCCGACGGCGGGTACCTGTCCGCGCTGGGCCCGCGCCTGCTGGCGTTTTTCGGCAGCCGCGACCTGCTGCTACGACCGCTCGGCAACACCGTTTACGTGATGCCACCCTATTGCATCGACGATGCCGACCTCGACGCGATCTACGCGGCGATCGGCGAGGCTTGTGAGACGCTGGACTGAGGCGTGCTGAGCGTGCGGGTGCCTCACTTCCCCGCCGCCGGCACCGCAAAGCTCGGGTTCTGCCCCTTCACATAGGCTTCCCACGACGCCGCATCATGGAAGTCGCGGCCCTTGCTCCACGTCGCACCCATGTAATAGACGAACGGCTTGCCCGGCGTGACCTTCACCACGACGAGGTAGTTGTCGGCATCCTCGGTCACTTCGGCGATCTGCCCAGGGTCGACCATCAGCGCGACACCCATCGCGCCCTTGTCGGGATCGGTCGGCCCCCAGAAGGTGAAGCGGCCGGTCGCCCTGTCGGCCACGTAACGCGCCGGTGCGTTGGCGGTGGGACGCTTCTGGATGCCGATGCCGACCAGCAGCGGTGCGGGGCTGTCGGATTGGAAGGTCGACACCATTCGCGTGAAGTTGGTGCCGGTCGGCAGCGTGAAGCGACGCGACTCCCACACCTTGCGGCCTACATCGACCGGCCACGGCGCATAATCGACGCTGAAGTCCGCCACATCCGGCCCATCCTTCAGGATCGTGTGGTGCGCCCAGTTGCGCGAGGTCCACAGTTTGTGATCGTACCACACGCCAAGGCCGCCGGCGCCGCGGAAGGTGTTGACGTTGTAGAAGTCGATCCCCTCGCCGTGGAAGTCATGCTGCTTGCCGGTGGCGAGCTGGCGTTCCATGAACGGCCACGCCACCAGCTTGCCCCACGCATCGATGCCCGAGCTTGACGGCGGCTCCTCGGCCTCCAGCGCGGGGCCGTAGATGCGATGCGCGGTGCGGTCGTTTTCCCACAGGATATCGTCGAAGCGGTACGGCGCGAACCGCACGGTGGCGCGCGCGGCCTGCTGATCGGCCGGCGGCGTCTTCAGCGGCAGTGAGATGCGCGGATTGACGATGCCATCTGCGCGCGGTGGCTGCGCGCCCGGCATGTCGCGCGACGGCTCGAACGCAAGGTCGGCGACCGCCTGATGCTCGGCGATGCGGCGTTGATAGGCGGCGCGCTGTTCTGGCGTGGCATCGGCGGGGACCGGCGGCGGCGCCCATGCCGGCGGCGCGGGCTGGCGGCCCGGCTCGGCGAGCGGCAGCGCCGTGACCGGCTGACCAAGCTTCATCACCTCGAGCCCGGCGAGGATCAACCCGGCGGTGCCGTACATCGCGTGATCGTCCGCCTTGGTCGGCCACGGCTGATCGCCCGGCAATTGCACATAGCCGAGCAGACCGTCGGGCTGCACCGCCCCCGCCAGCGCGGACCAGCCGCGCAACACCACCGGCAGGTAGGTCTTGCGATCAAGCAGGCCGTGGTTGATCCCCCAGGCCATCGCATAGACGAAAAATGCAGAGCCCGAGGTTTCCGCACCGGGCGGGTCCTGCGCATCGAGCAGATTGGCGCTCCACAGACCGTCGGGGCGTTGCAGCTTCGCGAGGCTGGCCGACATGGTGCGCAGCGTGTCGACATACTTGTGGCGGCTCGGGTAATCGACTGGCATGGATTCCAGCACGCGCGCGATGCCGCCGACCACCCAGCCGTTGCCGCGCGACCAGAACACGCGCTTGCCGTTCTTGCTACGGCGATCGATGAAGCGCGCGTCGCGGAAATACAGGCCATCGGTGGGCGACCACAGCCGTTCGGTCTGTCGCCACCACTGCGTGTCGGCGGCCTTGAGATAGGTCGGATCGCCGGTCAGCACCGACATGCGCGCGAACACCGGCGGCGCCATGAACAGCGCGTCGCACCACCACCAAACCAGCCGGTTCGGCGCGGTATCGAGTTGGAGATACGGCGTGACGTAGTCGAGCCGCTGCTTGAGCGGCGCGAGTTCGCCCTCCCAGCCGCTGCGTGCGTACAGTTCCTGATAGGTTTCGCCGAGCGCGATGTTGTCCGCATCGAGCATCGAATGTGCGGACTGACTGCCCTGCAAGGCGAAGTTGAAGTGCTGCGCGGTGTCGCGCAGCATCGCGTTGCCGCCCGACACATCCGACACGCGCGTGAGCCGCGTCAGCGAGGTGAGGAACGCGGCGGAGATCCAGTTCGCGGTGAGCGTCTGCACCACATCGCCGGTTAGCGCGAGTTTGCGATCACGCAGGACGGCGATCTGCTTGGCGGCTGTAGCGTCGAGCAGCGCGAGCACCCGCGCAGGCTCGGGAATGTGCTTGGCGTCGAACGTGGTTGCCGTCGCCGGCGGCTGCACCGGGGCGGCATGGCTCAACGCGGGTGAAAGGAAAACCAGCGGCGCGACCGCCGCCAGCAGAACTGCGTGCCTGAACCCGTGCCCCGTTGCCACATGCCTCTCCCACTGGCCGGGCATCGCTGCACCCGGTGTCATTGGGGATGATGTTGCATATTATGGCAATGCGCAACACACTTCGGGATGAACTTCTATTTAGCGAGCGAGGTAGATCAGCCTGTCAAGCGCGCGCGCGGCATCATCCGTACCGGCTGACTGCGGCACGTGCGCCGTCCTGCTCCAGCACGTCGAGGTGTGCGACGAACGTCTGACGCAGGTCCGCGTCGGCGGCGAAGCCGAAGAAGCCGAGCAATGCATCGACGCGCTCAGCCGCATCGGCCGCGCCAGCCGACAAGGCACCAAGGTGCGCGGCGGCCGGATCGTCGACTGTGAAGCGCTCGCCAACATCCGTTTGCCCGGACTGCCAGCGCATCCACGCCGCCACCGCCAGCGCAAGCGCATCGGCGGACTGGCCTGCCGCACGCCGCCCGGCGATGGTTGCGAGCAGGCGTTGCGGTAGCTTCTGCGACCCGTCCATTGCGATCTGGCGGGTGCGGTGCTGGAGCGCGGAGTTCGCGAAACGGCCCATCAGGTCAACGCGATAGGCAGCGATGTCGAGTCCGTCGGGCGGGTTCAGCGTCGTCTGCGCCTCATCCCACAACGCCTCGACGAAGCCGCGCCCGGCGGGGGTGGCGACGAACTGGTGGACGAAATCGTCACCCGCCAGCGCGCCGAGATAGGCGATGCCGGAGTGCGCGCCGTTGAGCAGGCGCAGCTTGGCGTCCTCCCAAGGCGCGACCGATTTGGTGAGTTGCACGCCAAGCGCGCTAAAGTCGGGCCGTTCGGTAATGAAAGTGTCTTCGATCACCCACTGCGTGAACGGTTCGGTCTTGACCATTGCGCGATCCTCGACACCGAGATCGGCAGCAAGCGCGGCGATATCCTCCGGCGTGGTGGCCGGCACGATGCGGTCGATCATCGAGGCGGGGAACGCCACTTCGTTTGCGATCCAGTCGGCCAGCGCGGGATCATTGGCCCGCGCCACCGCCAGCACCGCATCGCGCAGCAGCTTGCCGTTGTGCGGCAGGTTGTCGCACGAAATCACCGTCAGCGGCCCCAGGCCCGCCGCCCGACGCGCGGCGAGGCCGGCGGCAAGGAAGCCAGGCGCGGTGCGCGGGGCTGCGAGCGAGGCGCAGTCCGCCGCCACATCCGGATCGTCCGACAGCAACGTGCCGGTGGCGCGATCGAGCTTATAGCCTTTTTCGGTGATGGTCAGCGTGACGATCTGTGCGTCCGGGTGGGCAAGCGCGTCGATCACCGCCTGCGGGTCTTCGGGCGCGACCAGCACCGCCTGCTCCGCGCCGACGATCGCCGTGGTGCGCGCATCGCCATCGCGCACCACCAGCGCATACAGGCAATCCTGCGGCGCCAATTGATCCCGCACGCCCGCCGAGCGCAGCGATACCGAGGTGATCCCCCAGCGCAGATCGCCCGCCGCCAACGCCGCCTCGAAATATGCCGCTTGGTGCGCGCGGTGGAACGCGCCGATGCCGAGGTGCACCACGCCGCGCTTTACGCCCGCGCGGTCATAGGCTGGGCGTGCGACGGTGGCGGACACGCGCCCAAGCGTTTCGTTCGACAGCCTCACAGTTTGTACGCCGCCTTGGCGAGATCATAGGCGAGCGCGTGGACGACCTCGTGCGCCTCGTCCTCGGGCAGGCGGTGTTCGGCGACGAGCTGCGCGAGCCACACGCAGTCCATCCGCCGCGCCACGTCGTGCCGCGCGGGGATCGACAGGAAGGCGCGGGTATCGTCGTTGAAGCCGACCGTGTTGTAGAAACCGGCGGTCTCAGTGGTGCGCTCGCGGAAGCGACGCATCCCCTCCGGGCTGTCGTGGAACCACCATGGCGGGCCGAGCCGCAGGCACGGGTAATGGCCGGCGAGCGGTGCCAGTTCGCGGCTGTAGGTATCCTCATCCAGCGTGAACAGGATGAGCGTGAAGCGCGGATCGGTGCCGTAACGGTCGAGCAGCGGTTTGAGCGCATCGACGAACTCACCCGCGGTGGGGATGTCCGCACCCTTGTCGCGACCGAAGCGCGCCAGCACGGCGGCGTTGTGGTTGCGGTGCACACCGGGGTGGAGCTGCATCACCATACCGTCCTCGGTGCTCATCCCCGCCATTTCGGTGAGCATCTGCGCGCGGAACAGCTCGGCGTCCTCGGGGCTCGCGCCGGCCAGCACGCGCAGGTACAGCGCGGCGGCGTCCTCGGGCGACAGGTCGGCGGTGCGGGCCGAGGGGTGGCCATGGTCGGTCGAGGTCGCCCCCGCCTCGCGGAAACGCGCGCGGTGGAACCGATGCGCGGCGAGATAGCCGGCGTAGGTCGACACATCCTCGCCAGCGGTTTCACCGAAGCGGCGGACGTTATCGGCGAAGTTCGCCGCCTCGGGATCGACCACCGGATCGGGGCGATAGGCGGTGACGACGCGCCCGCTCCAGCCGCTCGCGCGGATCGCGGCGTGGTGGACGAGCGGATCGAGCGGGCTTTCGGTGGTGGCGATCGCCTCGATATTGAAGCGTTCGAACAGCGCGCGCGGGCGGAACTCGGGCGTCTTCAGCGCGGCGTCGATCGTGTCGTAATAGAGGTCGGCGGTTTCCGGCTCCAGCAGCACGTCGAGCTTGAACACCTCCGCGAACACCCAGTCGAGCCACATCCGCGACGGCGTACCCCGGAACAGATGGTAATTGGCGGCGAGCAGATGCCAGATTTTCCGCGAATCCGTGCTCGTCGGGCTGCCGTCCACAGTGGGCACGCCGAGCTGCTCCAGCGCGGTGCCCTGGCTGAACAGCATGCGGAACACGTAATGGTCGGGCACGATCAGCAGCGACGAGGGGTCGCTGAACGGCGCGTTATCGGCGAACCACGACGGATCGGTATGGCCGTGAGGGCTTATGATCGGCAGATCCTTGACGCCGGCATACAGCCGCCGGGCGATGTCGCGGACGGTCGGCTCGGCCGGGAACAGCCGGTCGGGGTGGAGCGTGAGCGGTTTGGTCATGCAGGCGGGCCGTTTCGCGAAGAGGAGCGGGAATGCGCCATCCTTAGTGGGACGGACGCGGTGCGGAAAGGGTGGTGCCGTTCAGCGCCTGACGCGGCGGCAGGCCGGGTGCGTCGGCGATGTGGCTGCCGACGACGGCGGTGTTGTTGGCGGCGCTGGTCTCCGGCGGAGTACCGTCGAGCGTGAGCGTCACGCGCAGGCCGTTTGCCGCGACGCCGCGTGGCAGCGGCAGCGCGACGGTCGCGGTCTTGGGGAGGAGGTCGAGCGGCGCGGCGAGGCCGGCGAAGCGCGCGCTGCCGATCGTGCGGCCGGTTGCGTCGACAAGCGTGGCGGTGCCGGGCGGCGTCGGCTTCGCGCCGAGGCTGTGCACCGTGACCGAAAGCTTGCCGCGCGCGAGTGCGAGATCGTCCACCGACAGGCCGATGTCGGGGCGGGTCGCGGGTTCGTCGCCGGCGCGGATCCGTTCGAACGCATAGGTCGCGGTCTGGCGCGACGGCAGCGTGAGCGCCACACCGTGACCGTGTTCGAGCGTCACCTCCCGCACCACCGGTGCGGCATCGCCGTCGCGCTCGGTCAGCCGCCAGGTGCCGGCGGCGAGCTGGTCGCCGGTCATCGTCGCACTCGCCGGGGTCGCCGCCATGTTGAAGGTGGTGACGGTGAAGCGTTCCGGATCGCCGTTGGGGATGAGGATACCGACCTGCTCCGCCGACACCGCGCCATCGAAGCGCCAGCGCACCAGATTGCCCGGGTAATAAGCATTGCGGCGATGCGCGACCCCGCCAAGCCGGGTGCGTTGCAGGATCTCGCTCGGCACCGCCACGCGGTCCGACCACAGATGCGCGTCGGTTAGGACCGGCATACGGTGGCGATCGGCAAGGATTTCCGCGCCATACAGATCGGCGAGGATGCCGGTGTCGCCGCGCTGCTGCCATGTCACGAAGCGCGCGAAATCCTTGTCGGTCGATCCGCCGAGATTGCGGTCGATCTCGCCGCCCGCGCCGGTGATCTTGCCCGCCGCGACCGTGGCGGCGAGCGACGCGCCACCCGGCGTGCGCGCCATCAGATCGGCGTTGAGCGCCGACACCCCACTGAGGTCATGTCTCGCCATGTCGCTGGCCATCGG
The DNA here is from genome assembly GCF_026540945.1 of Sphingomonas sp. GC_Shp_3. NCBI lineage: Bacteria > Pseudomonadati > Pseudomonadota > Alphaproteobacteria > Sphingomonadales > Sphingomonadaceae > Sphingomonas > Sphingomonas sp. GC_Shp_3. The sequence goes on from NZ_JALNUT010000006.1 coordinate 111,400, forward strand.
CCGCAGATAACGCGTGTCCCCGGTCCAGTCCCATGCTGCCCAGAACGCATTCGCGGCGCTCGCCACGCCAGTGCCGGTGGCGGCGTCGGTCTTCCATTCGATCTCGGCGGGGAAGCGCCAGCCACCCTTGTCGTCCTGCTTGCCATGCGCGAGCCAGCCGTCGAGCACGCCGAGCACGGTGTCCTTCACCGCCGGTGCGCCGTTGTAATTGACCAGCAGCAGCCCCGGGTGCAGCACCAGCAGGCTGTACGGCTTCTGCCACCCCCACACGCCTTCACGGACAACGTCGGTGCCGCTGTAATAGGAGGTGACGAAATGGCGGTGCCCGGCGGGATTGACCTCGGTCAGCCGCTGATAGTTGCGCGCCACCGCCATGCCGCGCTCGATCGCGCTGGGGTCGCCCCAGTCGAGTTGCATCGCCTGCGCGACGGTGTTGATGCCGTCCTCGTAGCTGTGGAGCTCATCGGCGCGTATGCGGCTCAACCCATTCGACCACATGCCATTCTCGAACGTCGCGTCGAGCACGCGGCGCTGCGAGGCGGCGAGCCGCTCCGGCTCGACCCCCATCAGCGCGAGCGGCACCCATTGGTTGACGAGATCGGTATCGTCGGACAGCCCGCCGCCGAACTCGCCGTCGGCGATCTGGCGGTGGTCGATCCACCAGTCGACGAACTTGCGGTAGAGCTTTAGGTCCTCGGTCTGGCGGAACGCCCATAAAGGCACGCCGGCGGGAGCTGGCTCCAGCGCGAGCGGGGCGTAGGGCTGATCGGGGTTCTTCTCGACCCAATAGGCGCGCGCCACCGCGTTGTCGGGATCGACGCGCAGCACGTCGCCGATGTCGCGCGCGTAGCGGGTGAAGATCGGATAGGTGTCGGTGTTGGGCTGTTCCTCGACCAGGAAGGCGAGGTTGTCGCGCGACTGCTCGAGCCGGTCGGCGACGTGTTCGGCCTTAGCGGCGGCGGCCGGTTTGTAGACGAGGCGGACGTGTGTGCCGGCGAGTGCTGCGGCATCGAAATCGGGCGCGGCCGAGGCGATGACGATGTGCAGGCTGGCGCTTTCGGGCAGGATACGGTCGCGCGTGTCGAGCCACAGCGTGCGCGCCTCGCCCGGCTTCACCGCGACGTTGATGTCGAGCAGGTCGCGGTCGTCCCACGTCGGGTCCTTGACGCGGATGTTGAGCGGCACGAGGCCGTCCGCCCCCGCCGTCACCTTCAGCGCGGGCAAGTCGATCGCCACGCCGTCAAGGCCACCGCCGAGATTGACCGCACCGTAGGAGAACCGCCCGCCCTGCCCGATCCGGCTGGTATCGCGGAAATCGCAGGGGACGAGGATGTGAACGATCGGCATCCCGTCGCTAGCGCTGGCAACGACAGGCCGCCGCGGCGCACCGGCAGGCAAAGCGACGGCGATGCGGCGCTCGTCCGCGACGAAGCGGCCGGCGATATGCGCGCGCACATCGTCGAGCGGCGGGTAAGCCGATGGGTCGGCGGTCGGGTCGACCACATAGTCGAAGCTAGCGAGGCCGGCGGGCACTTGGCCGGGTGCGACGTGGTAGACGCCGATCTCCTCGATCGGGGTCTCCTGCGCGATATTGTCGAAGCGGATCACGCCACCGTGACGGTCGCCGCCAAGCTGGGTGGAGGTGCGCTCCAGCCCGGCGGCGCGGGTCAGCACGGTGGCGGCGCCGTCGCCGCTCTCGCGCGCCAGTGTGCCATAGGCGGGGCCGTTGATCTCGACGCGGTTCCACGCCTCGTCAGGCAGGGTGAGCGTGTAATGCTGGCCGCCAGTCGCGTAGACGTTCCAGTCGGGCAGCTCGAAATAATCATGCCGGCCGAGCAGACGCGAGCGGTTGTAGACGCCGGGCCACGTTGTCTCTCGGATGCCGTCGGCGCCGCGGAACATCTTTTCCTTCTCGTCGCGGGTATCGGTGAACTCGACCTTGCGGATCGCGGTGACCGGATTAGCGAGGTAAAGCGGCGCACTGCGCTGGTTCCAGCCGTAGCGCTGTGCCCAGTCGGCGCGCACCGCCGCATCGGCGAGCGCGCACGGCGGCGCGGCGGCGGCGGGCGTCTCGGCTTGGGCGAGCGTCGCGACGGCGGCGTCGTCGAGCGCATGGTCGTAGACACGCACCTCGTCGATATCACCGGTGCGCAAATAATTGTACGCGCTCTGCACCTGATAGGGGGCGATGACGCGCTGGAACGGGCCGAAGCCGAACAGCCCGGCGTCATACACCGCCTTGCGCTCGTTCCGCGCGACCGGCTTGCCGTCGATCCACAGCCGAACGCCGCCCTGCTCGTCCCACGCGAAGGCGATGTGCGTCCACGCATCCGGCGCGGGTGGCGTGGCGACCCGGAACGACACGCGGGTGCGCGCTAGGCCGGTGTCGGTGACGAAGGCGTCGAAGCCGTGGCCGTTCCAGTCGATACGCAAGAACGTCATGTCCCAGCTCGTCCCGTCCGCGCTGCCCGCGCGGAAGATCGGGAACGGGGTGGTGCCGACCGGCGTGCCGGCGCGGAAGAAGAACGACAGCGTGCCGTGCTGGGCATACATGTTGCCGGGCGCCGGCCACGCCAGCGCGAAGCCCGACGCCGGCCGCAGCGCTTTGCCGACGCGCCCGTCGGGCGTGGTGCCGACCTTGCTGACGATCAGCGGCGCGGTGCCGCCATGCCCGGTCTCGGCGGTGGTGCCGTGTTCGCCCGACAGCGAGAACAGCAAACCGTCGTCAGGACTGTCCTGCGCCATCGCCGCACCGGCCCAGCAGGCCGAGGCGAGGATGGCGATGCGAAGCGTGCGAGCGAACATGAGCACCCCTTCAAAGATGGTGTCAGGCGGGGATCGTCACCCGCGCGAGGCGTGGCGAGAGGACCTGCACCACCAGCAGCGCGACGAAGTACGCGGCGGCGGCGACCAGGAAGATCGGCGCGTAGCTGCCGAGCTTGTCGAGCACCTGCCCGATGTACAGCGAGAAGATCATACCCCCGACCCCGCCGAGTGCCCCACCGATGCCGATCACCGACCCGACCGCCGAGCGCGGGAACAGATCCGAGGGCAGCGTGTAGAGGTTGGCCGAGAATGCCTGATGCCCCGCCGTCGCCAGCCCGATGATGCCGACCGCCACCCACAGGTTGTCGACCGACTGCACCGCGAAGATCGGCAGGATCGCGAACGCACAGATCAGCATCGTCGTCTTTCGCGCGGCGTTGACGCTCCACCCCGCCTTCATCAACCGTCCCGACAGCCAGCCACCCGCGATCGAGCCGACATCCGACAGCAGATACACCACCACTAGCGGCGGCCCGAACGATTTGAGATCGAGATGATAGCGGTCGCCGAGATAGCCCGGCAGCCAGAACAGATAGAACCACCACACCGGATCGATGCAGAACTTGCCGATCGCAAACGCCCAAGTCTCACGGAAGCGCATGATGTCGCGCCAGCGCATAGGGGTGGTCGGGTCGGCCGGGTCCTGCTCGATCCACGCCAATTCGTCCGGCGTGACGCGGCTGTGCTTGGCGGGCGAGCGGTACATGATGACCCAGGCGATCAGCCATACGAAGCTGACCACGCCGGTGATGACGAACGCCGGGCGCCAGTTGCCGCCGTAGATCGCCACCAGCCACGGCACCAACAGCGGCGTGACGATCGCGCCGACGTTGGAGCCGGCGTTGAACACGCCGATCGCCAGCGCACGTTCGCGCGCGGGAAACCATTCGGTGACGGCGCGGATCGCGACCGGGAAGCTGCCGGATTCGCCGATGCCGAGCGCGAACCGCGCAATCGCGAATTGCGTGATGGTGTTGACCGCGCCGTGCGCGATGTGCGCCAGCGTCCAGATCGTGAAGGCAACGGTATAGCCGATGCGCGCGCCGACCACGTCAACGAAGCGCCCGAACCCGATATAGCCGATCGCATAGGCGCACTGGAACCAGAACACGACGTTGGCATAGTCGATCTCGGTCCAGTGGAGATCGTTGGCGAGCACCGGCTTCAGCACGCCGATCATCTGGCGATCGACATAGTTGATCGCGGTGACGGCGAACAACAGGCTACAGATTACCCAGCGGTAGCGGCCGGAGGGGGGCGCCATTGCGGCAGCACCATTGCCGGAAACCGGTGTCAATGCTTCATCGGCCGAACTGCTCATCCATCTCCCTTCCACGTGTCTGGTCGGTTCTGTGTCGAAAGCTGTTCGCCTCGATCTGCCGATTCATCAGTGATTTCCAATATATGGGCTGTCTGCCAGATACTGTCGTTTTCCGCCGCTGTATAGCCGTTTCACCAGCGTCAGGCGCGCGTCACAGCGTAACGCCCCGTTTCCAGATAGCCAGCCCGCGTTCCTCGTTCCGTTCGTTGCGGGTCGGTTCTCCGGAGGCGATCGCGACGATCCGATCGAGCAAGCGATCTGCGGCGACGTCAAGCCCGTCGTCGAGCACCGCGCCCGCATCGAAGTCGATCCAGCCGGGTTTGGCGGCGGCGAGCGCGGCATTGGAGGCGATCTTTACAATCGGCACCGGGCTGCCGAGCGGGGTGCCGCGCCCAGTGGAGAACAATGTCAGCGTCGCACCGGCGGCGGCAAGCGCGGTGGTCGATACGGCATCGTTGCCGGGTGCCTCCAGCAGGGTCAGGCCCGCACGGCGGGCTCGCCCAGCATAGGGCAGCACGTCAGTGACAGGAACGTGCCCGCCCTTTTGCACCGCGCCGAGCGACTTCTCCTCCAGCGTGGTGATGCCGCCACGGATGTTGCCGGGGCTGGGATTCTCCGACACCGGCTCACCGTTGCGGACGAAATAGGCTTTGAAATCATTGACCAGATCGACCAGCGCATCGAACGTATCGCGGCTGGTGCAGCGGTCCATCAGCATCTGTTCAGCGCCGAAGATCTCCGGGATTTCGGTGAGGATGACGCGGCCGCCCGCATCGCCCACCCGGTCGGCGATGCGGCCGATCACCGGGTTGGCGGTAAGACCGCTCAAGCCATCCGAGCCGCCGCACTTCACCCCCAGCGTCAGCCGGGAAAGCGGCACCTCCGTGCGCACATCCTGCGCGGCCAGCGCGACCAGTTCGGCGATCGCCGCCTGCCCCTCCGCCATCTCGTCCGCCGAAGCCTGTGCGCCGATCACACGAACCCGCTCCCGCCGCTCCGCTGGGATCAGATCGAGCATACCGGTCAACTGGTTGGATTCGCACCCAAGTCCGACCAGCAGCACACCACCGGCATTGGGGTGCGACGCCAGCGCGCTGAGGATGCGCGTGGTGCCGGCAAGATCGTCGCCAAGCTGCGAACAGCCGAACGGATGCGGGAAAGCGACCACCGCATCCACCCCGGCGGGCAGTCCCTCGTTCGTGCGCGCGGCGAGCCGTTCGGCGGTGCGACCGACGCAGCCGACCGAGGGAATGATCCAGATCTCGTTTCGTGTACCGACCGATCCGTCGGCGCGGACATATCCCCGGAAGGTCGCCGTGCTCGGCGCCTGCACCGGCGCAGGCGGTGCCGGATCGTAGCGATAGCTGCCGTTGGTGGCGAGCGCGGTGGCAACGTTGTGCGTGTGAACATGCATGCCGGGCGCAATGTCGGATCGCGCGGTACCGATCGGGAAGCCGTAGCGCAGCACCGGCTGCCCAGCTGCCACCGGTGTCACGGCGAACTTATGGCCGGCCGGAATTGCATCGGTCAGCACCACGTCGGCGCCATGCACGTGGATCACCTCGCCCGCCGCGAGCGGCTCCATCGCGACCGCGACGTCATCCTCGTTCTTGACCTTGATCGCCCGCATTTCGCACCTCTTTTGTCTGAGTAATATGTGTAACCCTGGTTTTCAAGCAGCGCGGTCACGCACCCAGGACGGTTCGCGTATCGTCCAGCGCGAGCGACACCAGTGCCGTCATCGTCTCACGCGCTTGTGCAGCGTCCCCTAGCGCGATCGCTTCGAACACCGCGCCATGATCGTCAATCGGACTCCGCGGAATCGCGTTCTTGCGATACTTGAACACGGTGGTCCACCGCACCGCCGCCGTGATCGTACTCGACAGGGCGGCGAGCGGTTCGTTGTCCGCCGCGAGCAGGATCAGGTTGTGAAAGTCGTGATCGGCCTGGCGCCCCGCTGGCGTGGAAAGGCCGTGCCGCCCCATTTCTTCCAGCGCATGACCAAGCTTTGCGAGCTGCGCCGCGCTGCGACGCGTCGCCGCCAGTGCCGCCGCCGCCGGCTCGATAATGAGCCGCAGTTCGAACAGGCTGCGCACGAATGCCTCAGGCGGCTCGTTGACGAACGCCCAGGCGAGTACTTCGGGATCGAGCATGTTCCAGCGCGACCGTTCGCTGACGCGCGTTCCGGTCTTGGTGCGGCTTTCGACCAGCCCCTTGGCGGCGAGGATTCGCACCGCCTCGCGGTAGGCGCTGCGCGATACCTTGAGCTGCGCGCTGAACTCGACCTCACCGGGCAGGATATCACCCGGCTGATGCTGACCGCTGACGATCGCCACGCCGAGATCGCGGGCGATGGTGGTGTGGATACGCGTGACCGGCTGCCTGCCGGACGCGCCCGATGCGCCCCCGCTCGACCTGTCCGTCACGTCCGTTTCCTCGCCATGCCCCGCTATGACCATACCGGAACCGGCTGTCGAGGCCACCGCGCAGGCGGTGCCCTCGACGCCGACAGAGCACGGTCGATCAGAAGCGGTACGATGCGCCAAAGCTGATCGTGCGGCCGATGTTGGTCTGGAACAGCGTGTCCTGCCGCACGCTGTCGGTATACAGGTTGTTCTGTTCGTTGGTGAGGTTCTGCCCCTCGACGATTACCTTGATATGGTCGTTGAGGTTGTACGAAGCGGAGGCGTCGACATAGAGCGTCGGCGCGTTGCCTTGCAGATCGCTGCCGGTCGAGGCCGGGATGCCACGGATGAAGCGGTCACGCCAGTTGGCCGTGCTGCGGATGCTGAACTTGCTGTCCTCGTAATAGATCGTGCCGGACGCGGTATTGCGCGACAGGCCGACCAGATCGGCGGTGGTGGTGACGGTCGGCACGCCGTTCACGCTCGCCAGGATGTAATTGATGTTCGAGGTGACGTGCGTGTAGTTCCCCAGCACGCCGAGGTTGTGCAGGAAGCCCGGCAGGAAGGTGAGCGGCACCTGCGCGTTGATCTCGACACCCTTCAGCTTGCCGCCCGGCGTGTTGAACGGCTGCGTCACCGTGAACAGTTCGTTGGGTGAGGTGTTGGTGTTGTTGAGCAACGCGACCGGCAGGCCAAGCTGCGTGAACGGCACCAGCGACGTCACGTTCTGCACGAAGCTGCCGATGTCCTTGTAGAAGAACGCCGCCGACAGCAGGCCACCCGGCTTGTAATACCATTCGAGGCCGGCGTCGAAGGTCTTGGCGCGGATCGGGTTCAACTGCGGGTTGTTGATCGTGCCGGTGCGCGTCACGCCGTTGACGCCGCTGGTCGGCGTGAGCACGCCGAGTTCCGGCCGCGCCAGCACCTTTGACCCCGACAGGCGCAACAGCACGTTGTGGATCGGCTCGATCACCAGATTGGCGGAGGGCAGCCAGTCCTGATAATCCTTCTGCGCGGAGGCGAACTGGCCGATCACGCCGGTCGGCGACGCCGCATTGGCGACGTTGATATAGCCGGACGAATGCATCTCGGTCTTGATGTAGCGCACGCCGGCGTCGCCGCGGATGCCCCAGCCGATCACGTCGCCGAGGTTGAACTCGGTCATCGCGTAGGCGCTCGACTCCTTTTCGAACACGCGGGAGCGCACCCCGCCGCAGCGGTAGTCGCAGTAGCGCACGCCGGCGAAGTTGAACGCCTGTTCCCACTTGGTGTGGTCGATCACCGCCCAGCTTGCAGGCGCGCCATTGCCCCACAGGTTGTTGACGCCGCTCACCTGCGTGGTGATGCTGGCGAGCGACGTGCCGGCCGGCAGCGCCTTCACCGCGAGGTCAGCGGTGTATGGCGCCAGCGAACTGGCGAGATAGTTGCTCGACCGGTACTGGCCGCCGAACTTCAGCTTCACGACCGGCGAGAACGTCCAGATGCCGTTCAGTTCGCCGGTCAGGCCGGTGGTGCGGTTCTTGGCCGGACGCGCCTGGAAGCTGAACCCGCCCAGCACGGTGCCATCGCTCCGACCCGGCGCATAGTTGAAGTTGTTTGGGTTGGAGACGTCGAAACCGAAGCCGAGCAGCGGGGTGCTGCCGCCATTGCGGTAATCCAGCGTGAACGGCTGGTCGATCGCATCCATATAAGTTTGCAGCCGCTCCTTACCATCGAGCAGCGACTCGTTCATGCCGAACAAACCTGAAATCTCGAGGTGCTCAGTGAAGCGGTGATAGAAGTTGAGGTTGGCCTGTTTGAAGGTCGAGACGAAGTGATCGTACAGGCTCTCCGCGCGGACATCGACACCCTTGAACGCGCCGTATACGATCGAGCCGTTCTTATCGAACTGCACGTCCGTCACCGAGGTCATCGGCTGGCCGTTGTTCGAGGCCGAGCGACCGAACGACACCGCCTCGATATAGCTGTCGGTGCGCTTCACGTCGAAACGCGAATACAGCAGATCGAGCGAGATGTCGGTGTCTTCGTCCGGCTTGAACTGTAATGAGACCGTGCCGCCGATGCGCTTCTGGTCCTGCTGCGAGTTGAGATACCGCGGGATGCGCGGGAAGAACGCGCCGCTGCCGGGTGCGCCACCATTCTTGGTAAGAGACCGGATCGTGTTGTACGCCGCGACGCTGCCGCTGCGCGGATTGCCGGTCGAGCAGTTCGCCGCGTCGGTGCCCTTAGCCACGCTGGTCACTGGGTTCTGCGGCGTCACGCCGATCGGCGAACAGAAGCCGCCGTTAACCGTCGAGGGCAGTAGATCGACCGCCGAATATCCGACTTCGCGGATGTCACGCTGCTGATAGGCACCCGAAGCGAGGATGCCGAAGCCGGAATCGCCGAACTTCTTGGAGATCAGCCCCGAAAAGCGCGGGTTCACCTGCTTGGAGAGCGTGTTGTAGACGCCCTTGCCGGTGGCGGTGAACACGAAATCCTGCTTACTGTCGAACGGCTTGGGCGCCTTGAGGTCGACAGTCGCGCCGAGCGAGCCTTCCTCGACATCCGCCGAAGGAGTCTTGCGCACGGCAAGCTGCGAGAAGATTTCCGAGGGGAACACGTTGAAGTCGAAGCTGCGCCCCACCGCGCCGCCGCCGTAGATGTCCGACGATCCGGTCTGCGACGTGCCTTCCATGCCGTTAATGCGGATGCGGGTGAAGCCGGCGCCAAGGCCGCGCACCGAGATGTTCTTGCCCTCGCCGCCGTCGCCGCGCGCCAGCGCGATGCCGGGGATACGCTGCATGGACTCGGCGAGGTTGGTGTCGGGGAACTTGCCGATGTCCTCGGCGACGATGCTGTCGATCGCAGCCGTCTCGGTGCGCTTCTCGTTGAGCGCGGCGTTAAGCGAGGCGCGGAAGCCAGTGACGATGATGTCCGGGGTCGCGGTATCGGATGCTGGCGGTGCGCCGTCCGCTGTCGGCGGAGCAGGTTCGGCAGGCACCTGCGCCGGGCCGGTCTGCGCGACAGCCGGATTGGCAAGCGCGATCATCAACGCGAAACCGGAGACGGCAGCGCAATAGACGGCAGACGACGTGACTTGCTTGGACACTTGCAGATCCTCCCCATGTAATCCCGGCGTTTTCGCCGGCGTGCCATTCACGTCTCGTGATGGCAGGCGCCACTATGCCGAGCCAACCATCCCGATCAATCATGTTTTGCAACCAAGTACCACAAAGTGGTACTAAACGTGACAAAATAGTCACGTATGGCAGCCTCTCGGAAAAATTGTGCCGGATCGGCTCGATTCGTGCTCAGCCCAGCCCGACTGCCGCCACTGCTTGACCACTGCCTAGCCAAGGACTTCGGGACCTAAGGTAGCGCAGGTGCCGAGCGGAATATGTCAATCGAGCACCAACTGCTGTTGCCAGGACCGCAGACGTAGCGCTGGCACTTTGCGAGGTCGTGTTCCTACAATATGGCGGACTCGTTCAAAACGTGAAAACAAGCTGACGGCTACGATAGGAAATCCATGGGCTTCCCTGCTGCAATCGCATCTGTGCTGCTCGTGCTATCGGGGGTCACCCCTCCGGTCAGCTTCGCGCTCGATGGAAAAATCAGCGGCCCTGCTTACGAAGCCGGTACCGCCGGGTTCGAACCAGGCGGCGATGCGGGCGGCTTCCTGTGGTCGGCGCCGGTCGCGGAGGGCAACTACCGCGTTACCGTGACACTTGGAGATCCGCGACACGCCTCAGTGACAACGATCAAGGCGGAATCGCGGCGGTTGATGCTGCGAAACGTCGTTACCCGACCGGGCCAGATCCTGACCCGCAGCTTCATCGTCAACGTGCGCCGGCCGGAACTCGCGCCACCGCCGCCGACCGCGCCGGGCGGCACCGGCGTCCGCCTCAACACGCGCGAGGATGGCAGCTATGATTGGGATGAGAAACTGACGCTTGAGTTCCTCGGCAATCCCAAGGTGCAGAGCATCTCAATCGCCCCCGTCGACGTGCCGACGGTTTACCTGGTCGGTGATTCGACGGTGACCGATCAGCGCTTCGAGCCGGCGGCAAGCTGGGGGCAGATGCTACCCGCCATGTTCGACACGTCCGTCGCGGTCGCCAATCACGCGGAATCGGGAGAGACGCTGAAGTCGTTCATCACCGAACTGCGGCTCGACAAGGCGCTGTCGCGGATGAAGGCAGGCGATTACCTGTTCATCCAGTTCGGCCATAACGACCAGAAGCAGCAGTGGCCGCAGACCTATGCCGATCCGAAGCTGACCTACCCCGCTTACCTGCGCGCCTATATCGCCGAGGCGCGGCGGCGCGGGGCGCAACCTGTCCTGGTGACGCCGCCCGATCGCCGCAACTTCGATGCGGCCGGCAAGATCACCTCGACACTGACCGAGTATGTCGCCGCGATGAAGCGCGTGGCGACGGAAGAGCACGTGGCGCTGATCGACCTCAACGCCGACAGCCGCATGCTTTACGAAGCGCTCGGTCCGGCGGTGTCGCCACGCGCGTTCAACGATGGTGGTGCGGACAAGACGCATCACGACAATTACGGCGCGTTCCTGCTGGCGAACGCGGTGGCGACGGACATCAAACGTCAACTTCCGTCGCTCGCCGGTCACATCATCGCCGCACCGCTCGATCTCGCACACCCGCCGTTACCCGACGCGCTGATGATCGCGCCGAGCCTCGCGCGTAGCGCACAGCGCCCGGCGGGAAGTTGAGCCCGTTCGGCACCAGTTCGTGACAAAAGCTTCATCAATCCACATTGACGCGCCCGAACCATTGACCTACAAATTATAGAATATAATCCCATTTATTGGGAGACTAAGGAGGGGCAATGTCGATTCACGCCTTCAGGATGCAGCTCAAGCCGGGCGTGCTCGACGAATATCGTGCGCGCCACGATGCGATCTGGCCCGAACTCTCCGCCCTGCTTACGGCAAGCGGCATCTATGATTACTCGATCTTCCTCGACGAACAGACGCTGAGCCTGTTCGCGGTTCTGAAACTGGCCGAGGACCATGATCGCGAAGCGCTGCCCGACCATCCGGTGATGAAACGCTGGTGGGACTATATGGCGCCGCTGATGGAGGTCGAGCCCGATAACCGGCCCAAGGAATGGCCGCTCCCGCTGATCTTTCACCACGCATGAACACGCGTCACATGCTAACCGCCGCATTGCTCGCCGCAAGCGCTCTGCCCGGCATCGCCACCGCGCAGATCGCCCGACCGGTGTTCAACGCGCACGCGCCGGTCAGGACGTTCGGGCGCGTGTCGTACGACAGCCGCTCGCTGATGATCGACGGCAAGCGCACGATCATCTGGGCGGGCGAGTTCCACCCGTTCCGCCTGCCCAGCCCCGACCTGTGGCGCGACGTGTTGCAAAAGATGAAGGCGAGCGGCTTCAACGCAGTGTCGCTGTACTTCGACTGGGGGTATCACAGCCCCAAGCAGGGCGTGTACGATTTCAGCGGGATCCGCGATATCGACCGACTGCTCGACATGGCCGCGGAGGAAGGGCTGTACGTCATCACCCGCGCCGGGCCATATGTGAACGGCGAGCTGACGCGCGGCGGCTTCCCCGGCTGGCTGGTCAACCAGAAGGCGCGGGCGCGCACCGACGATCCCACCTACATGGCCGCAGCCGACGAGTGGCTGCACCGCATTGATGCGATCATCTCGCGCCACCAGATCAACGGCGACGGCAAGGGCCACAAGGGCACTGTCATCCTTCACCAGATCGAGAACGAACTGTCGGTGACGGGCGCGTCGCAGCGCCGCTACATGGACCACCTCTATGCCGGAGCGCGGGCGGACGGCATCAGCGTGCCGATCTTCCACAACGACCAAGGCCGCAACGGCTATTGGACGCCGCAGAGTAGCACGGTCGACAAGGTGGTGACCGGCCCCAACGACCTGTACGCGTTCGACGGCTATCCCGGCGGCACCTGCACCGTCGGCGGGCAGCCGACACGCGGATCGGCCGCGCCGGACTGGGGCTATTACGGTCCCGGCGGCGCGAAGGGCGGCGCCTCCGCCTCGCCAGACACGCCCGGCTATCTGGCCGAATTTGGCGGCGGCTGGTTCGATTACTGGGGATCGAACGGCGGGTACGAATGCAACGCGGTGCAGCGCGGCAAGCGTTTCCAGCGGGTGTTCTACGGCACCAATCTCGCCAACGGCATCGGCATGCAGAGCTTCTACATGACCTATGGCGGCACCAGCTGGGGCTGGTTGCCCGCGCCAGTGGTGTTCACCAGCTACGATTACGGCGCGGCGATCTCCGAGGCACGCGTGCTGCGGCCCAAGGCGGCGGAGATGAAGCAACTCGGCGAACTGATCGCGGTGGTGCCCGATCTCGCCGGGATGGTGCCGGCGGCGCCCGTCGCGGTGAGCGGCGGCGCGGTACAGGTCTATCATAACCGCAATCCCGAGAGCGATGCGCGCTTCCTGCTGGTGACGCACAAGCCGTCTAACGGACAGAGCAAAGACGCCTTCACGATAACTGCCGATCTGCCGGACGGGCATTATGCCTTCCCGATGCAACTGAACGGGTTCGACGCGAAGTGGCTGGTGGCAGGGGTGAACCTCGGCGGGCAGCGGCTGGTCTACTCGACGTCGGAATTGCAGACCGCGCTAACTGTCGATGGTGGCGATGTCATGCTGCTCTACGGCCGCGCCGGTGAGCCGGGCGAGACGGTGCTGCGTTACAAGACCGCGCCGAACGTCACTGTGCTGTCTGGACAGGTGACCAGCGCGTTCGATGCGGCGAAGGGCGATCTCAAGCTCGGCTACACGCACAGCGGCCTCGCCCGCGTGCGGATCAGCGGCGGCGGGCGTCCTGCGCTGACGCTGCTGCTCGGCGACGAGGGGGCGGGCGTGCAGTTCTGGCGCACCGACAGCAATGCCGGGCCGGTGCTGGTGCGCGGACCGGCGCTGGTGCGGCATGCGGTCGCCACCGGCGGCGCGCTGGCGTTGACCGGTGATACCGAAGAAGACAGCCCGCTCGAAGTCTGGGCGCCGAAGCTCGCGCGCGTGACGTGGAACGGGGCGGCCGTGGCGACCGCACGCACCGCCTCCGGCAGCCTAGAAGCGACCACGCCCCTGCCCAGCCCCGCCGCGATCGCGCTGCCGGCGCTGACCGGCTGGCGAAGCGCACCCGGCTCGCCCGAGGCGGCACCCGAATACGACGACAGCGGCTGGCAGTCGATCGACCGCCGCGCCAACGCCTCGACCACCGCCGCGCCCGATGGCCAGCCCAATCTCAGCATGGACAGCTACGGTTTCCACGATGGCGACGTATGGTATCGCGGGCGCTTTACCGGCAGCGCAGACGCGCGATCGGTGAAGTTCACTTATGGCGGCGGCGGCGCGGGCATGATGCAGGTCTGGCTCGACGGCGTGTTCCTCGGCCAGCATGAGATCCCGACCGGCCTGCCCCGCCCGATCACGCTCGGCGCCGCCGGGTTCGATCTGCCCGCCTCCGCGCAGACCGGCGCGCATGTGCTGTCGGTGATGGTGCGATCGAACGGGCATAACTGGGATCTCGATGCGGACGATTTCCACAAGGAACAGCGCGGGCTGATCTCCGCGTCGATCGAGGCACCGGGCGGGCGGTCGTTCGGCGTGCCCATCGCGTGGAAGATCCAGGGCAATCGCGGTGGCGAGGATATCGCCGATCCGGTGCGCGGCGTGCCCAACAATGGCGGCCTCGCCGGCGAACGGCTCGGCTGGTATCTGCCCGGCTTCGACGATGCGCGCTGGGCCCAGGCCGCCGTGCCCGCCGCGCGCGTGACCGCCGGCACCACCTGGTATCGCACCGGCTTCGACCTTGCCGTACCCAAAGGGCAGGACGCGACGATCGGCGTCAGCTTCGGCGACGCGAGCGCGCCACGTTCGGTGGCCCGCTATCGGGCCTTGATCTTCGTCAACGGCTGGAACATGGGGCAGTTCATCGCGCATATCGGCCCGCAGCGGACCTTCCCTATCCCGGAGGGCATCCTCAACCACCACGGCCGCAACAGTATCGCGCTGGCGGTGACGTCGGACGGCGCAGCCGGTGATGCGCTGGAGGCGGTCAAGCTGGTGACGCTGCACAATGCGCGCGGTGGCGTGCCCGTGAAGATTGTCGCCGCACCCCGGACACCCGCCGACCTCAAATAACCCTCAAGATTTATCCCCAGGAGACCCGATAGTGGCCGCGCTCACGCACGACATCCCCCGTACCGAAGTTACCCGTCAGATCGCCAAGCTGATCGACAATCTCGTCAACATCACCGACGAGACCGGCGAGTTCCTGCTCCGCCTCGAAGACGGCCGGGTGATCGACACCAAGGGCTGGAACGACTGGGAGTGGACGCACGGCGTCGGCCTGTTCGGCCTGCTGCGCTATTACGAGCAGACCGGCGATCTCGAAGCGTATGACGTCATGGTCAACTGGTTCGAGGATCGCTTCGCCGCCGGCACGCCGACCAAGAACATCAACACGATGGCGCCGTTCCTGACGCTCGCCTATCTGTACGAACAGAGCGGTGAGCAGCGCTATCTGCCGTATCTCGACACCTGGGCCGAGTGGCTGATGGCCGACGACGGCCTGCCCAAGACCGAGGAGGGCGGGTTCCAGCACATCGTCTTCAACGACGAGAACCCCGGCGAGCTGTGGGACGACACGCTGATGATGTCGGTGTTGCCGCTCGCCAAGATCGGCCAGTTGTTGGGGCGCAACCATTATATCGAGGAGGCCAAGCGCCAGTTCCTCATCCACATCAAGTATCTCTACGACACCAAGACCGGGCTGTGGTTCCACGGCTGGGACTTCACCGAGCGCCATAATTTCGCGGGCGCACTGTGGGCGCGCGGCAATTGCTGGGTGACGATCGCAATCCCCGAGATCCTCGAAATGCTCGATCTGCCGGTGGGGGATGCGTTCCGCACCTTCCTGATCGATACGCTGAACGCGCAGGTCAAGACGCTCGCCAAGCATCAGGACGAGAGCGGGCTGTGGCACACGCTGATCGTCGATCCGACCAGCTACCTCGAAGCGTCCGCCACGGCCGGCTTCGCTTATGGTATCCTGAAGGGCGTGCGAAAGGGCTATCTGCCGCGCGAATACGAGCAGGTCGGCATCAAGGCGGTGCGCGCGGTGCTGGCGAACATCGACGATGCCGGCGAGTTGAAGCAGGTCAGCTTCGGCACCGCGATGGGCAGCACGATGCAATTCTACAAGGACATCGCGCTCACCTCGATGCCGTATGGTCAGAGCCTCGCGATCTGCGCGCTCGGCGAGTTCCTGCGCAGCTACATCTGACACCGACTGCCCCTGCCCCGCCGCGTGCGGGGCAGGATTGCAAAAGGCTCCGCAACGAGGGCCGACGCCACAACCACAGAGGAGAGACCGCCGTGATCGATCGTCGTCTGCTGTTGGGAGGGGGCGCCGGATTGCTCGCCGCCACCGCTCTACCCGCCTTCGCCAAGCGCAAGCCGCTCGTTGCGGCGCTCGGCTTCGTCGATGTGCGCGATCATGGCGCCAGGGGCGACGGGGTGACGATCGATTCCCCCGCGATCGACCGCGCGATCGCCTTCGCGGCGGCGCGGGGCGGTGGCACGGTGTATTTCCCGCCCGGCAGCTACGCCAGCTATACGATCCACCTGATGAGCAACATCACGCTCCACCTGGATCGCGGTGCGGTTCTGCTCGCCGCGCCGGTGCCGATCGAGGGCACGACCACCGGCGGCTACGATCCCGCCGAACCGCAGGACCTAGCGATCGAGCCGTTCCAGGATTACGGCCACAACCACTGGCGCAACAGCCTGATCTACGGCGAGGGGCTGCACGACATCGCCATCACCGGCGAGGGGCTGATCTGGGGCAAGGGGCTGAGCCGGGGCCATCCCGATCCCGGCGTCGCACGCGCGGAGATGCCCGGCGTCGGCAACAAGGCGATCGCGCTGAAAAAATGCCGCAACGTGCAGTTGCGCGATTTCTCGGTGTTGCAGGGCGGGCATTTCGCTCTGCTCGCCACCGGGGTCGATAACCTCACCATCGACGGGCTGACCGTCGACACCAATCGCGACGGGTTCGACATCGACTGCTGCCGCAACGTGTTCGTGTCGAACTGCCGGCTAAACACACCCTATGACGATGCAATCTGCCCGAAATCGTCGTTCGCGCTTGGCTATGCGCGCGCCACCGAGAATGTCGCGATCAGCAACTGCCATGTGACGGGCGCGTATGAGGTCGGCTCGTTCCTTGACGCGACGTATCGTCCGCTGGTCAAATCGCGCGACACCTGGCTGACCGGGCGGATCAAGTGCGGCACCGAGAGCAATGGCGGGTTCAAGAACATCACCGTCAGCAACTGCGTGTTCGAGAAATGCTGGGGCTTGGCGCTCGAATCCTGCGACGGCGCGATGATCGAGGACGTGGCGATCAGCAACATCACCATGCGCGATTGTCAGAGCGCGCCGATCTACATGGTGCTCAACAAGCGGATGCGCGGGCCGCAAGGCGCGGCGATCGGCGCGATCCGGCGGGTGCTGATCGACAACCTCACCTGCATGAACGCGTCGGCATATCCTGCGCTGCTCACCGGGCTGGACAGCCGCCCGATCGAGGACGTCAAGATCAGCAACGTCTTCTTTGAGCAAGCCGGCGGCGGCGACAAGGCGATGGCGGCGCTCGTCCCGCCCGAGCTGGAGATGACCTATCCTGATCCGGATCGCTACGGGCCGCTGCCCGCGACCGGCTTCTTCGTGCGGCATGTCCGCAATCTCGAGATGAGTCATGTCGAGGTGCGCACCCGCGCGGCGGATGCGCGCGCGGGCTTCTGGTTGCGCGACGTGGACGGCTTTGACGGGTCGTTCCTCAAGGTGCCGGCTGGGGCGGCCGCGTTCCACCGCGAGGGCGTGCGCGATTTCCGCGCGATCGCGAATGGGGCGAGCGTATGACGATTGACCGGCGCGCGGCGCTGCTCGCGCTGGCGGCGGCGGGGGTGGTGCCGATGCTGCCCGCGCAGGCCGCGCCCGGTGGCCAGCGCTTCCTGCTCGGCGCGGACGTGTCGTGGCTGCCCGAGGACGAGGCGGCGGGGGCGGAATATTGGTACGGGGGCAAGCGCTGGGATCTGCTCGCGCTGCTCGCCTCGGTCGGTTTCAACGAGATCAAGGTGCGCGCGTTCGTCGATCCGTCCGCGCCGGACGGCTATTCGGCGGATGCTCCCAAGGCGGGGTGGACCAGCCTCGCCCACGCGATCGCGCTCGGCAAGCGCATCACGCGCGCCGGCATGGGATTTACCCTGTCGCTCAACTTCGCGGATAACTGGGCCGATCCGCAGGGCCAGCCCAAGGCGCTGGCGTGGAAGGATCTGCACGGCGCTGGGCTCCAGCAGGCGGTGCATGATTATGCGCGCGCGACACTCGCCACGGTGCGGCGCGCGGGGCTGCGGCCAACGATGGTCTACGTCGGCAACGAGACCACGTTCGGGATGCTGTGGCCGGACGGCCGCGTGCCGCTGTCGCGCGCCACCGGCAACCCGGTGACCGACAAGACGCACCTCGACCCCGGCAAGGTCGGCGGGATGGACGGGTTCGCCGCGCTGCTCAAGGCGGCGATCGCCGGCATCCGCGCCGCCGATCCCGCCACGAAGATCGTCGTCCACAATCATCTCGGCCGGCATTGGCTGATCCTGCGCGATTGGGTGGATGCTTTGCGCGCGCATGATGTACCGTTCGATGCGGTGGCATTGTCGTGCTACCAGCAGGCGGCGGAGGGGGATTGGGCGACGAGCTTCACCAACTTCTGCACCCGCTATCCCGGCACCGGGCTGATGGTGGCGGAATATTCGAGCCGCAAACGCTACCTCAACGATCTCGTCCATGATCTGCCGAACGGTCAAGGCTGGGGCACGTTCATCTGGGAGCCGGTGCACTATCAGGAGGCGATCTTCGACAAAGACGGTCGATCGGCCGGCGAAGGCCCGCGCCCGAACCTGATCTCGCAAGGCATGAACAGCGCTGAGGCACCCGGCGGCGGCGCGCCCAAGCCGGTGAAGCCGGAGCCGAAGCATTTCGGCGTTGGTGGCCGGTTTGAGGGGAATGCATTTCTGGACCTGTATCGGCGCATTGCCACGGATTATGGTTTGCGCACCGCTTCCTGAGCCTTCCGTCGAGTAACGAGAAGAAGAGCGTCCCCATCGCTTGCACATGTTCCACATATTGCTAGTATGCGCCACATAATGACGGCTTAGCCGCACATCATACGCAGGGTCCTGCGTGAAATCGCAAAGCGCGGGAGCGGACGATGGCAGAGCCACACGGTATGACAGCGGCGACCGGCCCCCGGCCGGTCAAGCTGGTCAACTACCTCGCCTACGGGTCGAACGACGTGCTCGGCGCGGGATCGATGGCGGTCATCTCCGGCTGGGTGCTGATCTTCTACACGCAGTTCTGCGGATTGAGCGCGGGCGAGGCAGCGACGATCTTCGCGGTGGCGCGCTTCCTAGATGCGTTCGCCTCGCCGATGCTCGGCTATCTGTCCGATAACTTCGGCGGCACGTGGCTAGGCCGCAAGTTCGGGCGGCGGCGGTTCTTCATCCTCGCCGCGATTCCGCTGTTGCCGAGCTTTGCATTGATGTGGCTGCCGGGGCAGACCTTCTGGTATTATCTCGTCAGCTACGTGCTGTTCGAGCTGGTCTATGCGATGGAGATCATCCCGGTCGAGACGCTCGCCGCCGAAATGTCGAGCGATTACGGCAGCAAGGCGAAGTTCGCCGGCTGGCGTATCCTGTTCGGGCAGGCTTCCGCGATCCTCGCCGGGTTCCTGCCGCTGTGGCTGATCGGCTATCTCGGGCGCGACAGTGCCGACACGTTTTTCTACATGGGCATCCTGTTCGCCGCCTTGTTCATGGCGACCGCCACCTTCCTGTACCTGTTCAGCTGGGAGCGGCACATGCCGGGCGGCATGGCCCCGGTGCGGTCCGGTGCGGCACCGACCAGCGCGTTCGCGGCGTTCAAGGCTTTGTATCGAAACCTGTTTTCGACCATGCGGATCCGGGCGTTCCGGCTGCACCTCGGCATGTATCTGGGCGGCTATATCAGCCAGGACGTGTTCAACGCGGCCTTCACGTTCTTCGTGATCTTTGCGCTCGCCGGCACGACCGCGCTCGCCTCGGGGCTGCTGGGGACGATGTATATCCTCCAGTTCGTGTCGGTGCTGCTCGCGATCAATCTCGCTTTGCGCACCTCGCCCGCCATCGCTTATCGGCTGGCGGCGGGGTTTTTTGCGGTCGGCGTGGTGGTGCTGCTCGGTCTGTGGGCGGCGGGCGTGCTCGCGTCGAGCTGGCTGCTGTGGATCCCGATCGGGCTCGCCGGGCTCGGGCGCGGCGCGCTCAACTACATCCCGTGGGCAACCTACAATTATATGGCCGACGTCGACGAGATCGTCACAGGCCAGCGCCGCGAGGGCAGCTTCGCCGGCGTGATGACGTTCGTACGGAAAGCGACGCAGGCGGTGGCGGTGGCGGGCGTCGGCTTCATCATGGAGGCTGGCGGGTTCGTCTCCAAGGCGAGCGTGCAGACACCGCAGGCGATCCTGACGATCGCGCTGCTGCTCGGCATCGGCACGATCGGACTGCTCGCGTTCGGCGTGATCGTGTCGCTGCGCTTCCGCCTCGGGCCGGTCACGCACAGGATCCTGATGGAGGAGATCGAGCACCTGCGCACCGGCGCGACCGAGCCGACCGACGCCGCACACCGGGCGGTGGTGGAAGATCTGTCGGGCTGGCGCTACGATCAACTGTGGGGCCGCAATTCGGTCGCCGCGCCTGTCGCATGACGCTGGGGAGGAATTCGATGAAAGCCGGATGGCCATTGCTGATCGTTGCCGTGGGCGCGCTGCCCATGCCTGCCGCCGCGCAATTCTGGTCCCGCAGCTGGGCGGTGGCACCGCAAGCCGCCTCCACGCGCGACCCGCTGCCGGACCTCAAGGGCAAGACGCTGCGGCAGGTCGTGCGGATCAGCAGCGGCGGCACGCGGATCCGACTGCGGCTGAGCAACGAACTGTCCGCCACCGCGCTGAAGATCGGTAGCGTGCACGTCGCGCTGGTGGACGCCGGCGGCAGGATCGTACCCGGCAGCGATCGTGCGGTCACGTTCGGCGGCGTCGCCGCGCCGGTGGTACCGGATCGCGCGCCGCTGGTGAGCGATGCAGTCGCGCTCCGCGTCACCCCGCTCGCGCATATCGCGGTCAGCCTGTACTTCCCGGACGGTGCCGCGGATGCGACCGTGCACGGCTATGCCGCCGCCACCGCCGCGATCGCAAGCGGCGACCAGACCGCCGCCGCGACGCTGACCGACGCGACGCCGTTCAAGCAGCGCATGATCGTCGACGGAATCGATGTCGAGACTGCGCGGCCCGGATCGACGGTGGTGGCGTTCGGCGATTCGATCACCGATGGCGTGCGCGCCACAGCGGATGCCGACACGCGCTGGCCCGACGATCTTGCCGCCGCGCTTCAGAAGGCGGGGCGCGCGGATGTCGGCGTCGCCAATCTCGGCATCAGCGGCAACCGCGTGCTGGCCGAAGGCGCGGGCCCCAACGCGCTCGCCCGGTTCGATCGCGACGTGCTGGCGACCCCCGGCGTCAGCCATGTCATCGTGCTGGAGGGCGTCAACGATATCGGCGGCGCAACCCGTGACAAGACGCCGATCCCGACCGCCGCCGACCTGATCGGTGCGTATCGCCAGATGATCGCGCGCGCGCACGACAGGCATGCGAAGATGATCTTCGCGACGATCCTGCCGTACAAGGGTGCGGGCTACTGGGGCGCGGAGGCGGAAGGCGTGCGCAAGCAAGTCAACGCCTGGATCCTCACCAACCACGAAGCGGACGGCGCGGTCGATTTCGCGCGTGCGGTGGCCGATCCGGCCGATCCCGACCGGTTCGCGCCCGCGTATAACAGCGGCGACGCGCTTCACCCCAACGATGCGGGCTTCCGCGCGATGGTCGCCGCGATCGACCTCAAGCTGCTGCGCTAGTCCAGAAAGCCGACCTGCCGCAGCCATGCCTCGCATAATGTAGGCCATACCGAAACCGGCAGTCCCGGCGTATCGAGCGCGAAGCCGTGCGGCGCATCGCCAAACACGTGGAGTTCGGCCGAGCCGCCTTTCGCCTCTAACGCAGCGTGCAGCCGGCGTGCGTTCTCGACCGGGACGACGGGATCGTTGCCGGCATAGACGATGAACGCCGGCGGCGGTTTATCCAGCAACCGCGCGTCGGGCTGGAGCCGGTCGTACATCGCCTGTTTCTCGACCGGCGGCAGCGGCGGCTTGTCGGCGACGATCTGCCGCCCGGCGGCGTTGGTGGAGATCGGCGCGTAGCCGATCACCAGCACGTCGGGCGGCGCGATCGGCTCCCCGCTCCATTCCGGCGGATATTCGGCGGCCAGGCAAGCGGCGAGATGCCCGCCCGAGGACAGGCCAACCACGCCCAGCCCCTTCGCCGCCGTCCCGCTCGCGCGGATCGCCGCCAGCGCCGCGCGGGCATCGTCCAGCGGCGCGGAGAGGCCGTGTTCTGCGTTCGGGAAGCGATGCACCAGCACGTATGCGACATAGCCGAGCCGGTTCAGCCAGCGCGCCACCTGCACGCCCTCGCGCCCGACCATCAACTCGACGTAGCCGCCGCCGCCGAGCACCAGCATCGCCCGGCCATTGGGTCGTTCGGGCAGATAGCCGAACAGCCGTGGCTCCGCGACCGTCTTGACCACCGACGCCGTGGGTGCGGCGTCGGGATTGGCGAGCGTGAAGGCGACGGGAGCGTCGCCCGCGCCGTCCATCCGTAGCGTCAGATCCGCGCCGAGCCGGTGTTCCATCGCAATCCCCTTCGTTTGGTCGGCCTTATGCGGCGAGGCTGTTGCCGTAGCCGATCACCACCGTCGCCAGCACGAGCAGGCCTATGCCGCCCCACACCATTGCACGCACGCGCGGCGCCGCCGCCTTCCACTCGTTGAAGGCAAAACCCCACAAAGTGCCGAAGATGATGATGCTCGCCATGTGCAGCGTCCAGCTCGAAAAGCCAAAGCGGCCCATCTGGCTTTCGCCCATCGTGTAGAAGAAAAACTGGAAATACCACATCGTGCCGGCGAGCGCGGACAACAGATAGTTCTTGGCGAGCGGCGCGCCCGCCGCGACCGCGCCGCGGCCGAGCCACTGGCCGGCGCTGCGGTTCTTCGCGATCAGCCACGCGCACCACAGGCCGTTGGTGACGAGCCCGCCGAACATGACGAGGCACAGGATCGGCAGGCCGGTCCACAGCGGGCCGGTGCCGGCCTGCGCGGAGATCGCCTTGATCGGCTCGCCCGCGGCAAGGCCGAACGCAAAGCAAGACGACATGATGCCGGAGAACACCGCGACGGCAACGCCCTTGCGGAAGTTGAATTCGGCGACCGTTTCGGCCTTCTCCGCATCGCTCAACGCCGCATCCTTGCGCGCGCCGGCGAAGGCAACGACGCCGATCCCGGCGAGCGTTATGGCGAGGCCGAGCAGCACGATCAGCCCGGATGGCGTATCGAGCAGCTTGGCGGCGAAATCGCCCTGCACCAGCGGCGGGATCAGCGTACCGAACACCGTGCACAGCCCAAGCACCACCGCCATGCCGAGCGACAGGCCGAGATAGCGCATGGTGAGCCCATAGGTCAGCCCGCCGAAACCCCACAGCAACCCGAAGAACACCGGCCACAGCAACGTCGGCGTGGGCGCCCGTCCCAGCACGCCGAGCAGATCCTCGGTCTGGACGGACGCGAAGAACCACGGCGCAAGCAGCCAGGAGAAGATGCCCCCGGTCAGCCAGTAGATTTCCCACGACCACCGCTTCACGCCGCGATACGGCACGTAGAAGGTCGCCGACGAGAAACCGCCGAGCCAGTGGTAGATCACGCCGATCAGCGGGTTCGGGGTGCCGTTCATAGTGTCAGGCCCAGTCGATAGATGCGGTTGGCGTTGGCGGCGAACAGCGCGTGCTGTTCTTGGCCGCTGAGGTCCGAGACGATCCCGGCATAGGTGTCGAGATGCTGGGCGAAGCTGCCGAACAGTTTGTCAGTCGGAAAATCGCTGGCGAACATCGCGCGGTTCGTACCGAACAGGTCGATCGCGGCGCGGATCTGGTCGCGCGCGAGGTCCGCCGTCCAGCGCCGATCGCTGAAGCCGATGCCGGAAAGCTTGACGGAGACGTTGGGCAATGCGGCGAGCGCGGCCATGCCGGCGCGCCACTCGGCCTGTTCGCCCGGCACCATCATGCCCATGTGGTTGATGATGACCGGCGTTTCGGGGTGGCGCTCAATCAGCGGCACGAGACCTGCGAACTGGCCGGCATAGGCTTGCAGATCGAAGCTGAGGCCATGTCTGCCGAGCGCTGCGAAGCCCGCCGCCCACGCTTCATCCTGCGTCACGTCGCGCGGGGTGTAGGTGCGGTTGGCATCCGCATGCCAGTTGACGATGTGGCGAATGCCGCGAACGTTCGGGCGCTTCACATGCGCCGCCAGCAGCGCGTCCACATCGGGATCGTCGAGCGCCGCGAACGCGACGATCGCGTTCGGCATGCCGCGTTCATCGGCGATACCCTGCAACCAGTCGGTTTCCGCCAGCGCATCCTCGGGGTGCGCGCCGGCATCGACATGGACGATACCGCGCACGTCCCAGCCGGCGGCATCGGCGAGGTAGTCGTCGAGCCGGTACGTCTTCGCGATCGGCTCGACGCTGCCGTTCGGCCCGGCGTCGCTGAACGGCGGGGTCAGCCACGCATAGCGCAGGTGCGCCAGATCCCACAGATGGACATGCGCGTCGACGAAGGGCCGTGTGTCAGGCAATGCGCTCTCCCAGGGCAAGCAGAGGGCGCGCCGCCTCTTGGCGGACGGTCGCGCACCGGTCGGTCAGAAGGTGGTGCGGCCGCCCGACGTGTCGAACGTGGAGGCGGTGGTGAAGCTGCACTCCTCGCTCACCATGAAGCACACCATCGCCGCGCTCTCGTCGACTTCGCCGAGGCGACCCATAGGGATCTTGGAGCGCATGTAGTCGACCTGGCTTTGCGGAAGCTGCGCTAGGATCGGGCTTTCGAACGTCGCCGGGGTCAGCGCGTTGGCGATCACGCCCTTTTCCGCGAGTTCCTTGCCGAGCGACTTGGTGAGGCCGATCACGCCCGCCTTGGAGGCCGAATAGGCCGAGGCGTTGGGATTGCCTTCCTTGCCCGCCACCGAGGCGAGGTTGGCGATGCGGCCGTAGCCGTTGGCGATCAGGAAAGGCACCACCGCGCGGCAGCAATAGAACAGGCCGTTGAGGTTAATGTCGATCACCCGCTTCCAGCTATCGAGCGGAAACTCGTGCACCGGCGCGGTCGCACCGGTGATGCCGGCCGAATTGACGAGGATGTCGATCTTGCCGAGCGCGGCGTTCGCGGCGGCGGCCGCTGCCTCGACCTGCGCCTGATCTGACACGTCGAGCGCGTACACATCGGTCGCGCCGGTTTCGGCCTTGGCCGCTTCCAGCGCGTCTGCGTTCACGTCCCACAGCACGGCCTTGCCACCCTCCGCGACGATGCGCTTGGCGACGGCCCTGCCTAGGCCCGACGCGCCGCCGGTGACGATCGCGCAGCGGCCCTCAAAACGTCCCGCGTAGTTCATGCCAGCGTCTCCGCGCCGAGCTGTTTCCATGCGACCACCTGCTGGCGCTGCGTGCCGAGCTTGTCGATCGCCAGCTCCATCACGTCGCCAGCCTTGAGGTAGATCGCTTCCGGCTTCTTGCCCTCGCCCACGCCCGGCGGGGTGCCGGTGATGACGAGATCGCCCGGATACAGCGTGATATATTCGCTGACATAGGAGATGAGCTGCTTCACGTCGAAGATCATCGTCTTGGTGTTGCCGGTCTGCACCCGCTCGCCGTTCACGTCGAGGCTCATGCCGAGATCCTGATGGTTACCCACCTCATCCGGCGTGACCAGCCACGGGCCGGTCGGGCAGAAGGTGTCGTGGCCCTTGCCCTTCGACCACTGGCTGCCGCGCTGCTTCTGGTTGAAGCGCTCCGACACGTCGTTGACCAGCGTGAAGCCGGCGACGTGATCGAGCGCCGCATCCTCCGACACGTAGCGGCAGGTCTTGCCGATGATAACGCCGAGTTCGACTTCCCAGTCACCGTGCGTCGAACCCTTGGGCAGCATCACGTCGTCGTTCGGGCCGGACAGGCTCGACAATGCCTTCATGAACATCATCGGTTCGGTCGGGATCGGCAGGTTCGATTCGATCGCATGGTCACGGTAGTTGAGGCCGATCGCGACGATCTTGCCGATGCCCTTGATCGGCACGCCGTAGCGCGGCGTCCCCTCGACGACCGGCAGCGACGCGGCGTCGGCGGCGAGCGCCTGCGGCAGCGTCTCGATGGTGAGTTCGGGGATCACGCCCGACAGGTCGCGGATGGCGCCATCGGCATCGACGATGCCCGGCTTTTCCTGGCCCAGCGGGCCGAAGCGGCAGAGTTTCATGGGTTTGGTCTCGCTTGTGGATCAGTGGATGTAGGGGCGGTGCTTGGCGATCTCGGCGTTCCATTCGACGCCGAAGCCGGGCTTGTCGAGCGCGCTTGCCTTGAGGCGGCCGTTCTGCGGCACCGGTTCGTCGAGCAACTGCGGGGCGAACATCGGCACCACCTCGGTCGGGCCGGGGTGCATCATCAGGAACTCGGCGAACGGCGAATTGTGGCGGGTGATGACGAAATGGTAGCTGTAGACCGACGATCCGTGCGGCACGACCATCTTGCCCTTGGCATCGGCGAGCGCGCTGATCTTTATCAGCTCGGTGATGCCGCCGCACCAGCCCACGTCGGGCTGGATGATGTCACAGCAATCCATCTCCATTAGCATGCGGAAGCCCCAGCGGGTCGCCTCATGCTCGCCGGTGGTAACGAGCATGCCCTTGGGCACGTTGCGCTTCAGTTCGGCATAACCCCAGTAATCGTCGGGGCTGATCGCCTCCTCGATCCATTTGAGGCCGTATTTGTGCGCCGCAATGGCGAGGCGGGTGGCGTACTCGACATCAAGCGCCATCCAGCAATCCCACATCAGCCAGAAGTCCGGCCCGACCTTCTCGCGCATATCGGCGAGTTCGGCGATGTTCTTCTTGAGGCCCTCGACGCCCTCCGCGGGTCCGTGGTGGAGTGCCATCTTGCCGCCGATGAAACCGAACTCCTTGGCGAGATCGGGGCGTGCGCCGGTCGCATAGAATTGCAGCTCGTCGCGCACTGCGCCGCCGAGCATATGATACACCGGCTCCTGCCGCAGCTTGCCGAGCAGATCCCATAGCGCCAGATCGACGCCCGAAATCGCGTTGATGACGAGGCCCTTGCGCCCGTAATATTGCGTTGAGAAGTACATCTGATCCCAGATCTTCTCGTACTCGAGCGGCGAACGCCCTTCTAGGAAGCGCGCGAGGTGTTTCTCTACGATGTAGCACGCCGGCTCGCCGCCGGTCGTCACCGCGAAGCCGACCGTGCCGTCCTCCGCCTCGATCTCCACCACCAGCGTGCCGAGCACGTTGATGCCGAAACTCTGCCGGCTCTGGCGGTATTCGGGATAGCGGCTCATCGGCGTGGCGATGTGATTGTCGATCCAGTGGCCTTCGCCCTGATCGTGATAATCGGCACCGCCGCCGCGTACCGTGAAGGCGCGAACATGCTTGATCTTCGACAGGGTCTTCAACGTCACCAGCTATCTCCCGACAAGGGCAATGTGTTCATATCCAGAATGTGAAAGGAATCGCCAGCCGGTTTCACATTATGATACATTGATCCCGCAAGTGGACGTTGCGGGACCGTGTGGATCAAAAAGCGGCTCTGCTCCCCCGGTTTACTGTTTACTTTCTCACTTTATGGGATAGGATATTAGGTGATGAGACAAGGCGCGTCAAATGAAGAATCCGAAGGCGGCGAGGAACGCTCCAAGATTCAAGGCAGCCAGACGCTGCTGCGTGGCCTCGACATGCTCGACAAGGTGATCGACGGGCCGATCAAGCTTGCCGATCTGTCGGCGGCGATGGGGCTGACCCGCTCCACCACGCACCGGCTCGCCAATGCGCTCACCGATCGCGGCTTCCTCACCTTCCTGCCGCGCGAGGGGTATCAGCTCGGGCCGAAGCTGTTGCAGCTCGGCTTCCTCGCGCAAAGCCAGGCCGACGTGGTGCAGATCTCCCGCCCACGACTGGAGGAGCTTGCCGCCAGGAGCGAGGATACCGTGCATCTCGGCCGGCTCGATGTCGATCTCGCGCTGTACCTCGACAAGATACCGGGCCGGCGCCGCGTCGATATCTCCAGCCGGATCGGCGATCGCCACCCGCTCACCTCCACGGGGCTTGGCAAGGCGCTGCTGCTCGACACGCCGGAAAGCGCGTGGCGCGGCCTGTTCGAAACCTCGCGGCAGCACGGTGCGCCGGTTACCGATTACGACGTCTGGGCGGAACGGATGCGCGGCTATGTCGCCAGCGGCCACGCTTACGATCTTGAGGAGAACGAGGATCTGGTCCGCTGCGTCGCCGCTCCGGTGCGCGACGCGTCCGGTCGGATCATCGCCGCGATCAGCCTGTCGAGCGCGGCGCAATATCTCGACGACGACCGCATGAGCGCGATCAGCCAAGACGTGCGTGAGACCGCCGAGCAGATCAGCGCCGACCTCGGCTGGATCGCCGGCACCCGACCTCCCCGCCGCCTCCCGCGGCGCTAAACACCCGAGAAGGAACGCGCACCAATGAAGCTGCTCGAAGGCAAGACCGTCCTCGTCACCGGCGCATCGACCGGTATCGGCCGCGCCGCCGCGATCGGTGCGGCGCAGCATGGCGCCGATGTCGTCATCAACTATCACAGCCGTGACGACGATGCCGAAGCGTGCGTGGCGGCGATCGAGGCGACCGGTCAGCGTGGCCTTGCGGTGAAGGGCGACGTCGCCCTGCCCGAGACGGCGAAAGAGTTCGTTGCCAAGGCGGTCGAGCGGTTCGGCAAGGTCGACGTGATGGTCAACAACGCCGGCATCTGCCCGTTCCATGCCTTCCTCGACATGCCGGTCGAGACGTTCGAGCGCACCATGCGCGTCAACATGCACGGCGCGTACTTCATGGTACAGGCCGCCGCGAACCAGATGGTCGCGCAAGGCAACGGCGGGTCGATCGTTGCGGTGTCGTCGATCTCCGCACTCGTCGGCGGCGAATACCAGACGCATTACACGCCGACCAAGGCGGGCGTGCATTCGCTGATGCAGTCCACCGCGATCGCGCTCGGCAAGCACAAGATCCGCTGCAACTCGCTGCTGCCCGGCACAATCCTGACCGAGATCAACAAGGAAGACCTCGCCGACACCAAGAAGCGCGAGGCGATGGAAGGCCGTGTGCCGCTCGGCCGGCTGGGCCAGCCCGAGGATATGGTCGGGCCGATCGTGTTCCTCGCCTCCGACATGGCGGCATACGTCACCGGCGCGGCGCTGCTGGTCGATGGCGGCCTGTTCGTGAACCTCCAGTGATGCGCGCGCGCCGCACCGCCCTGCTCGCCGCCGCTGCCGCGTTGCTGGTCGGCGCGGCGCCAGCGCCCGACCCTGCCCCGGCGCCGGTGTTACCGGGTTTCGGCAAGATCCTGATCGCCAGCGATTCCACCGCGTCGGTGTATGGCGAGGATCGCTATCCGCAGACCGGCTGGGGGCAGATGCTGCCGTGCGCACTCGACGCCGGCACCGAAGTGGTCGACCTCGCCATGGCGGGACGCAGCACCAAGACGTTCATCGGCGAGGGCCGCTGGGACGGGCTGATGGCGCGCGTCCAGCCGGGTGACGTAGTACTGATCCAGTTCGGCCATAACGACGCCTACAAGGCCAAACCGGAACGCTATGCCGATCCCGCAACCACCTATCGCGACAATCTGCTGCGTTTCATCTGGCAGGTGCGCGGCGCGCGGGCGATCCCGGTGCTGGTGACCCCGGTCGGTCAACATATGTTCGGCCCGGATGGCAAGGCCAAGGCGAACTTCGCCGACTGGTCGGCGGTGATGCGTGAGCTTTCCACCACCACGCAGACGCCGCTGATCGACCTTGAGGGATTGTCGCGCGCGTGGCTGGACCAGACCGGTGAGGCGGCTTCGCGCGGCTATTACCTCCACGCTCCCGCCGGTGCGTTCCCCGGCTTCCCCAAGGGGATCGACGACGACACGCATTTCAGCGAGCTGGGCGCGCGACGTATCGCTGATCTCGTCGCCGGTGCGTTGAAGGGACTGAACCTGCCGCTGTCGGGGCATGTGCTGGCCGAGCGCCCGCTGTTGCTGCGCACCACGCCGCTAGGCCACCGGGGATGCCAATGACGATTCATCGCAGGACGTTGATCGCCGGCGGCGCAGCGCTCGGCCTCGCCGCTGGCGCGGCGCGCGCCGCGACGCCGGCTCCGGGCGAGACGCTCAGGCTTTGGCCGGCGGGCCCGCCCGGGGGCGTGCCGGCCGGCCTAAGGCAGGAGGACACCAACCCACTTAACAAGGCAGGCGTGCCGCAGCTGCACGTCGCGCATACCACCAATCCGACACTGACCGTACAGCGTGCCGCCAAACCGAATGGCGCGGCGCTGCTGCTGATCCCCGGCGGCGGCTACCGTTTCGACTCGCTCCAGCATGAGGGGTTCGACGTCGCCGCGCGGTTGGCGCAGGATGGCTATACCTGCTTCTCGCTCACCTACCGGATGCCCGCCGATGGCTGGAAGGCTGGCCCCGAGGCACCGCTTCAGGACGCGCAGCGGAGCTTACGCATGGTGCGTTCGCTGGCCGCGAAATACGGTTATTCGGCGGACCGGATCGGCGTGGTCGGTTTTTCGGCAGGCGGGCATCTCGCCGGCTGGCTGAGCACGCGCCAGTCGCTCGCCACCCAGGCGGTAAACGATGCGATCGATCGCGAGCAGCTCTCACCCCGCGCCACCGCGTTGATCTATCCGGTCATCACCATGACCGGGCCGTTCGGGCACAGCGGCTCGCGCATCGAACTGCTCGGGCGCGATGCCAGCGTAGAACAGCGCCGCGCCTATTCGCTGGAAAACGGCATCGAGCCGACCGCCCCGCCGACCTTCCTCGCGCAGGCGATCGACGATCAGACGGTGCCGGTCGAGAACAGCCTGATGATGCTCGCTGCGCTCCGTGCCGCGAAGATCCCGACCGAGGCGCACCTGTTCGAAACCGGCGGGCACGGCTTCGGCCTGACGCTGCCCGACGGCACCGCCTCGCCGTGGCCCGACCTGTTCAACATCTTCGCCAAACGTCACGGATTGCTGTGACGACGCCCGCCCCCTCCCCGCGTGTCGCGTTGTTCGTGACGTGCCTGGTCGATCTGATCCGCCCGCAGATCGGCTTCGCCGCGCTGCGCACGCTGGAGGCGGCGGGCTGCACCGTGGTGGTGCCGAGCGGGCAGACCTGTTGCGGCCAGCCCGCGCTCAATTCCGGCGCGCGCGACGAGGCGGTCGCCATCGCCAAGCGCACCATCGCGCTGCTGGAAGGGCACGACGCGGTGGTGGTGCCCTCCGGCTCCTGTGCGGCGACGATCCGCGTGCATTACCCCGAACTGTTCGAACATGACGCCGCGTGGTTGCCCCGCGCCGAGGCGGTCGCGGCGAAGACCTACGAGATCATGGCCTATCTCGACGAGGTGCGCGGCTGGCGGCCCGACACCACGCTCGCCGCCACCGCGACCTATCACGACAGTTGCTCGGGCCTGCGCGAACTCGGCGTCAAGGCGCAACCGCGCCGGCTGCTGCGCGGGGTCGAAGGGCTCACCCTCAAACCGCTCAAGGGCGAGGAGACGTGTTGCGGGTTCGGCGGCACGTTCTGCGCGAAATACCCGGCGATCTCCAACGCGATCGTCACCGAGAAGGCCGATGCGATCGATGCGAGCGCGGCCGACCTGCTGCTGGCGGGCGATCTCGGCTGCCTGATGAACATGGCGGGCAAGCTCCACCGCGAAGGATCGGGCGTGCGCGCGTTCCACGCGATCGAGGTGATCGCCGGCATGGGCGACGGCCCCGCGATCGGCGAGGACGCATGAGCGCGACCGCCTTCACGCGCCGCGCCGATGCCGCGCTTGCCGATCCGATCCTGAAGATCGCGGTCGAGCGCACCGCCGGCAACGCCGTGGCGAAACGCGCGATCGCGGTGGAGAACTTCGCGCATTTCGAGGAGGCGCGCACCCGCGCCGCCGCGATCAAGGATCATGTCGTCGCGCACCTCGGCCACTATCTCGAACAGTTCGAGGCGGCGGCGACGGCAGCGGGTGCGCAGGTGCATTGGGCGCGCACCGCCGATGAAGCCTGCAAAATCGTCGTCGACATCTGCAAGGGCGCCGGCGCGAAAACGGTAGCACGATCGAAGTCGATGATGGGTGAGGAGATCGGCCTGCCGCACGCGCTGGCGGAAGCCGGCATCGGCCGGATCGAGACCGATCTTGCCGAGCACATCATCCAGTTGGCGGACGAGCGCCCCTCGCACATCGTCTGGCCGGCGATGCACAAGACCAGCGAGCAGGTCTCCGCGCTGTTCAAACAGCATCACCTCGAGCCCCATGCCGAGGAGACGATCCCGGCTATGGCCGAGAGCGCACGCCGCCATCTGCGCGACGGGATGCTCGCGGCGGATGTCGGCATCTCCGGCGCGAACTTCCTGATCGCGGATAGCGGTGCGGTGTGCACCGTCACCAACGAGGGTAATGCCGAACTATCGCTGGTGCCGCCGCGCGTGCATATCGTGACGGCGGGGATCGAGAAGCTGGTGCCGTCGATGGGCCATGCTGTGCAGTTGCTGCGGCTGCTCGCACGCTCCGCGACGGGCGCGACGCTGACGCAATATACCACCTTCTACACCGGGCCGAAGCGCGCCGCCGATGCCGATGGCCCGGACGTGATGCACATCGTGCTGATCGACAACGGCCGCTCCGCGATGCGCCACGATGGGCTGGCCGAGATGCTGCGCTGCATCCGCTGCGGGGCGTGCATGAACCATTGCGTGGTGTTCCGGCAGATCGGCGGCCATGCCTATGGCGGCACCTATCCGGGGCCGATGGGCGCGGTGCTGACGCCGGCGCTCGATGGGCTGGCGAAGAACCGCGATCTGCCTAACGCCTGTACCCTCAACGGCAAATGCCAGGAGGTCTGCCCGGTAAAGATCCCGCTGCCGACGCTGCTGCGCGGCTGGCGCGAGCGGAGCTGGCGCGAGGGGCTGGAGCCGGTCAGCGTGCGGCAGGGCATCACCGCCTGGGCGTGGGTGGCGCAGCGGCCCCGCCTGTACCGGGCGGCGGTGCGTGCAGCGATCTTCGGCATGCGGCGGTTCGGGCGCGGCTGGATACGGGCGTTGCCGATGGCGAGCGGCTGGACCGCGCACCGCGACCTGCCCGCCCCGGCGGCGGAAAGCTTCATGGCGCGCTACGCAAAGGGCGAGCGATGAGCGCGCGGGGCGACATCCTCGCAAAGCTCGGCACCGCCGCGCCACCGCCGGGCGCGGCCGACGCGTTGCTCGCCGATCCGGTGCGGCCGGTAGTGGCGGGCGATCTCGTCGCGACCTTTCTCACCGCGCTGGAACTGCCGGCGAGCGGCGCGACGCACGACCGGATTGCCGACCTCGCCGATCTACCGCGCGCGGTGGGGGCGTATCTGGACGGGCATGAGCTGGCACGCGCGGTCTATCTGCCGCCCGATCCGCGTCTTGCCGCCGATTGGTCCGGCTTCACGCTCAGCCCGGCGATCGCGCCCAACGAGCCGACCGTGCTGGCGGTGGCGCGGCTCGGCATCGCCGAGACGGGGTCCTTGGTGTTCGAGACCGGGCCGAGCGCGCCAATGCTGCCGAACTTCCTCGGCCTGCACCATATCGTCGTGCTGCCGGTCACTGCGGTAGTCGCGCATCTGGAGGATGTCGCGCTGCCGGGCGAGCAGCCGCGTGCGCATTACTGGGTGACCGGCGTCAGCGGCACCACCGATATCGAGGGGCAATATATCCGCGGCGCGCACGGGCCACGGTTTCTGCACGTGGTGCTCGCAGGGTAACGCCTTCCCTGGCGCGGGCCGGGGAAGGCGAAGGTGATGGCTGCTTCAGCGGCGAACGTCGAACTCACCGGACAGAAACGCATCGATATCGCCTTGCGCGAACAGGCTCGCATCGCCGGGCAGCGAGTGTTTGAGCGCGGTCAGCGCGAGGCCGGATTTCGCCGCGCCGTCGAGATCGTCCGCGCTGCGCAGCAAACCGTGCAGCACGCCCGCCGCGAACGCGTCGCCCGCGCCGATCCGGTCGACGATGCCGGAGACGGCGATTTCGTCGGTCTGCGCGACGCGGTGGCGGGTTTCGACGCGGGCGGAGAGCAGGTGCTGGTCCGCCGCCGCGACATGGCGTGCGGTCGAGGCGAGCACCTGGACGTTGGGGAAGGCGGCGAACAGCGCCGCCGAGGCCGCGCGGCGGCGTTCCTCGCCGTCATTGTCGAACGACGTGCCGAGCAGCAGCGCGATGTCGCGGTGGTTGCCGAACATGATATCCGCCAGCCCGACGAGTTCGCTGAGCGTCGCGCGCGGGTCGCTGTCCCACGCCGCCCACAGCAAGCCGCGATAATTGCCGTCGAAGATCACGCTTAGCCCGCGCGCCCTGGCGGCCTTTGCCGCCGCGATCGCCAGCGCCGACGATACCGGCCCGAGTGCGGGGGTGATGCCCGACAGGAACAGGTGCGTCGCGCCGCCCAGCACGGCGTCCCAGTCGAAATCGTCGGCACTGGCCCTCGCGAACACGCTGCCGGCACGATCGTACACCACCTCGGACGCGCGCAGACCAGCGCCAGGGGTGAGGAAATACAGCCCCATTCGCCCCTCGCCCTCGGCAACGTGCGCGCAATCCACGCCTGCGCCCATCAACACCGATCGTGCCATCTGACCGAGCGGGTTGGCGGGTAGTCGGCTGATCATGCGCGTGGCACGGCCAAGGCTGGCGAGGCCGATCGCCACGTTCGCCTCCGCGCCGCCGACCGCGAGATCGAGGCTGCGCGCGCTGCGCAGCAACATCTTGTCAGGCGGCGACAGCCGGACGAGCAATTCGCCGAAGAAGGCGAGGTTCGGCGCGGGCGTGGATGCCATCAGCGTGCCAGCCAGCCGCCGTCGACCGCGAGGATGTGGCCATCGACATAATCCGACGCCGACGACGACAGGAACACCGCCGCCCCGCCGAGATCCGACGCCTTGCCCCAGCGCCCCGCCGGGATGCGGCCGAGGATCGCGGCGTTGCGATCCTGATCCTCACGCAAAGCCGTCGTGTTGTTGGTCTCGATATAGCCCGGCGCGATCGCGTTGACGTTGACGCCCTTGGCCGACCATTCGTTTGCGAGCAGCTTGGTGAGCCCACCGACGCCCGATTTGGACGCGGTGTAGCTCGGCACGCGGATGCCGCCCTGGAAGGTCAGCATCGAGGCGATGTTGATGATCTTGCCATGACCTTGGCCGATCATGTGCTTGCCCGTCGCCTGGCACAGGAAGAACACCGATTTGAGGTTGGTGTCGATCACCGCATCCCAGTCCGCCTCGGTGAAGTCGACCGAATCGGCGCGGCGGATGATGCCGGCGTTGTTGACGAGGATGTGTAAGCCCCCGAGCTGCGCCACCGCCTGCTCGACGATGCCGTTCACCGGCGCGATCGTCGACAGATCGGCAGCCAAGAACACCGCCTTGCGGCCGAGCGCCTCAACCGCGGCGACCGTCTCGTCGCACGACGAGCGGCCGACTGCGGCGATGTCCGCGCCCGCACCGGCCAGCGCGAGCGCGATCGCCTGGCCGATGCCGGTATTGGCACCGGTGACGACCGCGACCTTGCCCGTCAGATCGAACATCGCGTTCACGCCAGTTGGCAGATATCGAGGACGTTCATATCGGTATAGTCCTGGTTCTCACCCGCCATCGCCCAGATGAAGGCGTAGGCCTTGGTGCCCGAACCCATGTGGATCGACCATGGCGGCGAGATCACCGCTTCCTCGTTCTGCATCACGATGTGACGGGTCGCCTCGCCCTCACCCATGAAGTGCATGACGCGATCCTTGTCGAGATCGTCCAGCTCGAAGTAGAAATAGATCTCGCTGCGGCGCTCGTGGATGTGCGGGGGCATCGTGTTCCACACCGAGCCGGGCTTGAGCACGGTCAGTCCCATCACCAGCTGCGCGCTGTCGCACACGCCGGGGATGACGAGCTGATAGATCGAACGCTCGTTCGATTCCTCAAGGCTGCCGCGATCGAGCTTGTTGGCGTCCGCGATCGACAGCTTGCGCGTGGTGAAGCCCTTATGCGCGGGGCAGGACGCGAGATAGAAGCGTGCGCCGTCGCCGGAGAACTGCACGTCCTTTGCGCCCATCGTGACGTAGAGGCAGTCCTTGTTGCCAAGCGTGAACGTCTCGCCATCGACGGTGACGGTGCCGTCGACCTTGCCGACATTGACGATCGCGAGTTCGCGGCGTTCTAGGAAGGGATGGCCGGCGGCGGAGGCCGGCTCGGTCTGGTCGGGCAGCTTGACCGAACCCGACGCGACCGCGACGCCGCCGATCACGAAACGCTCGGCATGCGTGTAGTTCAGCACGCATTCGCCGTCGCGGAACAGACCCTCGATCAGATAGCGGTCGCGCAGTTCGTCGTTGCTCACGCATTCCATCATATCGGGGTGCGTGCCGTAATAGGTTTTCTCGAACATGGGCATTCCTCGCATTGGCCTTTGTGGCGGCATAGCGGCAAAGCCGCACGGCTGCCAACCCGAGCCGACCGGATTTCGGGTGAAATCGTCCGATTTCTGGCACCCCGTCCCAAAAATAGAGAAACCGGTGTCAGATTGCCGGCAGCGATTCGATCCTGCCGGCTAATCCTGCATTCACACCACGGCATGCACCGGTGTGCCCGCTAAGAAGGAGCCGCACCATGCCGTTGTTGAGCCTGATGATCGCCGCCCAAGCCCTCTCCGCGTCGGCGGCGCTGCCGCCCTGCCGCCTGTCCTACCTGCGCCTGTCGATGGACGGACGTGACGGAGACTTCAACGGCATGTCGCATTCCGGCACCGCGCTCATGATCCGCAACCTCGGCGCGGACTGCATGTTGCCGGCGCTGCCGGTGATAAGCCTGCGCGATGCGCACGGGCGCGCACTGCCGGCCATGCGCCGCGCACCCGTCGGCATGCATCCCGGCCCGGTGATGTTGCCGGTCCGCCTTGCCGCCGGTCATCAGGCGGAGACGGATTTGCGCTGGGTGGCGGGTCCGGTGTTCGCCCACAACCGCGCGGTGAAGCCGACCCGCCTGACCGTGCAGATCGGCGCGGGCACGCTGCACACGCCGATCACGGCGACGCTGTACGGTGAAGCCGGCAAGCCGGTCGCGTTCGAGCAGACGCCGCTGCACGTCGTCGAGGGCATGCCTGCGAGGTAGCGATCCGAAGATTGATATGTTGTAACATCGTCTGCCATGCGCTAGGTCGCCGCGCATGGCGGGCGGCACGGACATGGCGGGAGGTATAGCGCACACGGCGGCCAGGCGACGGCGCTCCGTCCATGCGGTCGTGTTGTTCGTGCTGCTGCTGGCTTTGTCGTGGCAAAGCTTTCTGGTCGGCACCCACGCACATCGGCCCCCGGCGTTATCGGCGACTCCTGGCGAGACGCTGCACCGCGCGCCGACGCAGGACCGCCGCCCGCCGCTCGCCCCCGATTCCTGCCCGATCTGCCAGCAGATCTCGATCGCATTCGCCTATCTTCCCGCGCCGCCGGTCGACTTCACCGCGCCTGCGCAGGCGCTCGCCTGGTATGGTGCGAGGGCGGCGCTGCACGCGCTTCCCCGCCAGCGTTCGCATGGCTGGCGCAGTCGCGGGCCGCCGTCCGCTTCGATCCCACTCTCCTAACGCGCCGGGGCGGCTTCCGCCCCGCGCACCCGGCTGCCGGCACTTTAAGACCGGCGCCGCTCCAAGGTTCCCGGAGTTTTCCCATGCGACACATGCTTTTCACGGGCGCGGCCTTCGCCGCGCTCCTGCCCGCCGCTGCCTTTGCGCAAAGCGACACACCCGCGCACGACCACACCACCGCGCACGCCGCCGGTGCCGCCGCCGTGCCGCCGGTGCCGCGCGACATCATCGTCACCGCCTCCCCCTTCGCCCTGTCGCGCGATGACGTGCCGACCATCGTCGCCAAGGTCGACCGGCAGCAGATCCTGGAATCGGGCGGGTCGAGCATCGCCGATTCGCTCGCCACCGTGCCCGGCATTTCCGCGACCGGGTTTGCCGCCGGCGCGAGCCGCCCGATCATTCGCGGCATGGACGCGCAGCGCGTCCGCATTCTGGAGGACGGATTGAGCAGTTCCGACGTGTCCGACGTCGGACCCGATCACGGCATCCCGATCGACCCGCTGTCGGCGCGCAGCATCGAGGTGGTGCGCGGCGCCGCGACGCTGCGTTACGGCAGCCAGGCGATCGGCGGCGTGGTCAACGCCATCAACGATCGCGTGCCGCTCTCGCTGCCGTCACGCGCGCTCACGGGTGAACTGGTCGGCAGTTACGGCACCGTTGCCAACACCGGCGAAGGCTCGGCGCTGATGGACGGTCGCGCGGGGGACATCGCGGTGCATGTCGACGGCTTCTACCGCCACACCGACGATTACGACACGCCGCTGGGCACGCAACAGAACTCGTTCTTCCGGGGCTATGGCGAGACGGTTGGCGCGTCGTATTTCTTCGGACCCGACAAGGCGAGCCACGTCGGCGCGGCGATCATCCAGTACAATGCGCAATACGGCATCCCCAGTGACGACACCTATATCGATATGCGCCAGACCAAGGTGCTCACGAAATCCTCGTTTGAGCTCGGCTCGGGCGCGGTGCGCACGCTGAACATCGACGGCAGCTACGCCGACTACACGCACAGCGAGGACGAGCCGGACGGCACCGTCGTCACCACGTTCCGCAACAAGGAGTTCGACGGACGCGCGGAATTGTTGTTCGGCAAGCTCGGCTTTATCGACAACAGCGCGCTTGGGGTCGAGGTGCAGAACCGCAAGTTCCAGGCGATCGGTGAGGACAGTTCGTACCTGTTCCCGACCGAAACCCAGTCCGAGGCTGGCTATCTGTTCACCGAGACGCAACTCGTCAAAGGGCTGAAGGTGCAGGCGAGCGGCCGGGTCGAGCATGTTCGCGTCACCGGCACGCCGCTGTCGGACCAGTTCACGCGCGTCGGCTATACGCCGATCAGCGGCGCGATCGGCGCGCTGTACGATGTCGGCGGCGCGGTGAAACTCGGCCTGACCTTCTCCAGCACCGGTCGCGCGCCGGGCATCACCGAACTGTTCGCGCGCGGCGGGCATGACGGGCCGCAGACGTTCGAGACGGGCGATCCCACGCTGAAGATCGAGCGTGCCAATTCGATCGAGGGCACGCTGCGGTTCAATAGCGGCCGGTTCCGCTTCGAGGGCAGCGCGTACAGCACGTGGTTCAACAACTACATCTTCGGCGATCTGACCGGCCGCACCTGCGACGATGACGGCGTCTGCACGCTCGGCGACGGCGGCGAGTTGAAGGAACTGTTCTACCGCCAGCAAGGCGCGCATTTCCGCGGGCTGGAGGGTGAGGCCAATTACACCTTCTTTGACACCGGCACGGGCAAACTGGAGGGCCGCGCGATCGCCGATTACACACGCGCCACGCTGGACAACGGCGGCAACGTGCCGCGCATTCCGCCGTACCGGTATGGCGGCGGGCTGACATGGACCAGCACGGCGTTCGACCTGGGCTTCCTGATGCTGCATTCGGGACGGCAGGACAAGTTCGGCGCGTTCGACACGGCGACGCCAGGCTTCAACGCGCTCAACGCACATGTCTCCGTGCGGCCGTTCAAAGCCTATCCCGGCATCGAGCTGGCGGTGGTCGGCCAGAACCTGACCAACGACGTGCAGCGCGACGCGGCGGCCCTCAACAAGGATCTGGTGGTGCTGCCGGGCCGCAACATCCGCTTCGTCCTGAAAGTCGCAACCCTGTGAACACCATGCCGCCGCCGCCACGCACAGGCGGCGGCGGCATGGACCAGCATTACTATTGTGGCGTTGACCTTGCCCGGTTAAACCAAGCGGCTGCCGTGCCTGCGACAGGGCCGACGTTGCAGTGGTGGTTCGCAGAAGTTTTAGGGGGAGAAAAGCCGCCCCTGCGATGGCAACCGACCGCAGCACTCCGACCCGCGCCATCTTGCCAAATCCCGGCCATGGCGTACTCAACGCCGACACAGCAATCCCTGGAGGCCGCGTGGACAAACCCGATCGTCGGGCGCGAAGTGCCACGATCATCGACGTAGCAGCACGCGCGGGCGTTTCCGCGATGACGGTCTCGCGCGTGATCAACAATCGCGAAGGCGTCCGCCCCGAAACCCGCGAGGCGGTGGAAAGCGCGATCCAGGCGCTGTCCTATACCCCCAACGCCGCCGCGCGCAGCCTCGTCACCTCGGCGGAGCTGCGGATTGGCGTCGTCTATTCCAATCCCAGCGCCGCGTTCATGAGCGAGTTCCTGACCGGCATCTTCGAGGAAGCGTCGACACGCGGCGCCCGCCTGATCCTGCTGAAAGGCGACGGCGGCGCGCCGCCGCACCGCGACGCGCTGGAAAAGCTCGCCAACGCCGGCCTGTCGGGCATCATCCTGGCGCCGCCGCTGGGCGAGGCGGCGATCGTCCGCAATGTGCTGCGCGGCATCGGCCGGCCGCTGGTGGCGGTCGGTGCCTATGACGTGGCCGACGCGACCTGCGTGCGGATCGACGATCGCCGCGCCGCCTGCGCGATGACCCGCCACCTGCTCGAACTCGGCCACCGCCGGTTGGGGTTCGTGCTGGGCAACCCGGATCAGGCGGCCAGTGCCGAGCGGATGGCCGGCTTCTACGATGCGGTGCGCGAGGCGAGCAACGTGGAGGTCAAGGTGGCGCAGGGCGATTTCAGCTACGCCTCCGGCCTGATCGCGGGCGAACAGCTCCTCGACGGGCCGTCACCGCCGACCGCGATCTTCGCCAGCAACGACGATATGGCGGCGGCGATCGTCTCGGTCGCGCACCGCCGGCAATTGCACGTGCCCGAGGCGCTGAGCGTGGTCGGCTTCGATGATACCGTTGCGGCGGTGACGTTGTGGCCGCCGCTCACCACCGTCCGCCAGCCGCTGCACCAGCTTGCCGCCGAGGCGCTGGCGGCAGTCGTGGCGGGTGGCGACGTGATCGCCCGCAAGACACGTCGCCAACCGGACCGCGTGCTCGATCACAGCATCGTCACGCGTGCGTCGAGCGCACCGCCCGGCAGCTAGGTCGCCGCCACGTCCGTCGCTTCGTAGCGGAAGCTCTCGAAATCGGCCGCCAGCCCGGTACCGGACACATCCTGGCACGCCATGCCGATGAAGGTGCCGGTGAAATTGGGCAGGCCCGGCGCGGTCACCTCATCCGACAGGATGCTCGCGTCATACACCGTCGCCACGTTTTCCCATGTCTGCGCACCGGCGATGCGCCACGCGAAGGTCAGCGCGTCCGCCGCGATCGTCGCGCGCAGGTCGATCACGCCATCGGGCAACACCGGCACGATCACGCTCGCCTCGCACCCGGCATCCGGGCTCGCGCTCAGCATCTGGAGCTGGCGAACGCCGTCATCCACGGTCACGTTCAGGTAGAAGAACTTGCTCGCGTTGTAATAGCAGATCAGCCCCGCCGCCTGCTGGAACGTGACCGGCGCGAACGCCATGCGGGTGGTCGCGACGCAGTGAAAATGCTCCTGCCTCCGCGCGACCAGCGCTTGCCGGAAGTGGCTGCCGACCGTCTCGCGTCCATACAGGCGCAGCCAGCCCGGCCGCTCGGTCAGGCTGAACAGCGCGGACGGATCGGGCGTGCGCAGCCACTGGAACGCTTCGGGCAGATCGGGTTGATCGAACCGCCCATCCCACGCGCGCTGCGGCCACGGCGCAGCTGGCAACGCCGGTGCAACCGGCGCCGGATCGGGCGCACCACTGCCGTCGAGCGTGCGCAGCCAGCCGTCCTCGCCCCAAACCACCGGCTGGATCGCGCTCTCGCGACCGAGCACGCAACGCTCCCGCCCCGGCAGCGGTCGACCGCACAGATACGCAAGCCAACTGCTGCCGTCCGCCAGCTCGACGAGATCACCATGCCCGGTCCGCGTGATCGCACCGTCGCGCGCGCCGTTCGCGCTCAGCACCGCGCCATCCGGGTGGACCTCGTACGGCCCGAACAGCGATCGCGATCGCGCCATCACCACGGCGTGATCCCAGCCGGTGCCACCCTCAGCGACCAGCAGGTGATACCAGCCGTCGCGCTTGTAGAGGTGCGGCCCCTCGGTGAAGCCGCGCTCGGTGCCGGCGAAGATCAGCCGCGCCTCCCCCACCAGCCGCAGCGCCGCGCGGTCGAATTCCTGGAGGACGATGCCCGCGAATCGGCCGCGACCGGGCCGATGGTCCCACAGCATGTTGAGCAGCCAGCTACGCCCGTCATCGTCGTGGAACAGCGCCGGGTCGAAGCCGCTGCTGTTGAGGAACGCGGGATCGGACCATGGGCCTTCGATCCGGTCGCTCGTCACCACATAATTGTGGAAGTCGCGCAGCGATGCGCCCGCTGCACCGTTTACCGTGGTGTGGCCGTAACGCTTTACCTGCGTGTAGATCAGCCAGAACTTGCCGTGCGCGTAACTGAGGTCGGGCGCCCAGACGCCACACGAATCGGGGTCGCCGCGCATGTCGAGTTGCGCCGCGCGGTCGAGCGGGCGCGCCGCCAGTCGCCAGTGCACCAGATCGCGGCTGTGGTGGATTTGCACACCGGGAAACCACTCGAACGTGGAGGTCGCGATGAAGATGTCGTCGTCGACCCGCACGATCGACGGATCCGGGTTGAAGCCACGCAGGATGGGGTTGTGAAGTCGGGTCATGCGGGTTTGCGTACCAAAGTCCAAAGCAGGATGGCACCGGCAAGGTCGAGCCCGCCGAGCAGGATGAAGAACGGCCCGTAGCCGACCACGTCGACCATCCGCCCGAGCACGAGCGAGAACACCAGCACGCCGAGGTTGCCAGCCAGCCCGGCGAGCCCGGCAGCAGTCGCCACCTCGTTGCGGCGGAACAGGTCCGACGCCATGGTGATAACCGTCACCGACAATGTCTGGTGCGCGAATCCGCCCAGGCACAGCAGTGCGATCGCCGCATAGGGGCTGGTGACGGTGCCGACCAGCGCCATGCCGGTCATCATCACCGCGCCGAGCGTGAACGCGCCACGCCGTGCGTTGACGAGGCTCACGCCGCGCCGCCCGAGGAACGCCGCCACCGCCGGTCCGAACAGGCAGCCGAGGTCTGCCGCGAGGAACGGCAGCCACGCAAAGATCGCCAATTGGGTCAGATCGAAATGGCGTACCCGCACCAGATACAGCGGCATCCAGAACGACAGCATCCCCCAGGCGGGATCAGCCAGAAGGCGCGGCAAGGCGATGCCCCACAGGTTGCGTCGCCGCAGCAGCGCGAGGATCGATGGCCGCTCGGTATCCGCCGCAAGCGCCACCTCCTGCCCGGCGAGGATATGCGTGCGCTCCGCGTCGCTCAGACCTGTGTGACGCTGCGGCGCGTTATACCAGCGCAGCCACGTCAGCGACCAGACCAGGCCGAGCAGGCCGGTCACCACGAAGGCGAGCCGCCAGCTCTGTACCGCCACCGCCCACGCGACCAGCGGCGGTGCCAGCACCGCGCCGAACGACGCGCCGATATTGTAGATGCCGCCCGCCGCACCGCGTTCGCGCGCCGGGAACCATTCCGCCACCAGTTTCTGCCCGGCCGGTTGCGCCGACCCTTCGGCCAGCCCCAGCAACCCGCGCAACGCCGCGAAGCTGACCCAGCCGCCGGCAAAGACGTGCGCCATGGTCACCAGTGACCAGATCGTCGCGCACAGCCAGAAACCGATACGCAAGCCCGTACCGTCGAGCAGATAGCCGGCGAGCGGCTGAAGCATGACGCCGATCTGAAACGCGCCGGTGATCCAGCTATATTGCTGCGTGCTGATCGACTGTTCGGCGAGGATGACGGGAGCGGCCACGCCCAGCACCGAGCGGGCGAGGTAATTCAGGATCATCGCGCCGACGAACAAGGCGAGAATCATCCAGCGCAATCTTGGCATTCGCGTCAATCGCAACACCGCCT
The DNA here is from genome assembly GCF_026540945.1 of Sphingomonas sp. GC_Shp_3. Classification (NCBI taxonomy): domain Bacteria; kingdom Pseudomonadati; phylum Pseudomonadota; class Alphaproteobacteria; order Sphingomonadales; family Sphingomonadaceae; genus Sphingomonas; species Sphingomonas sp. GC_Shp_3. Next base: position 155,154 of record NZ_JALNUT010000006.1, read on the forward strand.
CCGTTAACGTAACCATCAACATACCCGACTTGGGCATGTCCCGCCCCCGTCTCGGGATCAGACATCAGGGCTCGTCGATACCACACGACCTAAACGAGCCCGCATCGCCTTGACAAGTGAAACCGTGGAAACTAACAACAAAGATGTTAACGTAAACATTGTGCGCTGCACAAGATAAGCTTCAATGGATCGCCGTCATGGCTGTCGAACGGACAGGCGGAAATCGATCCATTTGAGACGGGGGAGAGTGATCGCTGTCACCGCGCAGCCTGAATGCACGATCTACACTTTACCGCCACGTCGTGAACACCATGGCTGGCATGATGATGAGACGAACGGCCCGTCAGAGGCCGAAACGAGGCACCACCCAAAGGTCGCTCGCACGCGGCTGCCGGGCTGGGGAAATTAACACAGGGGAGATCAAGATGCCGTTGAAAGCTTTGGATTGCCGCAAGTCCCTTCTGCACAGCGCTTCGCTGGCCGCAGTCGCGATATGCCTGCCGTTGCCCGCCTTTGCGCAGGCGCCGGTCCTGCCGACCAACCAGCCGCCTGCCGCCGAGGCTCCCACCGCGCTCGACCGCGCCGGGCCAGAGGCGTCACGTGCCGATGCAGCAGCCAGCGATATCGTGGTGACCGGCTCGCGCATCGCGACGCGCGGCTTCACCGCACCGACGCCAACGACCGTGATCGGCGCGCAGGACATCGCGCAGAACGCGCAGCCCAACATCTTCAACACGATCGCGCAGTTGCCGTCGCTGCAAGGCTCGACCGGCACGCAGGTCAACACGTTCAGCACGTCGAGCGGCCAGCAGGGTCTCAGCTCGTTCTCGCTGCGCGGCCTCGGCGCGATCCGCACGCTGACGCTGCTCGACGGCCAGCGCGTCGTCGGCGCGAACGTGACCGGCGTACCCGATGTCAGCCTGTTCCCGCAGTTGCTGGTGCAACGTGTCGACGTGGTCAACGGCGGCGCGTCGGCCTCCTACGGCTCGGACGCGGTCGGTGGCGTGGTCAACTTCATCACCGACACGCGCTTCACCGGGATCAAGGGCAACGTTCAGGGCGGCATCACCACCTATGGCGACAACAAGCAGATCCTTGCGCAGCTCGCGATCGGTCACGCCTTCGGAGACGGTCGCCTGCATTTCGTCGCCAGCGGTGAATATGCGCATGACCAGGGGGTCGACGGTGGCGATTACGGGCTGAAGATGGCGGGCGGCCGGACCTGGTTCGACCAAACCTCGATGATCGATCGCGGCATCCTCAACGACGGATCGCCGCAGTTCATCATCCGCAACAACGTCCAGTCGAACAGCTTTACCAAATACGGCCTCATCACCGGCGGCCCCCTTCAGGGGACCGCATTCGACGCGTCGGGGCAGCCGTTCCAGTTCCAGTACGGATCGAACGGGACGCCGACGCGCAAACCGACCGGCGGCGTCAACGGCTGTTTCGGTGGCCTCTGCCTAGGCGGCGATCTGTCGGGCAACATCGATGTTGGCCGTTCGCTGCAATCGGCTTTGCAACGCGTTGGCGGCTATACCCGTGTCGGGTTTGATATCGCGCCGGATAACGAGCTGTATTTCACCGTCAACGTCGGGCAGGTGAAGACCAACAACCAGCCGGTCAATGGCATGAACAAGCCGGGCCTCACGCTGCAATGCGCCAACCCGTACGTCCCCGCCTCGATCCAGGCGGCGTGCGCGACTGCCGGCATCTCCAGCTTCCAGTACGGAACCAGCAACGCCGAACTGGGCAACACCCGGGTCTATACCAACCGGCGGCAGTACCGCTTCGTCGGCGGCGCCAAGGGCAAGGTGCCGTTACTCGGCAGCGAATGGTCCTACGACATCTACGGTGAGCACGGAACGAACTACACCAGCGTCGACGTGAACAACATCCTGCTCACCCCGCGCTTCAACGCCGCGATCGACGCGGTGCTGCTGAACGGCGCGATCGTCTGCCGCAGCGCGGTCGCACGCGCCAATGGCTGCCAGCCACTCAACATCATCGGCAACAACCCGTCCGCCGAAGCGCTGAGCTATGTCACGCCCGACGCCGGCCCTTACCAGCGCACCCGGCAGACGCAGGACGTGCTGAGCCTCAACTTCTCCGGCGCGCCGGTCAATCTGTGGGCGGGCCCGCTCTCGATCGCGTTCGGCGGCGAGTTCCGGCACGAATTCTACAAGGTCCGTGCCGACCCTTATGGTGCAGGCTTCGCCAACAGCGGACCCAGCAATGACTATCCGCTCGATCCGATCCTCAACGCCAGCGGCAACGGCAACTGGTATGCGGGCACCTACAAGAACGGGCGCGGCGCCTACAGCGTGAAGGAAGGCTTCTTCGAGGCCAATCTGCCGATCCTCGACTCCGAAGCGCTGGGCAAGGCGAACGTGAACGCCGCCGCGCGCTACACCGACTACAGCACTTCGGGCGGCGTATGGGCGTGGAAGGTGGGCGGCACCTGGGCGCTGCCGATCGACGGCTTCCACATCCGCGCCGTAACCTCGCGCGACGTGCGTGCGCCGAACCTCTCGGAGCTGTTCGCGGCCCCTGTCACACAGACGCTGCCGAACTTCTTCGATCCATATACGCGCACCAACGTGCTGGTCGTGCAGAACCAGATCGGCAACACAGCGCTCAAGCCGGAAATCGCCCGCAACACGACCGCCGGCATCACCCTGTCCAATCCCAAGTGGTTGCCGGGACTCAACCTGTCGTTCGATTACTACAAGATCAAGATCAACGGCGTGATCTCGGGCCTCGGCGCCAACGACATCGTCAATTTCTGTTTCCAGAACATCCTCACTTCGACCTGCAATTCGTTCAACCTGAACCCGGCAAACGGCCAGACCTTCATCAACGTGCAATCGTTCAACCTGGCGTCGATCGACACGGATGGCTTCGATATCGAGGCTAGCTACCGCTGGGCGCGACCGCTTGGTCTGCCGGGCAATTTCACGGTGCGTGCGCTCGCCACCCACGTCATGAAGTTCGTGACCGACACCGGCCTGCCGGGCACCATCCCGGTTGACAGCGCTGGCGACAACACCAGCAACACGCCCGACTGGAAATGGCTGGCGATCCAGAGCTACGATACCGACAAGTTCTCGTTCCTGTTGCAGGAACGCTGGTTCAGCGATGGTACGTTCGGCAACAAATACATCGTCTGCGCACCCGGCTCCTGCCCGGTGTCGAATAACAACCACCCAACGATCGACCAGAACTTCTACCCCGGCCGATTCTACATGGACGTAGGCGGCAGCTACAACATCCGCAAGGATCTGACCGCCTATTTCAAGATCGACAACATGTTCGATGTCGATCCGGCATCGTCGACGATCTTCAACAACCCGTCGCTGTACGATCAGCTCGGCCGGACCTTCCGTCTGGGCGTCCGCTTCAAGATGTAACTCCCCCCGGAGCTTGGGCGCGGCACCCCCGCCGCGCCCTTTTTTCCATCTGCCACGGGACCGACGACCATGAAAGCGATCCTCGCCACCGCCTCCGTCGCAGCTCTGGTCGCCGGCACGCCGCTTGCCGCCGCGCCTGCGCCGGTCGCGGCCAGTATCGATATTACCCGGCGCGCAACCCCGGTCAGCGCGCACGAATACGGGATGTTCATCGAACCGATCGGCGGACTGGTGAACCGCACGCTCTGGGCCGAACTGCTCGACGATCGTAAATTTTATTATCCGGTCGTGTCGCCAGCGCACGACACGCCGCCACCGCTCAACGCGGAGGGCAAGCCCGGCGTCGAATATCGCAAATGGCGCCCGGTGGGCGCTGACGATGCCGTGACGATGGACACCGCCGCGCCGTACGTGGGCGCGCAAAGCCCGAGCGTGACGCTCGCCGGCAGCGCACCGCGCGGGCTGGCGCAGAGCGGCTTCGCGGTGCTGGCCGGCAAACGCTACACCGGCCATCTGTGGATCAGCGGTGATGCCGGCGCGTCCGTGCAGGTCGCGCTCGTGTGGGGGACGCGTGCCGACCAGCGGCAGAGCATCGCCCTGCCCGCCCCCGCCGCCGGCTGGCGTCAGGCGGACTTCGCCTTTACCCCCACCGCAGGCACGGCCGATGCACGGCTGGAGATCACCGGCACCGGCACCGGCCGTTTCCGGATCGGTGCGGTGTCGCTGATGCCGGCCGACAATATCAACGGCTGGCGCGCGGATACGACCGCGGTGGCGCGCTCGCTGAAATCGGGCTTCTGGCGGCTGCCGGGCGGCAACTTCCTGTCCGATTGGGATTGGCACGAGGCGCTGGGGCCCCGCGACCAACGCGCACCGATGTTCGACCATGCGTGGAGTGCGATGCAGACCAACGACCTCGGCATGGACGAGTGGATGGAGCTGTGCCGCATCATCGGCGTGGAGCCCTATGTCACCGTCAATGCCGGGCTTGGCGACGCCAATTCGGCGGCGGAGGAGGTCGAGTATCTCAACGGCGCCGCCACCAGCGACTGGGGCGCCAAACGCGCCGCCAACGGTCATGCCGAACCCTATAAGGTGAAATGGTGGAACATCGGCAACGAGCCGTTCGGCTGGTGGCAGATCGGCAAGACCTCGCTCGATTACTACACAATCAAGCACAACGACTTCGCCGCGAAGATGCGCGCCCGCGATCCATCGATCGTGCTGATCGCGTCGGGCGCGATGCCGGACCAGCTCCATGCCAAGGGTGTGAAGCAGAACTCCACGCTGGAGAGCATCCAGCCCAAATTCGGCACCGAGGAGGATTGGACCGGCGGCCTGTTCGCCAGATCCTGGGGCAATTTCGCCGGCATCACCGAACATTGGTACGATCGCGGCGAGGATCGCCCCGACGCCCCGCCTGCCGACGCTTTAATGGAGTTCGTGCGCTCACCCTCCAACCACGTCCGCATGGAGGCGCTGGAATGGGGCATCTACCAACAGCGGTTCCCCAAGCTCAAGGATTCCGGCGTGTTCCTGTCGATCGACGAATATGCCTATATGGCCGGGCCGCCGACGCTGAAATCCTCGCTCGCCTACGCCAGCGTGTTCCAGGAAATGCTCCGCCATACCGATTTCCTGAAGATGGCGGCGTTCACCACCGGCGTCTCGACGATGAACATCACACCCGAAGGCGCGACGCTCAACGCCACCGGCATGGTGTTCAAGCTGTTCGGTGAGCATTTCGGCGCAGGAACCATCCCGGTCGCGCTCGACGGCGCCTCGCCGCAACCGGAACCCCGATACCCGATCGGCTACGCGCATCCGAAGGTGGTGGCGGGCAGCCCGACCTACCCACTCGACGTGATCGCCGGTCTCTCGCCCGATGGCACGATGTTGCGCGTCGCCGTGGTCAACGCGACCTTCCAGCCGCAGCGGCTCGCACTGTCGCTTGCCGATGCGAAGCTGCGTGGCTCCGGTACGCGCTGGCTGCTCGCCGGCAAGACGCTGGCGGCGGAGAACAAGGTCGGCAAACCGGCCGGCGTGACGATCCGCGAGAGCAAGGTGAGCGGCGCGGGCCGCGGGCTGATCGTGCCGCCCACGTCCGCGGCGATCTACGAACTGCCGCTGACGCGGTAACCGGGCGCGACCTCCCGCCGCGCCCGCGATTTAAATCGCCGTCCCGTACAGCGCGTGATGGGTGAGGATGAACAACGTCCGCCCGTCACGCCCGCCCAGCACCAGTTGCAGCGGCCGCTCGGGCGTATCGATCCGCCGCAGCTCCTTGCCGTCCGTGCCATAGACGAACACCTGCCCGTCGGCCACGTACAACCGGCCATCCGGGCCCTGCACCGCGCTCTCGCCGCCACGCGGCGCGATGATCTTGAGGTCGCTCAACGCCCCGTCCGCGCCGACCAGCCCGCTATAGGTGCGATCCTCGGAGGAGTTGTTCAGCACCACGCGCGATCCGGTCGCCGCCCCGACCAGCCCGTAGGCGTCCAGCGGATCGGACCAGCGCCAGCCCCGCTGATCGTCCGGCCCCTGGTTCCACACCCGGAAGGCGGGCAGCACCAGCGATCCGTCCGGCGACACATATTGCCGTGCCTTCGCCTCCCCCATCTTGGTGGTGAAGAAGTCGGCCAGCGTCGGATAGGTGTACGTCTTGGGATCGATCCGGTCGTCGAATTCGCCGTTCGCCCACACGTTACCGGGCAACAGCGTCGTCGCGCCGGCGTGCGGGGCGGTGTCGGTCGGCGCGATCACGTGCACCTGCGCCGGCTGTTTGGGGTCGATGCTGTACACCGTGCCATCACGCCCGGCGGAGGATAGCACCAGCAGCTTGCCCGACCGGTCCACCGCCAGGCTGACCGGATCGAGCGGCAGGTCGGTCACCGTCGTCAGGCCGGCGTCCCGCGTCCAGCCATGGATGCGGTTGTAGAACCGGTCGATGAAATAGAGCTTGCCCTCGGCATCGACGCTCGCGCCCGCGATCGAGTAGAAGCCATCCGCCAGTTTCTCGACGCCCTGCATGACCGGCACGCCGCTCGCGGTTGCCGCAGCGCCTGCCGCCGGCACGTCCAACTGCGCGAAGTTGCGTTCGCGCACCTGTACCTGGCGGGTCACGTCGGTGATAGCATTCTCGAACGGATATTTGCTCGCCCGCGAAAACGTGCCGCAACCCTTCATGTCGCAACTGGCGAAGCCGCTTTCGGCGTTCACCAGCACGTTGCGGAAGCGGAGGTCGCCCGAGTTGAACAGCCGCACCGCAGTATCCATCGGCTTGGCGGTGCGCGTCACGCGGTACGAGTGATAATTGGCGAACAGGACGTTGCGGGAATCGTGGAATTCGGTTGAGATCGCGTTGACGCCGTCGCGCACCTCCTGCTCGGTCTGCGGCGCGAGGAACTCCCAGTTGGCGACATTCTCCAGCACGATCTCGTGCCGGTAGTGATGTTCCGCCGACAGTTCGTAGACATGGCCCGGCGTGGTGGTGTTCGACACCCGGAAACCGGCCGAGGCAAGCGTGTTGGGCGACCAGATGCCCGAGAAGGTACCACCGCCGCCGTCCGTCACCCAGATGCTCGCCTGCTGACCGTCCGGCCGCACGCGCGGATCGCCGGGCTTGGCCTGCGTGGTGCCATCGCGCAGCATCGGCCCCTCGATCCGCACGTCATCCACCAGCGACGCAGCACCCGCCCTCCACACCAAAGCGCTCGCACGCGGGTTGATGCTGCCCGCCCACAGGCCAAGGCCGGACACGATCGCAGCGCCGCCCTTCGCGCTTTGCAACAGCGCCTTCGGGCTGCCCACGCCGGCAAACGCGGCCTCGTCGTCGCGCAGGAACAGCCGGGTGCGCGCGGGGTGCAGCGCGATCAGAACGCTGTCCGGCCGTAGCGTCAGCGTATCGCTGATCCGGTAGCGGCCACTCGGCAGGTACAGCACGCGGTGGGTGTCGATCGCGCGCTGGAGCGCGGCGGTGTCGTCACTCTCGCCGTCGCCCCGCACGCCCAGATCGCGCGCGTTCGCCCACTCCGCTACCGGCGGCAGCGGCCGGATCGCGGGCGGCATCGCTACCGGCATCTTCGCGAGCGGCACGATGTTCGCCTCGGTCGCATACGCGCCCATCTGCCCAAGCGCGCCGATCTTCAGCCCATAGGAGAAGTCCCGTACCCGGTATTGCGCACCCTTGCCCGGCACGGTTACGCCGCTTTCCCGCATCCGCGCGAACACCGGCACGCCGCGTGCCACCGCATTGTCGAAGCCGATCTGGGTGTGGACGTTGTTCTCGTTGGAGATCAGCACGGCTGCGTTCGACACGTTGTCGAACCGCACGTCCTTGCCCCACAGCGAATCCGAATAGCCGGGATCGATCTCGATCCCGACCGGCGTGTTGCTGATGCCGACGTTGACGAGCGTCAGCCCGGCCTCATGCTCGCGTATGGCGGCGTCGCGCTGGCCCTCGAAGGTCGTATCGAGCAGCGTGAAAGGCCACATCGGCGCGGTCTTCTCGGTGACGATACCGTAGCGCCCGCCGTAAAAGTGCAGGTCCTGGCAGGCGTTGCCGACCTGATACACGCCCGCGAGACCCGACCCCATGTGGAAGTCGATATGCCGCAGATAGGCATGTTGCGCGACGCGGAAGCGCACCGCCACCGCGCCGGCATTGCCGCTGCCGACCTCGAAATCGACGTTGGCGAGGGCCGAGTAGAAGGTCGTCTGCGTCGCGTCGAAGATGGTGGGGTCGAACGGCACGGTGGTACGCGGCGGCACCGCGGGTTTGCCGGAGCGGAACTGATCCTCCCCTGTGAAGGCGACCATCGCGGCGATGCCGCTGCCGAACCCCGGCGTATCGTCCGCCAGCACGATCACCGGCCGCGTCTTGCCAACCCCGAACACGCGGACGCCCGAACGCAGCAGGATGCTCCGCGTGATCCGGTAGCGCCCGCTCGGCAGGAACACGAGGCCGCCACCGTCCGGCGTCGCCGCCGCGTCGATCGCGCGCTGGATCGCGGCGCTGTCGTCCGTCCGGCCATCGCCGATGCCGTGCACGGTCACCGCGCGCGCATCCGGCGGGGCGGTGCGATAGACCGAAGCGCTTTGCGCTGCCGCGATCGCGGGCGTTGCCGCCGCCAACATCGTACACACCAGAAAAACTGCCTTCATCGTCGTCTTCCCCTGTGACGCCGCGTGAGCAACGCTTGAACATCCGCCTCGATCTGACACCTAGTCGATGTTAACGTCAACATCTTGTCTGCGACGCGGGTGGGGTTCTGCTGCACCTCGTGGACCCCACGCTTGCTTTCAGTAGGACTAATGAAACACAACGCGTTAGGAACCGCATCAAGGTCAGATCAATGGCCACGAGAGGGAGGGCGACGGATGCTGAGGTTCTGGGCCATGATGGGGGGTGCCGCGCTCCTCGTCGCGCCGATCGCGGCGGCAGCTTCGGAAACGCCGATGGCTGCGCCAGCGCAGAAGCAGCGCTTGATCGTGCTAAGCGATATCGAGGCAGACCCGGACGATACCGAAAGTTTCACCCGCCTGTTCCTGTATGCGAGCGAGATCGACCTGGAAGGGCTGATCGCGACCACCTCGGTCCACATGAAGACGGCGATCCACCCCGATTCTATCCGCCGCATCCTTCACGCCTATGGCAAGGTGCAACCGAACCTCGCGCTGCACGAAACCGGCTATCCGGGTGCCGATCGGCTGCTCGCGCTCGTGCGCGACGGGCAGCCGGGCTACGGTATGGCGATGGTCGGCGCGGGCAAGGACACCGCCGGCTCGCGCCTCATCATCGCGGCGCTGGAGCGGCCCGATTCGCGACCGCTGTGGGTGACGGCATGGGGCGGCGTGAACACGCTGGCGCAGGCGCTCTACACCATCCGCGAGATGCGCAGCTCCGCCGAGGCGAAGCGGCTGATCGCGAAGCTGCGCGTCTATACCATCTCGGACCAGGACGACAGCGGCGCGTGGATCCGCCGCACCTTCCCCAACGTGTTCTTCATCGTCAGCCCCGGCGGCTACGGTGCCGGCACGTGGACCGGCATCAACACGCTGATCGACGGCGCCGACAACACGACGATCAGCAACACATGGCTGCGCGACAACATTCAGCAAGGCCACGGCCCGCTCGGCGCGGTCTATCCCGATGTCGCCTATGGTATGGAGGGCGATACGCCGTCCTGGCTGTCGCTGATCCCCAATGGCCTGAGCGTACCCGAGCATCCCGATTGGGGCGGCTGGGGCGGCCGCTACGAACTCTACACGCCACCGGTCGCCACCACCGATCCGAGCGGGTTCAGCAATGTCGCCATTGAGCCGGAGACGCGCCCGATCTGGACCAACGCGATCGACAGCTACATGCCGTGGCAGCAGCGCGAATATGGCCGCGCGCAAACCCCGTCGGATCGGCAGATCAAGGATTTTCGTGCCGGCATCTGGCGCTGGCGCGACGATTTCCAGAACGACTTCGCCGCACGCATGATGTGGACGACCGAGCCGTTCGCCCACGCCAACCACCCGCCGGTGGTCAAGCTCTCCACGCCCGAGCGCGTTACCGTTAAATCCGGCCAGCGCTTCGTGCTGAGCGCAATCGACAGCACCGATCCCGATGGCGACAGCCTCAGCTTCCAGTGGTTCCATTATGCCGAGGTCGGCCACTGGCGCACGGTGATCCCAAACGGCATCGCCGCCAACATCCATACGGTCGATTTCACCGCGCCCAAGGTGACCGAGCCGCGCGAGGCGCATTTCATCGTCCGCGTGAGCGACAAGGGTTCGCCGCCGCTCACCCGCTACGCGCGCGTGATCGTCACCATCACACCCTGATCCGGGAGACTTCTCCATGCCACGCCTCGCCCGCCTGTTCGCGCCCGCGCTGCTCGCCGCGGCAGCGCCGCTTGCCACCGCGCAGGCGAGCGCGCCGATCATCCAGACGCGCTTCACCGCCGATCCCGCGCCGATGGTGCATGACGGCGTGGTCTATCTCTACACCAGCCACGACGAGGACGATGCCGAGGACTTCAGGATGCTCGACTGGCGGCTGTACAGTTCGACCGACATGGCGAACTGGACCGATCGCGGCGTGGTCGCATCGCTCAAGACCTTTCCCTGGGCGAACCAGACCAACGACGCCTGGGCGCCGCAGGTGGTCGCGCGCAACGGCAAGTTCTATCTCTACGCGCCGATCACCGTGGCGGGATCGCCGCGCAACGTGATCGCGGTCGCGGTCGCCGACAATCCCGCCGGGCCGTTCCGCGACGTGCTCGGCAAGCCGCTGATCGCGCCGGGCGAAGGCTATTTCGATCCGACCGTGTGGATCGACAGGCAAGGTCAGGCCTATCTCTACTGGGGCAATCCGGACCTGTGGTACGTCAAGCTCAACCCCGACATGGTGAGCTATTCCGGCCCGATCACCAAGGTACAGCCGCGCATCACCGATTATCAGGAAGGTCCATGGTTCTACGGTCGCGGCGGCCATTATTACATGGCCTTCGCCTCAACCTGCTGCTCGGAAGGCATCGGCTACGCGATGAGCGACCGCCCTACGGGTCCGTGGACGTACAAGGGGCCGATCATGGACCACGATATGCGCGCTACCGGCAACCACCCCGGCATCATCGACTATAAGGGCGGATCGTACCTGTTCGGCTTCAGCTACGAGTTGAACTTCGCGGTGACGCCGATCCATCACGAGCGCCGCTCGGTCTCGATCGCAAAGTTCGATTATAACCCGGACGGCACCATTTCGAACCTGCACTGGTGGGACAAGACCAGCGCGCCGCAGATCGGGACGCTCAACCCCTATGCCCGCGTCGAGGCGGAGACGATCGCCTGGACCTCACGGATCAAGCGCGACCGTGACCGGCCCTATGCCTGGACGCCCGGCGTCACCACGGCGCAGGATGAAGGCGGCGCGGTGTACGTCACGCGGACCGCCGATCGCAGCTACATCAAGATCGCGGGTGTCGATTTCGGCGCGAGCGGCGCGAAAGCGTTCCGCGCGCAGGTCGCCCACGGCACGCCACACGCGGCCATCGAGTTGCGGCTCGACCGGACGGACGGGCCGGTCATCGGCACTCTTCCTGTCGCCGATGCGCGCGCATGGCAGAAGAAGACCGCTGCAGTCTCGAGCGCGGTCGGCGTCCATGACCTGTACCTGATCTTCCGGGGCGGCGGCGCGCCGTCGCTGGTCGATATGAATTACTGGCGGTTCGACCGCTGACGTGAACGGGAAAGGGAAACGCATGAAAGCACGCTGGATCGCCACCGCCGCCATGATGGTCGCGGCGAGCCCCACGCTCGCGCAAGGCGCTGCCGCGCCGACGGGGCTCGATCCGCTCGGGCAGATGCAAGCCGTCGCGCCCGCCAAGGATGCGGCGTTCCACTTCCAGCGCTTGCGGAACGGCGTGCAGTTCACGCTTGGCGGGGTGACGAAATCGGTGATCTTCTATGCACCCGGCGTGGTGCGGGTGACCGCCAATCTAGGGCAATCCTACTGGACCGCGCGCAGCCTCGTCGTGATCCGCACGCCCGGCGACGTGCCCTTTAAAATTACCGAAAGCGCCGACACGCTCACCCTCAACGGCGCCAAACTGCGCGTCACGATCGACAAGCGCACGGGTGCAGCCAGCTATTACGATGCCTCCGACCGCCTGCTCACCCGCGAAAAGGCGGACGCGCCGCAGACGATCAGCAAGCGCACGATCTCCAACGCGCCGACTTACGAGGTCGAGAACCGCTTCACGCTCAAACCGGACGAGGGCATCTACGGCTTCGGCTTCACCAGTGACGACGACGTGAACCGGCGTGGCAAGGATCTGCTGCTCGTCCAGACCAACGTCGGCATCATCATCCCGGTGATGGTCTCGACGGAGCGCTATGGCGTGCTGTGGGATACCTATTCGCAGATGCGCTTCAAGGACGATGCCGATGGCGCGCGGCTATGGGCGGAAAGCGCGCCGGGTGGCGTCGATTATTACATCATGGCCGGCGATACGATGGACGGCGTGGTCGGCGCCTATCGCTGGCTGACCGGCGACGCGCCGATGTACCCCAAACAGGCGTTCGGCCTGTTCATGAGCAAGGAGCGCTACCCGACGCAGGATCGCATCCTTGAGGTTGCCCGCACTTTCCGCCGCGAGCAGTTCCCGCTCGATTACATCGTGCAGGACTGGCAATATTGGGGCAGCGACAAGGACGGCACCTGGTCGGGCATGATCTGGGACCCGAAACGCTATCCCGACCCGGCGGCGATGAGCCGCGAGATCCACGATCTGCACATGAAACTGATGGTGTCGATCTGGCCGTCGGTCGGCAACGACACGCCGCTGGCGCATGAACTCGACCGTTATGATTTGCGCTTCAAGCCGCTGCACTGGATATCGAAACAGGCGCGCGTGTACGATGCGTACAGCCCGCTCGGCCGCAAGATCTACTTCAAATATGTGAAGTCCGGCCTGCTCGACAAAGGCGTCGACGCGCTGTGGATGGACGGCACCGAGGTCGAGGTCAGCTCGGCGATGTGGAACCCGGTCGATAATATCCGCGACACCAAGGCGCTGGGCAGCAACGCGCTCGGCGACTTCACGCGCTACCTCAACCCATATTCGCTGGAGACGACGCAAGGCACCTATGACGGCGAGCGCGCGACCAGCGACAAGCGCGTCTTCACCCTAACCCGCTCGGCCTGGGCGGGGGCGCAGCGTACCGCTGCGGCATCCTGGTCGGGCGACATCTACGCCAACTGGAAGACGTTCGCACAGCAGGTGTCGGGCGGCGTCAACGTCACCATCACCGGCAATCCGTACTGGACGCAGGACACCGGCGGCTTCTTCGTCAGCGATTTCCCCGGTGGCGAGAAGAACCCGGCATGGCGGGAGCTGTTCGCGCGCTGGTTCCAATATGCGACGTTCAATCCGATCATGCGCGTGCACGGCACCAACGTCGAACGAGAGCCGTATATCTTCAAGACGCTCGATCCGGCGGTGTACAAGACGCTGCTCGACAGCGTGCACCTGCGCTACCAACTGCTGCCCTATATCTACAGCCTGAGCGCGAAGGTGACGTCGGACGGCTATACGCTGATGCGCGCGTTGCCGATGGACTTCCCGGATGATCCGGCGGTGCGCAGCATCAACGACAGCTTCATGTTCGGATCGTCGCTGCTCGTTCACCCGGTCACGCGGGCGATGTACAACATCCTGCCTTCCGCAGCGACCACGGTACCGGCGGACGTGCTGCGCACCGCCGACGGCAAGCCAGGGCTTAACGTGCAGTATTTCGCGGGCGAGAACTTCGAGAAGGCTGCCGGGACCGCGCTCGACGCGAAGATCGACCACACCTGGCCCGACCCGCCGCTTGCCGAAATGCCCGCCGGCCTTACATCGCTCAGCCACTTTTCCGCGCGCTGGCAGGGCGATCTGATCGCGCCCGAGGATGGCGAGTATGAGATCGGGCTGACCGGTAACGATGGCATGCGCCTGTTTCTGGCCGGCAAGCCCGCGATCGACGATTGGAACCGCAGCGCGACACGCTCGCGCGTGGTGCGGTACACGCTCCGGAAGGGCGAGCGGCTGCCGGTGCGGCTCGAGTTCTTCCATCCAGAGGGCGGTCGCGTGTTCCGCTTCATCTGGCGCACGCCGAGCGAGTTGAAGCGCGATGCCGCGACGCTCAGCGCACCGCGCGACCTGACGATGCGGACCTACCTGCCACGCGGCAGCGACTGGTATGATTTCTGGACCAACCAGCGCTATCGCGGCGGCGAAACCGTCACGCGCGAGGCGCCGCTCGACGTGGTGCCGCTATACGTGCGCGCCGGTGCGATCGTGCCGATGGGCTCAGTGCTGCAATATGCCACCGAACGACCGGAAGCGCCCTATGACGTGCGCATCTATCCCGGCGCGGACGGCCGCTTCACGCTGTATGAGGATGACAACGAGACCTACGCCTACGAAAAGGGCCAGTCGGCGCGCTACGATCTGCACTGGGACGATGCCAAACGCACGCTGACGATCGGTGCGCGGCGTGGCACCTTCCCCGGCCTCGTCAAGCAGCGGATGTTGCGGGTCGTGGTAATGGACCGTCCCGGCGACGCGGCGACGACGCAGCCCGAGATGCGCACCGTCCGTTATGACGGCAAAGCGCTCACGCTGCCCTTCGGCAAGGGCAACTGAGGGGTGCCACGCCGCGCCACGGCCCTGCCTCCCGGCAATCGGGATCGCGTCGATGCCACCCGGTCGATCTTCCCGATCGTGACGCGGCCAAGGTGGCAGAAGATGCAGCGATCGCTGCTGGCCCACGCGTCGACCCGGCGCGGATCTGTACGGGCTGGCCAGCGTCGCAGTCCCCGCAATCAACCGAGGGCACAATGATGAGTCCGGCGCACACACACGATGCAGCGCAGGTCGAGCGTCGGACACTGCGGCCAAACCAGCCCGGTGCAGACACGACAGCCACGGGCAAACAGCATTTCGAGGTGCTTGACGGCCTGCGCGGATCGGCTGCCCTGCTCGTCGTGCTGTTCCACATCCAGGGGATCACCGTCGGCTGGCAGGGCTCCAAGATCCTGCTGCATCACGGGCCGCTGGCGGTGGACTTCTTCTTTGCCCTGTCCGGCTTCGTGATTGCCTATGCCTATGACGATCGCTGGGGCGGAATGCGCGTCCGCCACTTCCTTGCCTTGCGACTCATTCGGCTGCACCCGATGGTGATCCTGGGCGTGCTGCTCGGCTTTGCCAGCTACCTTCTCGATCCATTCGCCGGCCAGGCACAGGCGGCGTCGTGGCGGATGGTGCTGGTTGCGCTTGGTATGGGGCTGCTGCTGCTGCCGGCCTGGCCGCTGCCGAACCGGTTCGGCGATACCCACACCTTGAACGGTCCGTGCTGGAGCCTGCTCCAGGAGTATGTCGGCAATTTGGCCTATGCGCTCGTGCTGCGGCACCTGTCGGCGCGGGTGCTCGCCATTCTGGCGGTGCTGAGCGGGCTGGTGCTGGTCGCCTGTGCCGGCGCGCTGGGGTCGCTGGATCAAGGGTCAGACTGGCGCAGCGTCTGGATGGCACCGGTCCGGCTGTGTTTCCCGTTCCTGACCGGTATGTGGCTCTTTCGTGTGAAGGACCGGCTGCCTTGCGTGCGGCTGGGATGGCTTCCGCTCACTGCGGTGATGATCGTCGTCATGGCGCTTCCCACATGGCCGGAGGTAGGCGGCCTCAAACTCAACGGGCTCTATGAAGCGGCCTGTGTCGTGCTCGTGTTCCCCGCCATGCTTGTCCTCGGCGCGCATTCCGAGCCAGGCAGGGGCATGCTCGGCCTGTGCAAGGCGAGCGGACGCATTTCCTACCCGATCTACATGGTCCATTTCCCGTTCCTGTATGTCTGGATGAACTACGTCGCCAACGAGCACGCCACGTCCGCGCAGTTGGTCGTGATCGGGCTGGCGCTGGTGCCATTGGTCCTGCTCGCTTCCGGGGCGGCTTACGAATATTGGGACAAGCCGATCCGACGTCGTCTCAGGATGTGGCTGCATGATCGCCCTGCGATCACGCAGCGGCCCTGAATGGCGCTTCCGGTACCCCCATCCTGCTTTCGCCTCCCGTTAGACCTGGCGAGCGTGGCAATCTTGGACTGCTGTTCGACGATATTAGCTGCCGGTTAACATCGATCGGGCATGTAGCACGCAACCTGGAGTGCCTGTGCCGATGTCGGAAGCTAGCTTTGAAACGGTCGCCATCGGCGATCTCGACGGAATGACTGCGGACGAGCGAGACGCCCTGCCCTACGGGGTTGTCGGCTTTGGCGCAGACACGAACGTTGCGATCTATAACGCAACGGAGGCGCGCATGTCGGGCCTTGATCCATCGACGGTTGTCGGTGTGCCGTTTTTCGACGCGGTCGGCCAATGCATGAACAACTTCATGGTGGCGCAACGGTTCGAAGACGAAGCCGCGATCGACGATATCATACCCTATGTGCTGACCCTGCGCATGCGCCCGACAAAGGTCCGCCTTCGTCTGCTCGCAGATCAGGAAATACCATATCGTTACATACTGATCGAACGATGAGGCCATAACCATGACCGAGAAATCGAGCGAGGAGCAGCTTCTAGAGTTCCTCTATGCGTGCCCTGTCGGCTTGATCGAATGCGATGCTGCCGGCGAGATCGCGATGATGAACCCGCATGCCATGCAGCATCTGTTGCCGCTCGCGGGTACGCGTGATGCCAGCAACCTGTTTGCCGCGCTTGAGCAACACGCTCCGGAGTTGCGCAGCCTTTGCGCCGCCTACACGCCTGCCGCCGGCAAAATTTGCGACGGGCACCGCATTTTCGTCGATCTGGGTGGGGGCCGGGGCAAAACAGCGCCGAAGGTGCTCGCATGCACGATGGTCAAGCTTGGCGCCGACCGTCTGATGGTGACCTTGTCGGACATCAGCCAGCAAGTTGCTCAAGAGGAACGGCTGCGACAAGCCGATACATGGTTCGCAACCCTGCTGGACGGCGTTGCGGAATATGCCGCGCTGTCCATCACCCCGGACGGCCTCATCACCTCCGCCAATCCCGGCTTTACGCGGCAAACCGGACACGACTGCGCAACGGTCATCGGCCACAAGCTGGCAGAGGTCCTGCAAACGGACCCGTCGGGTGGGGATTTGCGCCTTGAGGAGCAGGTCGAGATCGCGCAGCGAGACGGCTGGCATCTTCAGGAGGGATGGCAGCAGCGCCGCGATGGGGGACGCTACTGGTGCCAGCGCCTCGTCGTGGCACGGGCGGATGACGCCTCATCGCTCCCGACCGGCTTTTCCGTCGTGCTCCGCGATGTGCCGAGGCGTGAGGCCGCTGCCGAGGATATTCGCCGCCTGCTGACCTGCGATCACCTCACCGGCGCGTCGAACCGGAGGCATTTCAGCCAGGTAATGGAACGCGAGCAAGCGCACTGGCGCGAGTTGCGCCATTCGCTGGCGCTGGTCGTCCTCGACCTAGACCATTTCAAAATCGTCAATGATCGCTATGGGCACCCCGTTGGCGACACGCTGCTCTGCCAAGTCGCTGAAGCCTGTGCGGCGCTCCTGCCGCCGCGGGGCATCTTTGCCCGTCTTGGCGGAGAGGAATTCGGGGCACTGCTGCCGCGCTTCGACCTCAATCAGGCTCTGAACCTTGCCGAAGAGATGCGGGCGGCAGTCGCGGATTTGTGCATCGATACACCGATGGGCAAGCTGGGCGCGACGGCAAGTTTCGGCTGCGCCACATTGGAAGAAGCCAACGGTTCGATCGACGCGTTGATCGCCTTGGCCGATCGCCGGCTCTACGCGGCGAAACACAGCGGTCGGAACCAGGTGCATCGGCCCCAAGCCCGCGCGGCATGAGTTCGGCGCTTCCCCGCTCGGCGATACAGCGGATCGCCCGCGCCGTCGTCATGGCGGAAGTCGGACGCTTGCGCGAGCGCGGCCAGCCGGGCCTGCCAGCGGATATTTGGCCTGATGCAATGCCGATCGGTGACGACGGCCTGGGTCTGGACTCTCTGGAGCAATTAGGCGCGCTTGGCGCCTTGGCGGAGATGTTCGGGCTGGACGACCACCTGCTCGGGCCGGAGCCACCGCGCGTGGTCGGAGGGTGGGTGGGCTGGATCATGGCCCGCCACGACCCTGGCGACGGCGAACTGACGGTGATGACCTCCGGTTCGACCGGTCAACCCCGGCCATGTGTTCATGCCATAGCGGACCTCCTGACCGAGGCTCGGTTTCTGGCCACGCAGCTCGGCGGCCGGCGTCGTGTCGTGGCCCTGGTCCCTGGCCATCATCTTTATGGCATCATCTGGACGGCCCTCCTGCCGACGGTGCTCAATGTCCCGGTGGTGGCGCGCACGTTGGGCGCCCCCCTCGATCTCGCCTCGGGCGATCTGGTGGTCGCTGTTCCCGATCAATGGCGCGCCATCGCTCGGCTGGTCCGCTCGTTTCCGGAAGACGTCGTGGGATGCAGCTCGGCCGGCCCGCTTGACGCAACTCTCGCAACGGACCTGCTCGCCGCCGGGCTGAGCCGACTCCTTGATGTCTATGGATCCTCCGAGACCGGCGGGATCGCCGTTCGCGATCTACCTGACGACGCCTATAATCTGCTGCCGCGTTGGCGGCTGGCGCCCGCGGGCGAAGATGATTGGCAATTGTACGATGCCAGGGGGCGCAGCTACAGCCTCCCCGACCATGTCGAGCGGATTGGAGAGCGCAGGCTCCGACCGATCCGTCGACGGGACGGTGCGGTCAAGGTTGGTGGCGAAACCGTGTGGCCAGCTCGTGTAGTCGACACGTTGCGGCAGATCGATGGAGTCGCCGATGTGGCCGTCCGGCAGCATGATAACGGTCGACTGAAGGCCTTCATCGTGCCGGATGGCACTCGGGAACCGACCGAACTCTCCGCTGCGATCGAGAACATCTGTGATGTTCGATTGTCCCCTGCCGAACGTCCGCGCAGCGTCCGGTTCGGCGCTGCGTTGCCCCGAAACATGATGGGCAAACTGGAAGACTGGGCATGATGCCGGCCGCGGGTTCCGCGCCGGCGCAACGCTTTCTTCTGTCTCCAAACCCGCCGCTCGTTCAGATCACGACGCCATAGCCTCCGCGTGCGACGACCGCGCGTCGATGATCCTGTGCCATGGCGGTCCGGTCAGGCTTTCGCAGGCGCATTATCGCGAATCTTCCAATAGGTTGCGTAATGTTCATGCGCCACCTGATGGTAGGGCTTGAGCTCGACAGGCTCGCCCCGGGCATCCGGCATGGTGAAGGTCAGCGGGTCGGAGCCCGGCCGGACTGCGCGCGCGATCGCCTCCGGATCGCCGTCGCCCAGGGACGGGACGGGAACCGGGGTGTTGAGGTACTCGCCGTATTTCCGCTCGTTGACGACAAGGTCGCTGCCCGCAGGGATACCGGCGTTCCCGAACGCTCCCGCCAGCACCAGCGGGCCATAGGTGAGCGCGAAAATGTCTGGTGCGGACGGCAGCGGCGCCGCTGCGACGTGCATCGGCAGGGACAGGTCGATCGTGTCGCCGCTGTGCCAGACCCGGTCCACCGTGACATAGCTGCCCGGTCGGTCCGCGTGTGCCACCACCTCGCCGTTCACCCGCACCTCGACGGCCGGCGCCCAGGCGGGATGCCGCAGGTGCAGCGCCAGCGACGTCGGTCGCGCAAGGGTCCAGCGCAGCCGCGTCGAGGGCGCCTCGGGGAAACGCGTGGTCTGCGTCAGCGTGGCGTGTTGCTGCCGCCACGTCACCGCAGACGGGATGAACAGGTTGACCCACAGCGCGCGATCATTGTGGAAGTAGATCGCCTCGCCGTATTTGGCGTGGTTTTCCATGCCGGTACCGGTGCAGCACCAGAAGGAATCGACGGGCGTGCAATACAGCTTCACATAGCCCGGCCGCGCGCCTTGGAAATAGGTCACCATCCCGCTTGCCGGATCCTGCGACGCCAGGATGCCGTTGTAGAGTGCGCGCTCATAGAAGTCGGCGTACGCAGCGTCCGGCCGCTGCAGGAACAGCATCCGGGTCAGCTTCAGCATGTTGTAGATGCCGCACGTTTCCGAGCCTTTGGCGGAGAAAACGTGCTGTGCCGCATCCACGACCGGGTAGAAATGCTCGGCATCGCCGTGCCCGCCGGTCGCATAGGAGCGGGTCTGCACAACGGTGCGCCAGAAGAACTCGGCAGCGCTGTGATAGTCCGCTGCGCCCGTCACCTCGGCGACCCGCTGGAAGCCGACGATCTTGGGGATGGTCGTGTTCGCGTGCACCCCGTCGAGGTGATCCTGCGCCTTTTCCAGCGGCACCAGCGTCGCCTTGTGCGAGAAGCGCGTCGCCATCGTGCGGTAGTCGGGATTGCCGGTCAGCGCGAACAGGTCGGCGAAGATCTCGTTCATGCCGCCATGCTCGACCCCGAGCATCGTCTCGAAGCGTTCGTCCGACAAGGAACGGGTCGCGACCACCGCCCAATCCGCGAACCGGATCAGCACGTCGCGCGCCTGCGTGCTGCCGGTTTGCTGATAGGCGTCGCGCAGGCCCGCGTAGACCTTGTGCAACGTGTACCAGGGCACGCCCGTCACCTTGCTGTCGTCCGCGATGAACGCAGCGACGAGCCCCGGCCCCTCCGGGAACGCGCATAACAGTCCGGTGTCACCCGCCTTCTGACAGGCGGCGAGTTCGGCGACGATATAGTCGACCCGCTGGCGCATCCGCTTGTCGCCCGTCGCGGCACTCATGAACGCGACGCCGGAGAGATAGTGGCCGAGCGAATGCCCCTGACAATGGATGTCCGTCCACGTCGGGGCGGACTCCCATCCGCCGTAGATCGGCGCCTTGGGCGGCAGACCGGCATTGACGCGGAAGCTATGCAGCAGCCGGTCGCAATCCAGACTGAGCAGATAGGCGGCGCTCAATCGCTGCGCCTGCAAGAAGGGGCCATCGAGCAAGCGGACGTCGCGAAGCTCGAAGCCGCTCAGCGTGCTACCCACCGCTGGTGAACCGGTATCGGCGGCAAGGCTGGGGGTGGTGCCAACAGCCATCCAGGCTGACGCGAGGCCAAGTACGCTGGCTGACCCAAGCTCACGGCGGTTTAAGCCGCCATGCTTGCAACACGGCTGATCGAACACGCTCTCTCTCCCAAACGGCTTTGCGGCCTTATCCGGTTGCGACCATGATTTGGCAACCGCGACGACAGCGCGAAGATCGAGCCGCCTAGCCGAGCCCTTGCGCCTGCGCCCAGACGGCGAACATGTCCTTCCAGTGCCGCGCGGGCTCTCCTGCCGGGCCCGGCAACCCCAGGCCATGTCGGCCGGCGGTGAACAGATGCGTCTCGACCTTGACGCCCGCCATCTTGAGCGCGGCGCGCATCTCCACGGTATTCTCGACCGAGACGGTCGTGTCATCCTCGGCATGGGCCATGAAGACGGGCGGCGTCGCTGCGGTCACGTTATGCGCCGGGCTATGCGCTCGCTGGGTCTCGACCGACGGGTTTGGACCCAGCAGCATGTCGCGCGAACCACCATGCGCGAGCGGCGCGCTCATCGACTGGACGGCATAGATGGGCGCTGCGATCGCTGGCCGGGCGCTCAGCCGATCCGCTGCATCGACCGGCGCATACACTGTCGCGTCATAGCGGGTGGCGAGATCGCCGCAGACATGACCGCCAGCCGAAAAGCCGAGCGCGCCAACCTTGGCGGGATCGATGCCGTAGGTCGGCGCGCGCGACCGGATCAGCCGCATCGCGCGTTGCGCGTCGGCCAGCGGCACATCCGCGCGGTTCGCCCAGCCTTCGCCCGGCAGCCGATAGTATAGGACGAACACCGTCCAGCCGCGCTCGGCGAGCCAGGGTCCGATCTGATATCCTTCCACATCGATGACGATCACCGAATAGCCGCCGCCGGGCGTCACCAGCAGCGCCGCACCATTGGGCCTGGAAGGCCGGAAAACCTTCATGCGCGGGCGAACGATGCCCTTGACCATGCGGCCGTGATGCTGGGCGTCGCCGGTCTCGATCACCTGTTCGACCGGCAGGATGGCGGGGGCACCCGGCGGGATGCCGGGCCACACGTCGATTTCCTCCGTGGGGTAAGCGGGCCAGACGCCAGGGACCGCAGCGCGGGCCGCAGAGCTTAGCAAACCGGTGGCCATGCCGGCCAGCAGCGTTTCGCGACGATTCAACATAGGCGCTCGTTGCCCCTCTCCGACGCGATCATCACTGCCAGATCGGCACATGTCAAAGCCAATGCTGCTCCTCGCTGATGCGGCGACGGCAACAGCTTTGCCGTCGCGGGTCTTTTCTAACGGGCAAGGAGACGCACCGCGTTGGCGTCCCCGCTAGCGAACCTGCCTCCCTGTGTCCGGTACGTCTGTCTCCGAAGCTGGTTCGCCCGCACACGTGTGCTCCACGGCACCGCAGGGCCGGAGGAACCGGGCAGGTCGATAGGTCGCAAAGCGCGCGGTCGGCCCCGCCGATCGATTCAGGCTCGATGCCAAAAGCGCGGCGTCGTCCCAACGGCCGGTCGAAATGCGCCGGTCTAACACCGTGATCGCAGCCACGGTCTCAGCGGCATTGAATGTGCAGTGGCCGGTCGCCTGAACATACACCTGGCGCAGCATCTGCCCGGAGGCGGCGCGGCGCACGATGTCCTGATATGCCTGCTCATACGTCACCATCGTCGCGCCGTCACCGATGGTATGCAGCGTCAGGACAGGGCGAAGAAGCTTGCCGGTTGGAACGAAATTCGCGCGCATATAGGCGACCGCCTTCGGATCGGCGGCGATACGCGGCGCTTTGGCAAGCGTCGCGAGATCGGCGGCAAGCGATAGCCCCGCGCGCCGATACAACGCTGCCACCATCGCCCGCTTGCCCGAGGCTGCGAGTTGCGCCGCGTAATCGACGTCGACATTCCACGACGCGTTGCCACCGGCGCGGCGCTCCTGTTCGAAGCGGGGGAAGAAGACGCCCATCGCGAACCAGCGCGCATAGGCATCGACCCGCCCATCGAGATCGGACGAGCCCGCCGGCGGTGCCGCTGCATCGGGCCGGTCGGGCAGTTGTGCGAACGCGGCGGCAAGCGCGAGGCGGGCGCGACCTGCCGGCGTAGCGATCGCTTTGGCGAGCAGCGCGTCCACCGCCGGGCCTTCCTCGCGAATCGGCGGTTGCGGGGCGCCGGGATGCCAGACGCCCACGATGCGAAGCGGTGCGCCGGGATCGACCAGCGTCCTCAGCGCCCATGCGCCGTCGAGCGCCTGGTTCTCCATGCCGAGCGTGCCCGATAGCGACGCGCACATCGGCATCGCCCCGTCGATCCGGTCCGGATGGCGCTCGACCAGCGCGGCGGTGACGAGGCCGCCCATCGACTCGCCATAAGCGATGACGCGACGCGGTTTGCCGACGGCGCGCGCAAACGCGTTGAGCGCGTCGATCTGGTCCGGTACCGCTTTCTCGACCGCCCAGCCGGTTTCGCGGTACGAACTGCCGAGCAGCGCATATCCGCTTGCCAGCAACGCCTCCGCGCCTTCGTGCGGGCGATCGCGCGGCGGGTTGGCCGGGCCGGCGCTGAAGCCATGGCTGAACAGCAGCACCGTGCCGTTCCACTGCGCCGGGATGTCCGCCGCCCAGACGTTGCCGGTATCGAGCCGCGCCTCGACATGCCGCACAGCCGGCGCCGGGGCCGGAGCTGCGCCGATCGCCAGCAGCGCTGCCAGCGCGATCATCGTGCGGGGCATGTCATTCTCCTTCAATCGCGCGCCAGCAGCGTGGCGACGTTGGTATCGCCGCCAAGCGACAGCAGCCGTTCGGCCAACGCCCCCGCCGCTGTCGCATTGTAGGGCAGCGCCGCCTCCCCCGCACATGCCACGAATTTGTCGATCAGCGCCGCGGTCGCGATCGGGCGATCGGGATGACCGAGCGGGACCATCACCGCCTCGCGCAACACGCTGCCGTCATCGAGCGTGGCGGTGACGATGCCACCGAACGCGGTCGCCACCTGCGCGGTGTCGTGGATCGCCGCCATGCGGGCGGTGAGCGCAAGCAGATCGGCATCGATCCGCGCGCCACCGTCGAAATCCTGAAGTCCGACCGCGCCGCGCACCAGCGCGCATGCCACCGTGTAGAAGATACTGAACTTGGCGTCGATCGCGGTGGCGGGCGCCTGCTTGCGGGCCGGCGGCTCAACCAGCATGCGCTGCACGTCGCCGACCGTGATGGTGATGGCGGCGATATGCTGCCACGCTCCGCCGAGACGCTCGCGCAGGCGCAGTGCCGCCTCGATATAGGCGTGCGTGCCGCGACAGGCCGGCCAGCGCTTGAAACTGAGCTGTTCGCCGTGCACCCGCTCACCCAGCCCGTCGAGCAGCACCACTTCATCGAACATGCCGTCCGCATAGAGGCGATAGAAGCCCCCTTCCCCCTCCAGCGGCGACTCGAAACCGATCACGCCGCTGTGCGCCAGCAACGCCGCCGTTACCGCCGCCTGCGCCGGAAAAGCCTCCCGCACAGCGCGTATCGTAGTGGCGACGCTGTGCTTGATCTCTCCGGGCGCGGTCGCCTGACACAAAGCGAGCGACAGCGCCGACCGGGTCTGCGCGGCATCGAGGCCGAGCAGCCGCGCCGCGCCTGCCGTCGCGCCGAACGCGCCGAGGATCGGCGGCGGATACCAGCCGCCTGCCTCCATCGGTGCGCCAAGCGCGAGCGCCATGCGACAGGTCAGGTCACAGCCGATCGCCATCGCCGCCAGAAACTCCGTGGCGGTGGCGCCGCGCGCCTCCGCCAGCGCGAGCAGGGCGGGCACCAGCGCGGCATTGGGGTGGCAGGGCGCACGGTCGAACGCATCCTCGTAATCGAGCGCATGGGCGAGCGCACCGTTGGCGAACGCCGCCGCCGTCGCCGGCACCCGCGCCGTACCGCCGAGCAGCAGGCTCGGCCCGGTGCCGCTCGCCAGCGCGAGATCGCGGAACGGCGTCGCCTCCGGGCTCAGCCCGCTTGCCCCCAGCATGACGCCGATCGCATCGAGCAGCGCCAGCCGCGTCATGTCGAGCGCGTGCGGCGACAGCGCGGCGTACGGCATCTCGGCGATGTGCGTGGCGATGCGGTCGCTCAGCATGTCAGCGGTACGCCGCCAGCACGGGATCGAGCGCACATCGGTACGACCGCGCATCCGCCTGATCGCCGCCGGTATAGCGCGCACTCTGCGGGAACGCGCATAGCTTGCGGGTGAACACCGGCACGCCCGCGGACAGGCGCGTGCCGATAACCGCATCGGGCGCGCGGCCATGCTCGACCCAGTCGATCACCGACCACAGCACGTCGCGCTGCGGATCGCTGGGTGCGGTGGCCTGCCCCGAACCCCCGAACTGGTCGACACCGGGGCCGCCCTGGCAATGGTACATGCCCGGCACCATCATCAAACGCACCGATTGCCGAAGCGCGGCCATCCCGCCCTGCGCGGCGGCAAGCCGGCGATAGAAGTCGATCGTCGGTCCGGCGATGACCGAAGGGTCCTGCCAACCCTGATAGATGATTGCCTTGCCACCGCGCGCGAGGAACGGCGCGATGTCGGTACGGTCGGCGCGCAACTGCGGCATAGCGGCGTTGGCGGCGGCGAGATCGGCGCTGCGCCGGAACGTGTTCTCGTCCCAATCCGGGTTGTTGTGCACCGCATCCGCCCACATCTGGCGCAGCAGCGGCGACGGCGGGCCGGGCCGCGTCCGCACGCCCGGCAATAGGCCGCGGTCCATCGGCCGCCCATGTTCATCGGGCATCGCGCCGACGATGGTGGCGAGCATCCTGACCTTGGGCGCGGACAGGCAGCCGCCGCTCTGGCCGGTCTTGCAGGCGAGCACGGCCGGCTTGAACCCACACGTCAGCGGGTTCTCGACCACGCCGTCGCGCACCCCGTCCTTCGCGTCGCAGGCTGCAAAGGTCGCCTTCTCGTACAACGACCAATCGGCATCGCTCAGCGCCGCAGCCGGGTGCTGCTTCTGAAGCAGCGAGGACCACATCATCCGCACCGAGATCAGCGGCATGTACGGCCCCGGCGCACCCGCGACGATGCCGTCGTAATCGGCGGGATATTCCTCCAGTTCCTTCAGCCCCTGCCGCCCGCCGCCCGAACAGCCGAGGAAATAGCTGTGCGTCGCCGGCCGCGCGTAGAAGCGCGCGACGATGGCTTTGGCGGCCTGCGTGGCGAGGTGCGTGGCGCGGTGTTCGTAGTCGGTGCGCACCTTCGGGTTCATCATCCAGTGCGGCTGGCTGCTCTTGTGGCCGCTGTCGGTGGTGACAGCGGCGAACCCTTCGGCCACGCGGCGGCTGAGGTCGTTGTAGTTGAACACGCCGGCATCCCCGCCGACGCCGGCGCCGAGCAGCCGACCGTTCCACGCACCCGCCAACGGCAACCACAGTTCGAAGCCGATATTGCCCTCGATCGTACCCGCGACCCGGCATAGCGGTACCCGGACGGGCAACGACTTGTACCCGCCCGGCGTATCCGGCTGGAACGGCTGCGCAGCGTTCGCATGAACCGCCGCCGCGTTGGTGACGACAAACGCGCCGGCGTATGTTCCCGCCAGGCTCGCGCAATCCTGTGCCGCCGCCGGCACCGCCCAGCCGGCTGCGACCAGACCGGCGAGACACCAGCGGCGGCGCATCAGAACTTGACCCCGGCGGTGACGGAGATCAGCCGCGGGATCGGGTTAGTGGATTGCGGATCGTAGCCGCGCACCTGATCGACGAACGGCGGGTTGCGGTTGAATAGGTTGCGCGCATCCACCGACAGCGTGAAGCGCGGCGTGATGTCGAAGCCGAGGTACAGGTCGACCGTATCGTAGGCGCTGATCCGCTGGTACGGCGTCACGCCGGTGTTGGCGTAACCGCTCAGGTGGTTGAGCGTGATACGCCCGTGCACCGCGCCCACCGTCGCGCCGACATCCGCCTGCATGCGGAATTTCTGCGGGAAGTTGATGGTGTTGACGACGTTGGTGAAGGCGGCACCCGGCACCGGGCTGTAGCCATAATGCGTGAAGTAGGTTCCCTGCACGCCGCTGTCGATCTTCACCGCGCCGAAGCTGTGCGCATAGTTCAGCCCGAAATCGAGCCCACGCACCAGCGCCTCGCCAAGGTTCTGCCGCCGCCCGTCGACGATGAACGTCACCGTTGACGCGTTGATCGCCTGATTGATCGGCAGGCCCGAGCCGATCAGGGCCGCGACCTGCGCCGCACTGGGGTTCAGCGTGACGAACGGCGCGTAGAGCGGGTTGGTGAGGATGCCGGACGTGCCGCGCAGCGCGTTGATCTGGTTCTTGTAATCGATGTCGAAATAGGTCGCGGTGGCGATCAGCCCGGGTACGAATGACGGCGCATATTCGAAACCGGCCGACCACGTCGTCGCCGTTTCCGGTTTCAGGCCGGGGTTGCCGCCGGCGATGCCGATACCGGTCTGGTTGCCGGCCGCACCCGGCAGCGTATCATAATAGAGTCCGGCGCCGCCCGCGACCTGCGAGATTTCGGTGAAGGTCGGCGCGCGGAACGAGGTGCCGTAGCTGCCGCGCACCGTCAGATCGTGGATCGGCTTCCATGTCACGCCGACCTTGGGGTTCTTGGTATCGCCGAAGTTGCTGTAATGCTCATACCGGCCGGCGAGCGACACGGTGAGTTGCTGGAACCCGGGAATGGCGTTGGCCGCGCCGAAGATCGGCACGTACAATTCGGCGAACACCGCCTTCACGTCGCGGCTGCCGGCGTCAGCGATCGTCCGCTGTGCGGCGCTGTTGCCCATCACGAGGCTGGTGAAGGTATATTCCTTGCGATATTCCCCGCCGATCGCGGTGCGGACGTTGCCGCCGGGTAGGTGGAACAGCGACCCGGTGAATTGCAGGTTCGCGACATCGAGCCGGGTCGCCCCGACGATCTGGAAATAATTGTCGTGGATGCTCGCCAGCGTCGCCGGGTTGTTGGGGCCGCCGAACACGTTGAGCGCGGTCGCCGGGTTGGTGTCGGCGAGCGCCGTCGCCAGCGCCGCCGCGTTCACGCCGACACGCCGGTCGGACACGTCCTTGGACTCGCCGTGCTGGTAATAGGCCGTGGCGGACCAGTCGCCGAACAGCTTGGCCTCCGCGCCGCCGGACACGTTCCACGAATAGCCGTGGTAGGGGTTCTGGTCCGCGCCGAGTTCGGGCAGCAACGAATAGGCGACCGTCTCCGATGTCACGCCAGCGGCAGGCGCGACGAAGAACGGGTTGGTGTTGCGCACCGTCGCGGTGAACGTGTCGCCCACGCCGGGCGTGATCCCGTCGCGGTAGGAATAGAAGCCATCCGCGAAGATGCGCAGGCGCGAACCGACATCCTGGCTGAAATTGGCGACCGTGCTGATCCGCTGCTGTTCGGGGATGACCGCGTCATAGCCGTTGTAATCGCACTTGTTGCTGGTCCCCGCGATGAGCGAAGCAGCGTTCGCCTGCGTTACGCCGCCGGCGGGAATGGCATAGCTGCGGCCACCGGAGGTGATCGTGCCGGGGTTGCAGAACGTGGTGCGCAGATCACGACCGCCACGGTCGCGATTGTCGTCGCGGTACCACGGCAGGCTAGCGCCGTAGAGTGCCGAATTGTGCGTATATTCGGCGGCGAAGGTGAGATAGCCGCCGTTCCACTTCTTGCCGAACAGGCCGGCGACCTGCTGTTCGCCGTAAGCGCCATCATCGGTGAAGCCGCTGCGCGCGCGCAGTTCGGCACCGTCAAAGTTCTTGCGCAGGATGAAGTTGACCACCCCCGCGACCGCATCCGACCCGTAGATCGCCGATGCGCCGTCCGCCACCACCTCGACCCGGCTGAGCATGATCGACGGGATCACCGAAGGGTCGGTATATTGCCCCTGCGTGCCCTGCGGCGGCAGGCGCTTGCCGTCGTACAGCACCAGCGTCGCGTTGGTGCCGATCCCGCGCAGATTGATGCCGGACCCGCGCGTGGCATTGGCCGCACCGTTCTGCGCGGTGCCGCCGTTGCGGTTCTGCCCCAGCCCGACGATCTGCGGCACGCGGCGCAGCAGATCCGCGCTCGACGTTACCGGTTCCTGCGCGATTTTCGCCTGATCGACCGATATCACCGCCGAGCCGACCGCCGCGACGCCCTTGATGCGGCTGCCGGTGACGACGATGTCGTCGTTGGTCGCACTGCTGGCGGACGCCGGCTGCGTCTCGTCATCCGCCAGCGCCGTGGCGGGCGCGGAGCCGGTGGTCGGCGTGGGATCGGCCTGTGTCACCGGCTGCGCGGTCTGCGCGGCGGCAGGCGTCGCAAGGGCGATGCCCAGCGCGCCACACGCGATGCCCGACAAGGTGTGCGCAGGACGCCGTTCGACGAACGAAAGCATGTCAGTCTCCTCTCTCTGAACCGGTCGTGCCTTCCATCGGGCGCGTACCGGAGGGTGTGTTCGAGCTATTGTGCCTCCGCGCGTGCGGGCTTCAGCGCGCGTGAAAACCGCGGCGCCAGCGACAGCAGGACGATCGCCGCGATCAGGATGGCGGCGCCGACCAGATCGAGCGTGCTCGGCACAGGGAGGCCCCAGCCGACCGCCAGCAGGATCGCGCCGCCGATGCCGGCAACCAGGCTGGAGGCGCGCTCCAGCGGCACGCAATAGGCGTTCTCGCGCGCATCGAGCAGGATCACCGCCGAGAAGATCGAGATGATCGTCAGCGTCACTGCGATCGCGACTAAGGACCAGATCACCGGATCACCCCACACGCGAAGGAAGCCGATACCGAGTTGCCCCGCCTGCCCGCCGATCCCGCTTGCCGACAGCACCGCCAGCGCCACCACCGCGAGCGGCAGCGCGACGATCTTCTCCTCGACGAAATAGCGGCGGATCGTGGCGAGCTCGCCGGTTTTGGAAACCCGCGTCATCACCGCCAGCCGGATGAAGTAGCCGAGCGTGTACAGCACCACGTCGAGCAGCGCGAGCGGCGGCAGCGCAAGGCCACCGCGCGCATGGATGGTGATGAACAGCGCCACCGCCACCATCACCAGCGCGGTCCAGCTCCACCACCGCACCTTGCGGCCGAACATGAGGTCGACCAGCGGCGCGATGATGAGGATGTCGCCACGCATTAGCAACTGGATGAACGGTACGCTGACGCCCTGGAACGTGAACGACAGCGGCACGGTGAACAGCACCAGCGCGGTGCCGAACGCGGACAGCAAGGTGTAGCGCGTCGGGAACGGCACGCGCCGCCCCGCGATCGTCACCGTGTTCGCCTCGCGGTACCAGCCCGACAGCCAGATGAAGACGTACGTCATCACCAGGTTGAGGATCAGCGAGGCGGGCAGCGTTTCCAGCCCGGTGAGCGGCCCGCCGAACCGCGCGTTGGGCTGCGTCGTCACCAGCTTGGTGATGATGACGTTGGGTAGGTACGCGAGGAAATAGAGGAAGACGATCCCCTCGAGCGGGAAGGCGCGGCGGCTCACGCGACGATCTCCACCATGTCGTCCGCAATGACATAGCGGGCGTTCAGCCCGGCCTCGCGGGTAATATCGGCCATGTACGCAACCACCTCCGCATGGTGCGGATCGTCCTGCCCGACGATGCGCGGCACCGCGTCGCGGTCGATATAGAGCGGCAGGAATCCGCTGCGCACGATGCGTCCGCCGGCGACTTCGAAGCGCGCCACCATCGACAGGCGCGACGCGGTCGGGAAGTTATACAGCCCCTCGAAATCCGGCTCCCATTCCTCGGCGAGAACGCGGATCTCGTTCCAGCTTTTCGACGCTGCGTGGCCTGCATCCATCTTGAGATCGGTCGCGAAGTTGCACAGCGAATGGAACACCGGCCGCCCGTCGATCAGCTCGCACCCTTTGAGGATGTGCGGATGCCCCCCGAGGATCGCGTCCGCGCCCGCCGCGATCGCCGCCCGGGCGACGTCGCGCGCATAGTCGGGAATGCTCGCCCGCACGAAATGGATACCCCAGTGCAGCGAGACGAACACCACGTCGGTATCGGCCTTGGCGGCGCGGATATCCGCCTCCAGAGCGGCGAGATCCTCGCGGTGCGGGAAGCTGTGCGTGCGCGGCGGCGTGCCCGGCTGGTCGTGCTCGATCTGCTCGTACACGGTGAAGGCGCGCATCGGCGCGCAGCCGGGGCGACGCTCGTCCGCCCAATAGTTCATCGGCAGGATGCTGGAATAGGCGAGGAAGGCGACCGTCGTGCCGTCCGCTAAAGTATAGCGGGCGGGCTTGCGCGCCTCGGCGATGTTGGCACCGGCGCCGACCACCTGCATGCCGGCTTCCTCGATATGCGCCTTGGTTTCGAAGAAGGCATCATTGCCCCAGTCGAGCACATGGTTGCCCGCCATCGAGATCAGGTCGAACCCCGCGCGCGCCAGTGCTGCGGCGCCGTCCGGCCGCGCCAGCACGGCATGGCGCGCCTGCGGAGCACGCACGCCCGCTGCTGCAAAGCTGGTTTCGAGCTGCCCGAACGTCACCTCCGCGGCGGTGAGCACGTCGCGGGTGGCGACGAAGCTCTCGTCATACTCTGCGCGGTCCATCGCGAGATCACCGACCGCGAGGACCACGCCGCTCATGCCGCCGCCCCGAACCGGATCGGCGCCGACAGAGCGCCGATTTCGGGGAAGCGCGTCGGCTTGGGCTCGCCCGCCAGCGTGAACGACGGCGCGGCGGCGAGCAATTCCTCGATCGCCACGCGCAGTTCCAGTCGCGCCAGGGCGGCACCGACGCAATTGTGCGGCCCGCGACCGAACGCGAGCGAATCCTTCATGTTCGGCCGGTCGATACGGAAACTGTCAGGATCGTCGAACACGTCGGCGTCGCGGTTGGCGGAGGCGTAGACCAAAGCGATCGGCTCGCCTGCGGGGATGGTGCGCTCTCGGATCGCCACCGGGCACGTCGCGGTGCGCGCGAAGCCGCGATACGGCGCGTACAATCGCAGGAACTCCTCGATGGCGGCCGGCATCAGCGACGGGTCTGCGCGCAGCTGCGCCTGTAGATCGGGGTGACGCGACAGATGCACCGCGATCGATCCGATCACCACGCTCGGGGCGATCAGCCCGACCACCAGCACCTGCCGGATCGTACCGACAATCATCTCCTCAGGCAGCGGTTCGCCGTCGACCCGCACCGCCAGCAGTGCGCTGGTCGCATCCTCGTCGACCGGCAGCGGCGCGGCGCGACGGTCCGCCACCACCTTGCGCGCCATGTCGTAGAGCAGCGAGCTGGTTTCCTTGGTGGTGTCCATGTCGGCGGACTGCACCGCGACATTGTAACGCCGGCCGGCATCGACCAGCGCGTCGATGGCCGCCGTATCGAGGTTCATCCAGTGCGCGAACACCGCCACCGGCATGTGCGCGCCATAATCGGCGCAGACGTCGCCGCCGCCGTTCGCGACCATCCTGGCGACGAGATCGCGGCAGATCGTCCGCACCACGGGTTCGAGCCGCGCGATGCGCCGCTCGGTCAGCAGCGGGCTCAGCGCGCGGCGATACGGCGTGTGCTCCGGCGGATCGAGATGCAGCGGCGGCCGACGGCCGGTGAACGCGACCTTGGGTACGACGTTCTGCTGCGAGGTGATGTAGGTCTGCCACTCGGTCGCTGCGGTAGCGACATCGTCGTGCTTCATCAGCGCCCAGAAGCCGCCCCACGTATCGCTGTGCACGACCGGGCACTGCTCGCGCAGCCGGGCGTAGTCGGCATGAGCACTGTCAAAGCTTTCAGCGGCGAGCGGATCATAGTCATGAGACATAACAATCTAGCTATGCGACGATGTAAGCGCTTGCAAGCGCTTTCTTGCACAAAGCTTGCGCAAGGGTAGAAGCGGCGCATGATCGCTCGGGCTCCCCGTCTCGAAGACGTCGCTGCGCTCGCCGGCGTGTCCACCGCGACCGTCTCGCGCTTCCTCAACAACCCCGGAGTCGTCGCCGCCGCGACGGCGCGGCGGATCGAGGCGGCGGTCGCGCAGACCGGCTATCTCCCCAATCTCAATGCCGGCGCCCTCGCGTCAAACCGCTCGCGATTGATCGCGGCGCTGGTGCCGGACATCGCGCAATCGATCTTCAACGACACGATGGAGGCGATGATCGAGCAGCTCTCCGACGACGGCAACAGCGTCGTCATGTCGCTGACGGGTGCGGACAACCGCCGGCTCAACGCGCAGATCAATGCGGCGTTGTCACGCCGGGTCGATGCGATCATCCTCACCGGCATCGTGTCCGACCAGCAGACCCGCGAGCGCCTGCGCAGTCACCCGATCAGTGTCATCGAGACATGGGGCTTGCCGGAGGATCCGATCGACGTTGCGGTCGGCTTCTCGCACGCCGCGGCCGGGGCCGCGATGGCGGACTTCCTGCACGAGCGGGGCTACCGCCGGCCACACCTCATCGTGCCGCGATCGGCGCGCTCGGAACGGCGCGCTTCGGGGTTCGAGAAAAGCTGGTGCGCCACAGGGGCCGAGCCGCCGACGCGGTTCGAGGTCGCCGTGCCGAGCCACTTCGGCCAGGGTCGCACCGCGTTCCTCGCCCTGGCTACACTGCCCACCCGGCCCGACGTGGTCGTCTGCGGATCGGATTGGATCGCCCAAGGCCTCATTGTCGAAGCGCAGGCGGCCGGCGTGCGCGTTCCAGAGGCGCTCGCCGTCACCGGGTTCGGAAATCTTCGGCTTGCAGCCGACATGCGTCCGACGATCACCTCGGTCGATATCGATGGGTCGCGGATCGCAACCGAGGTGAACCGTATCCTGCGTCGCCGGGCTGCGGGGGAGACGGGTATCGAAAGGCATGTCGATGTCGGCTTCAACATCGTTCCTCGGGAGAGCGCCTGAAATCCGCGAGCGAGCACCGGCGATCGATCAGGTCTGGGCGAGAGCAGGATACTCCATTGCGGCGAGATCGGTGAGGAGGTCGGGGCCAGTCGGCTCCCACCCCAGACGTGCCCGCGTCCAGGCATTCGATGCGATCATGTCGAGCGCTGCGAAGGGTGCCATCCACCCAAAATAATGCTCGACCTCTTCGGTCGCGACCGAGCGGACCGGCAACCCCGTACCCTTGCCGATCGCCTCGGCGATGGCCCGTGCGGTGACGCCCTCCTCTACCGACGCATGGTATCGCGCGCCCGGCTCACCCTTCTCCAAAGCCAGGACGTAAAGCTTCGCCACGTCGCTGACATGCGCTGCGGACCAGCGGGTCTGCCCCTCGCCCACATACGCTACTGCGCCGGCACGCCGCGCCTCGGCGACCAGCGGCGTGATCAACCCGGCTCTGGTGGTGTCGTGCACCTGCGGCAGCCGGATGGTACGCACGTCGATGCGTCGCGCGATCAGCGCTGCGCCCGCAAGCTCGGTCGCGATGCGCGGATTGGCGTGGCGCGGGTTGAGCACGTCCTCAGTCGCCGGACCACCGCCCAACGGCGTGCCGATGCCGACACCCGAGGTAATCAGGAGCGGCTTCTGCGTGCCTTCCAGCGCCTCACCCATTGCGGCGATGTTGCGTTCGTCTTTCTTGGTATTTTCGAAGAAGGTCTCGAAGTTGTGGTCAAACGCACAGTGGATCACCGCATCGGCCGCCGCTGCGCCGCTGGCGAGCGTCTCCGGCTGGTTGAGGTCGCCGCGATGGACCTCCAGGCCGGCTTCTTGGAGCCGACTGGCGCCGGCGTCGGAGCGGGCAAGACCGAGCACCTGATGGCCGCGACCGAGTAGCTCGGGAATTACGTGCGAGCCGATGAAGCCGGTCGCACCGGTCAGGAATACGCGCATCGGGATCTCCTTCTTGCCAGCGCGGCGTATCCCGAACCGATCGGACATGGTAAAGTAGTTTCGTTATCATGGTATAGTTTGCAACAGGATCGATCATGGCAAGCGATGCGCCTAATCAACTCGGCACCTATCTGCGTGATCGACGCACGCGGCTCGATCCGGTGGCATTCGGTTTCGCCGGGGGCCGGAGGCGCACGCCAGGCTTGCGCCGTGAGGAAGTGGCAAGCCGCGCGAACATCAGCGCGACTTGGTACACTTGGCTGGAGCAGGGCCGCGGCGGCGCGCCATCGGCCAACGTGCTTGATCGCATCGCCAAGGGCCTGATGCTGACCGAGCCGGAACGCGAGCACCTCTACATGCTGGGGCTCGGCCACCCGCCTGAGGCACGCTACCAGCCGGTCGACGGCATTAGCCCCCGACTACAGGGCGTGCTCGACGCGATGCTGCTGAGCCCCGCCATCATCAAGACCGCGATGTGGGACGTCGTCGGCTGGAACAGGGCGGCTGCGGTGGTGCTGACGGACTATGCCAAGCTGCCGCGCGAAGGACGCAACATCCTTCGCCTCATGTTCGGCAGCGACCACGTCCGAGCCCGTAACG
This sequence comes from Sphingomonas sp. GC_Shp_3, assembly GCF_026540945.1. Classification (NCBI taxonomy): domain Bacteria; kingdom Pseudomonadati; phylum Pseudomonadota; class Alphaproteobacteria; order Sphingomonadales; family Sphingomonadaceae; genus Sphingomonas; species Sphingomonas sp. GC_Shp_3. Next base: position 190,410 of record NZ_JALNUT010000006.1, read on the forward strand.
AGGATTGGGACAGCATTGCCCGCTTTGTCGTCGGCGCCTTCCGCGCAGACGTTTCGCGCGCGGGCGCGAACAACAGTGCGGCGGCCAGCAAGCTCGTTGCCGAACTTTGTCGCCTCAGCCCCGAATTCGAGACGCTGTGGCAGGATAACGACGTGGTGGCGCACGGCGAGGGTGTGAAACGCATCCACCACCCCGACGCGGGGCTGCTCGCGATGGAGTTCTCCTCGTTCGCAGTGGAAGGGCGGCCGGAACTCGGGATGATCGTCTACAATCCCGCATCATCCGCCGATGCCGAGCGATTGCGCGCGCTGCTGGACATGCGCGAAGCCTGATCGGGAGACGGCGCCGAGGGCGCTTGGTAGTGAGCCGAGACCGTGGAGAAGAAAGCAGCGCTGCTACGAACGTGTCGGCATCGATCGACGTATGCACTGGCGGAGACGGAGGGATCGTATCTAATGTTCTCGTAACGTCCTTCTACGTATTTCATATTTGAGATTTTCGGCTGAAAGCCGTTCATTCGTCAGAACAATCTAGATTGTGCCTGTCTTTTTCGTATTGCATCATCTCGTAACATTGACGCTCCTGTGGAGACAAATTTTGGGGCAGCGATGTCTAGAGGTATCAACCGTCTAACTGCGATCTTCATCAAGAACATCTCCAAACCAGACCGGTATGCAGACGGTGGCGGTCTGTATCTCAGCACCACCGGCGGCGGTCGTCGTTGGGCCTTCATGTTTCGCTGGGATCGAAAGATGGGGGGTGGGATCGCTCAGCAAAGTTTGTCTAGCTAGCGCTCGATCCATGGCGGAGCAGGCTCGGTAAGCGTTGAGCCGTGGGGTTTACCTCATTTCCGCGCGCGATGATAAAAAGGCGGCAGCGGCTTAAACGCCAGAGTTTCCGGTGGCGAAGATCACCTTCGGATAATGCGCAAATGAGCTAATTCGAAACCTCAGCGAGCCTTCGCGCAATGACAAGCACGCGGCGCAGTGGAAGATGACATTGGACCATTATGCTGCGCCGCTTCGCACTTTGGCGTTGTCCCAAGTGAGCACCGAAAACATCCTGAGCGTACTGCAGCCGATCTGGTGCACAAAGCCTGAAACGACAGCGCGGGTGCGCGGGAGCATTGAACGCGTCCTGAGCTATGCCAAGACTATTTAGTATCGCAGCGGGGACAACCCCGCCCTCTGGCGCGGCCAGTTAGATCAGATCTTGCCCAAGCGTGAGCGTCTAATACGCGGTCATCATAAGGCACTTCGCCGCTATCGCTTGCAACATCAGTTAGTGGACCGGCCTACGGGTGGAATGCACCACGAACCAACTTAACTCCCACCATCTCGTTTCCGAACCCGGCCGCGGCTCGTACCGCCACCTCGACAGCCTTCATCGCTTCGAAAACTGCCGTGCCGAACTATTCGCGCTGAAATAGCGGCCAAACATCTTCACGGATTTTGCCGTTTAGGGCGTCTCGGCGCAACGCCTGCGATGAATGAGCCCCAACAGGATCTGCAGCCGTCGCGATTTGATCGGCGCGCCGGCTCGGCACATAGGATGTAGCGTCTGTCGAACTGGGGATCAGGAGCGCCGCTCCAACAAGCCATTGCCACGCCTCTCTGATAGCTTGGCCGACCTCCGCTCGATACTGCGCAGGATAGGGGCCGCCCAATACCTCGACCTACCCTGGTATGTTGGGACGAGCATGGATGCTGGAGAATGATCACACGTTCAACGCTCCCTACTAGTTAGGCCATGAAGCCAACGCCGGGAGCATTCTAAGCCCCGACTCTTCCTGTTCCAAGGCGATCACTATCGCCGCATCAGGGATTAATTGGTTCAGGTTAGCATCATAGATTTTAACCGTGGTCGTTAGACAGTGCATCTTGGATCATTGCGCGCCAGACATCTTTTGCGACCTCGGAATGGATGGCCTCGTCATTAGCAGGCACAGCTTCGCCGCCGGCAATTGCCATGACCTCGGTGGTTTCAAGCACCGCCTGGAGCAGCGCTTGTGCATCGGACAGCATGTCGCCAGTTCCGCGGGACTCTCCTCCATCAGCCACCGTCAGGTCGTGAAAGGTTGCGCTAAGCGCTCGATCATCGTTTGCTCATCGAATGACGATAGCACAGCCTCTTCGGAGCTCGAACGATCAACGAAGAAACCTATCTTTTTAGCATCGCACGGCGCGATTTGCGCAATAAGGTACTTTCTTTGTTCGCTGATCGCTGGTTTGAACGTTAGCCTAGTGCTATCCCGTTCGACGGTATTGGGAGTACGAAGTGGAAGAACGACCAGTCGTAGTGTTCGACAATGAGCAAATACAGGTTTTGTACTTAGACGGTCCGGGTGAGACGCTTATGCTACTATTTTCTCCGATGGGCACTTACGCGAACGGCGTGTCCTTTTGGGGTCAAGCTCCATCTGATAAACTGGGTTACCCGGCAATCGGTTTTGTTGCGAAATACGCCAACTGGTTTCCCTCAGAAGATGTTGAGGCAGCGCTGGTAATGTGTGAGCATATTATACAAAAATACTCGCAACGTGTTGCCATAGGGCAGTCCATGGGAGGATATGCGGCTATAAAATACGGCAAGCTCATGAACGCAACCGTAAGCATTGCATTTGCGCCACAAGCAACAATCGAACCGTCCCTCCTACCCACGACAACAAATCGCTTTTCTCAGTTTTACCTACCAAGATTCCACGACGGGATGATGATCACGAAGCAGGACATTTCCCAATCCACCTATTGCGTGCTTGACCCAAAAGAGCAATTTGACTTGGATGCTTACCTAAGGATCAAAGAGGTAGCACCTCATATTCAGCGAGTGGACGTCCTCAACGTCGGGCATGAGGTAATTCGGTCGTTCGCCAGCACGGAAAGTTTCAAGTTGGTTGTCGATCTGGCGCAGCGACACGACACATGTGGCTTCAGATCCTTCGCCCAAAAAGCGAGACGTAATCCTGGTCAAAGGTCAACGGGGATCTGCCTATATAACATTTATAAAAGACCTATGCTTGTATTTTCCCTGTTCAAGCGGGAATATGCTCACATGCTACTTAAAGATGTTAAGGGGATCAGCTTGACCCTTGGGCAC